>DATBQR010000057.1:0-3623 GCA_036560705.1 Burkholderiales bacterium | reverse complement strand
TCCACCACCGCCTACCAGCCCGACTGGTTCGCCGGCGTTTCGATCGGCGCGATCAACGCCGCTTTGATGGCGGGCAATCCGCCGGAGCGCCGCATCGAACGGCTGTCCGAGTTCTGGCACCTGGTTTCTTCCGGCATGGGCCTGCAGGCGGAGACCTTGCCGGCCGCGCCCTGGCTGAAAGCCGTCTCGGAAATGACGCAGCCGCGCAGCGCCTTCAACCAGTTCAGCGCCCTGTGGTCGGCGATGCTGGGCATTCCCGGGTTCTACAAGCCGCGCATCCCGCCGGCCGTGCTGCAGCCCGACGGCAACCCCGGGGCGCTCAGCATTTACGACACCGCGCCGCTGCGCGCGACGCTGGAGCGGCTGATCGATTTCGACCTGATCAACAGCAGGAAAGTGCGCCTGTCGGTGGGCGCCGTCAACGTGCGCAGCGGCAATTCGGAATACTTCGACAATATCGACCGCGTCATCGGGCCGGAGCACGTCATGGCCAGCGGCGCCCTGCCGCCGGCATTTCCGCCGGTGACGATCGACGGCGAAGCGTACTGGGACGGCGGGCTCGTCTCCAACACGCCGCTGCAATACGTCCTGGACGCGCGCGCGGGGGAAAGCCTCCTGGTATTCCAGGTCGATCTCTTCAACGCACGCGGCGAAATTCCCGTCAACCTCGCGGGCGTACAGCAGCGCCAGAAGGACATCGTCTATTCCAGCCGCACGCGCTACAACACCAACATGGCGGCGGAAGTCGCCAATTCGCGCAAGGACGCCGCGCGCACCGACATCGTGCACCTGATCTACCGGCAGGCGTCCTACGAGCTGGAATCCAAGGATTACGAATTCTCCCGCGCTTCGGTACTCGAACACTGGCAGTCCGGCCGGCGCGACATGCGTGATACCGTGACGCATCCGGAATGGCTCAAGTCTTCCGGACTGCACGAAGGCGTGGCGCAGTACGACCTCACGCGACAGGCGCGGCCGATCTGACTATGAAAATTGCCGATGTCAGAGCCAATGCCTTCGCGATGCCGCTGACCAGCCCGGCTTTCCCGCGCGGGCCCTACCGTTTCAACAACCGCGAATTCCTCGTCATCACCTACCGCACGGACATGGATGCCCTGCGCGCGCTGGTGCCCGAACCGCTGGAAGTGACCGAGCCGCTGGTGAAGTACGAGTTCATCCGCATGCCGGACTCCACCGGCTTCGGCGACTACACAGAGTCCGGCCAGGTCATCCCGGTCAGCTTCCGCGGCGCCAAAGGCGGCTATGTGCACGCGATGTACCTGAACGATCATCCGCCCATCGCGGGCGGGCGCGAGCTGTGGGGCTTCCCGAAAAAACTCGCCTCGCCGCAGCTGGAGGTCGAGATCGACACGCTGGTCGGCACGCTCGACTACGGCAAGGTGCGCATCGCCAAGGCGACGATGGGGTTCAAGCATCGCACCGCCGATCCAGCGGCGGTGCTGGCCGCCCTCGCCGCCCCCAATTTCCTGCTGAAAATCA
This sequence comes from Burkholderiales bacterium, assembly GCA_036560705.1. Lineage (GTDB taxonomy): Bacteria > Pseudomonadota > Gammaproteobacteria > Burkholderiales > SG8-39 > RBG-16-66-20. Next base: position 2,123 of record DATBQR010000057.1, on the reverse strand, counting down.
TCCCGCACGTCGACGGGTCGGCGCGCATCTGTGAATTGGTGCGCTACTACACCACCGAGGTTGCGCTCAAGGGCGCCTGGACCGCCCCTGGATCCCTGGAACTGCACCCGCACGCGCTCGCGCCGGTGGCCGAACTGCCGGTGCTGAAGGTCGAATCCGCGCTGCATTTCATCGCCGACCTGACGCTCGGCCTCGGCGAAGTGGTCTACGATTATCTTTCCCCTCCCAAGGAATAGCCCATGGCAAGACTCGAAAACAAGGTTGCGTACATCACCGGCGCGGCCAGCGGCATCGGCAAGGAGATCGCGCTCGAATTCGCACGCGAAGGCGCGAAGATCGTCATCGCCGACCTGAACAAGCAGGCGGCCGACGCCGCCGCCGCGGAGATCGGCAAGACCGGCAGCAAGGCGATCGGCGTGGCGGTGGACGTCGTCGACGAGGCACAGGTGGAGGCATCCGTGCAGGCGGGCATCAAGGCCTTCGGCAACATCGACATTCTCATCAGCAACGCCGGCATCCAGATCGTCCACCCGATCGAGGAATTCAGCTACGCCGAGTGGAAAAAACTGCTGTCGATCCATCTCGACGGAGCGTTCCTGACGACGCGCGCCTGCGTCAGGCAGATGATCGCCAGCAAAAAGGGCGGCAGCATCATCTACATGGGTTCGGTGCATTCCAAGGAGGCCTCGGTGCTGAAGGCGCCCTACGTCACCGCCAAGCACGGCCTGATCGGGCTGGCGAAGACCGTCGCCAAGGAAGGCGCCAGGCACAACATCCGCGCCAACGTCATCTGCCCCGGCTTCGTGCGCACGCCGCTGGTGGAGAAGCAGATTCCCGAGCAGGCGAAGACGCTCGGCATCAGCGAAGAGGACGTGGTAAAGAAGGTGATGCTTAAGGACACGGTGGACGGCGAGTTCACCACCACCGCCGACGTCGCCCAGGTAGCCTTGATGTTCGCCTCGTTCCCGTCGAATGCGCTGACCGGGCAGTCCCTCGTGGTAAGCCACGGCTGGTTCATGCAATAATTTCGAAAAGGAGCCTCCCATGAAAAATAGAATCATCGTTTCCGCCGCCGCCGCGATGTCCATGCTGCTGAGCGCGGGTGAATCCGCCCTTGCCGAGGACCATGGAAAACGCGACGACCATGGCCGCAATGTGCGGGCGGAGCATGCCCGTCCGCCGGCTCGCGCGCGCGTCGAAGTGCGGCACGAAGGCCGCGGCGCGGGCCCGAACCACAGCTTCTACAGAGGCGAGCGCCTGCCGGTCGAATACCGCCACAGGAATTACGTTGTCGAGGACTGGCGCGGCCACCACCTGAGCGCCCCGCCCCGCGGCTACCACTGGGTGCAGACGGGCGGCGACTACGTCCTGGTGGCGATCGCCACCGGCATCATCGCGCAGCTGCTGCTGGGCAACTGACGCCCCGCCGTTCCCGCTAAAGGCGGGCTTTCCCGAGCGATCCGAACGGATCCCCGCCGGGAATTTCCGAGAGCAGGCGGTCGAATTCCTTCTTGACCACCGCGTAGCACTCGCAGACTTCTTTTTCCAACCGCGGCCGGTTGAGCACCGTGATGCGGCCGCGGCTGTAGCGGATCAGCCCGGCGCGCTGCAGATTCCCTGCTGCCTCCGTCACCCCTTCCCGCCGCACGCCGAGCATGTTGGCGATCAGTTCCTGGGTCATGGTCAATTCATGCGTGGACAGCCGGTCGAGGCTGAGCAGCAGCCATCGGCACAGCTGCTGCTCCACCGAATGGTGCCGGTTGCACACCGCCGTCTGCGCCATCTGCGTGATGAGCGCCTGGGTGTAGCGCAGCAGCAGGTGCATCATCGGCCCGCCGCGGTTGAATTCGTCCTTCAGCAGCTCCGCCCGCAGCCGGTAGCCGTAGCCCGCGCTCTGCACCACCGCCCGGCTCGGCGTGGTTTCGCCGCCCATGAACAGCGCGATGCCGAGCACTCCCTCGTTGCCGACAATGGCGATTTCGGCCGAGGCGCCGTCTTCCATGACGTAGAGCAGCGACACGATGGAGGTCGTGGGAAAGTAGACGTGGCTCAGCGTGCTGCCCGACTCATAGAGCACTTGCCCGAGCGGCATCTCGACCGGCTCGAGTTGCGGCAACCACCGC
>DATBQR010000056.1:0-5627 GCA_036560705.1 Burkholderiales bacterium | reverse complement strand
GGTTCGCGTTCGCCGCGGCCGCGCGGCGCGAGGAAGAGGAGACGCTGGCCGCGTTCCGGCGCGCGCCGGTGTTGCCGGAGGGCGCGAGCCTGGTGCGCTACGCGCCCGAGCCCGAGGGACCGCTGCCGCGCCCGCAGGCGGTGGCGATCCTCCGGCGCGCCGCGCAAAATCCGCTCGGCATCCCGGAGCCGGAAGACAACGACCTGAAAGTGCTGCTCGCGGCCTACGCGCCCAGCTTCGAAGTCGAACTGAAGGGCGATTACGACCGCTTCGGCGCGCTGCGCCGGTTGCGCGACGTGAATACGCCCACGGTCGAGGGTTCGGACCTGGCGGTCTACGCCCATCCCGCGCGGACGATCTACGAGGGGAAAATCCTGCTGCAGCTGGTGTATACCCTGTGGTTTCCCGAGCGGCCCCCGCAGTCGGAGGACGACCGCCTGGCCGGAAAACTCGACGGCATTACCTGGCGCGTGACGCTTGCGCCCGACGGCGAACCGCTGGTCTACGACGCGATCCATCCCAGCGGCTGCTGCCACCTGTTCTTCCCGACGCCGCGCGCCGGCGCGCGTCCGGCGCCCGGGGGCATCGACGAATGGATGTTCTCGCCGCAGTCGCTGCCGCGCATGGCGGACGGCGAGCGCCCGCTGCTGCGGATCGCCAGCGGCACGCATGCCATCGAGCATGTCGGCGTGACGCACGGCACCGACAGCCTGGTGCGCTATGCCCTGCGTCCTTACGGCGACCTGCGATCCCTGATCCGCGCCGTCGGGCCGCGCGGCAGCGCCTTCGATGCCGACGGTCTGGTGCCGGGCACGCAGCGCCCCGGGCTCGAGCGGGCCTGGCCGATGGGCGTCCTCTCGGCGGGGCAGATGCGGCAGTGGGGACGGCAGCCCACCGCGCTCGTCGGCCGGCGGCATTTCGACGACGCCGACCTGTTCGAGCGGTATTTCAAGTTCGACCTCCAGTGACGCCGGATCCATTCTGATGCTGCGCGTCGTCACGCTGAACATCCACAAGGGCCTGTCGACGTTCAACCGCCGCATGGTGATCCACGAGCTGCGCGAAGGCCTGAGCGCGCTCAAGCCGGACCTGGTTTTCCTGCAGGAGGTGCAGGGACACAACCAGAGCCACGCGCGGCGCTTCGCCGCCTGGCCGGGGAAATCGCAGCACGAGTTCCTCGCCGGCGACGAACTGCAGCATGTCTACGGCCGCAACCGCGTGCACCAGTACGGGCACTACGGCAACGCCATGCTGTCGCGCTTTCCGATCCTGTCTTCCGAAAACGAAGACATCTCCGACCACCGCTATGAGCGCAGGGGGCTGCTGCATGCGGTGGTCAAGGTGCCGGAGTGGAAGCGCAACCTGCACTGCATCTGCGTTCATCTGTCGCTGCACGAGGGCGGCCGGCGGCGGCAGCTGGCCGCGATCGCCGCGCGGCTGGAGGCGCTCGCCGACAAGCGCCTGCCGATCATCCTTGCCGGCGATTTCAACGACTGGCGCCAGCGCGCCAGCCGCATCCTCGAGGACAGCCTGGGCGTGACCGAGGTGTCGATGGCGGCGCCGGGCGGACGGCACCAGCGCACCTTTCCGAGCGTGCTGCCGCTGTTCCGCCTGGACCGCATCTACGTGCGCGGCTTCAGGGTGCTGGGCACGCAGGTGCATCGCGGCCCGCCCTGGTCGCTGCTGTCGGATCACCTTGCGGTGAGCGCGGAGCTCGAGCGTGCCTGACTACGTCGGCGGCAACCGGCTCACGCTGCTGAGGAACGGCGAGCAGTATTTCCCGGCGCTGGTGGCGGCGATCGACGCGGCGACCGCGGAGGTGTTTCTGCAGACCTACATTTTCGCGGACGACCGCGCCGGCAGCCTGGTCGCGGACGCGCTCGCGCGCGCGGCCGCGCGCGGCGTCGCCACGCACCTGCTCATCGACGGCTTCGGCGCGCAGCACTTCGCGCCGCGCTTTCGCGAGATGCTGTCGGCGGCGAACGCCGAACTGCTGGTGTTCCGGCCCGACGTGAGCCCCTGGCCGCCCTGGCGGCAGCGCGCGCGCCTGCGCCGCATGCACCGCAAGCTGGCGAGCATCGACGGCGCGGTCGCCTTCGTCGGCGGCATCAACGTCATCGACGACTACGACACGCCGCACCAGACGCCGCCGCGCTACGACTTCGCGGTGCGCATCGAAGGCCCGCTGGCGGTGCGCGTGCGCGCGGAAGCATCCAAGCTCTGGACGCGCGTTTCCTGGGCGACCTTCGGCAAGCGCTGGCGCCGCTGGCCCGGCTTCGCGGTCCTCACCGGACGCGCGCCGCGCTACTCGCCGCCGGCAGGGGAAGCCGCGCCGGGCGGCCAGCGCGCCGCGCTGGTGGTGCGCGACAACCTGCGGCACCGGCGCGACATCGAGGAGGCCTACCTCGAGCTGATCGACGGCGCGCGCGAAGAGGTGGTGATCGCCAGCGCCTACTTTTTCCCGGGCAGCCGCTTCCGCATCGCGCTCGCGCGCGCGGCGCGGCGCGGCGTGAACGTCACGGTGCTGCTGCAGGGCAAGGTCGAATACCGGCTGCTCTACTACGCCGCGCGGGCGCTGTACCGGCCGCTGCTGCTGGAGGGCGTGCGCATACAGGAATACCACCGCAGCTTCCTGCACGCGAAAGTCGGCGTGTTCGACGGCCGCGTCGCCAGCGTCGGCTCGTCCAACATCGACCCGTTCAGCCTGCTGCTCGCACGCGAGGCGAATGTGTTCGTCGACGACGCGGCGTTCGCCGCCGAGTTGCGGGCGCAGCTGCACGAAGCGATCGAGAACGGCTCGCTGGCGATTCCCCGGCGCAGGCGGCGCCTGCCGTACCTGTTGCGGGTGCGGATCTGGCTCGCCTACCGCATCGCCCGCATGCTGATCGCTTACTACGGCTACGACCGCCAGCACTAGCCCTTTGCGGTGGGCCGGCGACGGAACATGCCCCAGCCTTCCATCGTCATCACCATCTCGCCGCGCTGGTTGACGGCTTCCCAGCGCGACTGCAGCAGGCCGATGTCGGGCTTGCTCGCGGACACGCGCGCGCCGGTGGTGAGGCGGCGGTAGGTGATGGTGTCTCCCGCGCGCACGGGTGAAAGCCAGCGGATGTTGTCCAGTCCGGGCGAGCCCAGGCTCGCCGAGCGGTTGACGTACTTGTCCACCATCAGGCGCATGGCGACCGCGCAGGTGTGCCAGCCGCTGGCGATGAGGCCCTTGAAGAACGATTTCTTCGCGGCTTCCGGGTCGACGTGGAAAGGCTGCGGATCGAACTGGCGGGCGAACGCGATGATGTCCTCCTCCGTGAAGGTGTGGCTGCCGATCTCCAGCGTGCCGGCCTCCTGCAGGTCTTCCCAGTAAAGCAGCTCGTCCGCCATTTCAGTTCTCCACGGGGGATGTGCGTTCATACGCGCGCACGCGGGCCCGCACGTCGCCGGGCAGCGGCGCGGCTTTCATCGTCTTCGGATCGGCGTTGACGTACACCAGCTCGGCCGTGATCAGCGGCGCAGGGGACGGCGCGGGCCGCTCGCGCCGGATCTCGAACACGAAGGTCATGCTGGAGCGCCCCAGCCTGGCGACGCGGCTGTAGACGCACAATTCGTCGTCGTAATGCGCCGAGCCGAGATATTCCACCGTGGCCTTGCGCAGGAACATGTCGTTTCCGTATTTGTCGACATAGCCCACCGGATAGGCGAGGCCGATCGCCCGCCAATAGTCGGAGAGCGCGGTGTCGATGTAAGTGAGGTAGTGCCCGTTGAACACCACCTTCTGCATGTCCACCTCGGCCCAGCGCACGCGCAGCCGGTGGACGCAGTTGTATTCTTCTTTTGCCATGTTTTCAGAGTGTAATATGGCCCGCGCATGGATGAGATGGTTGTGCGCAGCATGGCGAAATGGCCGGACGTGCCCGACGTCTACGGCTGGCTGTCGCTCGATCGGCGCGGCAACTGGCTGATCCGGAGCACGAGTGCGACTCCTTCTTTCGAGCGCATCGGCAACCAGGCCCTGAGGGATTTCATTTGCAGGAATTACTCCCCGGACTCGCAAGGGCGCTGGTATTTCCAGAATGGCCCGCAGCGCGTGTTCGTGGCGCTTGCCTACACGCCGCTGGTGCTGCATTTCGAAAATGAAGCGCTGTTCGACCATTGCGGCAGGCCGTTTCAGCCCGAGCAGGCGTTTCTGGACGAGGAAGGCTCGGTTCTGATGCTGGGAGCGCCCGGAATCGGCCTGCTGGACGACCGCGATCTGGCGGCCTATGCCGACCGGGCGCAGGGGTTGCCCGTGGTGCGCCGGGAGGCGACGCCCGGACGCTTCGGTTTCGTGACCAATCCCACGCCATGAATCCTTGCGCCGCGGCAAAAAGCTCTTTATAATCCGGCCTCTTTTTTAATGCCTGGGCGGCTACGCGTGTAGCAAACGTGGCCGCCCGGTTCGTTTCTGGAAACGAAAAAACATGCCTACCGTCAATCAGTTAATGCGTCACGGGCGCGTCGCCAAGAAAGCCAAGTCCAAGGTCCCGGCCCTGGTCGGCTCGCCGCAGAAGCGGGGCGTGTGCACGCGGGTCTACACCACGACGCCTAAAAAGCCGAACTCGGCGCTGCGTAAGGTCGCCAAAGTGCGCCTCACCAACGGCTTCGAGGTGATCGGCTACATCGGCGGCGAAGGCCACAACCTGCAGGAGCACTCGGTGGTGCTGATCCGCGGCGGCCGGGTGAAGGACCTGCCGGGCGTGCGCTATCACATCGTGCGCGGTTCGCTGGACACGCAGGGCGTGAAGGACCGCAAGCAGAGCCGCTCGAAATACGGCGCCAAGATGGCGAAGTCGGCCTAAGAAAACAGAGAGAACACACGCATGCCACGCCGCAGAGAAGTCCCCAAGCGCGAGATCCTTCCCGATCCGAAGTTCGCCAGCGTCGACCTGGCGAAGTTCATGAACGTGCTGATGACGCGCGGCAAGAAGTCGGTCGCCGAAAGCATCGTGTACGGCGCGCTGGCGATGATCAAGTCGAAGTCGGGCAAGGACCCGATCGAGGTGTTCTCGCAGGCGGTGCAGAACGTCAAGCCGGTGGTCGAGGTGAAGAGCCGGCGCGTGGGCGGCGCGAACTACCAGGTTCCCGTCGAAGTGCGCCCGGTACGCCGGGTGGCGCTGTCGATGCGCTGGATCCGCGAGGCGGCGCAGAAGCGCGGCGAGAAGTCGATGATGGCGCGCCTGGCGGGCGAGCTGGCCGAGGCGGCCGAGGGCCGCGGCGGCGCGATGAAGAAGCGCGAGGAAGTGCACCGCATGGCAGAGGCCAACAAGGCCTTCTCGCACTACAGGTTCTAAGGACACAGACAGGTAAATGAGCGTGGCCCGCAAAACCCCCATCGAGCGTTACCGGAACATCGGCATCTCGGCGCACATCGACGCCGGGAAGACGACGACGACCGAGCGCATCCTGTTCTACACCGGCGTCAATCACAAGATCGGCGAGGTGCACGACGGCGCGGCGACCATGGACTGGATGGAGCAGGAGCAGGAGCGCGGCATCACCATCACCTCAGCCGCGACCACCGCTTTCTGGAAGGGCATGGCCGGCAACTATCCCGAGCACCGCATCAACATCATCGACACGCCCGGTCACGTCGA
>DATBQR010000055.1:0-21770 GCA_036560705.1 Burkholderiales bacterium | reverse complement strand
TCGAGCACCGGCGCGCCCTCGTAGAGGCCCACGGAGACGGCCGCGACGAAATCCTTCACCGGCAGCGTCGCGATCATGCCCTTGCCGCGCATCCAGGCAAGCGCGTCGTGCACCGCCACGAAGGAACCGGTGATCGCGGCGGTGCGGGTGCCTCCGTCGGCCTGCAGCACGTCGCAATCGATGTGGATCGTGTGTTCCCCCAGCGCGCCGAGATCGATCACCGCGCGCAGCGCCCTGCCGATCAGGCGCTGGATCTCCTGGGTGCGCCCCGACTGCTTGCCGCGCGCCGCCTCCCGGTCGCCGCGCGTGTGCGTCGCGCGCGGCAGCATGCCGTACTCCGCGGTGACCCAGCCGCGGCCCGCGCCGCGCAGGAAGCCCGGCACTTTCGCCTCGACGCTCGCGGTGCACAGCACTTTCGTGTCGCCGAACTCCACCAGCACCGAGCCTTCGGCGTGCCGCGTGTAGCCGCGCGTCATCCGCACCGCCCGCAGCTCGTCCGTCTTCCTGCCGCTGGGTCTCATTTGCGCGCGCTCATTTCTTCTGCTCCGAATCGTTCTTCTTGAGCGCTTTCTTGATATCGGCGATCGCGCGCTCGATGTCGGCGTCGGTCATGCGCAGGTAGTCGGGATCGGCGCCCCCCGCCGCGGCATCCGCCATCTCGCCCATCGGCACCGTCACCGGCTCTTCCGGGGCGGGAACCGCCTTGTCGTGCCACTCGATCGCCAGCACCGAGACGTTGTCGCAGCGCGGTCCGGCGCGGGTTTCGGCGAGATCGATCAGTTCCGGAAACGCCTTTTTCATGTCCTTGCCGAGCAGCCCCATCAGCAGCTGGCGCTGCGTCAGCGGACCCCAAAATCCGTCCGAGCACAGCAGCACGACGTCGTTCTGGGCGAGCCGCGCGTGCGCGGTCGGTTCCACCCTGGGCGCGCGCGGACCGCCCAAGCACTGCAGGAGCTTGTTCTTGTCCGGGTGCGTGGCCGCCGCCTCCTCGCGAATCCTGCCGGCGTCGATGAGCATCTGCACCGGCGTGTGGTCGCGCGTGCGCGTCACGATGCGCCCGTCGCGGATGACGTAGAGGCGCGAATCGCCGACGAACGACCAGAAAGCGTAGCCGTCCTGCACCAGGCAGGCGACCACAGTGGTGCGCGGCGAACTCGCCAGCCCCTGCCGCGCCGCCTGGTGGACGACCATCGCGTGCGCGCGGCCGATGCTGCGGAACAGGAACGCATCCGGATCGGCGATTTTCGTTTTTGCCTCGCTCTTGAAGGCGCTGCCGAGGCAGTCCACCGCGATCTGCGCCGCGACGTCGCCGTTCGCGTGCCCGCCCATGCCGTCGGCCACCACCAGGAACAGCGAATCCCTGGTGTGCCAATGGGCGAGACGGTCCTGCTGGTAGGGCCGCTTGCCGATGCGCGTGTCCTGGAAAACCGTGTACTTCATCGCCTCGTCATCACCCGATCGTCATTCATGATTTGCACATCAGCCCTTGATCCGGCGCAGGATCGCGTCCTTCCACTGATCCAGAATCGGCGCCTCGCCGCGAAACCCCGGCTCCTTCTCCCCCAGCAGCGCCTTCTGCAGAGCGAAAACGCTCTGCGGGCGCTCCAGGTGCTCCAGGCGCAGGCACCAGTCTATGGTGTCCAGAAGCTCAGCGGAATACTTGCCGGCCCAGCCCTTGCGGGCGCTTGTCATTTTGTCCTTCTCCACGCGCTGGGTCGCCACCGGCGGTCCGGCGCCGGCAAGGCAGGCGTACATCGAAGCGCCGATGGAATAGACGTCGCTCCAGGGACCGAGCTTGGCCCGGTCCCGATGATGCTCGGGCGAGGCGAACCCGGGCGTGTACATCGGCGGCAGCTTGAGGCCGTCCACCGTGAGCGTCTGGCGCGCGGCGCCGAAGTCGATCAGCACCGGGTTGCCGTCGTTGCGCACGTAGATGTTGCCCGGCTTGATGTCCAGGTGCAGCAGCTTGTGGGTGTGCACTTCGCGCAGGCCGTTCAGCAGGTTCGCGAAGGTGCCGCGCAGCCAGTCTTCCTTGATGGCGCCGCTTTTCTTGTGGATGTGCTCCTGCAGCGTGCGGCCGCGCTCGTAGCGCATCACCAGGTACACCGTCTCGTTGGCGCGGAAAAAATTGACCACGCGCACCACGTTCGGGTGCGACAGCGTCGCCAGCGCCCGGCCTTCCTCGAAGAAGCATTTCAGCCCGTAGCGGAAGGTGGGGAGGTTTTCCTCCGGCACCACCGGCGCCGGGTTTTCGCTGGTGCGCAGCGCGAGCGTCGCGGGGAGGTATTCCTTGATCGCCACCGGGATCTCGTTCTCGTCGTGCGCGAGGTACACGAACGAGAATCCGCCCGAGGCGATCAACCGGAGAATCCTGTAATTTTCGAGCTGAAAGCCTTCCGGCAAGGGCTGGTTGGCTTGGGAGGACATCTCCCCTATGATACCTGCATCCCCATGATCTACAGCATGACCGGCTACGCCGTTGCGAGCGCGAATTACGCCGGCGCCAGCGCCGGTGCTCCGCTCGGCACGCTCACGCTCGAGCTGCGCACGGTGAATTCGCGCTACTTGGATCTACAGTTCCGCATCGCCGAGGAACTGCGCGCCGCCGAACCGCTGCTGCGCGAAATGATCACCGGGCGGATCGCGCGCGGGAAAGTCGACTGCCGCCTTTCTTGCGGCGATCCCGCTCCCCAGGCGAAAAAGCAGCTCAATCCCCAGGTCATGGAGCAGCTGCGGGAACTGGCGGCGCAGGCCGAAAAAGCGTTCCCGGGCGGCGCGCGGCTGAGCATTGCCGACGTGCTGCGCTGGCCCGGCGTGCTGGCCGAGCCTGAAAGGGACGAAGAAGCGGCGCGCGCGACCCTCGGCGCACTTGCGCGCCGGGTGCTTGACGAACTGAACGCCGCGCGCGGCAGGGAGGGCGCCAAGCTCGCCGCGATCCTGCTGGGCAAGGTTGCCGAGATGCGCAAGCAGCTGGCCGGCGTGGCGCCGCTGGTGCCGGAAGCGGTGGCGGCGCACCGCGCCAGGCTCGCCGAGCGCCTGCGCGAAGTGCTGGACGCCGGCGCAGAGGGACAAATGCAGGAGCGCGTCCGCGCGGAGGTCGCCCTGTTCGCGGCCAAGAGCGACGTCGACGAGGAAATCACACGGCTTGCCACGCATCTGGATGAGGTCGAGCGCGTGCTCGGCAAAGGGGGCGCGGCCGGCAAGCGGCTGGATTTCCTGGCGCAGGAACTCAACCGGGAGGCAAATACCCTTGCGTCCAAGGCGGCGGGCCTCAAAATCTCGGATTGCGCCCTGGAACTGAAATTGCTGATCGAACAAATCCGCGAACAAGTGCAGAACATCGAATGAGCGGCCTCCTTTTCGTCATCACCGCGCCCTCGGGTGCCGGCAAGAGCTCGCTGATCGACGCGCTGCTCAAGGACGACCCGCGCCTGCGGCTGTCGATCTCCTACACCACGCGCGCGCCGCGCCCCGGCGAGGTGAACGGCCGCGAATACCATTTCGTCGACGAGAAGACTTTCCTGTCGATGCTGGAGCGCGGCGAGTTCCTCGAGAGCGCCGAGGTGCACGGCAACCGCTACGGCACCTCGCAGGCGGTGATTCGCGAAGCGCTCGCGCGCGGCCAGGACCTCATGCTGGAAATCGACTGGCAGGGCGCACAGCAGGTGCGCAGGCTCTACCCGGAGTGCGTCGGCGCCTTCATCCTGCCGCCGTCGGTAGCCGAGCTGGAGCGGCGCATGCGCGCGCGGGGCCAGGATACGGACGAGGTAATCCGGCGGCGCCTCGCCAGCGCGGAGGAGGAAATATCCCACGCCCCGGAGTTCGATTACGCTATAATTAACAAAGACTTCGATGAGGCCAAGAAAGATTTGCAGGCCATCATCCAGGTCGAACGCCTGAAAAAATCCAGACTTTGAGAATTTGAAGGTACCCACTTATGGCCCGTATCACCGTCGACGATTGTCTTAAGCGCATTCCCAACCGTTTCCAGCTCACGCTGACGGCCACCTACCGCGCGCGCCAGCTGAGTTCCGGCGCGTCGCCCCTGGTCGAGCCGAACCGCGACAAGTTCACCGTGATCGCCCTGCGCGAAATCTCCATCGGCAAGATCGGCATCGAGGTGCTGCGGCGCAATCCCCCGCCAGCCGTGGCCGCCCCGCAGCCGACCCAGCACGTGGCGGCACCCGTCGCGGCGCAACCCGAGGTCTAAGAACGTAGTTTTCAGTTTTTGGGGGATAAACTTCCCCCATGCCCGCCGTTTCCGTCCTCGATGAGTCCCGCTTCGGCTACCTGAAGCCGGCCGACGTCGCCCGGGTCGCCGAGGCCTACCGCTTCTCCGGGGCGGCGCACGCGGGGCAGACCCGCCAGTCCGGCGAGCCCTACATCTCCCATCCGCTCGCGGTCGCCGAGATCCTCGCCGGCTGGCACCTCGACGGCCAGGCGCTGGTGGCGGCGATGCTGCACGACGTGATGGAGGACACCTCGGTCACCAAGGCCGAGATTTCCGACACGTTCGGAAAACCCGTCGCCGACCTCGTCGACGGCGTCTCCAAGCTCGACAAGATCGAATTCCAGTCGGCCGAGGACGCCCAGGCCGAGAACTTCCGCAAGATGCTCCTCGCGATGGCGCGCGACGTGCGCGTCATCCTCATCAAGCTCGCCGACCGGCTGCACAACATGCGCACGCTCGCCGCGGTGGCGCCCGCCAAGCGCCGGCGCGTGGCGCGCGAGACGATGGAGATCTACGCGCCGATCGCCAACCGCCTGGGGCTGAACGAGCTGTTCCACGAATTGCAGGAACTCGCCTTCTCCCACACGCACCCGATGCGCTACCGCGTGCTGTCCAAGGCAACGCGCGCGGCGCGCGGCAACCGGCGCGAGGTCGTCGGCAAGATCGAGGCGGCGGTCAAGGCGAAGCTGAGCGAGGCGGGGATCACCGCCGCGGTCACCGGGCGCGAGAAGCACATCTATTCCATCTACCGCAAGATGATCGAGAAGCACCTGTCGTTCTCAGAGGTGCACGACATCTACGGCTTCCGCGTCGTCGTCAAGGACACCGCCACCTGCTACCTGGCGCTCGGCGTGCTGCACGGCCTGTACAAGCCGGTGCCGGGCAAGTTCAAGGACTACATCGCCATCCCCAAGGCGAACAGCTACCAGTCGCTGCACACCGCGCTGATCGGCCCCTACGGCGTGCCGGTCGAAATCCAGCTGCGCACCGAGGAAATGCACCGGCTGGCGGAGGCCGGCGTCGCTTCGCACTGGATGTACAAGAGCGACGCCGACTCGCTCTCCGAGCTGCAGAAGAAAACCCATCAGTGGCTGCAGTCGCTGCTGGAGATCCAGAGCCAGTCGGGCGATTCGCAGGAATTCCTCGAGCACGTGAAGATCGACCTGTTTCCCGACGAGATCTACGTCTTCACGCCCAAGGGCCGCATCATGTCGCTGCCGCGCGGCGCCACCGCGGTGGATTTCGCCTACGCAGTGCACACCGACATCGGCAACAAGTGCGTCGCGGCGAAGGTGAACGGCGAGCTGGTGGCGCTGCGCACCGAGCTGCGCAACGGCGACCGCATCGACATCATCACCACCGGCTACGCCAAGCCCAACCCTGCCTGGCTGCAGTACGTGAGGACGGGAAAAGCGCGCTCCAATATCCGGCACTTCCTCAAGACCATGCAGTACGACGAATCGGCCGCGCTCGGCGAGCGCCTGCTCGAGCAGGCGCTGAAGGCCGCCGGCCACTCGTCCGCCGATATCGACGAGCAGAGTTGGGAACACGCGGTGCGCGATTCGGGCGCGCATTCGCGCCAGGAAGTGCTGGCCGACATCGGCATGGGCCGGCGCCTGCCGGCGGTAGTGGCGCGCAAGCTGCTGCGCAAGACCGAGCGCGAGGAAGCCAGGAGCGGCCAGCCGAAAAGCGCCGGGGCGAGCGTCGTGATCCGCGGCAGCGAGGGCATGGCGGTGCTGCTCGCCAGCTGCTGCCGGCCGATTCCCGGCGACGCGATTGTCGGTTCGATGAAGAAAGGCCAGGGGTTGGTGGTGCACACCGCGGAATGCCGGCAGGCGCTGCGCTCGAGGCGCATCGAACCCGAGCAGTGGATCGACGTGGAATGGGACCGCCAGCCGAGCCGGCTGTTCCAGACCGCGGTGCGGGTGACGGTGACCAACCAGCGCGGCGTGCTGGCCAAGGTCGCGTCCGAGATCGCCGATGCAGGCGCCAACATCGACGCCATCAGCATGGAGGAAGACCGCGCGATCTTCACTACCATGCTGTTCGTGCTAGACGTCGGCAACCGCCAGCACCTCGCGCGCGTCATGCGCGCCCTGCGGCGCCTGCCCGAGGTGGAGAAGCTCGCCCGGGCGCGGGAGTAGCGAACGCCCGCAGCCTGCCGGCTGCGGGGCGGGGCAGGCTTTACGGCGCCGGCGTCGCCAGCGGCTTGCCCTTCTCCACGATGTAAGTCGCCAGCACCTTCGCGGGCTTGTCGCCCACGACCTTCGCATCGTGCACGACGCCCGCGGGGATCATGAATCCTTCGCCTGCCTTCATCTCGCGCGGCGGCTGGCCGTCGATCAACAGCAGGGTGGTTCCTTCGAGGACATAGCTCACTTCCTCGCCCGCGTGCGTGTGGCGGCCTACGGACATGCCCGGAGGCAATACCGCCACCGCCTGCACGACCTCGCGGCCGGGCACGCTGAGATCCCCGCGCTGAACCGGTATGCGCTTGAAGCCGGCTGGCTGCGCGCCGGTCAGGAACGGCACGGCCGCGGCGGCCACGCAGAGCAACGACAGGATGATCTTGGTGTTTCTCATGGTTTTCCTCCCGGGAAATTGGTGTCGGAAGACTATCTCCCCAATGCGGGGGGACGGTCAAGATATTGGTGGGGACGCCCGGGCTCGAACCGGGGACCTACTGATTAAGAGTCAGCTGCTCTACCAACTGAGCTACGTCCCCTATGGATACTTCTCTCCAGCCCCTGGCAGGGCTGGTAGGCCGTGCCGGATTCGAACCGGCGACCAACGGATTAAAAGTCCGCTGCTCTACCAGCTGAGCTAACGACCCGTAGGGAAACTGCTGGAAAGGGGACGAATTTTATCAGCCCTCGCGGGTGATTCGCCAGTATTGCCACTTCATCGCCGCCGCCGAGCCGGCGACGATCGCCACGAAGGTCATGATCGAGCCGAGGGCGAGGGTGGAAAAGCCCGAAATCCCCTGCCCGATGGTGCAGCCGAGCGCGGTGATGCCGCCAAAGCCCATCAGCAAGCCGCCGATCATGTGCATGCCGGTGTCCTCGGCGTCGCGGAAGCCCTCCCAGCGGAAGCTTCCCGACGCCAGCGCGTACGCCGCCGATCCGGCGATCACCCCTGCGGCGGAGGCGATGCCGTAGGTGACGATCTTCGTCTTGTCGGTCCAGAACATCAGGTAGTCGAGCGACCAGGCGAGCGGCGCGACAAAGGAGAAGGACTCCATGCGCCCGGTATTGGTCGCCACGAAGGCTTCCTGCAGGGTATCGGGGTCTTCCGCCAGATACCCGAGATGCCCGCTCACGTACCAGCCGCCCACCACTACCAGCCCGGTGACCACGCCGCCCAGCGTGTAGTCGAAATTGCCGCGGAATTCCTTCGAGGCGTATGCATAGGCGATCAAGCCGCCGCCCACGGCGAGGGACAGGACCAAGACCAGGGTATTCCTGGAAAAGCCGGAAACCGACGAAACCAGGGACGGCAGGTCCTGGCCCGTGGACAGGGTCACCGCCGCCCGCTCCAGCACGCCGACCCGGAACGCGCCCAGGATGCCGCGCAGGGTCATGTAGGCGGCGATTCCCGCGAAGATGAACACCACCACCGATTTGAGATTGCCCGCGCCGATGCGGATCAGCGTCTTCGAACCGCAACCCGAGCCGAGCGTCATGCCGACGCCGAACAGGAATCCGCCGACGATGTAGGAGAGCCAGGTGAAATTGGGCCCGGGATAGATGGATTTCGAAAGATCCACCACGCCCGCCAGCTGCAGCGCGTTCGCGCCGAGGATGGCGACGCCGATGGCGAGCAGCCACATGCGCATGCGGTTGAGGCTGCCCATGTTGATCCAGTCGGACACCGCACCCATGGTGCAGAAATTGGTCTTGTTGCCTACGGCGCCGAAGATGAACGCGAGGATGAACGCGCCCCAGGCGACGTAGGGGGCGATCTGCGAAGCGGTCTGTTGCATCAGGGACGAGTGTAGCGCGTGCTGTCGGCCACGCCCGCCGCTTCGAATCCCGCCTTGCGGATCCGGCAGGCATCGCAGACGCCGCAGGCGCCCTGCTTCGCGTCGGGCTGGTAGCAGGACACGGTCATCGCCGGATCGACACCCAGCTCGAGCGCGAGCCTGACGATCGCCGCCTTGGGCAGATCGACCAGGGGGCCGCGCACCTCGATCCCGCGGCCCTCGACCGCCGCCTTGGTGGCGAGGTTCGCCATCGCCTGGAACGCGCTCAGGTATTCGGGCCGGCAATCGGGATAGCCGGAGTAATCCACCGCATTGGCGCCGACGAAAATGTGGCGGGCGCCCAGCACCTCGGCCCAGCCGAGCGCGAGGGAAAGCAGGATGGTGTTGCGCGCAGGCACGTAAGTCACCGGGATGCCCGGTTGCACGCCGCCGGTCGGCACCTGGATCGCGCGGTCGGTGAGCGCCGAGCCGCCGACCTGCGCGAGGTCCAGCTTCTGGATCCGGTGCCCGGCGGCGCCGAACGCCCGCGCGACACGCGCCGCCGCCTCCAGCTCCACGGCATGCCGCTGCCCGTAATCCACCGACAGGCACCAGCACTCGAAGCCTTCCTGCCTGGCCCACGCCAGCGTGGTCGCGGAGTCGAGCCCGCCCGACAGGAGGATAACGGCCTTCTTCAGCGTTTCAATCTTTGCTTTGCGCTTGCGGCGGCCGGGCTGTCGGGGTATTTCGCGACGACCGTCTCGAGCGTCTTCTGCGCCCCGCGCCGGTCGCCCATCGCATCCTGCGCCGAGGCGATGTTGAGCATGGCGTCGGCGGCCTTGGGGTCCTCCGGCCAGGCCGACAGCACTTTCTGCTGCGCGCCGATCGCCTGCTTGTAGTCGCGCTGCGCGAAATAGGCGTTGCCGATCCAGTACTGGGCCGAGGGCGCCAGCTTGCTCGCCGGGTAGGTGACCAGGAACCCCTGGAAGGCCGAAATCGCCAGCGGATAGTTGCCGAGCTTGAACTGGTTGAGCGCCGCCTCGTAGGCCTTGGTTTCCGCGGCCGGCGGCGGCGCATCCGCCGGCGCCGCTTCCTTTACCTGCTCCAGCTTGCGCAGCCGCGTATCGATATCGACATAGAGGTCCTTGCTGCGCTTGTCCGCCGTCTCGGCCTGGTTCTGCAGGACTTCGAGCTGGCCGCGCATGCGGGCGATGTCGCTCCTCAGGGCCTCGATCTGCGAGGCGAGGTCGATCAGCGCGTGCCGGTCCTCGAGTTTCGCGAGACGGTCTTCGAACAGCTTGCTGGCGTCTTCGACCTGCTTGCGAAGCTCCTCGATGCGTGCCCGCGCGACGTCATCATCGAAAAGCGCGAACGCCGGGACCGGCAGCGAGAGGCAGGCCGCCAGCGCGGCGGCAAGGGCCGGCCTGCGCATCAATACTCGCCCTGATAGAGAATGTCGCTGCGGCGGTTCTGCGCCCAGGCCTGCTCGTCATGCCCTTCGGATCTCGGTTTCTCCTCGCCCAGGCTGACCGATTCGACCTGGTCCTCCCTGGCGCCGAGCAGCAGCAGCATTTTCTTCACGTTGTCCGACCGGCGCTGGCCGAGGCTGACGTTGTACTCGCGACTGCCGCGCTCGTCGGTGTTTCCCTGGATGAGCATTTTGCGGCCCGGATGGTCGCGCAGGTACTTGGCATGCGCCTCGACCAGGGGTTTGTACTGGTCCTTGATGTCGTACTGGTCGAGGTCGTAGAAGATGGACCGCTGGGCGAGCACGCCCACCTTCACGGCCGGGTCCTGCCCGGCGATGTCCTTGCCCGTCACGTCCACTTTGGCGACCGGCCCGGACGATGCCGAGTCCGGCTTCGCCGTCGCCGTGCGGTCCTCCACATTCGCCCCCGGCTGCTCGCTGACAGGTCCGCCGGAGCACGCCGCCAGACCCGTTGCGAGCGCCATGCTGAACGACACGATCCACGCTGTACGCATTTGATGCCTCCAGTTCATCGAACGAATGGCCCCCACGCCGGTTCCCGCACGTCCCCCGCCGAAATCGACAGGCGCTGCTTGACGCGCCCGTCGGCCGACACCGCGGAAAGCACGCCGCGGCCGGCAATCACGGTCGCCAGAAGAATCATGCGGCCGTTGGGAGCAAAACTGGGGGATTCATCCTTGTCGCTGTCGGTCAGGATCTGCGTCTGCCGCGTCGCGAGATCCAGCGTGGCGACCTGGAACTTGCCGCCGTTGCGCGCGATGTAGGCGAGCACCTTGCCGTCCGGGCTGATGCGCGGCGAAACGTTGTAGGTCCCCTCGAAAGTCACCCTCTGCGCCTCACCGCCGTTTGCCGGCATCCGGTAGATCTGCGGGCTGCCGCCCCGGTCTGAAGTGAAATATAGGCTCTGACCATCGGGAGTGAACACTGGTTCCGTGTCGATGCCGCCCGATTGCGAGATGCGGCGCACGTTGCTGCCGTCCGGGTTCACCAGGTAGATCTGCGAGCCGCCGTCCCGCGAGAGGGACACCGCGAGCCGCGAGCCGTCCGGCGACCAGGCCGGCGCCGAGTTCGATCCCTTGAAGTTGGCCGCCACGTGGCGCTTGCCGTCCTGCAGGGAATGCACGTAGACCACCGGCTTCTTGTTCTCGAAGGATACATAGGCGAGGCGCCGGCCGTCCGGCGACCAGGCCGGGGAAATGATCGGTTCCAGGGATACAAGGGCGGTTTCCTCGCCCGCGCCGTCGGCGTCGGCGATCTGCAATTCGAACTTCGGCCCGCGCTTGACCACGTAGGCGATGCGCGTGGAGAACACGCCTTTCTCGCCGGTGAGCTTCTCGTAGACGAAATCGGCGATGCGATGCGCCGTCGTGCGCGCCTGCTCGCGCGACAGCGTGTAGGCGACCCCCGACAGGTCCGCGCCCTTGACGGTGTCGAACAGCTTGAAGCGCACCTCGAACCGGCCGTCGGGCCGCGCCGCGACCGAGCCGAGCACCAGCGCATCCGCCAGGCGCGATTTCCACTCCGCGTAGTTGACCGGCGAGGCCTCGGTGAGCGGCGGGTTGAGCGCCGGCACTTCGAGCGGACGGAACAACCCGCTTCGCTCCAGGTCGGCGCGCACGATGGCGGATATCCCCTGCGCCAGCGCACCCTCGCCCGCGAAGGGCGCGATCGCGATCGGGATGCGCGTCGCGCCGGCGCCGGTGATCTCGATGGAGAGCTGCGCGTGGGCCGCGAAGGCCGGAAGGCAGAGCAATGCAGCCGCGAGCAGCCTTTTCATCCGGTGATTATATTTCAGTCCTTGGGGCGGAACGTCAGCTTCAGCTCGCGCTCGAAGAGATCGGGCCTGTCGGGCCTGGGTAACGGCGAAGCCTTGAGAATGGCGCGCTCGACTTCGTCGTCGTACGCCCTGTTGCCGCTCGACTTAAGCTTCGAAATCTTCAGCACATCGTAGCTCGGCAGCAGCGTGACGTTGAATACCGCTTCGGGATTGCCCGGCACGGCCTCGGCAATCTGCACGTTGATCTTGCTGCGGATGTGAAGCCGGATCTTGTCCATCCAGGTCGCGAGCGCCCTCGTGCCGGCGGAAGCGGCCTCGCGCGCGAGTTGGTCCTTGATTTGCTGGCGCTCGATATCCACCGCCAGCGAGGCCTGTTCACGCGCCAGTTCCTCGCGGATGCGTTTTTGCGTCTCGTCCACCCTGGGCTTGACCGGCTCAGGTTTTGGCACCGGCTTCGGTTCCACTTTCGGCGCGGGTTTGGGCGGCGGCGCTTTTACGGCGATGTCCGGCTTCGGAATCACCGGTTCCGGCTTCACTACCGGCGCGGGCGCCGGTTCGACCTTGGGCGCGGGCTTGGGCGCTTCCACGACAGGGGCGGGCGCGGGCGCCGGCGGTTCCCACAATTCGACCGACACCGCCTCGGGCGGGCGGTTCTGCCAGCGCACGCCGAACACCAGCACCGCGAGCAGGGCGAGGTGCACCACCGCCGCGAGCACCGCGGAGGAAACCTTGCCCGGATCGATGCGCTCCTCGAACAGCGCGGCGCTGGCGGCGCTCATTGCCCCGGCTTCACTGTTTGGGTTTCACCTGCAAACCGACCTGTGCCACGCCCTGCGCGTGCAGGTCGTCCATCACCTGCAGCACCGCCTCGTAGCGCACGTTCTTGTCGCCGGCGACCAGCACCGGGACTTTCGGATCCTTGAAGATCGACGGGATCTCGGCGCGCGTCATCGGCCGGTCGCTGACGATCCGCCCGCCGGCATCGCGCACGCGCAAGGACAGCGAAGCGTCTTCCTTGATCACCACTTCCAGCGGCACCACCTTGGGCTGGCCGGCCTTCGCGACCGAGGGCAGGTCGATCACCCCAGGCGTGACGAGCGGCGCGGTCACCATGAAGATCACCAGCAGCACCAGCGTCACGTCGACGTAGGGCACGACGTTGATTTCGTGCATCGGGCTGCGCTTGGAGTGCAGCCGCGCCATCAGGGCCTTGCCGCCTGCCTCTGCAGCACGTTGGAGAACTCTTCCATGAAGCTCTCGAAGCGGATCGACAGCCGGTCGATGTCGTGCGAGTAGCGGTTGTAGGCCACTACCGCCGGGATCGCCGCGAACAGGCCGATGGCGGTGGCAATCAGCGCCTCCGCGATGCCGGGCGCCACCTGCGCCAGCGTCGCTTGCTGCATGTTGGCGAGGCTCCTGAACGCATGCATGATCCCCCACACCGTGCCGAACAGGCCCACGTAGGGGCTCACCGATCCGGTCGAGGCGAGGAAGGCGAGATGGCGCTCCAGGTGGTCCATCTCGCGCTGGTAGGTGGCGCGCATGGCGCGGCGCGCGCCGTCGACCATGGTCGAGGCGTCCGTCCCCCGCTGCGCGCGCAGCTTGGTGAATTCGCGGTAGCCGGCCTCGAAGATGCGTTCCAGGCTGCCGATGCTGTGGCGGTTGTTGACCGAGCCCTGGTACAGCGCGTTGATGTCGTTGCCGCTCCAGAATTCGCGCTCGAACTGCTCGGTCTGCTCGCGCGCGCTGCGGATCGCCATCCACTTGCGGAAGATGAAGGTCCAGGACATGAACGACACCGCCAGCAGCAGCGCGATCACCGCCTTCACCACGATGGAGGCGTTGGCGATCAGGGTCCAGAGTTCCAGGTCCTGCGTGATGTTCATGCTGCCATCCTCCCTACGAGCATTTCCGGAATCGGCTGCGGCCGCAGATCGGCATGCCTGACGCAGGCGGCCTGGATGCGCGCCGCAGCGCAAACCTGCCCGTCCTCGCGCCGCGCTTCCTGTTCCAGCCAGAAATAGGTCTTTTTCTTCTCCACCACCTTGACCGTGATGCTGAGCAGGTCGTCGAGCCGCGCCCCGGCCTTGAAGTCGATCTCGGCGCGCGCCACCACGAAGCCGATCCCTTCGACAGCGGCCAGCTGCTCCTGGTTCACTCCCAGGCTGCGCAGCCACTCGCTGCGCGCGCGCTCGAAGTAGCGCAGGTAATTGGCGTAGTAGACCACGCCCCCGCGGTCGGTGTCCTCGTAATAGACCCGCACCTGTAGGCTGAAGGTACTCAAGAAGAAGGGTTCGGGTCGGATTGCGACAAAAGGTCCCGCGCCCCCGCCGGGGCGGTGATGCCGAAGTGCCGGTAGGCGGTGAGCGTCGCCATGCGCCCGCGCGGCGTGCGCTGCAGGTAGCCGCACTGGATGAGATAGGGCTCCAGCACGTCCTCGATGGTGTCGGCTTCCTCGCCGATCGCGTGCGCGAGGTTTTCCAGCCCGACCGGGCCGCCGGAGAACTTCTCGATCACCGCGAGCAAGAGCTTCCTGTCCATGAGGTCGAGGCCGAGCGCGTCCACGTCGAGCATTTTCAGCGCCGCGTCGGCCACCGGCTTGGAAATCCTGCCGTCGGCCTTGACCTGCGCGTAGTCGCGCACGCGGCGCAGCAGGCGGTTGGCAATGCGCGGGGTTCCCCTTGATCGGCGGGCGACCTCGCCTGCTCCTTGATGTTCAATTTCTATGCTCAGGAGCTGGGAAGAACGGCGCACGATCGTCGCCAGATCGTCCTGGCCGTAGAACTCCAGCCGCGCGACGATGCCGAAGCGGTCGCGCAGCGGGTTGGTGAGCATGCCGGCGCGCGTGGTAGCGCCCACCAGCGTGAACGGCGGCAGGTCGAGCTTGATCGAGCGCGCCGCGGGGCCTTCGCCGATCATGATGTCGATCTGGTAGTCCTCCAGCGCCGGGTAGAGGATTTCCTCGACGATGGGCGAGAGGCGGTGGATCTCGTCGATGAAGAGGACGTCCTTGGGTTCCAGGTTCGTCAGGATCGCGGCCAGGTCCCCGGGACGCTCCAGCACCGGGCCGGAAGTGGAGCGCAGGTTGACGCCCATTTCCTTGGCGAGGATGTGCGCGAGCGTGGTCTTGCCCAGGCCCGGCGGCCCGAAGAGAAGGACGTGGTCCAGCGCCTCGCCGCGGCCGCGCGCCGCCTGGATGAAGATCTCGAACTGGCCGCGGATCTTCTCCTGGCCGACGTACTCGGCGAGCGTGGCGGGGCGCAGCGAGCGTTCGATCTGCTCTTCCTGCACCGAGGAAGGCTTCGCGGAGATCAGACGGTCGGTTTCGACTGCCACGTCAGGATTTTGCCAGAGCCTTCAAAGCGGCGCGGATACCCTCGGTCACCGCGAGTCCCGTTGGCAGGCCTTTTACCGCGAGCTGCGCCTCTTTCTCGCTGTAGCCCAGGCCGATCAGGGCATTGAGAACGTCGTTCGCGCTGCCTGAAGTTTGTTTTGTTTCCATGTCCACGATCTTTCCCTTGAGCTCCAGCAGCAGCCGCTCGGCCGTCTTTTTACCGATCCCTGGCACCTTGGTCAGGCGCGCGCTGTCCTGCAGCGTCACGGCCTGGGCGAGCTCGGCGACCGAAAGTCCGGACAGCACCGACAGCGCAGTGCGCGCGCCGACGCCCGAGATGCGGATCAGTTTGCGGAACGCCGAGCGCTCTTCCAGCGTCGCGAAACCGTACAACACATGCGCGTCCTCGCGCACCACGAGGTGGGTGTGCAGGGTCACCGCATCGCCGGTCGCCGGCAGGCTGTAGAAGGTGCTCATCGGCACATCGATCTCGTAGCCGACGCCGGCGGCCTCGAGCAGGACCTGCGGCGGGTTCTTGGCAAGCAGCCTGCCGGAAATGCGGCCGATCATCTCGACCGCCCCCGGCGGAATCCTTTGACTGAAAGGCCCCCCAGTTTCCCCCCATGCGCGTGGCAGATCGCGCAGGCGAGAGCATCTGCGGCATCTGGGCTGGGATTTCCGGGAAGCGCGAGCAGCCTTCTGACCATGTGCTGCACCTGTTCTTTTTTTGCATGGCCCTTGCCGACCACGGCCTGCTTGACCTGCAGCGCAGTGTACTCCGCGACCGGCAGCCCGGCGATCACCGCGGCGCAGATCGCCGTGCCGCGCGCCTGGCCGAGCAGCAGCGTGGACTGCGGATTGACGTTGACGAACACCTTCTCGATGGCGACTTCCCCGGGCCGGTGCTCGCCGATCACCTCGGCAAGGCCATCGAGGATCACGCGCAGGCGCGCGGCGAGTTCACCGTTCCCGGAGCGCACGCAGCCGCTCGTGATGTAGCGTATTTTGCTGCCGGTCTGCTCGATGACCCCGAAACCGGTGATGCGCAGACCGGGATCGATGCCGAGGATTTTCACTAGACCAACACGCAGGCGTGTTCCTTCACACCGCCGCCGTGGTGTAGACGTTCTGCACGTCGTCCACTTCGTCCAGCGCGTCCAGCAGCGCGCGCATTTTTTCCGCGTCGGCGCCCGCAAGCGCCGTTTCGTTCAATGCCTTCATGGTGACTTCGGCGGCGTCGGGCTTGAGGCCAGCCTTCTCCAGCGCCGCCTTCACCTTGTCGAAATCAGCAGGCGTGGAAATCACCTCGATGGAACCGTCCGCGTTCGCCACCACGTCCTCCGCGCCCGCATCGAGCGCCGCTTCCATCACCTTGTCTTCGCTCGCGCCCGGCGCGAACACGAACAGGCCGCAATGCCTGAACTGGAACGCCACGGAGCCGTCGGCGCCGATGTTGCCGCCGTTCTTGCTGAAAGCATGGCGCACTTCGGCGATGGTGCGCGTGCGGTTGTCGGTCAGGCAGTCCACCATCACCGCGGCGCCGCCCGGTCCGTAGCCCTCGTAGCGCGCCTCCTCGTAGGAAACGCCCTCGAGCTCGCCCGTGCCTCGCTGGATGGCGCGCGTCACGCTGTCCTTGGTCATGTTGGCGTCGCGCGCCTTGTCGAGCATCATGCGCAGCTTCGGGTTGGTGCCGGGATCGCCGCCGCCGGATTTCGCCGCGACGGTGATTTCCTTGATCAGGCGCGTGAACACCTTGCCCTTCTTCGAATCCGCCGCCGCCTTGCGGTGCTTGATGTTCGCCCATTTGCTGTGTCCGGCCATGTGGTAATTTTACCGTCATGACCGTGCGCGCCATCCCCGGTAATCGGCGTTGAACGGCAACCACCGGATCGACGGCAGCGCCTACCGGCTTGGGGGGATCTTGTTCGCTCTCGCCGGCGTCGTTTCCTTCGCGTTCCGGCCGGTGCTGGTCAAGCTCTGCTACGCGGTGGCGCCGGTAAGCGCGACCACGCTGCTGTTCCTGCGCATGTCGCTGTCGCTGCCGTTCTTCCTCGCCATGGCCTGGTGGTTGCGCGGCGAGCAGCCCATCGCGCGGCGCGACTGGCTCGGCATCGTCGGCCTGGGCTTCCTCGGCTACTACCTCGCCAGCCTGCTCGATTTCCTCGGCCTGCAATACGTGCCGGCGGGCCTCGGGCGCCTGATCATGTTCCTCTATCCGACGCTGGTGGTGGTCCTGAGCGCCGTTTTCCTCGGCAAGCCGGCGAGCCGCAGGGAGATTTCCGCCCTCGCCATCACCTACGCGGGGATCGCGCTGGTGCTGTCCAACAAGCTCGGCATTGCGCCGGAGCATCGCCAGTTCATGTTCGGGGCGATGCTCATCTTCTCCTCCGCCATGTGCTATGCCGTCTACCTCGTCACCGGCAGCCAGCTGGTGAAACGCGTGGGCAGCGCCCGCTTCACCGCCTACACCATGATCGTCTCCACCGCCCCCGCGGTGGCGCAGTTCCTCGCGCTCGAGCCGGTATCGGCGCTCGCGCTGCCGGCGGCGCTGTGGTGGTACGTGCTGCTGCTGGTCACCACCTGCACCGTGATGCCGGTGTTCCTGGTCGCCGAGGCTCTCAAGCGCATCGGCGCCAACCACTTCGCGCTCATCGGCGCGCTCGGGCCCGTGACCACGGTGCTCGCCGATTTCTTCCTCATGGACGGCGCGCTCTCGCCGCTGCAGCTGGTGGGCGGCGCGCTGGTGATATCCGGAGTTCTGCTGGTTTCGATCAAAAGGAGATAGTCATGGACATGGGCCTCAAGGGCAAGACCGCGCTGGTCTGCGCCGCATCGAAAGGTCTTGGCAAGGGCTGCGCGCAGGCGCTCGCCGGCGAAGGCGTCAATCTGGTCATTACGGCGCGCGGCAAGGAAGCGCTGGAAGCGACTGCGGAGGAAATCCGTAAAAAGTACGGCGTAAAAGTAACCGCCATCGCCGGCGACATCACCACGGCGGAAGGGCGCGCCGCGGCCCTCGCCGCCTGCCCGAATCCGGACATCCTCGTCAACAATGCGGGCGGCCCGCCGCCGGGGGATTTCAGGAGCTGGTCGCGCGAGGACTGGATCAAGGCGCTGGACGGCAACATGCTGACGCCCATCGAGCTCATCAAGGCGACCGTGGACGGCATGATCGCGCGCAGGTTCGGCCGCATCGTCAACATCACCTCGGGTGCGGTGAAAATGCCGATCCCGGAACTGGGCTTGTCCAACGGCGCGCGCACCGGGTTGACCGGGTTCGTCGCCGGCCTCGCGCGCCAGACGGTGGCGCACAACGTCACCATCAACGGCCTGCTGCCGGGGCCGTTCGACACCGACCGCCTGCGCAGCAACCTGAAGTTCAACGCCCAGAAAACCGGCAAGACGGAGGCCGAGCTGGAAAAAGCGCGCACCGAGGCCAACCCGGCGAAACGCTTCGGCACCATCGGGGAATTCGGCGCCGCCTGCGCGTTCCTCTGCAGCGCGCATGCCGGCTTCATCACCGGCCAGAACCTGCTGATGGACGGCGGCGCTTTCCCAGGAACGTTCTAGAAGACGTCTCCTAACCGTCCTTGCGGTGGCAGACGGCCTGGAGCTTGTTGCCGTCCGGGTCGCGTACGTAGGCGCCGTAGTAGTTTGGGTGGTAGTGCGGCCGCAGGCCGGGCGCACCTTCGTCGGTGCCGCCGTTCTTCAGCGCCGCTGCGTGGAAAGCGTCGACCTTGGCGCGACTGTCAACCTTGAAGGCCGCGTGGACGCCGTTTCCCGAACGCGCCTCCTTGCCGTCGAACGGGGGCACGATGAACAGTTTCTCGCCGGTCGCCTCGCCGTAGGCCAGGAACTTCGCGGCCTTGAATAGCACCGGATGACCTAACGCTGCCATCACAGCGTCGTAGAACTTCTCCGCGCGTGCGCGATCGTTGGTGCCGAGCGTTATGTGGCTGTACAACGCAGGACGCCGGCTAGGCGGCGACGGCTTTCGGGCCCGCCCGCTCTGCTTCGATCATGCGCGCGAGCGTGCGGCGGAAGTGCACCAGCGGCGCATCCGACACGATGGCGTTCATCGCGAACGCAGGGTCGGCGTCCAGCGTTTTCTGCTGGGTCTCGATGATCGCCTTGTCCTCCATGAAGCCGTCGACCATGCTGTGATAGAGCGACAGCGCGATGTTCGGATCCTGCAGCTCGTAGTCGTGCAGGTAGTCCCAGAAGAAGTGCGTGCTGCGCGCGGTTTCGGGCGTGAAGAACTGGCAGTTGCGGTACTGCTTCGCGCCTGCCAGGTTGCCTTTCTCCGCGCCTGAGCCGGCCGGCGAGAACAGGGTTTCCATGAAGAAAATGCCCGGCACATGCATGCGGGCGATGTTGCGGCGGTCGACCGCTCCTTCGTCACGAACCACTTTCTTGTGGAACGGCGGCGGCGGCGCGTTCATGTGCCAACGCTCGACATGGAACCCGTCTTCGAGCCGATCGATCGCGGTCGGCTTCGATTTGAAAGCGTATTCCTCGGAGCCGCCCAGCGTCTTCGCATGCACGAAGGCGAGGTGCGCGAAATCCGAGAGGTTGTCCACGATGAGCAGGTAGTTGGCGTCGTAGTGCAGGTAGCCGGGGTGCCCGCGCCAGCCCGTGTCGCGCATGTACGGAAAGTCGAGGATCTTCGCCGGATCCGCCTTCGCCGGGTCGCCCATCCAGATCCAGATGAGGTGGTCGCGCTCCACCACCGGGTAGCCGCGCACGCCGAGTTTTGGCGGGATGTTGTCCTGGCCGGGGATCTGCACGCACTTGCCGGTCGCGTCGAACTTGAGGCCGTGGTACATGCAGCGCACGCAATCGCCCTCGCGGCGGCCCATCGACAGCTTCGCGCCGCGGTGGCAGCAGCGGTCGTCCAGCGCCACCGCCTTGCCGCTGTCGCCCTTGTACAGCACGACCGGCTTGCCAAGGAGGGTGCGCGCCAGCAGTTTGCCGTCGATCAGTTCGTGGTCCCAGGCCGCTACATACCAGCAGTCCATCAGGAAGGCTTCGGTGGACGAAGCCTGGTGAAACGCCTCTTTCTGCAAAGCCATGCGGACCTCCTGCCTGTCACATGATGCCGCTATTTTGCACCTCGGTTTGCCGTTGCGGCCAATGTTCGCTGGCGGTTTCGCTGCCGGCCCGGCCCCCGCCCCAGCGCACGAGTTCCATCGTCCCGTTCTCGCGCTCGACGATCGCGGTGCAGCTGTCCACCCAGTCGCCGCAGTTGATGTAGGCGATATCGCCGTGGTCGCGGATCACCGCGCAATGGATATGGCCGCAAATGACCCCGTCCACGCCCCGTTCCCTCGCGTGGCGCAGCACCGAGTCCTCGAAATCGAAGATGAAGCTCACCGCTTTCTTCACTTTATGTTTCGCGTAGCCCGACAATGACCAGTAGCCTGGCACCTTCAGCGTGCGGCGCGCCCAGGACAGCCACCTGTTCAGGCGTACGACCAGGGCGTAGGCGTGATCGCCAAGGATCGCCAGCCACCTGTGGTACTTGGTGACCTGGTCGAACTCGTCGCCGTGAATCAGGAGATACCGCCTGCCATCGGCGGCGACGTGCAGGCAATCGCGCTCGACACGGATGTTGCCGAAGGAAGTACCCACGTGCTCGCGCAGAACTTCGTCGTGATTGCCCGGCACGAAGATCACCTTGACCTCGCGGCGCGCGCGCTTGAGGATTTTCTGCACCACCGTGTTCTGCTCGGTGGACCAGTACACGCCGCGACGGCGAATGGCCCAGAAATCGACAATGTCGCCGACCAGGAACAGGTACTCGGAATCGTAGGCCTTGAGGAATTCGAGCAATGCCGCCGCCTGGCAGGCCGGCGTCCCGAGATGGATATCCGAAAGAAAGATCGAGCGGACGCGGTTCATCCCCCGTCAAGCCGCGGCATGGCTTTCCCTCAGCACGGTTCCGTGCGCGGCGACGGTCTCGTGCAGCACCGACGCGAAGTCGTCAACCACCTTGTCCCAGCCGAGCGGTTCGGCAACGACGCGCGCCTGGCGCCCGAGCGTCCTGGCACGGGACAGATCGCGCGCCAGCGCCGCCGCGTGCTCGATGAAACTGATGCGATCGTCCACGGCCGCGAGCAGTCCGGAGCGGCCGTGCACGATGTGCTGGCGCGCGGCCGCGTAGTCGTAGGCCACCACCGCGAGCCCGCTCGCCATCGCCTCCATGGTGACGTTGCCGAAAGTCTCGCTGGTGCTGGGAAAAAGGAAGATGTCGGCGGAGGCATAGTGCGCCGACAACTCGCCGTTGACCAGGCGCCCGGCGACCACGCAGCCGAGGTTCTCGCGCTTGAGCTCCTCCGTCATCGGCCCGTCGCCCACCAGCACCAGGCGCGTTTCGGGGCGCACGGCGCGCATGGCGCGGTAGGCGTCGAGCACTAGCGGAAAGTTTTTCTCGGGTGCGAAGCGGCTCACGCACAGGGCCACCGGCGTGTCGTCCGTCGCGCCCCATTGTTTGCGCAATTCCGGGCAGCGCCGGGCGGGGGAAAACACCGCGGAATTCACGCCGCGCCCCACCACGCGCAGCTTGTCGAAGCCGAGCCGCGCCAGCTCCCGCGCCATTTCGTCGGTCGGCACCATGGTGCAGCCGGCCTTGTTGTGGAAGCGGCGCAGGTACGCCGCAATCGCGCGCTCGAGCCACGGAAAACCGTAGTGGCTGCTATACGAGTGGAAGTTGGTATGGAAATCGGTGGCGACCGGGATTGCCAGGGCGCGCGCCGCGGCAAGCGCCGACGAGCCGAGCGGCCCTTCGGTGGCGATGTGCACGACGTCAGGCCGGTTCTGCCGCCAGGATTGCAGCAACGCGCCCCTGGAAGGCAGCCCCATGCGTAGTTGCGGATAGCGCGGAATGCGTACGCCGGGGCGCAGCAGTTCGCCGAATCCCGGCTCGTTCAGCGCCCGGTCGGCCGGCCCCTGGCGCGGCCGCACCAGCTGAATTTCGTGGCC
>DATBQR010000054.1:0-99161 GCA_036560705.1 Burkholderiales bacterium | reverse complement strand
CATCTCCTGCGCGTGCTCGGGGCGCGGCCGGGCCGGACCGGAGAGGCGATCGAGGTCATCATCGAGACGCTCAGGCGGAACCCTGGCTCGACCGAGGCCCATGTCCTGCACATCGCGTGCGCCTGGCCGCAACTCGCGCCGGTGGCCGAAGCTTTGCGCGCGCGGGTAACGAAGGAGAAGTCGGGCGAGATTTCGCCCATGGGATTGCTGCCGCTGCCCGAATCAAGCGCCAGTGAACAGTACCTCTGCGCCCGGCAGTATGCGGAACAGCAATATGGCGAATTCCTGCCCCTTCCGCCGTTGTGCGGCACGGGACTGCGCATGACCCCGGACAGGCTGCGTATCGGTTATCTTTCGGCCGATTATCACGAGCATCCGGTCAGCTACCTGGTGGCGGAAGTCATCGAGCGCCATGATCGCAGCCGTTTCGATGTGTTCGCATATTCGTACGGGCCGGATAGCGAAGGGCCCATGCGCAAGCGCATGCGGGCAGCCTTCGATACTTTTCGCGAAATCAGGCCTCTTTCGCACGAAGCCGCCGCGCGACAGATTCTCGACGACCGGATCGATATCCTGGTGGATCTGACCGGCTATACGACGGACACCCGATTGGAAATTCTCGCGCTCCGGCCCGCGCCGGTGCAGGTCAGCTGGCTCGGCTATGCGGGCACCCTGGGTCATCCGCGGCTTGCCGACTACATGATCGGCGACCCGGTCGCCAGTCCGCTCGCGCATGCCGCCCACTACGGCGAAACCCTGGCGCTGATGCCGAATTGTTTTCAGCCCAACGACCGGCAGCGTGCCGTAGGTCCCGCACCGCAACGCGCGGCGGCGGGGTTGCCGGCGCACGGATTTGTATTTTGCTGCTTCAACCAAAGCTACAAGATAACCGCGCCTATATTCGATCTATGGTGCCGGCTGCTCGCCAAGGTGCCGGGCAGCGTGCTGTGGCTCGCGCAACCTATCGCCGCGGCCGAACACAATTTGCGCCGGGAAGCGCGGGCGCGCGGCATTGCGGCCGAGCGCCTGATATTCGCGCCCAGAACGCCGACGCTCGCCGAGCATTTCGCCAGGCTGCAATGCGCCGATCTGGCGCTCGATACCTATCCGTATGCTTCGCACACCACGGCAAGCGATGCGCTGTGGGCGGGCGTGCCGCTGGTCACCTTGCGGGGGGAGACGTTTGCCAGCCGGGTGGCGGCGAGCATTTTGCACGCGGCGCAGTTGCCGGAGCTGGTCGCCGACAGCGAGCAGAATTTCTACCAGCTGGCGCTGGAGCTGGCCACGCATCCGGACCGCCTGGCGCAGATCAAGGCGCGGCTCGCCGCCAATCGCCTGAGCTGCGCGCTGTTCGACACCGAGTGTTTCACGCGGGACCTGGAGCGATTGTTCCGCCGGATGTGGACGGACTATCGCGCGGGAACAAGGCAGCCGATCGTGCTCGGACCTACTTGTTGACCGGCGACTCCGCGTCGAGCAGCAGGGCGATCAGGTCCTTGATCTGCTGTTCGGTGAGGGTTCCCGAATAACCCAGCCGCGGCATCTGCGAGCACAGGTTGTAGGCCTTGGCGTTGTAGATCTTGCCGTAGACGTATTTCTGGACGTCCGGACCGTTGCCGCGCAATTTGCCGAAGTGCAGCAGGCTCGGGCCGATGGTGCCGTACGACGCCTCCCGAGGCGACAGCTGGTGGCAGTTGTAGCAACTGCCGCCGGCGGGCGCGTTTTTCGGATCGGCCCAGGTGGCGCCGCGCCCGCTCTGCGCGATCTTCTCGCCGCGCTTCCAGTCGCCGAGCAGGCCGCCGGCGGGGAAAACGACGGTCTTCATCTGGTCGGCTTCGAGCAGCTTGGTGAGTTCCGCGGGCGGCTGGCCCGAAGAATCCGTGCATACGCGCTGCAGCGCATCCTGCTCGACCCGGTCCATGGTGGCCTGCCCGCGGGCGTGGAAGTCGCGTTTCAGGACTGCATCCACATCCTGGGCGAGGGCGGGCGAAGACAGGACGGCCGCGGCGAGCAGCAGCAGCGCTTTCATCGCTTGGTCCCCGGACCGCGGTAAGGCTCGCCGCGCGCGTTCACCGTGAGGTAGGTTATGAGCGCGATGGTCGCCTCGGAGGCGAATTCAGGTTCGGGGTAGCGCATTTGCCGGTAGCAGTCGTTCATGCGCCACTGCATCGTGCGCATTTCGCTGGTCGAGACGCGGTAGGCGGGCCAGGTCGCCACCACCGGGCGGGCGAATTCCGGCTTGTCGAGAGCGGGCAGCTCCTGCATGCGGATGCGCTTGCCGGTCTCGCCGTGACAGCTGGCGCAGGAAAAGTCCCAGGGGCCGGCGCGATGGAAGAACAGTTCCTTGCCGAGTGCATACGCCGCCTTCTCTTTCGGATGCGCGGTGCCGGGCGCGAGCTTGACGCCGCGCGACAGGCCGGCGATGTAGGCCGACAGCACTTCCATCTCCGAGGGCCGGTCGGCCGTGCCGAAGACGGCGCGGGTTGCCTCCGCGCGGTCGCGGCCCTGCAGGGTCGTCATGCAATAGAGCAGGCGGGTCTCGAGGTCCATGACCCGGTCCGCGTCCTTGAAGTAGCGCGGCAGCTGCGCATAGGCGCCCTTGAGCACGCCCGCGCCCAGGCCGAGGTCGCAGCGCTCGAGCGAAACGCGGCGCGGCCCCTGCGGCTTCTTCCACAGTTCCTCGCCTTGCAGCTCGAACAGTTCCGCCGGGCTGCTGTCGGCGATCATCCGCTGGTATTTCTCGATTTCCTTCTTCGCGTCCTGGCCGAACGCGCAGGGCAGCGCCAGGAAAAACGGCAGCAGGAGTATGAGCCGGAAACGCATTCCGCTAGGCGATCGCCGCTTCGGTCTGGCTGCGCTCGCCCTTGCTGTCGAGCCAGGCGATCTCCAGCTTGTCGCCGGCCTTGACGCCTTTCAGGCGGAAAGAGAACACCGGATTGCGCGACACCGCCTGGCTGATCTGGCCGTCGACCATCAGCTTGCCGTTGATCTTGACGGTCATTTCCTGGATGAAATGCGCCGGCACGACGGCACCGCTCGAGTCCTTGCGCAAACCGGTTTCCATGGGGTGGACCATCAGCACGCGCACGTCGCAGAGGTCGCCTTTCAGCGTGGCCCGGATCTTCATTGGTTCTGCCATGTCAGTCTCCGCATCCGCCCCAAGGAGGCTCAGCCCCCGCATCCACCTATGGTGACTTTGACTTCCTTGCTCGCCGAGTAAAACTTGCCGCCGGCTTCCGCCAGGACCCGTACGAACGAAGACTCGCCCAGCTTGACGTTTACCTTGACGAAGGGAACCGCGCCTTCGGCGAAGTCGAACTTCGCGGTGAGCGGAAAGGGGTTCTTCTCGATGACAATCGAAATCGATTTCGTGTTCGGCACGTTGCTGGTGATCTCGATCGGCACCACGGCGCCGTTCTCGGCGATCTGCGGCGCGTCGATCACGACATCCTTGCTTTCGGTGCTGGAGGCGATGCCGAGGCTCTTCAGCGCCTCGGCCGCGGTCTTGGCCTGGAAAGCCTCCTTGTTCCACGCGGCGAGCGCGCGCAACGGAAGCACGAGGGCCGCGGTGAAAGCCGCGGCGGCCCGGATGGCGGTTCGGCGAATTGGATTCATGGCGCTCATTTTACCCGCGCCGCCGCGCGCCGCCTATACGTTCCCGATTTTCCGCCGCGCTTTTCCTCCAGCCGCAGCTCGCGAATGACCATGCCGCGATCAACGGCTTTCACCATGTCGTAGACGGTGAGCAGGCCGACCGCGGCGGCGGTCAGCGCCTCCATCTCGACGCCCGTCCGCCCACGGCATTCGACCGTCGCCGCCAGCACGATCTCGCTGCGCGCCGCGTCGAACCTGAAATCGGCCGCCACGCGCGTGATGGCGATCGGGTGCGCGAGCGGTACCAGTTCCGCGGTCCGCTTGGCCGCCTGGATCGCCGCGATGCGCGCCACGCCGAGCACGTCGCCCTTGGCGGCGTCGCCCTCGACCACCATGCGGAAGGTCGCCGGCCGCATGGCGATGCGGCCGGTTGCTACCGCCAGGCGACGCGTTTCGTCCTTCGCTCCGACGTTCACCATGTGGGCGCTGCCCTTGCGGTCGAAATGGGTGAGCTGCGGTGAAAGCTTGCGGGCCACGGCACTCTCCAGGATTTACGTTTTGATACAGGGAACTCGAGCGTCCGGACGGTATCATAACCGCATGCGATTCCTGGCCTGGCTGCTGGCTGCGTCCCTTGCCTGCGCTCCGCGGGCGTTCGCGCAGGACACGGCGCTGCCGCGCTTCGGCCGCAGCGAACCACAGCCCGATCTCGCGCCGCGCGCCGCGCCGCTGCCCGACCTGGGAGACGCGGGCAGTGCCGATCTGACGTTGCAGACCGAGCGCCGGCTCGGCGAATCGGTCATGCAGGAAATTCGCCGCGATCCGGACTACCTCGATGATCCGGAGATCACCGAATACCTGAACGGCATCGGCGCGCGGCTGGCCGCCGCGATGCCGGGTGTGCGCCAGGACTTCGAACTGTTCGCCGTCCGCGACCCGACGATCAACGCCTTCGCCCTGCCCGGCGGCTTCATCGGCGTGCATACCGGGCTGATCAGCGCCACCGACAACGAATCCGAGATCGCCTCGGTGCTCGCCCACGAAATGGCGCACGTGACCCAGCGCCACATCGCCCGCCAGATGGGGATCCAGAAGCAGATGCAGATGCCGATGATGGTCGCCATGGCGGCGGCGCTCCTGCTCGCGCGTTCGCGGCCGGACCTGGCGGGCGGCGCCACGATGGCGGTGCAGGGCGGCGCCATCCAGTCGCAGCTCGCTTTCAGCCGCGACTTCGAGCGCGAGGCCGACCGCATCGGCTTCCAGACGCTCGCCGGCTCCGGTTTCGACGTGCGCGCGATGGGCACCTTCTTCGAGAAGCTGCAGCGGCTCACGCGGATCTCCGACAACGGCAGCGTCCCGAGCTATCTGCGCAGCCACCCGGTGACCGATGAACGCATATCCGATGCGCAGAACCGCGCCGAAGGTCTGCCTTACAAGCAGCACCTGGACGAACTGGAATACCACCTGGTGCGCGCCAAGATCCGCGCCGAGGCGATGGAGGCGCAGGATGCGGTGAAAACATTCGGCGCGGCCGTGAACGACCGGCGCTATGCGAGCGAGCCCGGCGCGCGCTACGGGCTCGCGGTGGCATTGCTGCGCGCCAAGGAGCCCAGGCAGGCCGAGGCGGAGATCGCCCGGCTGCGGGCCGACAAGATCGCCAGCCCGATGATCGAGACGCTGGCGGCGCGCGCCCGGGTCGCGCTCGGCGACCAGGCGGGCGCGCTTGCCCTGCTCAAGGCGGCGCAGCTGCGCTATCCGTACCGGCGGTCGGTTCTCTACGCGATTTTGGGAACGCTGCAGGACCAGGGCCGCTTCGACGACGTCATCGCGGCGCTCGCCGAGCCCCTGCGCCTTTATCCGCGCGACGCGAAGCTGCACGAGGCGCGGGCCAAGGCCTACGCCGGCCTGGGCAAACACCTGCTGGAGCACCAGGCGCAGGCGGAGTTCTACCTCCTGCAGGGCAGTCTGCCCGCCGCCATCGAGCAGCTGCAGTTCGCGCAAAGCTCGGGCGAGGGAAATTTCTACGAACTCTCGGTGATCGACGCACGGCTCAAGGAATTGCGCGCCGAGCGCGCGCGAGAGATGCAGGACAACAAGAAGCGCTGAACACCGCCGCTACGTGCGCGGCGCCTCGAAATAGGCCTCATAGAGCAGGTCGAAGGTCTTCTCCACTTCGGCCAGCAGCTCGTCGTCGTTTGCCGAGCGCCGCGCGGCGCCCTGCAGCAGCGTCTGCACGCCGGCGGCTTCCGGCACCGGCGCGTCGCGCACCTCCAGGAAATGCACGATGGCGCCGATCCTGGCCAGCGCCGCGTTCTTCGCCAGCCCGAACTGCCGCAGCATCACTTCGAAGGTGACCTGCGAAGCGTCGTTGCCGAAGCGCGCGCCGTCGAACGCGAAGCCGACGACGGGCGGACGGCATTCCTGCGTCTTCTCCAGCCACAGCATGCTGCCTTCCGGATCGACGAAGCGGCGGATCAGCCAGGCGCAGGCGAGGCGGTCGGCCCAGAGCGGCCGGCGCGTCGCCCAGATCCTGCGCCGCAGCGGCTCGTTCGGGGCGGCGCCGGCCTGGCTCTGGGCGGGGAACAGCAGCTTGTGCACCGCGGCCTCGGCCGCCGCGAGCGCCGATTTCGCGCGCTCCTGCACTTCGCTCGGGAAGAAGTCGAGCGCGCTGATCGCCTCCAGCTCGCGGCGCTGCTTGTTCAGCACGCGCGAGATCGCGCTCGGATCGGCGATGCCGAAACCGACCTTCAGGCTCTCCACCACCTTGATCAGTTCGGAATAGCGCGCGGAGCGGTCGAAAAGGCTGCGGAATAATTTCTGCTGGCCGTCCGAGAACGGCAGGGCCTGGAGGACCTGCGCACTGCCGGCGCCCTTGGCGATGTATTCGGCGAGGTGCTCGAGACCCTGGCGGGACGCGGCGGTATCCGGCAGCAGGTAGGCGCCTTCGCGCATCACGGCGGCGCCCAGCGACTCGAGCGTGCGCAGCATGCGCATGCGCGCGGCCGGATCCTCGGTCGGCAGGCTCGCGACCAGCAGGAGCCAGCGACCGCCGTCGGCGGGCGGCGGCTTGTTCATCGCGGCGATGATAGCCCAGCCTGCAGCCGGCCGACAGCGTGATAAATTCGCGCCAGCATGCAACACGACAAGGAAATCGACACCCGCGGCTTGAACTGCCCGCTGCCCATCCTGCGCACCAAGAAGGCGCTCGCCGACGTGCAGTCCGGGCAGGTGCTGAAGGTCGTTTCCACCGACCCGGGCTCGGTGAAGGACTTCGAGACTTTCGCCAGGCAGACCGGCCATGCGCTGCTGTCGCATGCCGAGACGAACGGCGAGTTCACGTTTTTCATGAAGAAGAAATAGCGGCCGCGCGGCCTTGTTCTGCTAGGCTTTCGGCATGGGAAACGCGGCGCGCTGGATGCGGCTGGGTCCGATCGGTCCGCAGGCCTGGCTTGCTTCCTGCGCCGGGATGGCGTCGGACCGGACGCCGGGCGCCGCGCCGGTGGTGCTCTGGGCGCAGGCGACCGCGCCCGTCGTCAGCGACCTGGTCCGCATCGAGGAGCATCACTACGCCTACGCGCTCATCGTGCCGCTGCGCCTCGCGCCCGGCCGCCGCGCGCGCTGGCGCGCCTGGGGGCTGACGCCGGCGCTCGCGGCTTACCGGCAATTCGGCCTGCCTGCTTATCTCGACGGCGACGCGATCTGTCTGGACGGGCGCAGGATCGCCGAGAGCGGCGCCAGGGAGATGGGCGGCTGCGCGGTCATCGCTTCCAGCTTCCTGCCGCAATCGCCGCAGGCGCGCTCGCGCTGGACGGCACGCGATCTGGAAAACGTGTTTCGCGGCCGCATCGAGGCGCAGCACGGCTGGCAGTTCGACAACGCCTGGCCGTCCGCGGACGAGCGGGCCGCCATTGACGAAGCGCTGGCGGTGGAGGAAACCGATGCGGATTGAACGGCGGCGATGGCTGCGCATGGCCGGGGCGGCGACAGTGGCTTCTCAGATGGCCTGGCTGCGCGCGGCGCTCGCCCAGGACGTCGTCGCCAGGGGCGTGCATGGTTTCCGCGGACAGCCGCAGCTGAACGGCGAGGCCGTGACCGCGGGGATGCCGGTGCGCGCGGGCGACACGGTAGATACCGGCGCCGGCGGCGAACTCGTTTTCGTGGTCGGCAAGGACGCCATGCTCGCGCGCGCCAATACCCGGGTCGAGGTGCTCGGGGATGCCGGTGCGCTGGTCGCCACGGGCCTGCGCATCCTCACGGGCGCGCTGCTGTCGGTGTTTTCTCCCGGCGAGCCCAAGCGCCTGCAATCGTCGACCGCCGTTGTCGGCATCCGCGGAACGGCGGTGTACGTCGAGGTGGAGCCCGACAGAACCTACGTCTGCACCTGCTACGGCACCGCGGATCTGGCCGCGGTTGACGATCCGGGCGCCAGCGAGACCGTGAATACGCGCCACCACGAAGAGCCGCGCTACATCATGGCCAAAGGCGCGCCGCAGATGCTGATGCGCGCGCCGGTCATCAACCACACCGACGCGGAGTTGACGCTGCTGGAGGCGCTGGTCGGCCGCAAGCCGCCGTTCCTCACGTTGCCGGAATACCGGCCGGGGCGCTACAACTAGAAGGAAAATCCGGATCCGCGGTCAGGCCGCGGTCCGCGCCGCCAGCTTGTCCAGCTGCGGCCGCAGCTTGGCGAGCGTCGCTTCGAACCCCGCCAGCCGCGCGCGTTCCTGTTCGACTACCTTTGCCGGCGCGCGGTCGACGAACGAGGCATTGCCGAGCTTGGCGCGCGCTTTCACGATTTCGCCTTCGATCCGTGCGATTTCCTTCTTGAGGCGCTCCTTTTCTGCTGCGGGATCGACTTCGATGTGCGGCATCAGGCGGTGCGGTCCGACGACCGCAATAGGCGAATCGGACGCGGGAAGGCTATCGACAACACGGAGTTCCGAAGCCCTGGCCAGCGAGGTCATCGAAATCGA
Source organism: Burkholderiales bacterium (assembly GCA_036560705.1). Taxonomy (GTDB): domain Bacteria; phylum Pseudomonadota; class Gammaproteobacteria; order Burkholderiales; family SG8-39; genus RBG-16-66-20. The sequence continues at coordinate 90,594 of DATBQR010000054.1, read as the reverse complement.
CGTTCCCGCCGTCGGTTGGCCCGTCATGAAGAAGAGAATGCGATCCTTGGGTGCAACCTTCAATTCACTGCGCAGGTTGCGCGCAGCGTTGACGACTTCCTTGGCCAGAGCGATCTCCTTCTCCGCCGCCGCGTCGATCTTCTCCGGCTGGCTCTTCGGATAGGGCGAAAGCATGATGGTCTCGCCGCTCTTGCCGGCGAGCGCTTTTACGTCCTGCCACAGCTCCTCGGTGATGAACGGAATGATCGGATGCGCAAGTCGCAGCGAAGTTTCCAGCACCCGCACCAGTGTGCGGCGCGTGCCGCGTTGCTCCGCTTCGTTACCCTTCGCCAGCTGCTCCTTGGCGATCTCGAGGTACCAGTCGCAGTACTCGTCCCAGACGAAGCGGTAGATGGCGCCGGCGACGTTGTCGAAGCGGTATTCGGCGAAGCCTTTCTCCACTTCCGCCTCGGTGCGCTGCAGGGTGCTGATGATCCACTTGTCCCAGGCGGACAGTTCGACGGGCTTCGATTCGTCGATGCCGCAATCCCGGCCCTCGGTATTCATCAGCACGAAGCGGGTGGCGTTCCACAGCTTGTTGCAGAAATTGCGGTAGCCCTCGCAGCGGCCGAGGTCGAAGTTGAGCGTACGCGAGAAATTCGCCAGCGAGGCGAAGGTGAAGCGCAGCGCGTCGGCGCCGAACGACGGAATGCCGTTCGGGAAGTGGCTTTTGACGTACTTCTCGATCTTGGCCTGGTGATCGGCCTTCAGCAGTCCGGCGGTGGATTTCTTGAGCAGGGAATCGAAATCGATACCGTCGATCAGGTCGATCGGGTCGAGGGTGTTGCCCTTCGACTTCGACATCTTCTGGCCCTCGGCGTCGCGCACGATGGCGTTGATGTAGACGTGATGGAACGGCACCTTGCCGGTGAAATGCAGGCTCGCCATGATCATGCGGGCGACCCAGAAGAAAATGATGTCGAAGCCGGTCACCAGCACGGAGGAAGGCAGGAAGGTATCCAGGTCCTTCGTCTTCTCCGGCCAGCCGAGGGAAGAGAAGGGGACCAGTTGCGAAGAGAACCAGGTGTCCAGCACATCCTCGTCGCGCTTCAGCTTCTTGCCGCCTGATTTCTTGACTGCCTCTTCTTCCGTGCGAGCGACGTAGATCTTCCCTTCCTCGTCGTACCACGCGGGTATCTGGTGGCCCCACCACAGCTGCCGCGAGATGCACCAGTCCTGGATGTTCTCCAGCCAATGGTTGTAGGTGCTGGTCCAGTGCTCCGGAAAGAACTTCACCTTGCCGCTGGCGACCGCGTCGAGTCCGCTCTTCGCCATGCCGTCCATCTTCACGAACCATTGGTCCGTGAGCATCGGTTCGACGATCACGCCGGTGCGGCCGGAGCGCGGAACTCGCAGCTTGTACGGTTTTTCGGAAACCAGGAGGTTTTTCTCCTGCAAATCCGCAAGGACCTTCTTCCGGGCCGCGAACCGGTCAAGGCCGTCGTAGGCCGTGCCGCCGGTGACCTTGGCTTCCAGGGTGAGGATCGGGATCAGCGGCAGCTTGTGCCGTTGCGCCACCGCGTAGTCGTTGAAGTCGTGCGCAGGCGTGATCTTCACGCAGCCGGTGCCGAATTCGCTGTCGACATAGTCGTCAGCGATGACCGGGATCTTTCTCCCGGTGAGCGGAAGCGCGACCTGCTTTCCGACGAACGCTGCGTAACGCTCGTCCTTCGGGTTCACCGCTACTGCGACGTCGCCGAGCATCGTTTCGGGCCTCGTCGTCGCGACGGTCAGGCTGAAACCTTCGCCCGGATATTTGATTTCCCAGATCTTGCCGTTTTCCTCCTCGCTGTCGACTTCGAGGTCGGAGACCGCGGTGCCGAGTTGCGGGTCCCAGTTGACCAGCCGCTTGCCGCGGTAGATCAGGCCTTCTTCGTGCAGCTTGACGAAGACTTCCACCACGGCGCGCGACATCTTCGCATCCATGGTGAAGTAGCCCGCTTTCTGTCCTTCCGTGTCGGCGAAAGTCCAGTTGCAGGAGGCGCCCAGGCGGCGCATCTGGCGGGTGATGGTGGCGCCCGATTCCTGCTTCCATTCCCAGACGCGCTTGACGAAGTTTTCTCTCGCGGCCGCCGGGGTTGCTCCCATCTGGTGGCGCGTCTTGCCCTGTTCCTGCAGCTGGCGCTCGACCACGATTTGCGTCGCGATGCCGGCATGGTCGGTGCCGGCGACCCAGTTGGCGTTGTCGCCACGCATGCGGCGGTAGCGGATGAGCGCGTCCATCAGCGTCTGCTGGAAGGCGTGGCCCATGTGCAGCGTGCCGGTGACGTTCGGCGGCGGCAGCTGGATGCAATAGGGAGGCGCGCCGGATTTCGCCTGGGCCGCGAACCAGCCGGAGGATTCCCAGCGCGCGTACCAGCGGCTCTCGACCGCGTGCGGCTCGAAGCTCTTGTCCAGCGCCATGCTCGGAACAGGGAAACCGAGGTTTCCCCGTCACCCCTTCCCTGGCGGCTTGTCCGCACCCGCCTTGCGCTGCGCGAGCGCGTGCTCGACCGCTTCGCGCACGGAGCGGCGCAGTTCCTTCTCCAGCTCGGCGCGCAGCGCGGCGATCTGCTTGTTCAGCTCCGGCACCAGGCGCACCACCAGCACGCGCTCGATGTCCGCCGCCAGCGTCTCCTCGCCGGGCAGCGCGCCCGCCGTCGCCGCCTTGGCGGCTTCCTGCTCGACGATCTCCGTCAGCAGCGGCACTTCTTCGACCGCGCGCTGCGTATCCTCCTGCTGCCGCTTCACCAGCGCGTCGACGCGCTGGATGAGCCGGTTCGGATCGCGCCTGTCGCTCATGCCCGGGCCTCCGCGGCCAGCAGGTCGTGATTGCGGATCGCGTAACCGCGGTCGCGGTAGAACTTGAAACGCGCGCGGCCGGCAAGCTTGCCTTCGTCGTCCTGCGCCACGACCTCGAGCAGGCGCTCGTGGCGCTCGAAGAAGGGCGGACACTCGGGCGAGAGGTTGAGCAGGATCTCGCAGGCAGTCGCCGGCGAGGCGTCCACGTCGCCGGCGGCGATGAGAACGGGAGTGCTGGCGGCGAGGGGATCGTGCGCGTAGCAGTGCGGGATGAAGGATGTCGCGTTACTCACCCAAAGCAGGCGGTCCATTTTCTCCGCCAGCTCGTGCCGGGGCGCGTAGATCAGCACGCGCTTTTTCTGCTGCAGCGCCTTGCCCGCGAGCCGGCAGGCGACGCCCAGCCGGTCGTCGGCGTTGAAATAGAAGTCGATCGAGGTCATGGAGGAGGAAGGAAACCCCGGCTGGACGATGGGGCGCTCAGCCCTTGCGCCCGGCCCCGCGCAGCGCGAGCCGCACCAGCAGCGGCACCGGCCGGCCGGTCGAGCCCTTGTCGCGGCCGCTGCGCCAGGCCGTGCCGGCGATGTCGAGATGCGCCCAGCGGAGCTTGCGGGTAAAGCGAGCGAGGTAGCACGCGGCCGTGATGCTGCCGGCCGGCCGGCCGCCGATGTTCGCCATGTCGGCGAAATTGGAGCGCAGCTGTTCCTGGTAATCCTCCCACAGGGGCATCTGCCAGGCGCGGTCCCAGGCGTCGTCGCCGGCGGCGAGGACGGCGTCGGCGAGCTTCTGGTCGTTGGCGAACAGCCCCGACGCCACGTGGCCCAGCGCGATCACGCAGGCGCCGGTCAGCGTGGCGATGTCCACCACCGCCTCCGGGCTGAAGCGCTCCGAGTAGGTCAGGGCGTCGCAGAGAATGAGCCGGCCCTCGGCGTCCGTGTTCAGTATTTCCACCGTCTGCCCGGACATGGTGGTGACGATGTCGCCCGGCCGGGTGGCCGCGCCGTCGGGCATGTTTTCGCAGGTCGGCACGACGCCGATCACGTTGACCGGCGCGCGCATGCCGGCGAGCGCGCGGATCGCGCCCAGCACGCTGCCTGCGCCGGACATGTCGAACTTCATCTCGTCCATTTCGGCGCCCGGCTTGAGCGAGATGCCGCCGGTGTCGAAGGTGATGCCCTTGCCGACCAGCACCAGCGGCTTCTTCGATTTGGCAGCACCCGCGTAGCGCAGCACGATGAGCTTGGGCGGCTGGCGCGAGCCGGCGGTGACCGCCAGCAGCGCGCCCATGCCGAGCCGTTCCATGTCCTTGCGCTCGAGCACCTCGATGCCCAGCTTGAACTGCCTGGCGAGCTTGCGCGCCTCGTCGGCGAGATAGGAGGGCGTGCATATGTTCGGCGGCAGGTTGCCCAGGGTGCGCGCGAGGTCGGCGCCGTCGGCGGTGGCGGCCGCCTCCCGGAGAGCGGCCTGCGCCTGCAGCGTCACCGGCGCGCCGGCCACCGCCAGCGTCACCGAGGCGAGCGCGGGCACGGCGGGTTTTTTCTGCGTCTTCAGCTGGTCGAAGCGGTAGAACGCCTCGCGCAAGCCGAGCGCGGCGTTGCGCACCGCCCAGGGCAGTCCGCGCGCGCGCACCACCAGGTCGGTGGCGTAAAGCACCGCATCTTTTGCGCCGATGCCCTTGAGCGCGTTCGCTGCGCCGCGCACCGCCTCGCGGAACGCCGGCACGCCGAATTCGCCGCGTTCGCCGAGGCTGACCAGCAGCACGCGTTCGGCGGCAAGGCCGGGAACTTTCTGCAGCAGCAGGGTGGAGCCGGCTTTCCCGGCAAGATCGCCCTGGGCGAGCACGCGGCGCAGCGCGCCTTTGGCCGCGCGGTCGGCCAGCGAGAGAGCGCCGCCCGCGTTCGACCCAGCAAACGCGGCGAGCACCAGGCAGCCGGTTTTCGCCTTCTCGGGCGCCCGTGCGCGTATGCTAAATTCCACTGAATTTCTCCTGTGATTTTCACTCCAAGTATCGCATGATCTTCCTCCGTACGCTGCTGCGGGAATTCGCCAATCTGGCGATCGCCGTGTTCCTCTCGCTGTTCCTCATCGCGCTGACGACGCGCCTGATCCGGCTGCTGGGGCAGGCGGCGGGCGGCAAGATCCCGTCGGACGCGGTGGTCGCCTTCCTCGGCTTTTCGGCGCTCAACCTGCTGCCGGTGCTGCTTTCCCTCACGCTGTTCGTCACGGTGCTGCTCGCGCTCAACCGCAGCTGGCGGGATTCCGAGATGGTGATCTGGTTCAACTCGGGCCTGTCGCTGGCGGCATGGATCCGGCCCGTGCTGATTTTCGCGGCGCCGCTGGTGCTGCTCATCGCGGTGCTGTCCCTTTTCATCTCGCCCTGGTCGGCGCAAAAGAGCGAGCAGTACCGCAGCCGCGTCGACTCGCGCGACGACATCTCGCGCGTGGATCCGGGTTCCTTCGGCGAGTCGCGCAGCCGCGAGCGCGTGTTCTTCGTCGAATCCGTGGCGGGCGACAAGAATTCGGTGCGCAACGTGTTCGTCAATTCGACCCAGCTCAAGCGCACCGGCGTGATGATGAGCGAGCGCGGCCTGACCGAATACGCGCCCAACGGCGACCGGTTCCTGGTGATGCTCAACGGGCAGCGCTACGAGGGCACCCCGGGGGAAGCGGACTTCCGCCTGATGCAGTTCGGGCGCTACTCGACGCGCATCCAGACCAAGGAGGGCGACGAGCCGGTGGCGACGCAGAAGAGCACCTCCACCCTCGGCCTGATCGCGGCCCCCACGCGCGTCAATCTCGCGGAACTGCTGTGGCGCGTCGGCATCCCGGTTTCCGCGCTGATCCTGGCGCTGCTGGCGATCCCGATGAGCTTCGTCAACCCGCGCGCGGGGCGCTCGGTGAACCTGCTGTTCGCCCTGCTGACCTACATGGTGTACTCGAACCTGCTGTCGCTGAGCCAGGCGCGGGTCGCCCAGGGCAAGCTCGCGTTCTCCACCGGCTGGTGGCTGGTGCACGGGGTGATGCTGGTGGTGCTGCTGGTGCTGTTCGCGCAGCGCATGTCCCTGTTCAGGATGCCCCGGCGCAAGTGACGCAGATTCCCACCATCGAGCGCTACCTCGCGCGCCAGATCTACAGCGCGGTGGGCTTCGTGCTGCTCGGCTTCCTCGCCTTGTTCGCCTTTTTCGACCTGATCGCGGAGCTGCGCGACCTCGGCATGGGCGACTACCAGCTGCGGCAGATCTTCATTGTCGTCGCGCTGTGGATCCCGGCGCACGCCTACGAGCTTTTCCCGGTGGTGGTGCTGATCGGCACGCTGTACGTGCTGGCGCACCTGTCGAGCAACTCGGAGTACACGGTGTTGCGCGCGGCCGGCCTGTCGCCGTCGCGCGCCGGCGCGGTGCTGGCGAAGATCGGCCTTGCCTTCGTGGCGGCGACCTTCGCCATCGGCGAATGGATCGCGCCGTACACGGAGGAGGCGGCGCAGAGGGTGCGCATGGAGGCGCAGCAGTCGCTGATCGGCGGCGACCTTTCCTCGGGACTCTGGTTCAAGGACGAGCGCTCGTTCATCAACGTGCGCGAGGCGCGCGAGGCGAACGTTCTGGCCGGCGTGCGCATCTTCGAGTTCGATTCCGCCTACCACCTGCGCCAGGTGACCGCGGCGGAACGCGGCGAATACCAGGGCGCCGGCAGATGGCGGCTGGTGGACGTGGCGCAGACGCGGTTCTCGGCGGCCGGGCCGAAGCCCGCCCACTTCGCCGAGGCCGAGTGGCGCTCGGCGGTGAACCCGGACCTGCTAAACGTGCTCATCGTCGCGCCCGAACGCATGTCGGCGTGGAAGCTGTACAAGTACCTGCAGCACCTCGCCGACAACCGCCAGAAGACCGAGCGCTACGAGATCGCGTTGTGGAAGAAGCTCTTCTATCCGCTGGCGACGCTGGTCATGATGGCGCTGGCGCTGCCCTTCGCCTACATGCACGCGCGCTCGGGCATGGTCGGCGTCAAGGTGTTCCTCGGCATCATGCTGGGAATTTTCTTCCACATGCTGAACAGCCTGTTTTCGCACATCGGGTTGCTGAAGGAGTGGCCGCCGTTCGCGGCGGCGGCGGTGCCGAGCCTGCTGTTTCTCGTCACGGCGATGCTGATGATGTTGTGGATCGAGCGCCTGCGCCCCGTGTGGGTCCGCTTGCGCGGGTAGCAGGTGCGGCCCCAGGCCTAGGGAACCGGGACCAGCAGGCTGCCGGCGAGGCGGTCGTGCAGGAACTGGCGGTCGCGGTCCACCATCGCCCAGAAGATGCCGACCGTCGTCGGCACCAGCACTGCCGCATAGACGAAACGCAGCAGCGCGGCCTTCGGCGCGAGCCGCGCGTGGCCGTCCTTCGCCACCAGCCGGATGCGCCAGGTTTTCATCGCCAGCGTCTGGCCGCTGCGCAGCCAGCACCAGAGGAAATAGGCGGCGAACACGGCGAGCAGGAACAGCCGCAGCAGCTGCATGCGCCAGCCCTCGATGATCAGCGTGCCGGCGGCGAACTGGAACACCCAGGTGCCGATGAAGGCGACGGCGAAGAGGAGGATGGACTCGTACAGCATGCTGGCCAGGCGGCGCAGCATGCCGGGCGCTGCGTCGCTCACTTAGGCGCGGGCAAGGGTTGTGGGGGTGGTTGTAAGGAAACCGGCGGCTGCCTGGGCTTGGGCGGCGCGGCGTGGCGCCGGCGCTGGGCGGGGGGGACGTAGGTCGGCGGCACGTCGAACATGCGCTTCTCGTTCGGCGGCAGCGCCTGGTATTCGGCCCACTGCCTGCGCAGTTCTTCCCTGCGGTCGGGCGTGAGCTTGCCGATGCTGCGGTATTGCTCGCGCGCCTGCCAGCGCTGTTCGGGGGTGAGCTTCGCCCAGCTCTGCATGCGACTCTGTACGCGTTTCTGCTCCTCGGTTTTCAGCGCCGGGTAGCGCTTGGCGATGCCGAGCCACTTCTTCTTGTGCTCGACGCCGAGCTTGTTCCACTCCCCGGCGAGCGGCGCCAGGATCTTCTGCTGGTCGGCGGTGAGCGCAGCCCACTGCGGCCCCTTGTCCTTGGGCGCGGCAACGGCAGCGGTCGCGGCGAACGCCGCCAGCAGAAACGGCAGCAGCGCCGCGGCCAGCGCGCGCATCAGCCGTCGTTGTCCGCGGAGACTTTCCTCAGCCATGTCTCGAATCCCCGGTCGAGGTAGGCGTCAATCGGCAGGTCGTCGGTGAGCAGCTGCGCGTCCAGTTCCTCGATGTCGGCGGCGCGCTGGTCCTGCTGCCAGCTGTAGATCGCCATCAGCCCGGCGACGAGCAGCGCGGTGGGCAGCAGGGCCCGCAGCGAAAAGCCGCCGAAGCCGCCGAAGCCGCCGACCACGCCCACGGCCGTGCTGCGGGCCCAGGCGAGCGCCGGCTCGCGCTCGACTTTGCGCCGGCCGAGCGCCTGCTCGCGCGCCGCGCGCAGGCGCTCGGCGACGCGGCCGTTGACGTCCGCGCGCACGCCCTCGTTCAGGGCCTGGCGGATTTTGTTGGCGAATCTGATTTCGTTGTTCATGGTCGATTTTTCCCGGACTGCATGCTCAGAGCGTCACGCCCCGGGCACGGAGCGCGGCAGCCAAAGCATGCGCAGCCCGGGAGCAGTGGGTTTTCACGCTGCCCTCCGAGCAAGCCATGGCCTTGGCGGTCTCCGCGACGTCCAGTTCCTCCCAGTAACGCATGACGAAAGCCTCACGTTGACGCGGGGGTAGCTTGGATAGTTCTTGCTCAATAATTTCAATGACTTGGCTCCGCTCCAGCTGGTCGGCCGGCGACTCCTCGCGATTGGCGTCGCCGGCCTCCTGCAGGGTGTCCAGCGGATCCTGATCGTCCTCCTCGCCACGCCCGGGTGCAAGCGCCGACAGCAGGGTGGTCCAGGTGGAGCGCACCTTCTGCCGCCTGAACCAGTCGCGGATCGCGTTCTGCAGGATGCGCTGGAACAGGGGCGGCAACTCTTCGGGCGAGCGGTCGCCGTAACGCTCGGACAGCCGCAGCATCGCGTCCTGCACGATGTCGAGCGCCGCCTCCTCGTCACGGACGGCGAACACGGCCTGCTTGAAGGCGCGCCGTTCGACTCCCGCGAGGAACGTCGACAGCTCGCTGCGCGATGCCAGATTTCCCCCTCTGCCTTTAACTTCGGCTTGTGCGGAGATGGTATCAAACCGTGCCGCCAAAGCCCTCGCCGCTTGCTTGACCGCATCGCAGCAAGCCGTTAATCTTGAATGCTTTTCCTGCCTCAGGCCAAATTGTCATGGACCGCATCAAGACCGAAGAACTGACCGGCGCCCAGATTCTCATCCGCTGCCTGCAGGCGGAAGGCGTCGAGGTCGTATTCGGCTATCCGGGCGGCGCGGTCCTGTGGATTTACGACGAGCTGTTCAAGCAGGACAAGGTCAGGCACGTGCTGGTGCGCCACGAGCAGGGCGCGGCGCACGCCGCCGACGGCTATTCGCGCTCGTCGCACAAGGTCGGCGTGTGCCTGGTGACCTCGGGCCCCGGCCTGACCAACGCGGTGACGGGAATCGCGACCGCGTACATGGATTCGATCCCGATGATCATCATCAGCGGGCAGGTGCCGACCCATGCCATCGGCGAAGACGCCTTCCAGGAATGCGACACCGTGGGCATCACGCGTCCCTGCGTGAAGCACAACTTCCTCGTGCGCGACGTGAAGGATCTGGCGACGACGATGAAGAAGGCTTTCCACATCGCCACCACCGGGCGGCCGGGGCCGGTTCTCGTCGACATTCCCAAGGATGTCACCGTCAACACCTGCGAGTTCCAGTACCCGGAAACGATCAGCATGCGCTCCTACAGCCCGGTGAAGAAAGGGCATAGCGGGCAGATCAAGAAGGCGGTGCAGCTGCTGCTGGAAGCCAGGCGGCCGATGGTCTACACCGGCGGCGGCGTGGTGCTGTCGAATTCCTCGGCGCAGCTGAAGGACCTGATCAAGCGCACCGGATTCCCGATCACCAATACCCTGATGGGACTGGGCGCGTACCCGGCCACGGACGGGCAATTCCTCGGCATGCTCGGCATGCACGGCACCTACGAGGCCAACATGGCCATGCAGCACTGCGACGTGCTGCTGGCGATCGGCGCGCGCTTCGACGACCGGGTGATCGGCAACCCGGCGCACTTCGCGCAGAACCCGCGCAAGATCATCCACATCGACGTCGATCCGTCGTCGATCTCCAAGCGCGTCAAGGTGGACGTGCCGATCGTCGGCAACATTCCGGACGTCCTGGGCGAATTTCTGGGTTTGCTTGAAAAATCCAAGACACAGGACATCAAGGCCTGGTGGAAGCAGATCGACGAGTGGCGCGGCAAGGATTGCCTCAAGTACGACCGCGCCTCCAAGGTGATCAAGCCGCAGTTCGTGCTGGAGAAACTCTACGAAGTGACCGGCGGCGACGCCATCATCACTTCGGACGTCGGCCAGCACCAGATGTGGGCGGCGCAGTTCTACAAGTTCGACAAGCCGCGCCGCTGGATCAATTCCGGCGGCCTCGGCACCATGGGCTTCGGGCTGCCCGCGGCGATGGGCGCGCTGATGGCGAACCCCGGCGCCACGGTGGCCTGCGTTACCGGCGAGTCCTCGATCCAGATGTGCCTGCAGGAGCTCTCGACCTGCAAGCAGTACCGGCTGCCCATCAAGATCATCAACCTGAACAACAAGTACATGGGCATGGTGCGCCAGTGGCAGGAGTTCTTCCACGGCAACCGCTATTCGGAGTCCTACATGGACGCGCTGCCCGATTTCGTCAAGCTCGCCGAGGGCTACGGCCATTCGGGGGTGCAGATCTCCAAGCCGGCGGACGTCGAGCCGGCGCTGCGCGAGGCCTTCAAGCGCAAGAAGGACCTGGTGTTCCTCGATTTCCTCACCGACCAGACGGAAAACGTCTATCCGATGATTCCCGGCGGCAAGGGGATCACGGAAATGATCCTTTCCGAGGATCTTTGATGCGCCACATCATTTCGATCCTCGTGGAGAACGAGGCCGGCGCGCTTTCACGCATCTCGAACATGTTCTCGGCGCGCGGCTACAACATCGAATCGCTGACGGTGGCGCCGACCGAGGACGCCTCGATGTCGCGCCTGACGGTGGTCACCAAGGGTTCGGACGAGGTGATCGAGAAGATCACCAAGCAGCTGAACAAGCTGGTGGAAGTGGTCAAGGTCGTGGACCTGTCGGAGGCCGAGCACATCGAACGCGAGCTGATGCTCATCAAGGTGCGCGCCGGCGCCAAGGAGCGCGAGGACGTGAAACGCATGGCCGATATTTTCCGCGGGCGCGTGATCGACGTTTCGGACAACACCTACACCATCGAACTTACCGGCGACGGCGCCAAGCTCGACGCCTTCATTCAGGCGCTCGACCAGAGCGCGATACTGGAAACGGTGCGCACCGGCGCGAGCGGCATCGGCAGAGGGAACAGAATTCTTCGAGTCTAGGGCCGGCGAGGCGGGCCAGGGGGCCCGCTGCAGCCGATCCTGCGGTTTTCATCCAGGGGTTCCTATGAAGGTCTATTACGACAAAGACGCCGACCTTTCGCTCATCAAGGGCAAGAAGGTCACCATCCTCGGCTACGGCTCGCAGGGGCACGCGCACGCGCTGAACCTGCACGAGTCCGGCATGAAGGTCACCGTCGGGCTGCGCAAGAGCGGCCAGTCCTGGGACAAGGCGAAGAAGGCGGGACTGAAAGTCGCCGAAGTCGCCGATGCGGTGAAGAGCGCGGACATCGTCATGATGCTGCTGCCCGACGAGCACATCGCCGCGGTCTACAACGCCGAAGTGGCGCCGAACCTGAAGAAAGGCGGCGCGCTCGCCTTCGCGCACGGCTTCAACGTGCACTACGGCCAGGTCGCGCCGCGCAAGGACCTGGACGTCTGGATGGTAGCGCCCAAGGCGCCGGGCCACACCGTGCGCTCGACCTACGTCGCGGGCGGCGGCACGCCGTGTCTCGTGGCGGTGTACCAGAACCCTTCGAAGAAGGCGCGCGACATGGCGATCAGCTATGCCTCGGCGATCGGCGGCGGCAAGGCCGGCATCATCGAGACCAATTTCAAGGAAGAGACCGAGACCGACCTGTTCGGCGAGCAGGCGGTGCTGTGCGGCGGCACCGTCGAGCTGGTGAAGGCCGGCTTCGACACGCTGGTGGAGGCGGGCTACGCGCCCGAGATGGCCTACTTCGAGTGCCTGCATGAGTTGAAGCTCATCGTCGACCTGATGTACGAGGGCGGCATCGGCACCATGAACTACTCGATCTCGAACAACGCGGAGTACGGCGAGTACGTGAGCGGGCCGAAGGTGATCGACGCGGGCACGCGCCAGCGCATGAAGGAGATCCTCGGCCGCATCCAGTCGGGCGACTACGCCAAGGAATTCGTGCTGGAGAACCGCGCCGGCGCGCCGACGCTGCTGTCGCGCCGGCGGCAGACGGCCGAGCTGCCGATCGAGAAGGTCGGCGGGCGGCTGCGCGAAATGATGCCCTGGATCAGGAAGAACCGGCTGGTCGACACCTCGAAGAACTAGCCGCCATGAAAAATATCCTGTTCGCCTGCCTCGCGCTTTTCCTGTTTTCGGCCTGCAGCAAGACGCCCGAGTCCGAGACTTCGAAGAAAATCGGCGAGCAGCCCAAGCAGATCATCGACAAGGTCACCACCGACGTGGACAAGGCGATGCAGAAGAACGCGGAGCAGATGCGGGACGCGGAGAAAAAAGAATAGCGGATGGCGGCACGCTATCCGCATCCGCTCATCGCGCGAGAGGGCTGGCCGTTCCTCGCAACCGCCCTCGCGATTTCGTCGGCAGTGCATTTCTTCCTCGGCTGGGCCTGGGCGCTGCCGTTCTGGCTGGCCGCCTTTTTCATCCTGCAGTTCTTCCGCGATCCGCCGCGCGAAGTCCCGGAGGATCCGCGGGCGGTCCTCTCGCCGGCCGACGGCCGCGTCGTCGCCGTGGAGAAGGTGCGCGACCCCTACCTCGGCCGCGACGCGCTGAAGATCTCGGTGTTCATGAACATCTTCAACGTGCATTCCAACCGCTCGCCGGTGGACGGCAGCGTGCAGCAGCGCTGGTACCACGCGGGCAGCTTCCTCAACGCCGCGCTCGACAAGGCCTCGCTGGAGAACGAGAGGAACGCCCTCTGGCTGCGCACCCGGGGCGGCGAGGACGTCACCTGCGTGCAGATCGCGGGCTTGGTCGCGCGCCGGATTCTCTGCTATGTTGACCGGGGCGCCGAGCTGGGCAGAGGGCAGCGCTACGGATTCATCCGCTTCGGCTCGCGCGTCGACGTGTACCTGCCGCCGGACGCCGAGGCAAGCGCGGCGCTCGGCGACAAGGTGTATGCGACCGAGTCGATCCTGGCCAGGTTAAAGGCGGGCTGAAAGCGCATGGCTGAGATGGAGGAATTCGAGGCGCGCAGGCACGACGATCCGCCGCACGGCGACGACGCCTTGCGCCCCCGCGGCCTCGGCGCCCTGCGCCGGCGCGGCATCTACCTGCTGCCCAACCTGTTCACCACGGCGTCGCTGTTCTCCGGTTTCTACGCCATCGTGCAGGCGATGGACAACCACTTCGAGCTGGCGGCGATCGCCATCTTCGTTTCCATGGTGCTGGACGGGCTGGACGGCCGCATCGCGCGCATGACCCATACGCAGAGCGAGTTCGGCGCGCAGTACGACAGCCTGTCCGACATGGTGTCCTTCGGCGCCGCGCCCGCGCTGGTCATGTACGTGTGGGCATTGAAGGATCTCGGCAAGCTCGGCTGGATCGCGGCTTTCGTCTATTGCGCGGGCGCCGCGCTGCGCCTCGCGCGCTTCAACACCAACATCGACGTGGTCGACAAGCGCTACTTCCAGGGGCTGCCCAGCCCGATGGCGGCGGCGCTGCTGGCGGGCCTGGTGTGGGTGTTCGACGACCTGGGCATCGACCGGGACGTGTGGCTCAGCGCGATCGCCTGGGTGTTCACGATGTACGCCGGCATCACCATGGTGACCAACGTGCCGTTCTACAGCTTCAAGGAATTCAACCTGAAAAAGGCAGTGCCGTTCTGGGTGGTCGCAGTGTTCGCCGCGAGCCTCGGCGTCGTCTCGCTCAAGCCTTCGGTGATGCTGTTCCTGCTGTTCCTCGCTTACTCGGTTTCCGGCTACGTGATGTGGGGGCTGGGCAGGCGGGCCAAGCCGGCGGTTTAAGCCAAGTTGCCCTGCGCCCGTATTTCAAGCTATAGTTCCCGCATGACATCCGCAGTCGCCCTTCTTATCGCGACCGTCACCAGCCTGCTCCTCCTGGCTGGCCTGCTGCTGCGCCCCGCGCGCACACACTAAATACCCAATTCGGCAGTACCCCTTAACCGCCCCAACAAGGCGGCGAGGACTTTTCGCATCCACACCCTAGGAGCGGCTATGAAGACGGACAAATTGATCATTTTCGACACCACCTTGCGCGACGGCGAGCAGTCGCCCGGCGCCTCCATGACCAAGGACGAGAAGCTGCGCATCGCGCGCCAGCTGGAGCGCCTGAAGGTGGACGTGATCGAAGCCGGCTTCCCCGCGTCTTCCAACGGCGATTTCGAGGCCGTCAGCGCCATCGCCAAGGTGATCAAGGACAGCACCGTGGCGGGCCTGTGCCGCGCCAACGACAAGGACATCCAGCGCGGCGTCGACGCGCTGAAAGGAGCCAAGTCCTGGCGCATCCACACCTTCCTCGCCACCAGCGAACTGCACATGAAGATGAAGCTGCGCATGACGCCGGACCAGGTGTTCGAGCAGGCGAAGCTGTCGGTGCGCTACGCCAAGAACCTCTGTCCCGACGTCGAGTTCTCGCCCGAGGATGCGAGCCGATCCGATTTTGATTTCCTTTGCCGCGTGCTGGAGGCGGTGATCAAGGAAGGCGCGACCACCGTCAACATCCCGGATACCGTCGGCTATGCGGTTCCGGAGCAATACGGGGAACTCATCAAGAAACTCCGGGAAAAAATACCGAACTCCGACAAGGCCGTATGGAGCGTGCATTGCCACAACGACCTCGGCATGGCGGTGGCCAATTCGCTGGCGGCGGTGCGCATCGGCGGCGCGCGCCAGATCGAGTGCACCATGAACGGCCTGGGCGAGCGCGCCGGCAACACTTCGCTCGAGGAGGTGGTGATGGCGCTTCGCACGCGGAAAGATTTTTTTGGTTTGGAAACAAGAATAAATACGAAAGAAATCGTGGCTGCCTCCCGGCTGGTGTCGCAGATCACCGGCTTCGTGGTGCAGCCGAACAAGGCGGTGGTCGGCGCGAACGCCTTCGCGCACGCCTCGGGCATCCACCAGGACGGCGTGATCAAGGCGCGCGAAACCTACGAAATCATGACCGCCGAGGACGTGGGCTGGAGCGCCAACAAGATCGTGCTCGGCAAGCTGTCCGGGCGCACCGCTTTCAAGCAGCGCCTGAAGGAGTTGGGCATCGAACTGGACAACGAGGAGGGCTACAACAAGGCCTTCCAGCGCTTCAAGGACCTGGCCGACAAGAAGGCCGAGATTTTCGACGAGGACCTGCAGGCGCTGGTGGCGCAGGAGGCGGGCATTGCGACCGACGAAGCCTGGGGCCTGGTCAGCATGAGCCAGGGCAGCGGCACCACGGACAAGCCGCACGCCGCCGTCGTTTTGATGAACAAGAATAAAAAAATAAACGCCGAAGCAAAAGGCGACGGCCCGGTGGACGCCGTGTTCAAGGCCATCGAAAGCGTGGCGAAGAGCGGCGCCGAGCTGCTGCTGTTCTCGGTGAACGCGGTGACGCAGGGCACGGAAAGCCAGGGCGAGGTGACGGTGCGGCTGTCCAAGGGCGGGCGCATCGTCAACGGCGTCGGCGCGGACACCGACATCATGGTCGCCTCGGCCAAGGCCTACATCAGCGCGCTGAACAAGATCGAGAGCAAGGTGGAGCGGGTCAACCCGCAATACCAGGTGCAGCACTGAGTGTGACCCCGCGTTTGGGCCCTCGTTCGCGCCGTTCGTGGCTTTTCGTTCCCGGGGCGGACGCGGCTGCTCACGAGGCGGCCGCGCGCTCGGGCGCCGATGTCCTGATCCAAGAGCTCGAGGACTTCACGCCGCCGGAACGCAGGCCCGAGGCGCGGGCGAGGGCGGCTGTTCTGTACGACCGCTGGAGGAAAGCCGGCAAGGTCGCGGCCGTGCGCATCAACCCGCTGGAGGGCGACGGCGTCGCCGACCTGCGCGCGGTGCTGGCCGGCCGGCCCGACATCGTGATGATGTCGAAGGTCGCGACGCCCGACCAGGTGCGCGCTCTCGCGCTTGCGGTGAAAGACGCGGAACTGGTTCCCAACATTGAATCGGCGGCCGGGCTGCTGCGCGCTTTCGACATCGCAAAGGCGAGCCCGCGCGTGACCGCGATGCTGGTCGCCAGCGAGGACATGGTGGCGGACCTCGGCACCGACCGAAGCCGCGGCGGCGAGGAACTCGCCTATGTACGCCAGCGTTTCCTGGTCGAATGCCGCGCCGCGGGCGTGGAAGCGATCGACTGTCCCTATACCTTCAGCGATGTGAGAGGGGCGGTCGCCGATTCAAAGTGGGCAAGGCGGATGGGATTCAAGGCCAAGAGCCTGGTGACTCCCGCCCACGCCGCGGCGATCAACGCGGTTTTTTCCGTTTCCGAAACCGACAGGAAAAGAGCCGAACGCCTCGTCCTTGCGTTCGAAAAGGCCCGCAGGGAAGGCAAGGGCCGGGCAAAAGTGGACGGCAAACTGGTGGAAGTGCCGATTTACTCGGCTGCTAAGCGCCTGCTCCAGGAACACGCACGGCGTGTTGGTGCGTCAGCTTCGAATACGCCACCACCGAAACGAAAAAAATAATACTCAGCACAATTTCGACGCAGGCCAGCGCCTGCGACGGCCCGCGCTCTGCCCAGGCGCGCACCGCGCCCTCGGCGAAATAGGCGAGCACGAACATCGAGGACCACTGGTAGGTGTAGCGCCGCCCGAGGAGGATGCCGAGCAGCGGGATGCCGAGCGGTGCGGCTTTCAGGGCGAGGTAGGAGCCGCCCGGCCGCAGCGGCGCGAGCCATAGCTCCCACGCCAGGCACAGGGCAATCAGCGAGAGCAAAGCGGCCGAGGCAGCCAATTGCAGCAGGCGCAGGCTTGGAGGGGTTTTTATTTTTGTAATTTGAAGGCGACCTCAGCCAGCCGCCGGCCCTGGGCGATGCACAGCGCGCGCTCGGCATCGCTGAGGGGCAGGTCGTCGGCGATGCCGGCGAAGTGGCTCGCGCCGTAGGGCGTGCCGCCGCTGCGCGTGGCGTTCAGTTCCGCCTGGGAATAGGGCAGGCCGGCGATGAGCATGCCGTGGTGCAGGAGCGGCAGCATCATCGACAGCAGCGTGGTCTCCTGGCCGCCGTGCAGGGAGCCGGTGGAGGTGAAGACGCAGGCCGGCTTGCCGATCAGCGCGCCCTTCATCCAGAGCGGGCCGGTGCCGTCCAGGAAAGCCTTCATCGGCGCCGCCATGTTGCCGAAACGGGTCGGGCTGCCGAGCGCGAGGCCCGCGCATTCCTCGAGATCGCGGTTTTCGCAGAAGGGCGGCCCTTTTTCCGGGATCGCGGAAACTTCCCCCTCGAAACCCGCAGAAACCCTCGGAACCGTGCGCAGGCGCGCCTGCGCGCCGGGCACCCGCTCGACGCCCTCGGCGATCAGTTCGGCCATGCGCCGCACCGAGCCGCCGACGCTGTAGTACAAAACGAGAATCTCCACCATGCCTGTATCATAGCGCCCTGAGATGATTGCAATTCCCCGCCGCGAGCGTTTGATCGCCGCGCTCGACGTACCGTCCGCCGCCGATGCGCGAAAGCTGGTCGAAAAACTCGGCGATTCGGTGCGCTTCTACAAGATCGGCCTCGAACTTTCCACCGCGGGCGGTTATTTCGAGCTGCTCGACTGGCTGGTGAAGCGCGGCAACCGCGTGTTCTGCGACCTCAAGCTGCACGACATTCCGGAGACGGTGCGGCGCGCCGTCGCCAACCTGCGCGGCCGCGGCGTGACCTTCCTCACCGTGCACGCGGACCGGGGCGTCATGGGCGCGGCGGTGAAGGAGAAGGGCGACATGCAGATCCTCGCCGTCACCGTGCTGACCAGCACCGGCCAGGCCGACCTCGCGGAGCAGGGCTACGCCGGGAAACTCGAGGATCTGGTCCTCGCGCGGGCGGGCACGGCGGCCGAACTCGGCTGCGACGGTGTCATTTGCTCGGGGCTGGAGGTCGCGAGAATCAAGGCGAAGCTGGGCGCGAAGCTGCTCGCCGTCACGCCCGGCATCCGTCCCGCGGGCGGCGATGCCGGCGACCAGAAGCGCGTGGTGGACGTGGCGCAGGCTTTCAGGAACGGCGCCGACTACATCGTCGTCGGCCGGCCGGTGCGCGACGCGAAGGACCCCGCGGCGGCGGCGGAGGCGATTCAGGCGACGATCGCGGGGATTTTTTCTTCGTGATTCAGGGTCTGGCAGGAATTGCCGGACTCCTGCTGCTGGCCTGGGTTTTCAGCGAAAAGCGCAAAGAGGTTCCCTGGCGCGCCATCTGGGCGGGCCTGCTGCTGCAGTTCCTGCTCGCGCTGCTGCTGCTCAAGCTGCCGTTCGCCAAGGACGCGTTTTTCTATCTCAACGAATTGCTGTCTTCCATAGAGAAGGCCACCCAGGCGGGCACCGCGCTGGTGTTCGGCTACCTGGGCGGCGGCGCGGCGCCCTTCGCCGTCACCGACGCGAATGCGACTTTCATCCTCGCCTTCCGCGCGCTGCCGATCGTACTGGTGATCAGCGCGCTGTCGGCGCTGCTGTTCCACTGGGGCGTGCTGCAGCGGGTGGTGCGGATCATCTCCTGGCTGCTGGAGCGCGTCATGCGCGTCGGCGGCGTGGTCGGCCTGTCCACGGCGGCCAATGTTTTCGTCGGCATGGTCGAGGCGCCGCTGTTCGTACGGCCTTATCTCGGGCGCGTCTCGCGCGGCGAGCTGTTCGCCATCATGGTGGGCGGCATGGCTTCGATCGCCGGCACCGTGCTGTTCCTCTACGCCAGCATCCTCGGCAGGATCATTCCGGACGCGGTGGCGCACCTGCTGATCGCCTCCATCGTCTCGGCGCCCGCGGCGCTGGTGGTCGCTTTCGTCATGGTGCCGCCAGCGGGCGCGGCGACCGGCGGCGATCTGGATTTGAAATCGGACGCCACCAGCAGCATGGACGCGCTGACGCAAGGCACGCTCGGCGGCGCGCAACTGCTCATCAACATCGTCGCCATGCTCGTGGTGTTCGTCGCGCTGGTGACGCTCGTCAACCTGGCGCTCGCGTGGCTGCCCCACGGGGGCGGCGCTCCCTACACCCTGCAGGGAATCCTCGGCTGGGCGCTCGCGCCGCTTGCCTGGCTCGCCGGCGTGCCCTGGGCCGAGGCGCACGTGGGCGGCATGCTCCTCGGCACCAAGACCGTCCTCAACGAACTGGTCGCCTACATCGACATGGCCAACATGCCGTCCCTCTCCGAGCGCAGCCGGCTGCTGATGACCTACGCGCTGTGCGGCTTCGCCAACTTCGGCAGCCTTGGCATCATGATCGGCGGCATGAGCACCATGTGCCCCGAGCGGCGCGCCGAGATCGTCTCGCTGGGAATGAAATCCATCGTCGCGGGAACGCTGGCGACCTGCCTGACGGCCGCGACCGTGGGACTGATCATCTAGTCGAGCCGTCAAGGAGACAAGTCGTGATTCCTGAAACACCGCTGCTCGCGAGCCAGGTCGTCGTACAGGTCTGCCTGTTCATGGTCGCGGCCATCGCAATGTTCGGCGGCGCGCTGCAGATGTACCTGGGCCAGCCCGACACTTCCCCACGCCTGGATAATGTCCATCGTTTCATGGCCGGCGTGTACTTCTCCACGGGCGTCATCAGTTTTTGGGCTGCGCTCACTATCCGCCAGCAGGGCTTCCTGGTCTACCTGCTGGCCATGGGTGTTTTTCTCGCCGGCGTCGGGAGGCTGGTGTCCATCGGCAAGGTCGGTCTCCCCAAACCGGCGGCGGTGTGGCTGGGCTACCTCATCCCGGAACTGGTTCTTCCTGTCGTCATCGCGGTGGCGCACCATGCCGGGAGCTGAAGTTCTCGTCCACGACCTCGGGCATCTCGAGTGTTAGGCTTCTCGCCATGCCCACCATCGTGCTGCGGGATTCCGGCGAAACGGATGTCGGCTACCTTGTAGCAGCAGGTGCCGACCCGCTTTCCACGCTGGGCCAGCGCGAAGTCGTTCTCATGAGCCTGCCGCTGCCGAATATTTCCGAGCTGGCGTCATTCGTCCGCCGGCAAAGGAACGCGAAATTCTCGGCGACGGTTGCCTCGAGAACGGACGGCTATACGTTTGCGTTCCAGGTCACGCGAAAGGTGCAGGTCTCGCTTCACATCGGAGCCGACGGCAGCGGTTCCTGGGTCGTGCCCGGCATCGGGCAGGGCACGTGCAAAGCTCTTCTTGCCTAGTCGAATCACTCAATCCGGGAGCAGACGATGCCAGCCGAAGAGATGAGAACCAAAGTGACGATTTTCACCGGCGCATACCGCATCAAGGGCTATATCGACCTGATCCCCGGCGCGCGGGTCACGGACTACATGGCCGAGGCCAAGCAGTTCATCGCGGTCACGGATGCGGAGGTGTGGGAGCTGGAGGTGGGCGGCCGCCAGCTGATGTCGGCGCCGTTCCTCAACGTCAGCCGCGACCACATCCAGGTGATCGCGCCGAACCATTGAGAAAGGCCGGGGAAATCGGGCTCTGACCCCGATTTTCTAGGGGATCGGGACGGCGGCGAGCAGCAGGGCGCCGACGTCGATGCGGCGCGTGGCGTCGTGCGCGGGGCGCAGGCGGTGGCCGGCGACGCCGGGCACCACGGCCTGCACGTCTTCGGGGATCACCTTGTCGCGGCCTTCGATGAGCGCCCAGGCGCGCGCGGAATGCACCAGCGCGAGCGCGGCGCGCGGCGACAGCCCGCCGCTGAAATCGGGCGCGCGGCGCGTGTAGTCGACGATCGCCTGCACGTAGTCGAGCAGCGCCGGCGCCACGTGCACGCGCTGCGCCTGGGCCTGCAGCGCGACCAGTTCGGCCGGCGTCATGCAAGGCGCGAGGTTGGCGACCAGGTCCCTGCGGTCCGTCCCCGAGAGCAGCGCGCGCTCGGCGTTGCGGTCCGGGTAGCCGAGTTCGATGCGCATGAGGAAGCGGTCGAGCTGCGATTCGGGCAGCGGGAAGGTGCCGACCTGGTCGGAAGGGTTCTGCGTGGCGATGACGAAGAAGGGCTCGGGCAGCTTGCGTGTCTCGCCTTCCGCGGTGACCTGGTGCTCTTCCATGGCTTCCAGCAGCGCCGACTGCGTCTTCGGCGTCGCGCGGTTCACTTCGTCGGCGAGGATCACCTGCGCGAAGATCGGCCCGGGATGGAACTTGAAGGTGCCGGCGTCGCGCTCGTACACCGAAACGCCGAGGATGTCGGCCGGCAGCATGTCGCTGGTGAACTGGATGCGCTGGAAATGCAGCCCGAGCGAGCGCGCCAGCACGTGCGCGAGCGTGGTCTTGCCCACCCCCGGGATGTCCTCGATCAGCAGGTGACCGCGCGCCAGCATGCAGGCGAGCGCCATGCGGATCTGCGATTCCTTGCCGAGGATGATCTGGCCGGCGGCCTCGATGATGCGCGCGACCGGCGACTCCGCCGCAGCCGCGAACTGTTTCTTCAGGAGCATCGTCGCATTGTACTTGATACGTTATGATTCATAGCCTTATGTCTACCGCGTTCATCACGCACCCGGACTGCCTGAAGCACGACATGGGCGCCGGCCATCC
This sequence comes from Burkholderiales bacterium, assembly GCA_036560705.1. GTDB lineage: Bacteria > Pseudomonadota > Gammaproteobacteria > Burkholderiales > SG8-39 > RBG-16-66-20. The sequence continues at coordinate 68,921 of DATBQR010000054.1, read as the reverse complement.
GGAGCAGCCGGCGCGGCTTACCGCGATCGAGGACCAGCTGATCGCCTCCGGCGTCGCCGATCATCTGCAGAGATACGAGGCGCCGCTCGCAACCGACGCCCAGCTCGCGCGCGTACATCCGATCGAATACGTGCGCGCCATCCGCGAGGCCGCGCCGCAGACGGGCATGATCCATCTCGACCCGGACACGGCGATGAACCCGCACAGCCTGAACGCCGCGCTGCGCGGCGCGGGCGCGGCCGTCCTGGCGGTCGACCTGGTTTTCGAAAACAAGGTCCAGAATGCATTTTGCAGCGTGCGGCCGCCGGGCCACCACGCGCTGCGCGCGCGGCCGATGGGTTTCTGCATCTTCAACAACGTCGCGGTGGCGGCGCGCCACGCGCTGCAGGCGCACGGCCTGGAGCGCGTCGCCATCATCGATTTCGACGTGCACCATGGCAACGGCACCGAGGAGATTTTCGAGGACGATCCGCAGGTGCTGATGGCTTCCACCTTCCAGCATCCGTTCTATCCCTACAGCGGCACCGAAATGCCCGCCTCGAACATGGTCAACGTGCCGCTGCCGGCAGGCGCGGGCTCGAAGCAATTCCACGCGGCGGTGACCGAGCACTGGCTGCCCGCGCTCGACGAGTTCCGCCCCGAGCTGGTGATTTTCTCGGCGGGCTTCGACGCCCACGTCGAAGACGAGATGGCGATGCTGCAGTTGAAGGACGCCGACTACCGCTGGGTCACCGAGCAGGTGAAGGCGATCGCCGACCGTCATTCCAGGGGCCGCATCGTCTCGATGCTCGAAGGCGGCTACGCGCTCTCCGCGCTCGGCAGGAGCGTGGTGCAGCACGTCCGGGTGCTGGCCGGGTTGAATTGACGGGAAGCCTGTATCCAGCCGCAGTGAGTTCACTGGATGCGGACGTGCTGATCGTCGGCGCCGGCCCGACCGGGCTGATGCTCGCCAACCAGCTCGCGCGGCGCGGCGTGCGTTCCACGATCATCGACCGGCACGCCGGGCCGTCACTGCAGACGCGGGCGCTCGGCGTGCAGGCTCGAACGCTGGAAATCTACGCGCAGCTCGGCATCGTGGAGCGTGCGCTGGAACTCGGCAAGCGGGGCACCGGCGCGAACATCTGGGCGGAGGGCCGCAAGATGGCGCGCGTGCCGCTGGGCGAGGCCGGCCGCGGCGCGACGCCGTACCCGTACATCCTGATTCTCGGCCAGGACGACAACGAGCGCCTGATGGGCGAGCGGCTGCGCGACTGGGGCGCGGCCGTGCAGTGGAACACCGAACTGGCCGGCCTTGCGCAGTCGCCGGGTCATGTCGCGGCGACGCTGCGCCAGAGCGACGGCACGATGCGCGTGGTCAATGCCGCGTGGGTCGCCGGCTGCGACGGCGCGCACAGCGCGGTGCGCGAGCTGAGCGGCATCGGCTTTCCCGGCGCGCCCTACGAGCACGTGTTCTTCGTCGCCGACGTCGAAGTCACCGGCAGCATGGTGCCGGACGAAGTCAACGTCTACCTCTGGCGCAAGGGATTTCACCTGTTCTTCCCGATGCGCGGCAGGGACCACTGGCGCATCGTCGGCATCCTGCCGCCGGCGCTCAATGGCCCAAAAGATGTCGGCTTCGATGATGTGATTCCCTCGGTGCGCGGCGAGGCGGGCGCTGGACTGTCCTTCCGCGGCTGCAGCTGGTTCTCCACCTACAAGATCCATCATCGAAGCGCGGCGCGCTTCCGCGACCGGCGCTGCTTCCTGCTCGGCGACGCGGCGCACATCCACAGCCCGGTCGGCGCGCAGGGCATGAACACCGGGCTGCAGGACGCCTACAACCTAGGCTGGAAGCTCGCGCTGGTGATCGGCGGCCGTGCGCACCCGCGCCTGCTCGATTCCTACGAGGAAGAGCGCATCCCCGTCGCGCGGCGCCTGCTGGAAACCACCGACCGCGCGTTCAGGCTGGTCGTCGCCGACAACTGGCTCGCCGGCCTGCTGCGCACGCAGGTGCTGGCCCGCGTCGCCGCGTTCGCCATGGGCCTCGAAGCGGTGCAACGGTTCGCGTTCCGTACCGTCTCCCAGATCGGCATCCACTATCGCTCAAGTGCGTTATCGCAATCAACGGCGGCGCTCCCTGAAGGCACGCCGCGCGCGGGCGACCGCTTCCCCTGGCTGCAATTGAAGTTGGCGGAAAACGGGCCGGTCGAAGACCTGTTCCGCAAGTTCGACGACCTGCGCTTCCACCTGTTCGTCGCCGGTCAACCGGTTCCTGCGCTGACGATCCCGGAAAGCCTCCTGCAGATTCACGGAATCCCCGACGATCCCGCCAATAACGTCGAACTGGCGCGCGCGGAGATTCCCAAAACTTCGTTCTACCTCGTGCGCCCCGACGGCCACATCGGCCTCGCCGGGACGAAATTGGAAGCAGGCGCCGTCGAACGCCACTTCTCCGCGCGGCTGGGGATCGCGAGCTAGCGAGAACTACGTCGCCCCCGCGAAGGCGGGACCCATTTTCGGTCGCGTTCCAATTCAAGTTGGAATGCACTGTCCGGCAGAAACTATTCTGGCTATAATATGGCCAGAATGCGGTTCGAGATACTTCTGGCTCCCGAGGCCGTCGAAGACCTGCGAAGATTGAAGGCCGGCGAACGGACGGCGGTAAAGGCAGCCCTCGAAACTCATTTGAGGCACGAACCAACCGGGACGAGCCGTAGCCGAATCAAGCGTTTGCGCGGCATGGCGCGACCGCAGTACAGGCTCCGGGTTGAAGAGGTTCGTGTGTTCTACGATGTCTCGGGTTCGCTCGTCGAGGTATTGGCGATCGTGCCTAAACCGGAGGCTGGGTCATGGCTGACGCGGTACGGAAATCCAAAGTGAAGACAGTGCCCCTTTCCGAGGTCAAGGACGACTTGTCCCGCTTTCTCCGGGAAGCGGAGACCCAGGATGTGGTCATCACGCGCCATGGCAAACCGGCCGGCGTGCTTATCGGATTCAAGTCGGAGGACGACTGGTTCGACTACCGGCTCGAGAACGACCCACGATTCATACAACGCGTGGAGCAGGCTCGCGCGAGCTTCCGCGCGGGTCGCGGCGTCAAGCTCGAGGACATCAAGTAACGTTCGCTTCCGGGATGAGAGCATGAAAAAGCCAGGCGTGAGCCAGGGCCAGGCAGCAGCGGAGCTGATCTCGAAAAGAATCGCCGAACTCGGGGACTGGCGCGGGAAAACGCTTGGCAGGATGCGCAAGCTCATCAAGGAAGCGGACCCGGAGGTCGTCGAGGAGTGGAAGTGGATGGGCACGCCCGTCTGGTCGCACGACGGCATCATTTGCACCGGCGAGTCCTACAAGGACAAGGTGAAGCTCACCTTCGCCAAGGGCGCGTCGCTGAAGGATCCGGGCCGTCTCTTCAATTCGAGTCTCGAAGGCAACGTGCGCCGCGCGATCGACATCCGCGAGGCAGAGGACGTCGACGCGACCGCCTTCAAGGCGCTCATTCGCCAGGCGATCGACCTCAACAAGTCGAAAGCTTCGAAGAAAACGAAGTCCTAAATGGTCCCCGCCTGCGCGGGGACGACGGCAGCATGGCGCTTCAGGCTCCGGCTAGCTGCCCGGCGAGCTGCGCGAAGGCCGCATTATTTGCTGAATCGAGGTGCAGGATCTTCGCCGCGTCGAGGCGCGGAAAATTATGCGCCGCGGAGCGCCGGTAGGCCGCGTCGTAGTGGTCTTCCAGCAACCGCGCCACCAGCGCCGGCCATTCGCCGGCGGCGGCGAGCGCCTTCCATTCGCTGATTTTCTCGCGGCCGTGCATGCTGACGAGGCAATCCAGCTGCGCGCCGAGCGCGGCCGGATCGGTGAAGAAATGGCGGTATTCGTCCAGCAGCAGCGCGACGCGCGTCTCGATGCCGGTCTCCAGCAGCACGCACTCGCTCGCGCGCATGCGCGCGATCAGCGCATCGGGGACCTGCAGCTGGCCGATTTTTTTTGATTCGCCTTCCACATAAATTTCTTTTCCGATGTCGAAGGAAAGAATTTTCTGCAGGAGCAGGCTTTCGAGCATCTTTTGCGACGGCTGCGGCCGGCCGGGCAGGGTGCCGAGCACCGAGCCGCGGTGCGCGGCGAGATCCTCGAGGTCCAGCACCTGCGCGCCCGCCGCGTGCAGCGCCCGCAGCAGGCGGCTCTTGCCGCTGCCGGTGACGCCGTGGATCACCCTGAAGGTCAGTTTTGCCGGCAGCGCGGCGAGCGAATCGACGACGTAGTGCCGGTACGCTTTGTAGCCGCCTTCGAGCGTCCTCGCTTCCCAGCCGATCTCGCGCAGCACGTGCGCCATGGCGCCCGAGCGCTTGCCGCCGCGCCAGCAATAGACGAGGGGTTTCCAGGCCCTCGGTTTTTCCATAAAGATTTTTTCAATATGAAAAGCAATGTTCTTCGCCACCAGCGCCGCGCCGAGCTTCTTCGCCTCGAAGGGCGAGACCTGCTTGTAGATCGTGCCGACGCGCGCGCGCTCCTCGTTGTCGAGAACGGGGCAGGACACCGCGCCCGGGACGTGGTCTTCGGCGAACTCGGCGGGCGAGCGCGTGTCGATGATGGTTTCGAATCCCGCGAAGGTCGCGCCTTCGGCTGGCAGGCTGAGGCGCGGTACCGGTTTCATGGGCGGGATTCTACGCGCCGCCGGCAGGAGCTTGATAAGCTTGTGGACCGATGAGTACCCTCAGATGGTTCGGCCTGCTGGCGGCCGGCATGCAGATGTTTGCGTGCGGCCATGCGATCGGCCAGGCGCGGCCCGCCGATGATGACGGCTACCGAATTTCCGTGGGGCCGGCGTTCGAACGGGATCTCAGGAGCAAATCGGCCAGTTCCGGTGCGGCGCTATCGATCGAGAAGACGCTGATCGACGAGTGGCTCGAAGTCGAAGCCGGCGTTACGCGGTTGAATGCGGCCGGACGAAGAGAAACGGAGATCGGTTTCCTATTCAAGAAACCGTTCACGCTCTCTCAATCGGCCGAACTCATGGTCGGTTGCGGTCCCCAGGTGACGCGAAAACTCGATGGCCAGGAACGCGGCACCACTCTCGGAGCGGAGTGCGTCCTCGATTTCATGTTTTGGCCGGCCAGGAATATCGGCTGGTATGTCGAACCGAGCTATGGTTTCGGGCTTGGCAGCAGGAGAGACGAACGGTCTCTCGGCGGCAGCGCCGGCCTGCTTATCCGCTGGCAGTGAACGGCGATCTGTTCGTCCTGCGGGCCGCAACATCGAGTGGGCCGCGCAGCGCGTTGCGCAGCGCCTGGCTCTCCGCCGTCGGCGAAAACAACGGCCGTCTCGCTGCCATCGCACGCCGAATTTTTCGATAGAACTCCGGACCGGCAGCCGCGCGTTCGATCAGACTTGCGAGTCTGCGGCCGTCGAACAGCGGAAAGTAGCCGGGGTAGTTCCGGCCCAGCATGCCGACGTTTCCCGATACGCGCGACGCCAGCACCGGCGTGCCGATGCGCGCCGCTTCGCTGATGACGTTGGCGCCGCCCTCCATGACGGAACTGACGACGAGCAGGTGGCTGCGTGCGATCCAGCCGAGCGCCTGGCGGTGCGTCCTGCCCCCCAGCCAGTGGTAGCGGGGCTCGCGTTTCATCAGTCTCAGCGCTTCCGTCTTCATTTCCGGGGAAAGCGCGTCGCCGATTTGCACGACTTCCACGTCCTGCTTCACATGGGACAGCGCGAGCGCGGCGCGAAAGGGATCCTTTTCCTTTCGCAGATGGCCCACGACCGCGACGCGGAACCGGCCCGTTAGCGGCGCATGGCGCACGGACGGCGCGGCGGATTGGTACACGACGCGCGCCTTCTTTCGGATGCCGGGACTCAAAAAGCGAAGGGCGTCTTCCTGCAGGACGATGACTCTGTCCGCCAGCCGGAGGGAATGTTGCGCTTCGCGCGAAGCGGGCAGGTCGCGGTACAGGTCGGTGCCGGTGAGCGCGACAACGAGAGGACCGGCGGGAAATCGTTTTCGGTACTTCAGGACGGAGGGATGGCTGCGGCGCGCGTGCAGTGCCAGCAGCAGGTCGCAGGGCTTGCCGTTCCATTCCGTATCGACCGACACGCGGTGGCCTGCGGCGCGCAGGAAGCCGGCCCAGCGCTGGGCGGTATGGCGGTTGCCATTGCGTGAACCTGCGCCTGCGGGGGTGACGATCGCGATGCGGGCCATGGGCTAGACTCGCAGGCATGTTAGCCGACGCCGCCGCGCTGGAACGGGATCTCGTCGACAGCCGCGCGCGGGCGATGCACGTCACCGGGGATCTCGACGGCGAGCGGCTGCTCGGGCCGAAGCTGGCGATCGTCAACCCGCCGCTCTGGGAGATCGGCCACGTCGCCTGGTTCCAGGAACGCTGGTGCCTGCGCCAGCGCGCCGATGGCTCGCTCGCCGATTCGATCCTGCCGGGGGCGGATGCGCTCTACGATTCCTCCGCGGTGGCGCACGACACGCGCTGGGACCTGCCGCTGCCCGGCCTGAAGGCGACGCGCTCCTATGGCGAAAAAGTGCTGGAACTGGTCCGCGAGCGGCTGGCGCGGGAGCCGGAAAACGAAGCTCTACAGTATTTCGTGCGCCTGGCGACCTTTCACGAAGACATGCATGCCGAGGCCTTTCACTACACCAGACAGACATTGGGTTATGAAGGGGTGGATTCTTCGCTTTCCGCTTCTTCAGATGGAGATCTGGAAATAGAAGGCCAAACATTTATTCTCGGCGCAAGGCCGGACAGCGGTTTCGTGTTCGACAACGAGAAGTGGGCGCATGAAATCGAGATCGCGCCGTTCCGCATTTCCCGCTCCGTGGTTACCAACGCGCAATACCTTGCTTACGTCGAATCCGGCGGCGCGGCGCCGCGCTACTGGAAAAAAGAGGGTGGCGCCTGGCTGCAGCGGCGCTTCGAGCGCTGGCTGCCGCTTGCTCCGGGCGAGGCGACGCGCCACGTCAGCTGGAACGAGGCGCAGGGCTATTGCGCCTGGGCGAAACGGCGCCTGCCGACCGAGGCCGAATGGGAGTGCGCCCGTTCCCGCCTGGACCATGGCCAGGTCTGGGAATGGACCGCGAGCACGTTCAATCCCTATCCGGGCTTCGTGCGCGATCCGTACCAGGAGTATTCGGAACCCTGGTTCGGCACGCACAAGGTGCTGCGCGGCGGCAGTTTCGCGGCCCCGGCGCGCCTGCTGCGGCCGACTTTCCGCAATTTCTACACGCCGGACCGCGGCGACGTGTTCTGCGGCTTCCGCACCTGCACTCTCGACTAGAATGCCCGCATGAATGCTCCCGAAAAAATCCGCCTCACCGCCTTCAGCCACGGCGGCGGCTGCGGCTGCAAGATCGCGCCTGCGGTATTGTCCGAGCTGCTCGCCGCGACGCCGATCCGCGGGCTGCCCAAGGAATTGCTGGTCGGCACCGACACGTCCGACGATGCGGCGGTGTACAAGCTGAACGATACGCAGGCGCTGGTCGCCACCACTGATTTCTTCACGCCCATCGTCGACGATCCGTACGATTTCGGGCGCATCGCCGCCACCAACGCCATCTCCGACATCTACGCCATGGGCGCCAGGCCGATCTTCGCGCTGGCGCTGGTCGGCATGCCGCTGGACAAGCTGCCGCTGCAAGTGATCGGGAAAATCCTCGCGGGCGGCGAATCGGTGTGCGCCGAGGCCGGCATCCCGATCGCCGGCGGCCACTCGATCGACGTGCTGGAGCCGATCTACGGACTGGTCGCGCTCGGCATCGTGCATCCCGACAAAATCAAGAAAAATTCCACTGCGAAAGCCGGCGACGTCCTCATCCTCGGCAAGCCGCTCGGCGTCGGCATCCTTTCGGCCGCTCTGAAAAAGGGCAAGCTGTCGGACGCGGGCTACGCGGCGATGATCGAGTCCACCACCAAGCTCAACACGCCGGGGATGGCGCTCTCGGAGATGCCCGGCGTGCACGCGCTGACCGACGTTACCGGCTTCGGGCTGGCCGGGCACCTGCTGGAAATCTGCCGGGGCTCGCAGCTCTCGGCCAGCGTCAGTCTGGACGACCTGCCGGTCATTCCCGAGGCCCTGGAGTGGGCCAGGCAGGGCGTCGCCACGGGCGCCTCGGACCGCAACTGGCAGGGCTACGGCAAGGACGTGTCGCTGCCCGGCGGGGCGCCGGAATGGCAGCGCAAGCTGGTCACCGATCCGCAGACCAGCGGCGGGCTGCTGGTGGCCTGTGCGCCCGACGCGGAGCAGGCCGTGCTGGCCGAATTTGCCGCGCGCGGGTTCGCGCAGGCCCGGCGCATAGGGCGGCTGGGTGCGGGGGCGGCGCGGCTGGCCTTCTCCTGAGCCCGGGCCAGCCTGGGGGCTGTTGCAATTGGTTGCAAATATTGCGTTGCGTCCCGGCGGCGGAGGGCGAAAGATAGGCAGGTCCCGCTACCCGGAGGAAGTGATGAACCGCCTGATTGGAGCCACCCTGTTTTCGGCCGCGCTGGCGGCCGCGTCCGTTTCTGCCGTCGCGCAAGGCCATGACGAGCGCCAGCCGCGCCCGTTCAGCCGGCCCACCGACCAGGTCGAAGCGCGCCTCGCCTACATCCGCACGGCGCTGAAGATCACCGACGCGCAGCAGCCGCAGTGGAACGCCTACGCCGACAGGTTGCGGGCGGAGGCGTCCGAGCGCGACAAGAAGATGCACGAGCGGCACGAGAAGATGATGCAGATGCGCAAGGAGATGGCGCAGGGCAGGCACGAGCATCGCCGCCCGTCGGCGATCGAGCGCATGGAGCGGGCGCAGCAGATGCACGCTGCCGCGATCGCGCGCATCAACGGCCGGCTCGCGGTCGAGAAGCCGCTCTACGCCGCGCTGAGCCCCGAGCAGAAGCAGGTTGCCGACGTGGTGCTCGCACCGCATGGCGGCCGTCACGGCGGGTTCGAGCGCGGCATGGGCCGCGGCAAGCCCGCCGGCCGGGCCTGAACGCAACATGGGAGATTGCCGATGAACTACCTGAAAACCAGCGCCGTGATCCTGCTCGCCGCGGGCACGGCATCCTGCGCAAGCGGGCCCCTCAGCTACAACTCGAACGACATCGTCACGGCCGACCAGTACTACGGCACCCACCCGGTGGAGCTGGTGACGGTCGATGATTACTACGCCGAATTCCGCGCCTTGCGGCCGGACCCGAACCGCAGGGTTTCCGAACAGGATTGCGGCAGTTCGTTTACCTTCGACGGCGCCAATCTGCGCTGCAAGTAGGTTCGAGGGCTATTTCTTCAGCAGCGGGGCGAGTACTGCCCAGACGTTCTTCAGCACCGCGGGCTGCGCCGCCTCCGTCGGGTGGAGCCGGTCGGGCTGGAACAGCTCGGCCCGGTCGGCGAAGCCTTCCATCATGAACGGCAGCAGCGCGGCGTGGTGGCTCTTCGCCAGGTCGGCGAAGGCGCGCTCGAAAGCCCGGGTATAGGGATCGCCGTAGTTGGGCGGCAGGCGCATGCCCACCAGCAGCACTTTCGCCCCCGCTTTTTGTGACTGTTCGATGATGGCGGCGAGGTTTTTCGTCATCGCCGCGACGGGCAGGCCGCGCAGGCCGTCGTTGGCGCCCAGTTCGAGGATGACGATCGCCGGTTTCTGGCGCTCGATGACCTTGCCGATGCGCGCCAGGCCGCCCGCCGAGGTTTCCCCCGAGATGCTCGCGTTGGCGACGCTATAATCGGGATGTTCGCGCTTCAACCGATCTTCGAGCAGCGCCACCCAGCCGCGCCGCTCCGGCATGCCGTAAGCCGCCGACAGGCTGTCCCCGTAGACGAGCAGCGTTTTTCCGGAAGCGGCGGTTGCCGCCGATGCCATGCCGATGAGCGACAGCAGCCCGAAAAAAACGATTCTCAGCGCGCGCGGCATCGGCAAGACGGTCAAGAGCGGCTCCAGTGACCTCGTCATTCTGCGCGAAATCGACCTGAGCGTCACGGCGGGCGACGCGCTCGCCATCGTCGGCGCCTCGGGCTCCGGCAAATCGACGCTGCTCGCCATCCTCGCCGGCCTCGATACGCCGAGCGCCGGCACGGTCCAGGTGGACGGCGCCGACCTGTTCGGCCTGGACGAGGACGCGCGCGCCGAGCTGCGCGGCCGCTCGATCGGCTTCGTGTTCCAGTCGTTCCAGCTGCTGCCCTCCCTGACCGCGCTCGAGAACGTGATGCTGCCGCTGGAGCTGGCGAAGGACCCGCAGGCGGAAGCGAAGGCACGGGAGGTCCTGCAGCGCGTCGGCCTCGCCGACCGGCTCGGCCACTACCCGAAGCATCTTTCCGGGGGCGAACAGCAGCGCGTGGCGCTGGCCCGGGCATTCTCGGTGCGGCCGAAGATCCTGTTCGCCGACGAGCCGACCGGCAGCCTGGACGCGGAATCGGGCGTGGCGGTGATCGCGCTGCTGTTCCAGCTCAACCGCGAGGCCGGCACCACGCTGGTGATGGTGACGCACGACGAGCACCTCGCGCAGAGCTGCGGCCGGGTGATCCGCCTGGTGGCGGGCAGGATCGCCGCCTGATGAAGCAGTCCCTCAACATGCTGTTGCGGGACTGGCGGGCCGGGGAACTGGGCGTATTGGCGATGGCGCTGGTGGTCGCCGTCGCCAGCATCACCAGCGTGGGCTTCTTCGCCGACCGCGTGAGCCGCGCGCTGGTGAGGGACGCGCACCAGCTGCTGGGAGCGGACCTGGTGCTGGTGTCGGACCATCCCTGGCAGGCGGGTGTCGCGGAGGAGATTTCCCGCCGCGGCCTCGAGCTCGCGCGGGCGACCACCTTCATCAGCATGGCGATCAAGGGGGAAAATTCGCAGTTGGCCGGCATCAAGGCGGTCACCGGGAACTACCCGCTGCGCGGCCGCCTGCGCATCGCGCCGGCGCCGAATGAACCCGATGCGCCGGCGCAGGCGGGCCCGGCGCGCGGCACGGTGTGGATCGAGGAGCGGCTGGTGTCCGCGCTCGCCGCGCCGGTCGGCTCGACGCTGAAGCTCGGCAACGCGACCCTGAAAGTGGCCGCGATCATCACGCTGGAGCCGGAGCGCGGCGCCAATTTCTTCAACATCGCGCCGCGGCTGTTCATGAACGTCGCCGACGTGGCCGCGACCGGGCTGGTGCAGACCGGCAGCCGCGTCTCGTACCACCTCTACGCGGCCGGCGCGCGCAAGCCGGTCGCCGCGCTCGAGGCCTGGGCGAAAGGGCAGGTCGGGCGCGGCCAGCGCGTGGACGATCTGGAGAGCGGACGGCCGGAGGTGCGCGGCGCCATCGAGCGCGCGCAGCGCTTCCTCGGGCTCACCGCGCTGCTGGCGGCCATCCTCGCCGGCGTCGCCATCGCGCTCGGCACGCGCCGCTTCGTCGAGCGGCATCTCGACGGCTGCGCGGTGATGCGCTGCTACGGCGCGACGCAGGGGAAGCTGCTGGCGCTGTTCGGCCTGGAATTCGTCCTGCTGGGGATATTTTCCTGCGCGGCGGGCGCGGCCATCGGTTTCGTGGCGCAGTCCTTCATCGCGGAAATCCTCAACGGGCTGCTGCGTGCCGACCTGCCGGCGGCGTCGCTGCTGCCCGCGCTGCAGGGCTTCCTGGTCGGATTGGTGCTGCTGCTCGGCTTCGCGCTGCCGCCGCTGGTGCAGCTGAAGAACGTGCCGGCGGCGCGCGTCATCCGCCGCGAGGCGGGGGCGACCCGGGGCGGCACCATCGCAGTCTATGCGGCGGGCGTGGGCGCGCTCTCCGGCTTGCTCATCTGGCAGGCGGGAGACCTGCAGATGGGCGTCACCGTGGTGGGCGGTTTCGCCGTCGCGGTGGCGCTGTTCGCGGTGATTGCCTGGTCGGGTTTGCGCTTTTTGTCGGGAAGTTTTTTCTCCAGAAAAATCGGCAAACAGAACATTTCCCTGCGCTACGGCCTGGCGAACCTGCGCCGGCACGCGCGCGGCAACGCGGTGCAGGTGGCGAGCCTCGCACTGGGACTCACGGCGGTCCTCTTGCTGACCTTCACCCGCAACGACCTGGTGGATGCCTGGCGCCGCAGCTCGCCGCCGGATGCGCCCAACCGCTTCCTGCTCGGCGTGCAGCCGGACCAGCTCGCCGAGGTGAAGGCATTTTTCACCAGCCACGGCATCCCGGTCCCGGAGCTCGACCCCATGGTGCGCGGCCGTCTCACGGCCGTGAACGGCAAAAAGGTCTCGGAGGCCGATTTCACCGAGGAGCGCGCACGGCGCCTGGTGGAGCGCGAATTCAACCTGTCGTTCGCCATCTGGCCGCCGGCGCACAACGTCGTGAGCGAAGGCCGCTGGTTCGCGCCGGGCTCCCAGGAGCTTTCGGTGGAGGTGGGCATCGCCAAGACGCTGGGCTGGAAATTGGGCGACGAACTGACTTTCACGGTCGGCGGCGAATCCTTCACCGCGCGCGTGAGCTCGCTGCGCAAGCTGCGCTGGGATTCGATGAAGGTGAATTTCTTCGTCATCGGCCCGGAGAGCCTGATCGGGCGCTTCCCGGCGAGCTACATCTCGGCTTTTCGCATCGAGCCGGGCAGGGAAGCGCAGATGAACGAACTCACCGCGCGCTTTCCCAACCTCACCCTGGTCGACGTCGGCGCGGCGGTGCGCCAGGCGCAGGGCATCGTCGACCAGGTGATCTCGGCCGTGCAGGTGGTCTTCCTGTTCGCGCTGGGCGCGGGACTCCTGGTGCTCTATTCGGCGCTGGTCGCCACCGAGGACGAGCGCCGGCGCGAAGCCGCGGTGATGCGCGTCTACGGCGCCTCGCGCGCCCAGGTCACCGGCAGCCAGCGCGTCGAATTCCTCGCCATGGGCCTGCTCGCCGGAGTTCTCGCCACCGCCGGCGCCGCGGCCATCGGCCAGCTGCTGGCGCGGCGCATCTTCGAGCTCGACCTGCCGCCCAGCCCGGGGTTGTGGATCGCGGGGCCGCTTTCGGGCGTGCTGCTGCTCTCGCTGAACGCGTGGCTGTCGGCGCACAAGGTGCTGTCCGCCTCGCCGGCGCTGACGCTGAGGGACTCGGTCTAGCCCCGCCCGTGCCTCAGCGCGCGTCCACCGTCCAGGTTATCCCAGCATCGAGGCTGGCGTGCACCTGGCCCGTCACATCCACATACAGCAGGACTTCTGGCGTGGCGTACATCTGGTACGGGCGGCCGGGTATCTCCGCAAGCACGTTGGTCCACGTGGCACCGCCGTCCTTGGTGCGTTTGATGGCGTACGCGTTGCTCCACATGCCGACGTCGTAGCAGAGCAGGTAGGCATCGCCCGGCGACAGGAAGGCGACCGACAGCACGCCGGAGAATGTGGCCGTGCAACTGTTCTCCAGTTTCGTCCAGGTCGCGCCGCCGTCGCGGCTCAGGTAAGGTGCAACGCGGTTGATGGCGCCGGTTGCGTAGGCGAAACCTCCTTTTACGGCGCCCATGAAGCGGAATGGGCCATCCGGCTTCGCGGAGGTCCAGGTTCCCGCCGCTAGGTCGAGGACGTGGATCGGCTTGCCGGGCACCGCCATGTAGTAGCGGCCTTCGTGCAGCGCGCCCATGCCCTGCATGTGCGGGTGGAGGCGCAGCCCGAGGAAATCCATCTTTTCCTGCTTGAGCTCGCGCCATTCTCCCGAGCCGAGGTCGCGCGTCGAGTGCAGCCGGAAGTCGTCGTTTAGGACGCTCAGCACGAGGACCTGGCCTTCGTATTCCGCGATGTGGACGATCAGGCCGCCCGCGACGGGGGGGCGGTGCCGGACCCATGTCCTCCCGCCGTCCTGCGTGGAGACTAGAAGGCCTTCCTCGCCGCCGGCGACGATGTGTTCGCCGTCCGGTGCGTAAAGCGCGGTGATTTCGCGTGGGTCCTCGAGGTCGAAGCGCTGCCAGCCCGTCTCGGGATGGCGCAGCAGCACCTGGCCGAGGTTCGTGCCGGCGGCGATCCGCCCGTCGGGGAGGCGCTGAAGGGCGTTCAACGAGTATGTCTGCCGCTTCGCCAGGCGTAGGCGGTCGGCGTCGCCGGTGGTTTCTTTCCACGCCGCGACGGGTACCGTCTTCGCGTCGGCATCGATCTTGGCCTGGATGAGGTTCATCGTGATCGTGCCGATGATCCCGCCCGCCGCCGTATTGCTGACGGCAAGCCAGCGTGGACCCGAGGCAGCCCCGTCTGCGCTCTTGCCGCCGCTCCAACCGAGTGTCTCGGCTCCAGCAGCGGCGGCGATCGTCGGCTGCTCGCGCGCCAGGTATTCGCGCACGTCGTCGATCCCGGGGAACGGCAGCACGGTGTACTCGCTGTTGCCCACCGGCTGGACGATCAGCGTGCCGAGGTTGGTGATCCGGCCGCGCTTCACTTCGAAATCGAGTCCGCTGGGCGCGAGCGAGATCGAAGCGCCGCCGCTCCGCAGCGCAGCCACCCTGTAGCGGCCTTCGGCCAGCTGCTCGGCGAAGATCTGCGTGGAGCGCCGTCCGGCGTCGGGCGCGGAGGAAAGCTGGACCTGCGCGCCGCCGGGCGACTGGAGCACGAGGTTGCGCCACCGGGTGTTGTAGCCCATCAGGGGATGCGGCACGGCCGCGTGCGTGACGACGCGAACCACGACGAAGCCGTTGCCGCCCTCGAGCGCCTGCGGTTTGTCGGACTGCGCCAGCGCGCAGGCGCACGCGAGGATTGCAGCTACGGCGAGCCAGATACGCATGACCAACCTCCCTTCCGGCGGTCATCTTAGCCGAGCCTTGCCATTCCGGGATGACCGCGGCCGGCGCGAGGGATTAGAATCGGACGATGTCCGAGATCGCGCTCCTGATTGCCGCTGCCGTTCTGGTCGTCGCGGTCTTTCTGGTATTCAAGGTTCAGAAAACGCTGGAAGAAAAGCACCGCCAGATGCTCGGCGATCTGCATGACGGCCTGACGAAGCAGGGTGATCGGATCGGCGGCCAGCTCGGCGAACTGCGCGAAGGCCTGGCGGCCAAGCTCGAGCAACGCCTCGACCAGATCTCCGGCAGGGTCAGCGAGCGGCTGGACGAGGGTTTCAAGAAGACCAACGAGACTTTCCTCAGCGTGATGCAGCGCCTCGCGGTGATCGACGAGGCGCAGAAGAAAATCGATTCGCTCACAGGCAGTGTGGTGAGCCTGCAGGAGCTGCTCGGCGACAAGAAATCGCGCGGCGCCTTCGGCGAAGTCCAGCTCGAAGCCCTGGTGCGCAACGTCATGCCGCCGAACGCCTTCGAGATGCAGTACACCCTGTCCAACGGCACGCGGGTCGACTGCGCGCTGCGGATGCCCGATCCGACCGGCCTGGTGTGCGTGGATTCGAAATTCCCGCTGGAGAACTACAACCGCATGTTCGAGGGCGGCGATGCGGAGCGCGCGGCGGCGCAGAAGATGTTCCGCAGCGACCTGCGCAAGCACGTGGACGCGATCGCCTCGAAATACATCATCGAGAACGAGACCTCCGACGGCGCGGTGATGTTCGTCCCGGCGGAGGCGGTGTTCGCCGAGATCCACGCCTATCACGCCGAGGTGGTGGACTACGCCCAGGCGAAGCGCGTCTGGATCGTCTCGCCGACTACCCTGATGGCGGTGCTGAACACCGCGCGCGCGGTGCTGAAAGACG
The DNA here is from genome assembly GCA_036560705.1 of Burkholderiales bacterium. Lineage (GTDB taxonomy): Bacteria > Pseudomonadota > Gammaproteobacteria > Burkholderiales > SG8-39 > RBG-16-66-20. Next base: position 53,373 of record DATBQR010000054.1, on the reverse strand, counting down.
TCGAGACGCGCAAGCAGATCCACGTCATCAAGGACGCGCTGGGCAGGCTGGGCGGCGACTTCCGCAGGTTTGACGAGCGCATGAAGAAGCTCGCCGACCACATCCGGCAGGCGCACCAGGATGCAGAGGACGTGCAGACCTCCAGCCGGAAAATCTCCCAGCAGTTCCAGAAAATCGAATCGGCCGAGCTCGAAGCGCCCGCGCCCGGACCCGCTATTTCGTCCGCCAACGTCGTCCGGCTGCCGGAGGAGCGCAAGCCCGGCGGTTGAGTCTCACATGCGCGATCGGACCGTCGATGCACCGCGGAAAGCGGCAATCGTGAACATAAGCAGGACGAGCGTCTCTGCGATGTCGGCGTAGGAGACCTGCCCGGGCTGGAGGAACGCCGCGCCAGGATCCGAGGGGTTGTAGGAAACCTCGACCGGTTTCCCCGCGGGGTAGTGTTCGAGTAGCCAGCCGGCAGCCTTCTCGCGCTCCACATCGCAATAGACGGGGTCGCTGTTCCCGACTCTCTTGGCCTCGCGCGCTTGCCCGTCAACGGTGTAGCGGTAGACGATCCTGACCGCCCAGCGCTGGTTTCTTCCCGGGCACAGGTGATCGGTGTAGCTCCTGACAACCGTTCCCGGTGCGCGGGGCCACGCGCCGCTGGCATGGTCTTCCCACATCTTGAAGCAGAACATCACCACTGCTGCGAGAAACAGCAGGGACAGGGCATAAAGCCCCGCCGCCTTCAGGAGCGAAAGCTTTGCGCGGTCCAGAGCGCAGTGGCCAGCAATAGAACGGCCCCGGCCTGGTGTGCAGCCGCAAGCGGAATCGGCACCGCGAGCAACAGGGTGGAAATTCCCAGCGCGGCCTGGATGAGGAACATGCCGAGCAGGTGGTGCGCGGCGATCTTCGCCGGCGTGCGCCGCGCCTGCCACCACAGCGCCGGGATGAGGATCAGCAGCAGCCAGAAGATGGTTCGGTGCACGAGCTGCACGGTGGCGACGTTCCAGAGGAAGTTGCGCCACCAGGGATCGAGCATGAAGGTCTCGGGCGGAACGAGGTGGCCGTTCATCAGCGGGAAGGTGTTGTAGGCGTGTCCCGCGCGCAGGCCGGCGACGAAGCCGCCGGCGAGCGCCATCACGAAGACCGTGCCAAGGACCACCAGGGAAAGCGGGCTGCGCTTTTTGTCGTGTGATTGAATCAATAAATCAAGGGCAAGCCAAAGCTCCGCCGAGAAAATCAGCAGCGCCAGGCCGAGGTGCGCGGTAAGGCGGAAATGGCTGACGCGCGGATCGTCCACCAGGCCGCTCTGCACCATGTACCAGCCCAGCGCGCCCTGCAGGCCGCCGAGGACGAAGATGCCGGCGAGTTTCCACGTCAGGGTTCCAGACAATCTGTTCTTGAAATAAAAGAACAAAAACGGCAAGAGGAACACCAGCCCGATCGCGCGCCCGAGCAGGCGGTGGCTGTACTCCCACCAGAAGATGCTCTTGAAACCCTCCAGGCCGATCGCGGAAAACACCTGGGCGTATTGCGGCGTCTCGCGGTACCTGGCGAACAATGCTTCCCAGTCCGCCTGCGACATCGGCGGCAGGGCGCCCACGAGCGGCTGCCACTCGACGATGGACAGGCCGGATTCGGTGAGGCGCGTGATGCCGCCCACCACCACCATCGCGAAGGTGAACGCCGCGCAGACGAGCAGCCACGCCGCCACGGCGCGGCCGTCCCTGGCAGCCCGGCGATCGCTCGCGTTCATTCCTCGCCGTAGAGCCGGTTGATGCCGGTGGTGAGGCTGCCGGAGGCCACGCCGTAGACATGCAGCGTCACCAGCGGCCGCTGCGTGCGGTTGGAGACGCGGTGGTACAGCGGGCCGCCGAGGTCGATGTCGGCGAGCTCGCCGGCGCGGATCGCTTTCGTGCCGATCGTTTCGAGCAGGGCGCCCGGCGCGCGGAACATTTCCTCGGTCAGCTCGCCCTCGGCGACGCCGTAGGCGCACCATACGTAGTGGCCGTGCACCGGGCTTTGCTGGCCCGGCAGCCAGGTGATCGCGGTGATGACGAAGTCGTCGTCGGGGTCTACATAGAGCAGGTGGCGCATGAAGCGCGCGGGGTCGCCGACGCGGTGTTCGCGCCTTAGCCAGCCGGTGTTCCCCGCCACGGCCCCGCGCAGCGCGGCGGCCAGGCCGGGCTCGTTCACCTTGCCCGTGGTGCGAAATGCCTTGCTGAAGGTCTTGGCGACGCGCGCGAGCGGCGCGAGATCGGGATGGATGCGGCTCATCGCCTCGGCGCGGGGCTTCACAGCAGGCCCTGCTTCACAGTAAGCCCTCAAACAGCTGGACCTGCACCCGTTCGCCCGCCGCAACCTTGCCGCGCTCGTGTTCGAGCACGATGAAGCAATTCGCCTCCGACATCGAACGCAGCACGCCCGAACCCTGCTGGCCGGTGGTGCGCACTTTCCACTCGCTGCCGTCGCGGTAGACGACGCCGCGCTGGTACTCGGTGCGGCCGGGGACTTTCCGGACGGCGGTTTCGCTGACTGCTTTCAACAGCGGAATTTCAAAGGAATCCGTCCTGCCGCCGAGGAAAAGCAGGGCATCGCGGACGAACTGATGGAACGTCACCATCACGGCGACCGGATTTCCCGGCAGGCCGAACAGAAATGCCTTGCCTATCTTGCCGAAGGCCATCGGCCGGCCGGGGCGCATGGCGATTTTCCAGAACAGCACCTCGCCCAGCTGCGCCATCAGCTGCTTGACGAAATCGGCCTCGCCGACCGACACGCCGCCGGTGGTGATGATGGCGTCGGCGCCGGCAGCCGCCTTCCTGAAGGCGGCTTCCAGCAGGGCGGGATCGTCGCGCACCACGCCCATGTCGATGATCTCCACGCCGAGGCCGCGCAGCATGCCGTGCAGGGTGTAGCGGTTGGAATCGTAGACCTGGCCTTCCTTGAGCGGCGTGCCGATCGAGGTCAGTTCGTCGCCGGTGGAGAAGAACGCCACCCGCAACCGGCGCCGGACGCGCACTTCGCCGATGCCGAGCGAGGCGATCAGGCCGAGTTCGGCGGCGCGCACCGGCTGCCCGGCGTGCAGCACCGGCACGCCCGCCTTCAGGTCCTCGCCGGCGGCGCGCACGTTCTGGCCCGCCTTCTGGCCGGGCGGCACCGCGACGCGGCCGTTTTCGGCGCGGCAGATTTCCTGCACCACCACCGTGTCCGCGCCGTCCGGCATCACCGCCCCGGTCATCACGCGCACGCATTCTCCGGCACCGACCGGGTTGTGGAAGGGCTTACCGGCAAGTGCCTTACCGATTTCCAGAAGTTGAATTTCCTTTTCGAAGGAAAGATCCCTGCTTCTGACGGCCCAGCCATCCATTGCCGAATTGTCGTGGCCGGGAACGTCGATCTGCGGCACGATTTCCTGCGCCAGCACGCGGCCGAGCGCTTCGCGCAGCGGGACGGTTTCGGTTTCTGCGACCGGCGTCAGGCAGGCGCGGATCGCCTCGCCGGCCTTGTCCACGCGCAGCGCCTCCGGATCGTAGCCGTCCAGGCAACTCACCACCTGCGCGATGCTGCTCATGCCTCTTTCAGTTCTTCGCGCGTGTTGATGTTGCGGAAGGCGTCGGCTTCGTCGTCGAACGACACTTCGACGACCTTGAGCGATGAATACCAGGCGTCGATTTTCCGGCCGCCGCCGGACAGGAAGTTTTCAAGATTTTTCTTCACCGAAGTCCTGACGAGGGCAAAAACCGGATGCGCTTGATCTCCCGTTTTCGCCACCGCCAGCTCGTTCTCGCCGAGCTTGCTTCTCAAGCGGGCGAAAAGATCGTGCGGCAGAAAGGGCGAATCGCAGGGCGCCGTGAGCACGAGAGGGTGGTGCGCTGCGCCGAGCCCCGCGTGCAACCCGGCGAGCGGGCCGGCGAAGCCGCCGATGGCGTCGGGCACCACGCGATGGCCGAAGCCGGCGTAGACGTCGAGGTTCTGGTTGGCGTTGATGACGATCTCGGAGACCTGGGGCGCGAGGCGCGCGAGCACCTGCGCCACCATCGGCTTGCCGTGCAGCAGCTGCAGGCCCTTGTCCACGCCGCCCATGCGGCGCCCCTGGCCGCCGGCGAGCACGATTCCCGTGACGTCGGTCATGTACGGATTGTAGACGGGGAGGAGCCCTGTCTTCCCCTCCCGCGTCAGTTCACGATTTTCGAAATGACGACCTTCACGCCGGAGGCGCCGGGCGCCACGGGCGCGCTCGCGCCCTCGATGTCGCCTTTCTGCGGCAGCGCGTTGCCGGATTTCGAGATGCGCGCGACCACGGTGACCCTGGCCTGGCCGGAGAGCTTCGCGTCGGGCGCCATCGCCATGCTGTCGTCGAGCGCGAACGAGTAAGGCAGTTTGTCTGCGGTGATCCGCACCACCGCCAGCGGCATTTTCGAACCGCCGGGTTTTCCTCCCGTCGACCGGGCAAGCACGAAGACGGTATCGCCGGGAGAAACCTTGCCCTTCAGGGAGGGAGCAAGGCTGACGATACCCTGCAGCGAGGCGCCGGCAGGGGTGGCGATGCCGCCCAGCTGCCTCGCCTCGGCGATGCTTGCCGACACGGTGCGCGCGAACTCGGATTGCGGCGGCGCGAACGGCAGGATGCGCTCCCAGTAGCCGATCGCGCCGGCGTAGTTCTTGCCGTCGAATTCCGCGCTCCCCGCGAGCGCGAGCGCCTTGATGAACTCCACCAGCAGGTCGCGGTTGTCCGGCAGCAGCTGCAGCGCCCGGGCATAGGCCCGCGACGCGGGGTCGTACCTGCCCAGCGAAGACAGTGCGCGCGCGAGCAAGGTCCAGCCATCGGCGTCCTGGGGTGTCTGCTGCAGGTGGGCGGACAGGCGTTGCACCAGCGCGTCCATCTGCTGCGCGGAGGCCTGCGCCGATTCGGGGTCCAGCGCGCGCGGCTCGCCGAGCTGCCGGTAGCCGAGCACCACGGCGAGCGGGAGCAGCAGGCCGACCAGCACCGCCACCGCCGTGTTTGGCCGCCACCCTGCGGGTTGCGGGGCGGCCGGCAGGCCATGCTCCGAGACGATGCGGTGCTCGATCTCGCGGCCGGAGCGTTCGAACTCTTCGCGCGTGACGGCGCCGCGCTGCAGGTCGGCCGCGAGTTCCGCGAGCTGCTCGCGGTAGATCGCGGCATTCGCCGCCACATGCGCGTCCGGCGCCGTGGTGCGGCTGCGCAGCAGCGGCGGCAGCAGGAACAGCAGGGCCGCCGCGGTGAAGGCCGCGGCGATCGACCAGAACAGGATCATGCCTGGTCCCCGGGCCCGAGCACGCGCTCGACCAGGCGCCGTTCTTCCGGGCCGAGCGCCGCCTCCTGGGGCGCGCGCCGCCGGCGCCGGAGGATTGCGACAAGCGCGGCCAGCGCGCCGGCGAGCAGGGCGAAAGGCCCGATCCAGAGCAGCGCGGTGCTGGCCTTGAAGGGCGGCTCGTAGAGCACGAAATCGCCGTAGCGCTGCACCAGGTAGTCCGTGATCTCGGCGTCGCTGCGCCCGGCCGCCACCTGTTCGCGCAGCTGCCGGCGCAGGTCCTGCGCCAGCTCGGCGTTCGAATCGGCGAGCGACTGGTTCTGGCACACCAGGCAGCGGAGTTTTCCTTCCAGGCTGCGGATGCGGTTTTCCGTTTCCGGATTTTCCGCAATGGAAAGACCCGCAACGAGAAAAAGCACGGCCAGGAGCAGACTTCTCATTTTTTCAGCGCCATCGCGAGCGGCAGGATTTTCTGTTCCAGGATCGCCGGCGTGACCGGGCCGATCTGCTTGTAGCGGATCACCCCTTCGGCGTCGATCACGTAGGTCTCCGGCACGCCGTAGACGCCGTAGTCGATGCCGGTGCGACCGTCGGCGTCCATCACGGAGACCTGGTACGGGTTGCCGAACTGCGCCAGCCAGCGCTGCGCGTCCTCGCTCTTATCCTTGTAATTCAGGCCGAGGATCGGCAGCACGCCCTTCTTCGACAGCTCCACCAGCACCGGATGTTCGTCGCGGCAGGACACGCACCAGGAGGCCCAGACGTTGAGCAGCCACACCTTGCCGCGCATGTCGGAGGGAATGAAATGCTTGTCCGGCTGCTGCAGCACCGGCAGGTCGAAGGCGGGCGCCGCCTTGCCGATGAGCGGCGAGGGCACTTCGCGCGGGTCGAGCGTCAGCCCTGCGGCGAGAAAGCCGACCAGCAGGATGAAGATGCCCAGCGGCCAGAGGAAACGCTTCATGCGGTACTGCGGACGACCGTTTCATCGCCGACCGGCGCTTCCTCGCGCCGGCGCGAGGAAGCGCGGTAGCGCCGGTCGCTCGCCGCCAGCAGGCCGCCCAGCGCCATCAGCAGGCAGCCGCTCCAGATCCATTTAACGAAGGGCTTGACGTGGATGCGCACGGTCCAGGCGGTTCCCTCCGGGCCCGCGGCCTCGCCCAGGGACACGTACAGGTCGCGCGTGACGCCGCCGTTGATCGCGGCTTCGGTCATCGGGTTGCGCTGCACGCGGTAGATGCGCTTTTCCGGCGCGAGATCGGCGACCTGCCGGCCGTCGCGCTGCACGTTGATGGCGCCGCGCACCGCCGCATAGTTCGGGCCGGCGACTTCCTTCACGCCGTCGAAGCGGAACGCGTAGCCGCCGAGCATGACGGTGTCGCCCGGCGCCATGCGCAGGTCGCGCTCGGATTCGTAGCTCTTCACCAGCGTCACGCCGAGGATGAACACGCCGATGCCCGCGTGGGCGAGCAGCATGCCGGCGAAAGCGCGGGTGATTTTCGCATTTGATTTTATTTTCAGAACTAAAGCTGTCAGAGCGCCGCCGAGAATCCAGAGCGCGAGCAGCAGGCCGCCGCTGGTGAGCAGCGCCCAGCGGCCGAACAGCAGCGGCACGAAGAGGGCGCCCAGCAGCGCGGCGATCGCCGCCCAGCGCAGCCGCCGCGCGAGCTGCGCGGCGTCGCCGCTGCGCCAGGCGACCAGCGGGCCGATGCCGGCGAGCAGGATCGCCGGCGCCATCAGCGGCGCGAACACCGATTCGAAGTAGGGCGGGCCGACGGAAATCTTGCCGAGGCCGAGCGCGTCCAGAAACAGCGGATAGAGCGTGCCGAGCAGCACTGCCGCGCAGGCGACCAGCATCAGCACGCTGTTGGCGAGCAGCATGGATTCGCGCGACAGCAGCTCGAAGCGTCCGCCCGGCGCCGCGCGCGGCGCACGCCAGGCGTACAGCGCGAGCGAGCCGCCGATCACCAGCGCGAGGAAGCAGAGGATGAAAACGCCGCGCTTGGGATCGGTGGCGAAAGCGTGCACCGAGGTCAGCACGCCGGAGCGCACCAGGAAGGTCCCCAGCAGGCTGAGCGAGAACGCGAAGATCGCCAGCAGCACCGTCCAGGATTTGAAGGCGCCGCGCTTCTCGGTCACGGCGAGCGAGTGGATCAGCGCGGTGCCGATCAGCCAGGGCATGAAGGAGGCGTTTTCCACCGGGTCCCAGAACCACCAGCCGCCCCAGCCGAGTTCGTAGTAGGCCCAAAAGCTGCCGAGCATGATGCCGACGGTGAGGAACATCCACGCCGCGGTGGTCCAGGGCCGCGACCAGCGCGCCCAGGCCGCATCGAGGCGCCCGTCGAGCAGCGCCGCGATGGCGAACGAAAAAGCGACCGAGAAGCCGACGTAGCCCATGTAGAGCATCGGCGGATGGATCACCATCGCGGGGTCCTGCAGCAGCGGATTCAGGTCGCGGCCGTCGGCGGCGGCGGGCAGCAGGCGCTCGAACGGGTTGGAAGTGAACAGCATGAAGGACAGGAAGCCCACGGCGATCAGGCCCATCACGCCGAGGACGCGCGCCACCATGTCGTCGGGCAGGCTGCGGCTGAAGACCGACACCGCCACCATCCACACGGAGAGCATCAGCACCCACAGCAGCAGCGAGCCTTCGTGGCTGCCCCAGGTCGCCGCGATGCGGTAATGGGCGGGCAGGCTGGAATTGGAGTTGCTCGCCACGTTGAGCACCGAGAAGTCGTTGCTGTAGAAGGACCAGGCGAGGCAGCCGAAGGCGATGGCCACGAAGACGAACTGGCCCTGCGCGCCCGGGCGCGCCACCGCGATGAAGCCCGGGATCCCGCGGGCCGCGCCGGTCAGCGACAGCACGGCCTGCGTCAGCGCGATCGCCAGCGCGACGATGAGGGCGAAGTGGCCGAGCTCGGGAATCATCGCATTCCTCCGGAGGGCACGACGCTGCGGGCCGTTCTCTCCGCTTCCGCCTTCGACAGCGCGTGCGCGGCTTCCGGCGGCATGTAGTTCTCGTCGTGCTTGGCGAGCACTTCGCCGGCATGGAACGCGCCGTCCGTCCCGAGCTTGCCCTGGGCGACGACGCCTTTGCCCTCCTTGAACAGGTCCGGCAGGATGCCGGTGTAGACGACCGGGATGCTCTTGGCGGTGTCGGTGACGATGAACTGGACCGTGAGGCCGTCGGCGCTGCGCCTAAGGCTGCCTTTTTCGACCATGCCGCCGACGCGGAAAGTGCGGTCCAGCGGCGCTTCCTTCGCCGCCACCTGGCTCGGGCTGAAGAAGAACACCACGTTGCCCTGGAACGCGTACAGCACCAGCCCGGTGGCGATCGCCACCAGCGCGACGCCCGCGCCGATGGCGACCATGCGTTGGTGACGGGGCTTCATGATTTTTGTCTTTTGCTTCTCAGAAAGAAAATTTCCAGAAAAATACACAGGGCGGCGACCCCGTACGAACCCCAAACATAGAAGCCGTAGCCTCCCATCGCGAGGAACTCGTTCACGCCGCCCCAGTTCACGCCGCCGACCTCTGCAGCCGAACCCAGTCGGCGTCGCGCTCGCGCTCGAGGATGATGTTGCGCAGGCGCGCGAGCGTGGCGGCGACGCCGTACATCCATGCCGCCAGCGCCATCACCAGCATGCCGGCGAGCATGGTCGCCGCCATCGTCGGCGCGGCCATCAGGTTGATCGACGATCCCTGGTGCAGCGTGTTCCACCACTGTACCGAGAAGTAGATGATCGGCACGTTCACCGCGCCGAGCAGCGCCAGCACCGCTCCGGCGCGGTCGGCGCGCACCGGATCGGCGATCGCGCCCTTGAGCGCGATGAAGCCGAGGTAGAGGAACAGCAGGATCAGCTCCGAGGTGAGCCGCGCATCCCACACCCAGTAGGTGCCCCAGGTGGGCTTTCCCCACAGCGCGCCGCTCCACAGAGCGATGAAGGTGAACATCGCGCCGGTGGGCGCCAGCGCCGAGGCCATCATGCCCGAGAGCCGCGTGTTCAGCGCGAGGCCCATGCCGGCCCAGCCCGCCATCACCAGGTAGATGAACATGGACATCCAGGCGGCGGGCACGTGGATGAAGATGATGCGGTACGCCTCGCCCTGCTGGAAGTCGGTGGGCGCGACGAAAAACGCAATGTAAAGACCGATGAGCGCGAGCACGCCAGCTAGGACCGAAAACCACGGGATCAGTTTCCCGGCGACGGGAAAAAATGCCTGCGGGGCGGCGTAGCGGAACAAGTCGGGTTTCATCTGCCGGAATTCATCAATCGAGTGCGATCCGAAGCGCGGCGCACGCGGCCCAGGGGCCGACCAGCGAGGATACCGCAAGAAGCGCGCCGAGCAGCGCCAGGTACGCCGAGGGATCGAGACCGCTCATCGCTGCCGTCACCGCGCCCGCGCCGAAAACCAGAGCGGGCACGTACAGCGGCAGGAGCAGCAGGCCGGCCAGCGCGCCGGCGCCGCGCACGCCCAGGGTGAGCGCCGCGCCGGCGGCGCCGAGCAGGCTGAGCACCGGCGTGCCGAGCAGCAGCGAAGCGAGCAGGATGGCCAGCGCGTCCGCGGGCAGCCCGTATTGCAGGCCGATCAGCGGCGCGACCAGCGCGAGCGGCAGCCCGGTGCACAGCCAGTGCGCCGCGATTTTCGCCAGCACGACGACCGCCAGGGGCTGCGGCGAGAGCAGCAGTTGCTCCAGCGTGCCGTCGGCGAGGTCGGCGGCGAAGAGGCGCGGCAGCGAAATCACCGCGGCGAGCAGCGCGGCGACCCACGCCACGCCCGCCGCCATGGCGCGCAGCTGGTCCGGCTCGGGGCCGACACCGAGCGGGAACAGGCTGGCGACGACGAGGAAGAACACCAGCACGTTCAGCACGTCGCCCTTGCGGCGCAGCGCGAGGCGCAGGTCGCGGCGGACGATCAAAGCGAATCCGTGCACGGCGCTCAGCCCTCGAGTTCGACGGTCTGCGTTGTTGGCGCCGCGACGGGCACATCCTGGTGCGAAGTCAGCACCAGCATGCCGCCGGCAGCGAGATGGGCGGCGCAAAGCGCGCTCACCCGCCCGATCGCCCCGTCGTCCAGCGCCGCGAACGGCTCGTCGAGCAGCCACAGCGGAACGTGCGCGGCAAGCGCGAGCCGGGCGAGGGCGGCCCGCCGTTGCTGGCCTTGCGAGAGATAGGAGGCCGGCAGGCCGGCGAGCCGTTCGATGCCGAGCTGTTGAAGGGCTTTCCCGCAGTCGGAATTTTTCAAGCCCGAGAGCTGCGCCGAGAATTCCAGGTTTTCAATCACGGTCAATTCGGCTTTCAGCGCGGGGGCATGTCCAAGGAACAGCATCTCCGCCCGATAGTCGTCGTCGACTTCCTTGCCGTGCCAGCGCACGCTGCCGGCCGCGGGGCGCGTCAGCCCGGAGAGAATCCGCAGCAGCGTCGTTTTGCCGGCGCCGTTGGCGCCGTGCACGCGCAGCAGGCCGCCCGGCGCCAGGGCGAAGCCGAGGTCGGAAAACAGGCGTTGCCCGCCGCGCTCGCAGGCGAGTGCGCTGGTCTCAAGCATGCCGCTGATTTTACTTGCGAAACAGCAAAAGCCCGGCCGTGCGAAAAGGAGTATGTTGCGGCTCATGAAGAACCGCTGGCTGGTCCCCTTTCTCAACCTCGGGCACCTGCTCGACCACCTGGCGATGCTGGTCTTTCCGACGGCGGCCGTGCTGCTCGTGCGGGACTGGAACCAGGACTATTCGGATGTCATCAAGCTGACCTTCTGGGGCGCGGTCGCGTTCGGCGGATTCGCCATTCCGGCCGGCTGGCTGGCCGATCGCTGGGGCCGCTACAAGGTCCTGGCGCTGTATTTCTTCGGCATGGGCATTTCCCTTTTTGTCACCGGCTTTGCGCAGAATTCCCTGCAGATCGCGGCCGGCCTGATCGTCACCGGCATGTTCGCCGCGATCTACCATCCGGTCGGCATCGCGATGCTGGTGACGAGCAGCGAGAAAATGGGGAGCGCGCTGGGCTGGAACGGCCTCTGGGGGAATCTCGGCCTGGCGACGGCCGCGCTGCTCACCGGGGCGCTGGCGGACGTGGCCGGCTGGCGCGCGGCCTTCTTCGTGCCGGGTGCGGTGTGTGTTTTTGCAGGGATTTTATTTTTAATTCTTGTAAAAGACCCCGGAAAAGTGAAAAAGACGGCCAAGTCGCTGGGCTTGCACGTCGATGCGCGCATGATGTCGCGCATCTTCGCCATCATGCTGATCGCGACCGCCTGCGGCGGCATCATCTTCAACTCGACCACCATCTCGATGCCGAAATTGTTCGACGAGCGGCTCTCGGCGCTGACGCAGACCAACTTCGGCATCGGGCTGCTGGTGGCGGGCGTGTACACGATGGCCGCGTTCGCCCAGGTGCTGATGGGCGCGCTCATCGACCGCTTCGAACTGCGCCGCCTGATGATCGCCGTCGGCCTGGTGCAGATCCCGATGCTCTACTTCGCGGCGAACCTGCAGGGCTGGGCGATGCTCGGCGCGGCGCTGCTGATGATGCTGGCGGTATTCGGCCAGATCCCGCTGAACGACGCCATCGTCGGCAAGTACGTGGCCGACGAGTACCGCGCGCGCGTGCTCGGCGTGCGCTACGTCGTCTCGCTCGGGGTCGCCTCGGTCGCCGCGCCCATGATCGCCACGCTGCACCGGACCGAAGGCGGCTTCAGCAACGTTTTCCTGGTGCTGGCGGCGCTCGCCGGCGGCGTGTTCGTCGCTTCCTGGTTCTTCCCGTCGAGCGCCGAGCTGGCCGCGCACAGGGAAGAACTCTCTAACCGGCAGGCGCAGGCCGCCTGAGGTTTTCCCAGGCGCGCCGGGTACGCTGCTCGCGCGCGCTGCCCGCCACCTTCAGCAGTTCACGGTCGCGTTTCCAGCGTGCCGCGGCAGGATCGCCGGCCGCGGCTTCCCAGAAAGGCTCCGTTTCAGCGATCAACCCGCCGCTGATCGCCAGCGCGCCGGCGAGCGCGATGTGCGTCTCGGCGTGCGCAGGGGGCATGTCGGCGAGTTTTCCCATCGCGGCCAGCAGCGCGGACAGGCGCTCCAGCCAGCCCTGCGGCCACGACAGGCGCTGCCCCTCGCGCATGAGGTAGGAGAGCAGGGCGGCCTGGACGTGGATGTCTTCCACGGTGCGGAACGGCTTCACATACTGGTCGTAGCCGTCGCCGGGAAGAATTTCCGTTTCTTCGATTCCCAGGTTTTTGAACTCCAGCTGCGCGTGCGGGACCTCGGGCACGAAATTCGTCTGCGGCATGACCTGGATTTTCAATCCGGGAGCGCCGGATGAAACCCGCACGATCCTGATCGCCGGCCTCTGCGCGGAGGCGGCCTCGTCGCGCGCCGCGACGAAAAAAAGCGCGCCGTCCGGTCCGAGCGTGGTCCAGCGCTTGGATCCGTTCAACAGCCACCCGCCGCCGGCCTTTTTCAAGGAGCTCTTGATGGCCTTCGGCGCATTGCCATCCGCTTCGGTGACGCAGAGCGCGCAGATGCGGTCGGCGGGGGCGTCCGGGAAAAGAGCGCGCAGCGCCGCCTGGTAGCCCGAGGCGAAGGCCCAGCCGGCACGGTCGGCGACGAAGCCGCCGATGACGGCCTGGTGAATGGGATCGGCGTTCCCGGCGGCGATGGCGCGGTGGCGCGGCCACCAGTCCGCCACGCTCTCGCAGGGCGCGGCGGCGGCCTGCGAGGCGGACAGCTGCGGCAGCACGCGGGGCTGTTTCCTAGGCCTTGATCTCGCGCGCGGTGATGGTGTACTTGAAATTTTCCGGGTCGAGGCTGTCCAGCCGCTTGCCGTCGCTCTCGGCCTGCGGGTACATCAGGAACCCGACCGGCGCGCCGCTCGAGCCGGGCAGCTTCACGTCGGCCGCCTCGTTGTAGGCGAGCCAGTTCATTTCCCAGGCGCCGAAGAGTTTCGCGCGCACCGGCGGCACCACCGGGTCGGCGAGCGTGATCGGGCTCTGCTTTTCCTCGAGAACGACCTTGCGCACGTCCGCGGGATCGACCGGCACCCAGCCGTAGCCGGTGAGGAACACCTCGGCTCGGCAGTGCTGCGCGCGCGTGATGCTGGCGCTGCCGGCGCCCAGGCTGCGGTAGCCGAACGCGCTCCTCACCACGCGGATGCCGTAGACGTCGCGCGCGGGCAGCCCTGCCGAGCGGGCGAGCCCGACGTAGAGGGCGTTGAGATCGGCGCACTTGCCGCCGAGGTTGCCCGTCTCCAGCATCGTCTTGATGTCGCCGGTGCCGCAGCCGCGAACTTGCGGATCGCGGGCGGTGTTGTCGACGACCCATTCGTAGATGGCGCGCGCCTTCTCCAGCTCGGTTTTCTTCCCCTTGACGATCTTGCGCGCGGTGTCGCGCACGATTCCGTCGGTCGGGATCAGCTCGGTGGCCGCGGTATGGAAGCGCACGCCGGCCGCGTCCAGCTGCAGCGCCGGATCGTGGCTGGTGAAATCGACCGCGCGGTTCACGGTGGCGAACCTGCTGGTGACTTCGAGCACCGGCGTTTTCTCGGCCGGGCTCCATTCGGCGGCGACCATCAGGGCGCCGTACTTGCCGTCGCTGGCGAGCCGGGCGGCGGCGTTGCCGGACCAGCTGTTGCCGAGCAGCTTCTGGTAGTTCCTGTCGACCGAGGGCACGGGTACCCAGGCGCGGCTCACGCCCGCGGGAAAGAGGATTTCCACCCGCGTGGTGACCTCGAACGTGCGCCACTCGCCGATGACCGGATTGAACGGCAGCTGCTGCGCGAACGAAATGCGCGGCATTGCGGAAAGTACGGGCAGCGCGGCGGCGGCCGCGCTTGTTTGCAGAAATGAGCGTCTATCCATCTTGTTTCCTCTGTTCGAAAATACGAGAAATTACCCTAGACAATTGCCGTCGGTTGCGGCGCCGTGAGCTTCAGCCGCTGCTTGCCGGTGAACGCCAGGTAATGCCTGCCGCTGGCACGCCCGATCATCGTCAATCCGACCCGCCCGGCGATCTGGTGCCCCATGTTCGTCAGCCCCGAGCGCGACACCAGGAACGGGATGCGCATCTGCGCGCATTTGATCACCATTTCCGAGGTGAGCCTGCCGGTGGTGTAGAAGACCTTGTCGGAACCGTCGATGTCGTCCAGCCACATGAAGCCGGCGATGGCGTCCACCGCGTTGTGCCGGCCGACATCCTCGACGAACATCAGGATCTCGCCCCCGCGCGTGGCGAGGGCGCAGCCGTGCACCGCGCCGGCCTGCTTGTAGATGGTTTCGTGCCTGCGCACCTTCTCCAGCAGCACGAAAAGCTGCGCGTCCTCGAGCGCCACGTCGTCGCGCAGCCTGACGCTGTCGATCTCTTCCATGAGATCGCCGTACACCGTGCCCTGGCCGCAGCCGGTGGTGACGGTTTTCTTGCCGGTCTTTTTTTCGATATCGGATTTCTTGTTGGTGGTGACGGCGACGGAGTCCGTCTCCCAGTCCACCTGCACGGCATCGATGTCCTCGATCCCGGCGACGAGGCGCTGGTTGCGCAGGAAGCCGATGGCGAGCGCCTCGGGCGCGTGGCCGAGCGTCATCAGCGTGACGAGCTCCCGCTTGTCGAGGTAAAGCGTGAGCGGATGCTCGCCGGCGATCGAGGTCGGCACCATTTCGCCGCGCTCGTTGGTGGCCTCGACTTCGAAAGTGGCGGGCCGGGCGGCGTTCGTCAGCAGCGGGCGGCGCATCTTTGCCTCAGCCGCCAATGTAGGACATCTCCACTTTGGGCTGCTTCGCGCGTGTTTCCTCCGTCTGCGCCGTGCGCAGCTCGGAATAGCGGTCGTCGCGCAGCCGCCAGACGGCCGCGACGCGGTCGCGGATGTCGTCGTCGGTGGCGCCGGCGCGCAGCAGCGATTTCAGGTCGTGGCCCTGCTGCGCGAACAGGCAGGTATAGAGCGAGCCCTCGGTCGACAGGCGCATGCGGTTGCAGTCGCGGCAGAACGCCTGCGTCACCGAGGAAATGACGCCGATCTCGCCGCCGCCGTCCAGGTAGCGCCAGCGCTCGGCGACTTCGCCGGCGTAATTGGCCTCGACCGGCGCCAGCGGGAAGGCTGCCGATATCCGCCGCACGATTTCCGCGGAAGGGATCACGTCGTCCATGCGCCAGCCGTTGGTGCTGCCCACGTCCATGAACTCGATGAAGCGCAGGATGTGCCCGCTGTCGCGCCAGTGGCGCGCCGCCTCGACGATCTGGTGGTCGTTCACGCCGCGCTTCACCACCATGTTGATCTTGACCTGCGAGAAACCCGCTTCGGCGGCGGCGCCGATGCCATCCAGCACTTTCTCGACCGGGAAATCGGCGTCGTTCATCGCGCGGAACGTGGCTTCGTCGAGCGAGTCGAGGCTCACCGTGAGGCGGTTCAGTCCCGCGTCTTTCAGCGCCTGCGCGTGCTTCACCAGCGTGGAGCCGTTGGTGGTGAGCGTGAGATCCACGCCGAGCGGCACCAGCATCGCGACCAGATCCGGCAGGCCCTTGCGCAGCAGCGGTTCGCCGCCGGTGAGGCGGATCTTCTTCACGCCGAGTGCCACGAACACGCGCGCCAGCCGCGCGATTTCCTCGAAACTGAGGATCGCCTCGTGCGGCAGGAATTTATAATTGGCGTCGAACACTTCGCGCGGCATGCAGTAGGTGCAGCGGAAGTTGCAGCGGTCGGTGACCGAGATGCGCAGGTCGCGCATGTTCCGGCCGAGCGTGTCCGCAAGGAGGCCGCCGTCGTAGCGGGGAGCTTTCGCCCCCGGCAGGCGGGACTGCGGCCGGATCGGAATAACCTTTTGCGGCATGGGTTTAGCGATGATACAGGAGGGGGCGCGCGAAAGACCCCTCCCTCTGCCGGGAAGATGGCCGCTAAACCTGCAAAAACAAGAGCCTAGGCGCCTTCGACGAGGATCAGTTTCGCGCTGCCGGCCTTGAGGCGCATGGCGAGTACCGGCGCGTATTCGGGCGAGTGGTACCAGGCGCGCGCCTTTTCCATCGAGGGGAATTCCAGCACCACCATGCGCGCGGGCTTCCAGCCGCCTTCCTTGGATTCGACCGTGCCGCCGCGCACCGCGAAGCGGCCGCCGTACTTCTCCACGGTTGCGGGCACGAGCTTCTTGTATTCGTCGTAGAGCTGCGGGTCGGTCACGTTCACTTCGGCGATCACGTAGGCGGGCATGGTTTCTCCTCGGAATTGGTCAAGCATAGCCGACGCTGTGGCGGTCGAGCGAGACCGCCTTCACCATCGCCCAGACCTCCTTGCCGACCGTAAGACCGAGCCGTTCGGCGGAATGGCGCGTGATGCGAGCGATGACCGGCGTGCCGGAGACATCCAGGCGCACGTCGACGCTGGAGCCGGGTTCGGCGCTGATCTGGACGATGCGCCCGGCCAGGCAGTTGAGCACGCTGACGTTGCGCGGCTGTTCCAGCGCGATCGACACGTCGCGCGCGCGCAGCCGCACGCGCAGCGTTTTGCCCACTGGGCTATCCACATCGGCCACCAGCAGTTCGCCGCCAGTGAAGGAGAGGCGCGCGAGGCCCGTTTTCAGGTCCTGCGCAGCGACCGTCGCTTCGATCACGGCGCCGCCGTGGTCCCGTCCGATCGTGTCCTGCACTGAGCCTGCGGCGGTTACGCGACCGTTTGCGAGCACGATTACTCTGTTCGCGAGGCGCACGACTTCGTCGATCGCATGGCTTACGTAGACAATCGGCAGGCGAAGCTCGTCTCGCAGCCGTTCGATGTAGTACAGGATTTCTCCCTTGCGATTCACGTCGACGGACGCCAGCGGTTCATCCATCAGCAACAAACGTGGACTGGTAAGCAAGGCACGCGCAATCGCAACGCGTTGCCGCTCACCGCCAGACAGGTTTTCGGTACGCCGGGCAAGCAGTGGCGCAATGCCGAGCAGTTCAACTGTCTGCTCGAAAGCTTGGCGCTTTTGCCCGGCAGGTACGCGCTTCTCTCCGTACTCCAGATTGCGACGAACCGACAGGTGCGGAAAGAGGCTCGCCTCCTGGAAAACGTAGCCACAGGCACGCCGGTGCGGCGGCACGAAGATGCGCGCCGACTCGTCCTGCCAGCGTTCGTCGTCGAACGAAACGACGCCTTGCGAAGCCCGTTCGAGGCCCGCAATGCATCGAAGCAGGGTTGTCTTGCCGGATCCCGAAGCGCCGAACAGAGCCGTAATCCCCTGGCCGGGCATCTGCTGGTCCACGTCGAGCGTGAATTCCTTGCGCGGCAACCTCAGCCGGGCAAGCAAACCGCTCATAGCTCCACCCGCGGGCCGCGGCCCCAGCCGTACACGAGCAGGAGCACCGCGAAGGAGAACAGCAGCATGCCGCCGGCAATCCAGTGCGCCGGCGCGTACTCCAGAGCCTCGACATGATCGTACAGTGCGACCGAGAGGACCTTTGTCTGGCCCGGAATGTTTCCGCCGATCATCAGGACGACGCCGAACTCGCCCAGGGTATGCGCGAAGCCGAGGATGATGGCGCTGAGAATTCCCGGCCGCGCGAGCGGCAGGACCACGGTGAAGAAACGATCCAGGGGGCTAGCGCGCAGCGTGGCGGCAGCCTCCATCGGACGGTCGCCGATCGCTTCGAACGCCGACTGCAGAGGCTGCACGACGAACGGTATTGAATAAAGCACCGAGGCGATGACGAGGCCGGCGAAGGTAAACGGCAGCAGGTCAAGCCCGAGCGCCCGCATGGTCGCGCCAACCGGACCGGCCGGTCCCAGCATTACGAGAAGATAGAACCCGAGCACCGTCGGGGGCAGCACGATGGGGAGCGCCACGAGAGCGCCGACGGGGCCTCTCAACCACGAGCGCGTTCGCGCCAGCCACCACGCCAGCGGCGTGCCGAAGAGGAGCAGCAGCGCGGTAGCCGTCGTGGCGAGCCGCAGCGTCAACCAGATGGCGGCAACGTCATGCGCGCCGAGGACCATGACCGGAAGGTTACGGCAAGTCGTAACCGTACGTGCGGATAATCTCCCGGGCTTGAGGGCTGCGAAGGAATTCGAGGAACAGGCGCGCCGCTTGATTGCTGTTGCCGTGGGCGAGCAGCGCCGCGTCCTGGCGGATGGGATCATAGAGCGACTGGGGCACCAGCCAGTGGGATCCGGCGGGTGTCTTCCCGCCTTCCTGGATCTGGGAGAAGGCGACGAAGCCCAGTTCCGCGTTGCTGCTGGCGACGAACTGCAGCGTCTGGGCGATGTTCTCGCCAAGGACCAGTTTGCCCTGCAATGCAGACCAGATGCCCATCTTTTCCAGCGTTTGCTGCGCGGCTGCGCCGTAAGGGGCGAGCTTCGGGTTGGCGATGGCGAGGCGTTTGAAGGGTTCTTTTCTAAGGACGTCGCCGTTGCCGTCCACGAAGTTCGCCGCTGGACTCCACAACACGAGCTTCCCGATGGCATAGGTGAATCGGGTGCCCGTTATCGCGAGCTTTTCCCGTTCCATGCGCAGCGGTGTTTCGTCATCTGCCGACAGAAACACGTCGAAAGGCGCGCCGTTGCTGATCTGGGAATAGAACTTCCCCGTCGAACCGATGCTGATCAACACTTTGTGTGCCGTCGATTGGAAAAATTTTTCGGCGATCTGCTTCACCGGCGCGGCGAAGTTGGCCGCGACGGCAATCTGCGCCTCGTCCGCTGCCGCTGTTCCGGTCACCGACAACGTTGCAGTTAAGAGGCTGGTTGCGACCAAGAAATTGCGGGCGTTCATCGGTGTGAAACCCTCTCGATTTCCGATATATTCAATTAACTATATCGAACAACCGCGCTGGCGGCAACCCGCTTTCTAGGCCAGCTTTTCCTTCAGCGCGGCGAGATCGACGGCGACGGCACGCGCCGCCCCGCGTTCCATGCGCCGGTACCTCTTCAGCACGTCCTCGCCGAGCGGCGTCAGGGTGGCGCCCCCGCGCACGGCCCCGCCCTTGGTGGATTCGACCAGCGGCGCGCGGAATTCCGCGTTCATTTCGCTCACCAGGCCCCAGGCGCGCGTGTAGCTCATCTTCATGTGCCGGCCGGCGGCGGCGATCGACCCCGTGTCGCGGATGCCTTCCAGCAGATCCGCTTTGCCGGGGCCGAAAGCAACGCCCTTGCGCAGCGTGAGGCGCAAGCGCGGACCGAGGGTTTTGTTGCCGTAGCGCATGGTCTGGACGGATAAATCCTGGATTGGCTTCATATATTATGAGGCGGCACATTCCAGGAGGGAATCCTGAACGCCATCACGGAAGCCTTGCGTGGCGCATTCGCTCTGATCGGATCGCTCGACGGCAAGCTGCTCGATATCGTCGCGCTCAGCCTCGAGGTGAGTCTGAGCGCGGTGTTCCTCGCCACGCTGCTCGCGCTGCCGCTGGGCGCGGCGCTGGCGGTGGCGCGCTTTCCGGGCCGGCACGCGCTCGTCGTGCTGCTGAACGCACTGATGGGGTTGCCACCGGTGGTGGTCGGCCTCGTGGTCTATCTCCTCCTGTCGCGCGCCGGGCCGTTGGGCAAGCTCGGGCTGCTGTTCACGCCGGGCGCGATGGTGATCGCGCAGACGATTCTCATCCTGCCGATCATCGCCGCGCTTTGCCGCCAGGCGGTGGAAGACGCCTGGCGCGAATACGGGGAGCAGCTGCGCTCGCTCGGCGTGGACGGCATGGCCGCGGCGTTGACTCTGGTCTGGGACATCCGCTTTTCGCTGTTCACCGCGGTTCTCGCGGGATTGGGACGCGCCTCCGCGGAGGTCGGCGCTGTGATGATCGTCGGCGGCAACATCGACGGCGTCACGCGCGTGATGACGACCACCATCGCGCTGGAAACGTCGAAAGGCGACCTGCCGCTCGCGCTCGGCCTCGGCATCGTGCTGATCGTGCTCGTGCTGGCGCTCAATGCGGCGGCGGACGTGGTGAAGCAAGCGGCGCAGCGGAGGTACGGGTGATTCTTCCGCTCAGGCTGGATCGGGTGTCGTTCGCCGCGGGCGGCCGCGAGATCGTCGCGCCGTTGTCGCTAGAGATCGGCGCCGGTCCGAACACGGTGATCCTGGGGGCGAACGGCGCCGGCAAAAGCGTGCTGATGCGTCTGATGCACGGCCTGCTTGCGCCCACGGCGGGACTTGTCGCATGGAACGACGGCGACCGGGGGCGCGTGCGCAGGCAGCAGGCGATGGTTTTCCAGCGCCCGGTGATGCTGCGCCGCTCGGCGCGTGCCAACGTGATCTTCGCGCTGCAGGCGGTCGGAGTGGCCGGGAAAGAGCGCGAGCGCCGCGCCGACGAAGCTCTGCGGGAAGTGGGCCTGTCGCATCTGGCGGAGCGGCCCGCCAGGGTGCTTTCCGGGGGAGAGCAGCAGCGCCTCGCGCTGGCGCGCGCCTGGGCGCTGCATCCCGAGGTATTGTTCCTCGATGAACCGACGGCGAGCCTGGACCCGAGCGCCACGCGGGAGATCGAGACCGTGATCAAGGCCTTCGACGCCTCCGGCACCAAGATCGTCATGGCGACGCACAACCTCGGGCAGGCGCGGCGCCTGGGGGACGAGGTAATCTACCTGCACCAGGGACGCGTGCTGGAACGCGCGCCCGTCGACGAATTCTTCAAGCAGCCGGCCACGGCGGAAGCCGCGGCCTTCATCAAAGGAGAACTGCCGTGGGTTTGACGAGACTTCTTCTGGCGCTTTGCCTGTGTTTTTCCTTTTCGATTGGCGCGCAGGAGCGCTTCATCACCGTGGCTTCCACGACGTCGACCGAGCAGTCGGGGCTGTTCAAGCACCTGCTGCCGGTGTTCGAGGCGAAGACGGGGATCAAGGTGCACGTGGTCGCGGTGGGCACCGGCCAGGCGCTCGACATCGGCCGGCGCGGCGACGCGGACGTAGTGTTCGTGCACGCCAAGCCGCTCGAGGAGAAGTTCCTCGCTGAAGGCTTCGGCGTGCAGCGCTTCGACGTGATGTACAACGACTTCGTGCTGGTCGGGCCGAAATCCGATCCGGCCAAGGTCGCCGGCACCCGGGATATCGTCGCGGCGTTCCAGAAGATCAAGGCGGCGCAGGCGCCGTTCGTGTCGCGCGGCGACAAGAGCGGCACCCACTTCGCCGAACTCGAATTGTGGAAACTCGCCGGCATCGACATCGCGAAAGACGGGGGGCCGTGGTACCGCGACACCGGCCAGGGCATGGGGCCGGCGTTGAACAGCGCAGCCGGCATGAACGCCTACATCCTGTCCGACCGCGGCACATGGCTGTCGTTCAAGAACCGCGCCGACCTGGTGATTTCAGTGGAGGGCGACCAGCGCCTGTTCAACCAGTACGGCGTGATGCTGGTGAATCCGGCCAAGCATCCGCTGGTGAAGAAGGAGATGGGCCAGGCTTTCGTCGACTGGGTGATCTCGCCGGAGGGCCAGAAAACGATCGCCGAGTACAAGATCGGCGGCGAGCAACTCTTTTTTCCAAACGCGAAGAAGTAGCGGCTTAGCCGCCGTGATTCTTCCCGGCGTAGGGGGGGCATGGTGCTGGGCAACGGCGGGCGCCGAGCAGCAGATGCCCGGCAACACAAGTAGAAGAAATCGCAGGGCCATATCGCGCTTTTTGGAACGCAGAGGCCCGCCACTCTACCCCAGGCGCGAAACGAGCCCGGCTCCGCCATAGGCATTGACCGCCGGCGACTATTTCCATAACATTGGAAATATGGAATCTAAGCATGCCGTGGCCATCCTGGGAGTCATGGCCCAGGAATCGAGGCTCGGGATCTTCCGTCTTCTCGTTCAGGCCGGCCCTGAGGGTTTGTCCGCCGGCCGGATCGGTAGGGAAATGAAATTCCCGGCCCCGACGCTTTCATTCCATTTGTCGCAGCTCAAGCACGCCGGGCTCGTGGTCCGCCGCCGGGAGGGGACTTCTCTCATTTACTCTGCCGACTTCGACGCAATGAACACTCTGGTCGGTTTTCTCACCGACAACTGCTGCGGCAGCGGCGCGGCGTGCGCGCCTGTCTGCGAGGTGCCGCGGGTGAAGACCCGCAAAAAAGCCAGGACACGCTGAGGAGGCGACGTGCCGGAGAAGGTGTTCAACATACTGTTCCTCTGCACGGGAAATTCGGCCCGCTCGATCATCGCGGAGGCGCTTACCAATAGCCTCGCCGTTGCGCGAGGGAGATTCCGCGGCTACAGCGCCGGGAGCCACCCCAAGGGGTCTCCCAATCCATTTGCGTTGGAGTTGCTCGGACAGGCTTATCTTCCGACCGAAAATCTACGCAGCAAGAGTTGGGATGAATTCTCCAGACCCGGCGCGCCGGTGATGGATTTTGTCGTCACCGTCTGCGATCAGGCGGCAGGAGAGCAATGCCCGTTCTGGCCGGGGCAGCCGATGACGGCGCATTGGGGCATGCCCGACCCGGCGGCTGCGGAGGGCACCGACGACGAAATCCGCAAGGCCTTTTCCGACACTGCCATGATGCTCCGCCGCCGCATCGAACTTTTGGCCAGCCTGCCGTTGGACAGGCTCGATCGCATCTCGCTTCAAAATAAAGTGCGGGACGTCGCCGAGAAATGACGCTGGCACGCCGTCTCGCTGCCGAATTTCTGGGCACGGCGTTTTTGCTCGTGGCCGTGGTCGGTTCGGGAATCATGGGGGAGCGTCTGGCCGGCGGGAATGAGGCGATCACTCTGCTCGCCAATTCCCTGGCAACCGGGACCGCGCTTGTCGCGTTGATTCTGACATTCGGCCCTATCTCGGGAGCGCATTTCAATCCCGCGGTGAGCGTTGCGCTGGCGGCACGAGGCGCTCTCGCGTGGAAAGACGTTCTTGGCTATTCCATCGTTCAGGTGGTTGGCGCCATCCTGGGGGTAGTGGCGGCGCATGCGATGTTCGGACTGCCGCTGATCGAATTTTCGATCAAGGCTCGAACGGGAACGAGCCTGATCTGGGCCGAGTTTGTCGCCACATTCGGCCTGCTTGCAGTAATCCTTGCGGGAGTTCGTTTCCGCTCCGACGCAATTCCTTACGCTGTTGCCGCGTACATCACCGGCGCCTATTGGTTTACCGCCTCCACGTCGTTCGCGAATCCGGCGGTAACGATGGCGCGGGAATTTACCAATACCTTTGCAGGTATCCGGCAGGAAGACGTTGTCGGGTTCCTCGCAGCTCAAACGGCGGCAACGCTTGTCGTCGTTGCCGTCTTCGGCTGGCTGATCCCGTCCCGATCGCCGGAGGGCTAGCGGAATTCGCGCAGGGCACGGGACGAGGTATCCTTGGGCAATTGATTTTCCACCGCCTGCGCGAGGATATCCATGAGCAATTACTACGAGTCCGGGGACCTGAAGAAATTCGGCGACATCGGCCAGCACGCGAAAAAGCTGGCGGACGATTTCTTCAAGTACTACGGCGACGTCGTGGGCTCCGACGGCGCGCTGACCAAACGCGAGAAGGCGCTCATCGCCCTGGCGGTGTCGCACGCGCAGAAGTGCCCCTACTGCATCGACGCGTACACGACGCAATGCCTGGAGGCCGGCTCCAATCCCGAGCAGATGATGGAGGCGGTGCACGTCGCGGCGGTCATGCAGGCCGGGATTACGCTGGTGCATTCGGTGCAGATGCAGAATCACCTCAAGAAAATGGTTTTGTGAGCGCGCTCCTTCCCATCAGGGTTTTTCAGGAAAAATCCAAATTCGATTTCGAGGACCAGTTGCGCCGCAACGGCATCGAGCTGCCGCCGCTGTCCATCGACACGCTGCAGGTCAACGTCACCAAGCTGTGCAACCAGGTCTGCCGCCACTGCCACGTGGATGCGGGGCCGCAGCGCAGGGAAATGCTCTCGCCCGAGGGCGTCGCCAAGTGCCTGGAGATCCTCGAGTGGCATCCGCAGATCGCCAGGCTCGACATCACCGGCGGCGCGCCCGAGCTGCATCCCGGCTTCGACGGTTTCGTCGAGAAGGCCGTCGCGCTCGGCAAGCACGTGATGGTGCGCCACAACCTGACGGTGCAGCTGGACGGCCATCCGGTCACGAAGGAAAGCAAGGAATACCTGCCGCGGTTCTTCGCGAGGAACCGCGTCGAGGTGGTTTCCTCGCTGCCGTACTACCAGGAATACTTCACCGACGCGCAGCGCGGCTCCGGGGTTTTCAGGAAGAGCATGGAAGCGATGCGGCGGCTGAACGCCGAGGGCTACGGCGTCGAAGGCAGCGGCTTGCTGCTGAACCTCGTCTACAACCCGGTGGGGCCGTACCTGCCCGCGGCGCAGGCCGGGCTGGAAGCGGACTACAGGCGCGAGCTGAAGGACAAGTTCGGCCTGGCGTTCAACAGCCTGTATACGATCACCAACATGCCGATCAACCGCTTCAAGCTGCACCTGGACAAGACCGGGCAGCTGGAGTCGTACATGGAGAAGCTGCTCGCCGCCTTCAACCCGGCCGCGGCTGCGGGCGTGATGTGCCGCAGCCTGATCAGCGTCGGCCACGACGGCCGCATCTACGACTGCGACTTCAACCAGATGCTGGAGATGGACGCGGTGGACGCGAAGCGCAAGAGGCTGACGATATTCGACTTCGATTTCGGCAGGACCCTGCGGCGCCCGATACAATTCGGCGACCACTGCCTGGGCTGCACCGCGGGTGCGGGCAGTTCCTGCGGCGGCGCCACCGCCTAGAAAAATGAAAACCTTCGGTTTTGCGGGCTGGTCCGGCAGCGGCAAGACGACGCTCATCGAAAAGCTGATTCCGCTGTTCGTGAAGCGGGGCCTGCGCGTTTCCCTCATCAAGCACGCGCATCACAGTTTCGACGTCGACGTGCCGGGCAAGGATTCGTACCGCCACCGCCACGCCGGCGCCAGCGAGGTGATGGTGACCTCGTCGCGGCGCTGGGTGCTGATGAACGAACTGCGCGGCGTGCGGGAACCGGCCTTCGAGGAGCAGATCAGGCATTTCTCCCCCTGCGACCTGCTGATCGTCGAAGGCTTCAAGTTCGCCCCTATTCCGAAGCTCGAGGTCTGGCGCGCCGCGACGGGGGAGGGCTTGCTGCATCCGAAGGATCCGCATATCGTCGCCATCGCGACCGACGCCCCCGTGGAGACGAAGCTGCTGCAACTCGACCTGAATGCGCACCAGGCCATCGCCGATTTCATCCTCGGCCACCTGGGGCTCGCATGAACAAGGGGCTGCTCTCGGTGGACGAAGCGCTCGAGACGCTGCTCGCGGGCGCGCGCCCGGTCGCGGAGATCGAGCAGGTGCCGGCCATCGAGGCGGTGAACCGGGTCCTCGCGCGCGCGCAATCCTCCACCATGGACGTGCCGCCGATGGACAACAGCGCCATGGACGGCTATGCGATACGGCGCTCGGATGTTTCCGCTTCGAGCGCGAAATTGAGAATTGCCCAGCGTATCCCCGCGGGGTCGGTGGGCACGCCGCTGGAGCCGGGCACGGCGGCGCGCATATTCACCGGGGCGCCCGTGCCGCCCGGCGCCGACGCCATCGTCATGCAGGAATTCACCGAAGTGGAAGACGGCGCGGTGAAAATAAAGACGCGGCCCGAGCCCGGCGAATGGATTCGTCGCCTCGGCAGCGACATCCGCAAGGGCGGCCAGGTGCTGGCCGCCGGCAGGCGCCTGCTGCCGCAAGACACGGGGCTGGCGGCGTCGGTCGGCATCAAGACGCTGCCGGTGTACCGCAAGGTGCGGCTGGGCCTGTTTTTCACCGGCGACGAGCTGGTGATGCCGGGCGAGCCGCTCGCGCCGGGCCGCATCTACAACTCGAACCGCTTCACGCTGAACGGCCTCGCTGCCGCGTTCGGCTGTGAGGTGCGCGACTATGGCATCGTGCCGGACAAACTGGAGGCGACGCGCGAAGTGCTGCGCCGCGCCGCGGGCGAGAACGACATCATCGTCACTTCCGGCGGCGTGTCGGTGGGGGACGAGGATCACGTCAAGCCCGCGGTGGAAGCAGAAGGCTCGCTGCTGATGTGGAAGATCGCGATGAAGCCCGGCAGGCCGCTGGCGTTCGGCAGGGTGGGGAACGCGTCCTTCATCGGCCTTCCGGGGAATCCCGTGTCGAGCTTCGTCACGTTCCTCATTTTCGTGCGGCCCTTTCTCCTGAAGACGCAGGGCGTCGCCGACGTCGCGCCGCGCGTCGTCCACGCGCGCGCCGATTTCGACTGGCCCGAGCCCGATCCGCGGCGCGAATTCCTCCGCGTGAAATGGAACGCCGAGGGCGGCCTGGACCTGTACCCGACGCAGGATTCCGCGGTGCTGACCTCGACGGTCTGGGCCGACGGGCTGGTGGATAATCCGGCCGGCCGGCCGGTCCGCACCGGAGACCGCGTCCGCTTCCTGCCTTATTCGGAGCTCTACCGTTGAAAGTGAAAGTTCTCTTCTTTGCGAGCCTGCGCGAAAAACTGGGCCGGGATGCCGAGGAGCTCGACCTGCCGGCGGGCGTGGCTACGGTCGCTGCGCTGCGCAGCCACCTGAGAGGCCGGGGCGGCGTTTTTGAAAGTTCTTTTTCGGAAAAAATTCTCCTCAGAGTGGCCGTCAATCAGGACATGGTCCAGCCCACGGCCGCGGTGAAGGCAGGCGACGAAGTGGCGTTTTTTCCCCCGGTGACCGGCGGATGAAGATCTCGGTGCAGCAGGAGGATTTCGATCTGGGTGCGGAAGTGAAAGCCATTTCCGCAAATCCCAAAATCGGCGCCGTCGCCACTTTCAGCGGCCTGGTGCGCGACGTCGCCATGACACTCGAGCACTACCCCGGCATGACCGAACGGGCGATCGGGAAGATCGTCGACGAGGCGAAATCGCGCTGGCAGGTGATCGACTGCACGGTGATCCACCGCTACGGCGCGCTCAAGCCCAACGACCAGATCGTCATGGTGGCGGTGGCGAGCGGCCATCGCGGCGACGCCTTCGCCGCCTGCGAATTCATCATGGACTACCTGAAGACGCAGGCGCCGTTCTGGAAGAAGGAACAGACGCCGGACGGTGCGCGCTGGGTGGAAGCGAAGACGACGGACGACCAGGCGGCGGAGCGCTGGAAATGATGATGAACCTTCAACTCATCCTTGCCGTCGCCGCCGGCGGCGCCCTCGGCTCCGTGGCGCGCTACCTGGCCGGCATCGGCGCGACGAAGCTCTTCGGCCTCGCGTTTCCCTGGGGAACCCTGATCATCAACATCGCCGGATCCTTCCTGATCGGCGTTTTCGTGGAAATGTTCGCCCTCAAGCTGAATCTGCCCCAGGCGGCGCGAGTGTTTCTCACGGTCGGCATTTGCGGAGGGTTTACTACCTTCTCGACGTTTTCGCTGGACGCCTACGTGCTGATGGAGCGCGGCGATTGGGGGCCAGCCGCCGCTTACATGGTCGCCTCGGTGGTGCTGTCGATCGCAGCGCTGATGGGCGCGCTGCACCTCGTCCGCGCGACCGCGTAGGTTCAGCCGGTGCTCAGCTCGAATCCCGCGCGAGGCGCAAACCGCTGAATTGCCAGCGTGCGTCCGGCGGGAAGAAGTTGCGGTAGCTCGCGCGCACGTGGTCGGCGGGCGTGGCGCAGGAACCGCCGCGCAGCACGTATTGCCCCGACATGAACTTGCCGTTGTATTCGCCGACCGCGCCCTCGGCGGCGCGAAACCCGGGGTAGGGGCCGTAGTCGCTGCGCGTCCACTCCCAGACGTCGCCGAAGATCTGCGCCGGCGTGCCGTCCACCGAGGATTCGCGCAACGCGAGAGGATGCAGCGCGCCGCTTTCGACGAAATTGCCCTCGACCGGCGCGTGGCGCGCGGCGATTTCCCACTCGGACTCGGTGGGCAACCGTTCGCCCGCCCAGCGCGCGAATGCCTCGGCCTCGTAGAAGCTGACATGGCAGACCGGCGTGTGCGGATCCACCGGCGCCATGCCGTGCAGCGTGAAGGTATGCCAGCCGCCGTCGCGGCGTTCCCAGTAGCCCGGCGCCTGCCAGCCCTGCGCGTTGACGGTATCCCACCCGGCGGAAAGCCAGAGTTCCGGCCGCCGGTAGCCGCCGTCCTCGACGAATTCGATGAAATCGCCGTGCGTGACGGGATGCGTCGCGATCCGGAAGGGTGCGGCCCAGGTCCGGTGGCGCGGGGTTTCGTTGTCGAAGAAGAATCCTTTGCCGTCGTAGCCGACGTCGTGGGGGCCGCCGGCGTAGTCGATCCAGCCGCGCACCCGCGCGCGGACCTGCGTCAGCGGCCAGGGTCTCTGGTAGGCCGGCTTCAGCGGACTGCGCGACAGCAGGTGCTTGAGATCCGTCAGGACCAGCTCCTGATGCTGCTGCTCATGGTGCGTGCCCAGGTCGACCAGGGCCGACAGCGGCGCAGGCAGCGGTGCCCCGGCCAGCAGCTCGTGCATCGCCTCGTCGACGTGGCGGCGGTAGGCGAGCACGTCGACGAGGGACGGGCGCGACAGCATGCCGCGTTCGGGGCGCGGGTGCCTGTCGCCGACCGCGTTGTAGTAGGAATTGAACAGCACGCGGTAGGCCGGGTCGAAGGCACGGTAACCCCGCAGATTCGGCTCAAGCACGAAAGTCTCGAAAAACCAGGTCGTGTGCGCGAGGTGCCACTTGACGGGGCTCGCGTCCGGCATGGACTGGATCGCGCAGTCCTCAGCGCTCAAGCCCTGGATGAGCCGTTCGGTGGCGGCCCGCACGCCCGGGTAGCGGGCTGCGGGACTGCGGTGCTGTCTCGGTCGGGTGTCGGGTCGCATCGCCATTGGTCTCCTCCGAAGGGCGCGCCTTACGCGACTATACGCGCTTGATTCAGGTCAAAATGCCCCCATCTGCCGCGGGGTAAAAGACTATTGGGAACAGCCCTATGCGATATGACAAATTCACCACTCAGCTGCAGACCGGGCTGGCCGAGGCCCAGAGCCTGGCGCTCGGCCAGGACCACCAGCAGATCGAGCCCGCGCACCTGCTGCTCGCGCTCCTCAACCAGGAGGACGGCGGCGTCGCCGGGCTGATCTCGAAGGCGGGCGGCAATCCGAACGCGCTCAGGCAGGGGTTGACCCAGGCCCTCGGCCGCATCGCCAAGGTCGAGGGCACGCCGGGCGAGGTGCACATTTCGCGCGACCTCACGAATCTCCTCAACGTCGCCGACAAGGATGCGCAGAAGCGCGGCGACCAGTACATCGCCTCCGAGCTGTTCCTGCTCGCCTGCGTGGCGGACAAGGGAGAGACGGGGAAATTGCTGAAGTCCTCCGGGTTGACGAAACAGTCCCTGGAAAAAGCCGTCGAGCAGATCCGCGGAGGAGAAAAGGTTTCCTCGCAGGCGGATGAAGGCCAGCGCCAGGCGCTGGCGAAATACACCCTCGACCTGACCGAACGCGCCCGCAAGGGCAAGCTCGACCCGGTCATCGGCCGCGACGACGAGATCCGCCGCTGCATCCAGATCCTGCAGCGGCGCACCAAGAACAACCCGGTGCTGATCGGCGAGCCCGGCGTCGGCAAGACGGCGATCGTCGAGGGCCTCGCGCAGCGCATCGTCAACGGCGAGGTGCCGGAGTCGCTGAAGAACAAGCGCGTGCTGGTGCTCGACATGGCCTCGCTGCTGGCCGGCGCGAAATACCGCGGCGAGTTCGAGGAGCGCCTGAAATCCGTGCTGAAGGAACTGGCGCAGGACGAAGGCAGCACCATCGTCTTCATCGACGAGCTGCACACCATGGTCGGCGCCGGCAAAGCCGAGGGCGCGATGGACGCCGGCAACATGCTCAAGCCGGCGCTCGCGCGCGGCGAGCTGCACTGCGTCGGCGCCACCACGCTGGACGAATACCGCAAGTACATCGAGAAGGACGCGGCGCTCGAGCGGCGCTTCCAGAAAGTGCTGGTCGGCGAGCCGACCGTGGAGGCGACCATCGCCATCCTGCGCGGCCTGCAGGAGCGCTACGAGCTGCACCACGGCGTGGAGATCACCGACCCGGCCATCGTCGCCGCGGCGGAGCTCTCGCAGCGCTACATCACCGACCGCTTCCTGCCCGACAAGGCCATCGACCTGATCGACGAGGCGGCGGCGCGCATCAAGATGGAGATCGATTCCAAGCCCGAGGTGATGGACCGGCTCGACCGGCGCCTGATCCAGCTGAAGATCGAGCGCGAAGCGGTGCGTAAGGAGAAGGACGAGTCGTCGAAAAAGAGATTTGCCCTGATCGAGCAGGAAATCAGGAAGCTCGAAAAGGAATATTCGGACCTCGAGGAGATCTGGAAGGCCGAGAAGGCGCAGGTCGCCGGCAGCCAGCACGTCAAGGAAGAGATCGAGAAGCTGAAGCTGCAGATGGAAGAGGCCAGGCGCAAGGGCGACTGGCAGAAAATGTCCGAGATCCAGTACGGCAAGCTCCCGGGGCTGGAAGCGCAATTGAAGAAAGCCGAGAAGAGCGAAGGCAAGCCCGTCAAGGCGAAGCTCCTGCGCACCCAGGTCGGCGCCGAGGAGATCGCCGAGGTGGTGTCGCGCGCCACCGGCATCCCGGTGTCGAAGATGCTGCAGGGCGAGCGCGACAAGCTGCTGAAGATGGAAGACCGCCTGCACGAGCGCGTGGTCGGCCAGGACGAGGCCGTGCGCCTCGTCTCGGACGCGATCCGCCGCTCGCGCTCCGGGCTGTCCGACCCGAACCGGCCCTACGGCTCATTCCTCTTCCTCGGGCCGACGGGCGTCGGCAAGACGGAACTGTGCAAAGCGCTGGCGAATTTCCTCTTCGATTCGGAGGACCACCTGATCCGCATCGACATGTCCGAATACATGGAGAAGCACTCGGTGTCGCGCCTGATCGGCGCGCCGCCGGGCTACGTCGGCTACGACGAGGGCGGCCAGCTCACCGAACTGGTGCGCCGCAAGCCCTATGCCGTGATCCTCTTCGACGAGGTGGAGAAGGCGCACCCGGACGTGTTCAACGCGCTGCTGCAGGTGCTCGACGAGGGCCGCATGACCGACGGCCAGGGCCGCACCGTGGATTTCAAGAACACGGTGATCGTCATGACCTCCAACCTCGGCTCGCACCTGATCCAGCAGATGGCGGACAGCGACTACGAGGTGGTGAAGCTCGCGGTGATGGGCGAGGTGAAGACGCAGTTCCGCCCGGAGTTCGTCAACCGCATCGACGAGATCGTGGTGTTCCACGCGCTCGCCGAGGAGAACATCAGGTCGATTGCGCGCATTCAGCTGGGAATTCTTGAACAGAGAATCTCGAAGCTGGATTACCGCCTCGAGATATCGGACGCCGCGGTCGCGGAGGTCGCCAAGGCCGGCTTCGACCCGGTCTACGGCGCGCGGCCGCTCAAGCGCGCGATCCAGTCCGAGCTCGAGAACCCTCTTGCCAAAGCCATTCTCGAGGGACGTTTTGCACCCCGCGAGACCATCCGCGTGGACTACCGCGGTTCGAAGATGACTTTCGAGAAGGCGCCGGCGCGCGCCGCTGCCTGATTGTCGCCCCCGTGGAACCTGGCCCCGAATGAATCTATCGGGGTGCGGGGACCCATTTCCGCCCGGATGCTCTTCGTCCGCTGCAGCATCTCTTCCCACAGGCTGTCCATGTCCTTGCGGAAGACGACGTCGGCGTCGGCGTTCAGCACCGTCCAGATGCCGCGCTCGATCTCGTCCTGCAGCTCGCCCGGCAGCCAGCCCACGTAGCCGACGTAGTAGCGAGCGTCGTTCGGATGGGTTTCGATCACCAGGTCGATGGTGTTGACGCGGAACGCCATGTAGAGATTCTTCATCAGCTGAACCGTGCCGGCGCCCGGCGCGGCGTCGGCCTTCACCACCGCCACCAGCGCGCCGCGCGAGATCGGCCCGCCGTAGTACACCGGGTCGATCACCTTCTTGGAGGGTTCGTGCTCGGGGAACAGGCTGGCGAGCGAACGGCGCGTCGGGCGGTTGAGGATGACGCCGATGTGGCCGCCGCTGGGTCCGGGCGCCGCGAGCACCACGGTCTGCCGGTAATCGAGGTCCTGCAGCCCCGGGCTCGCCACCAGCAGCACCGCGTCTTCGTCCTGCGCCAGGGCCGTGGCCGGCCAGGGCGCCGATATCAGCAGGACCAGAAGGGGAACGAGAGCGACCAGCAGTCGCGCGACGCGAGCCATCTTGCAATTATTGTAGCGCGTCAACTGCGGCCTTTGGGGTCGCGCCGCATCGCTCGCTCCACCAGCTCTTCCCACAATCCTTCAGTGCTGTCGCGGAACAGCGTCGCGTCGTCGGCGGGCAGGACGTACCAGCCGTCGCGCATGAATTCGCTCTCGAGCTGGCGCGGCGCCCAGCCGGAAAATCCCGCATACAGGCGGTAGCGCGCCTTCGGATCGGCAAGCAGCTTCTGCAGGTTGTCCGGGTGCATCGTCAGGTAGACATCCTTGAGCACGTGGAACGCCGGCGCCGCCGGAACCGCGTCCGACCGGTACACCGCGATGATGATCTGCTGCAGCACCGGCCCGCCGACAAACACCGGCTGCTTGTAGTTCTGCGTCGGTATCTCGGGCGACAGGATCTCCGACAGCTTCAGCGCGCTCGGCCGGTTGATGACCACCCCCACCGTGCTCGCGTCCTCGGTCTGCGTGACAAGGACCACCGTCTTCTGGAAATTCGGATCGATCAGCGAAGGCTTCGCGATCAGGAACAGCCCGTTGGCGGGCTGTGTTTGCTGGGCCTGCGCGGTGATTCCCGCCAGTCCGAGCAGCAAAGCGATCAGAATCCGCGCCACGATTCCACCAGAGTTCTAACGGACGATATTTGGTTCTTCGTTACGCACAGCGACCTTTTTGCAGTTGAACGGGCGGGCACTTCACGCTCCCGTAAGAACAGAAGACGCAGCAGTCCCCCGGCAAGGGTCGTAGCCGCTTGTGGCAACCTTTGCACTCGTAGAAAAACATGCACGCATCGGTCGGCATTGTTTCCTGTGCAGTGGCACCGCACTCCGGACAGGTGATCGTCGACTGGAGTATCGGCTCCATGGTGTCCCCGAATGACATCTAACGTTTGCGAGGGAAAGGTTAGGCGCTTTCGAGCACGGAGCGCACAAATTCGGCCTTTGCATTGGTGTACGCCTCCCTGTCGGTACCGTGCCTTTGGGCCAGCTCAAACTTTAGCGCGACATACCGGGCAGCGAGTTCCGGCCGTAAGCGCAGGGCTTCACGGAAGTTCACGCGTTCACGCCAGACCTCGCCGCCATGAACAACGACATGGAGATGATGTGTGCGGTGGCCATTGGCCCAGCGCATGAACCACAGACGCCCGTTCAGCGTGGCGTTGAACTCAGCTGACGTCGTGTAGCCGCCGCAAGTGCAGATTCGTTCCGAGAGGGACTCGGCCCGCGCCAGGGTCCTGACTCCGGCGAGGATGTCGATGATAGGCTTGGCTGATAGGCCGGGAACGGCGGTGCTACCGATGTGCTCGACTTCGACGAATGAGCCGGGCAGCAAAGCGATGAGACGCTCGCGCTCGGCGGTGAATTCGTCCGGCCACGCGGAATCGTAGGCGTGCAGCCTGATGTCCTCAGATATCGCCGCAAGAAGAGATTCTTCCTCGTTCACTGGTGGATCAAATCCTTGGCCGCAATCCTCAGCGATGATTGCCACTGACAAATTGGTGGACGGTCGGAAAAGCGGAGGCTAGGGCTTCTTTTCGGCGCTGCCAGAAGTCGGCGGCGTTTGTTCGGGCTTGTAGTCGCCGATCACGCTCTTCAGTGGACAGACCTTGAACGCGGGGCACTTCTTGCAGCCGGCGGCGATGGCGATCGGGCAGAGGGTCATGCGA
This sequence comes from Burkholderiales bacterium, assembly GCA_036560705.1. Taxonomy (GTDB): domain Bacteria; phylum Pseudomonadota; class Gammaproteobacteria; order Burkholderiales; family SG8-39; genus RBG-16-66-20. The sequence continues at coordinate 19,441 of DATBQR010000054.1, read as the reverse complement.
TGCTCCCGTGGCGTTGCGAGGCCCCTAGGTTACGCCACTGTCTGGATCTGCCCGCGTCTGCGCGCGCACATCGCTACTTCGCGATAACCCATGCCGCAATCTTCTGGACGACCTCCGCTTCGACGCCGTTGTAGCCGTGGTACGCGAAGGCCTCGCAGAGATCGCCGGTGCTCTGCCCGCCCTTGAACGTGAGCAGTTCCTTTCTCGGCGAGTTTCCCAGCTTCGCCATGAGCGTCTGTACTTCCCCGAACGGGGTGACCCTGCATTCATCCTGCTCGTGATGCACGACGAGGACCGGAATTCTTATTTTTTCCAGCGGCATGGCCGGGACGGGGCGGCCTCGCGGATCGAGCAGGATGGTGGAGGTCAGGACGATGCCGTCGGGCCCGCCGTCGCCGGCAAGCTCGGTGGCGACGTAGCCGACGGACTGCGTGCCGCGGCTGGTGCCGATCAGCCACACCGGCAGCTTCGTCTTGCCGCGCAGCCAGGCGATGACGGCCTTGACGTCCGCCGCATGCTCGGGAGTCTGGCGGAATCCCGCGAGATAGGGAGCGCGTTGCCGGTCGGAAGGCACGTCGAGGATCGCCACCACGAGGCCCTGGTCGGCGAAAAGCTGGCGCGTGCGCACGAGAAAATTGCCGTCCCGCTTGATCGAACCGTTGGGGGATATCTGCACGGCGCCATTGCCGCCGGCAAACATGACGACCGCCGCCTTCGCCGCCGGCGGCGTGAGCACGAGCAGGCGCTGGGTGATGTCCGGCCGCGTAGGGATGTCGACGACGCTCTGGACGGTCTGCGCAACGGCCTGCGGCAGGGACGCCGAGAAGCAAATGGCGATGATTGCGTTGAGCCGGATCTTCATGCGGCACCTCGAGATGTTTTGCTGCCGGACCGCCGTACTCTAGATCACGCGACGGTGCCGAACAAGGCGCCGATGCCGGCGGTCACCGCCATGGCGAGCGCGCCCCAGAAGGTGACGCGCCACGCGCCCACGAGCGTGTTCGCGCCGCCCGCGCGGGCGGCGAGGGCGCCCAGCAGCGCGAGAAACACCAGGGAAGTCGCGGAGACGGCCGGGAGCAGGATCGCCTTTGGCGCGATGGCCGCCACCGAAAGGGGCAGCGCCGCGCCGACGGCGAAGCTGCAGGCCGAGGCGAGCGCCGCCTGGATCGGGCGCGCGGCGGCTCTCGGCGTGATGCCCAGTTCGTCGCGCGCGTGCGCGCCGAGGGCGTCGTGCGCCATCAGCTGGTCGGCGACTTTTTTCGCCAGCTCGGCATCGAGGCCGCGGGCAACATAGATCGCCGCCAGCTCCCGGCGTTCGCCCGGGTCGTCGGCCTTGAGTTCCCCGCGCTCGCGCTCGAGGTCGGCCCGTTCGGTGTCGGCCTGCGAGTGGACGGAGACATATTCGCCGGCGGCCATCGACATGGCGCCCGCGACGAGGCCGGCGACGCCGGCAATCAGGATTTCACCCTGCGTCGCGCTCGCGGCGGCGACGCCGAGGACCAGGCTGGCGGTGGAGACGATGCCGTCGTTCGCCCCCAGCACTGCCGCGCGCAGCCAGCCGATGCGGTCGCTGCGGTGCCGTTCGCCGTGGCGCATCGGCACGGCTAGGCGATCTCCGATGGTTCGACCGGCCGGCTGCCGATGCGGACGTCGGGCGACAGCTGCCAGAAAATCCAGCCCGAGGCGCAAGTGATGAGGCCCACGGCGACGAAGGTCGCATGGAAGGCGGGCAGCGCCTGCGCCAGCGAGCCCCCGCCGGACATCGAGCTGAACGTCGCCAGCAGGGCGCCGGCGACCGCCACCCCGAGGCTCATGGAAAGCATCTGCACCATCGACAGCAGGCTGTTGCCGCTGCTCGCGCCGGCGGTGTCGAGGTCCTTCAGCGTGATGGTGTTCATCGCGGTGAACTGCAGGGAGTTCGCCGCGCCGAAGATCGCCAGCTGCACGATGCGCAGCCACAGCGGGCTTTCCGGATGGAACAGCGCGAAGCTGGCGATGGCGAGCCCCACGACGATGGTGTTGGTCACCAGCACCCTGCGGTAGCCCACGAGCGTGATCAGCGGGGTGACGAGGGACTTGCAGAGGATCGCCGCGGCGGCGACCGGGATCATCATCAGCCCGGCCTGCGCGGGCGAAAAGCCGAGGCTCACCTGCAGCAGCAGCGGGATCAGGAACGGCATGCTGCCGCTGCCGATGCGCGCGAACAGATTGCCGAGCAGGCCGATGCTGAAGGTGTGCACCGCGAACAACTGCGGCGGGAACAGCGGGTCGGGCCGCTGCGCCGCGTGCAGCCAGTAGGCGGTCAGGCTGGCGAAGCCGAAAACCAGCAGCACGAGCACCGAAGCGTGGCGCATGCCCAGCTCCGACAGGCCGTCGAGCGACAGGGAAACGGTCACCATGCCGATCGCGATCATCAGGTAGCCGGTGGCGTCGAAGCGCGGCACCGCGGCGGGACGGCTGTCCGGCATCCAGGCGAGCGTGGCGATGCCGCCGGCGAGGCCGATCGGGATGTTGATGAGGAAGATCCAGTGCCACGAGGCGGCCTCGACCAGCCAGCCGCCCAGGGTCGGGCCGATCAGCGGGCCGACCATGCCGGGAACCGAGACGAAGGCCATCGCCTGCAGGAACTTCTGGCGCGGCACCGAGCGCAGCACCGACAGCCGGCCCACCGGCAGCAGCATGGCGCCGCCCGCGCCCTGGATCACGCGGGAAACCACCAGCTGCGTCACGCTGTGCGACAGCGCGCAAAGCAGCGACCCGCTCATGAACAGCAGGATGGCGCCGAAGAAAGCGCGCCGCGTGCCGAAGCGGTCGGCGAGCCAGCCGGAGGCGGGGATCAGCATCGCCATGGTCAGCGCGTAGGCGATCACCACCGATTGCATGCGCAGCGGGCTTTCGCCGAGGTCGCGCGCCATGGTCGGCAGCGCGGTATTGACGATGGTGGAGTCCAGCGTCTGCATGAAGAAGCCGACCGCCACCAGCCACAGCAGGAACCTCTGCGACCGTTCCTCGTTCACGCCGGATCAGGAACCCGGAGGTTTCAGTTGAACGCCTGGATCCCCGTCATCGCCCGGCCGAGGATCAGCGCGTGGATGTCGTGCGTGCCTTCGTAGGTGTTCACCACCTCGAGGTTGACGAGGTGGCGCGCGACGCCGAATTCGTCCGAGATGCCGTTGCCGCCCATCATGTCGCGCGCCAGGCGCGCGATGTCGAGCGACTTGCCGCAGGAATTGCGCTTCATGATCGAAGTGATTTCGACAGAGGCGACGCCCTCGTCCTTCATGCGTCCGAGGCGCAGGCAGCCCTGCAGGCCGAGCGTGATTTCGGTCTGCATGTCGGCGAGCTTTTTCTGGATGAGCTGGTTGGCGGCGAGCGGCCGGCCGAACTGCTTGCGGTCGAGCACATATTGGCGGGCACGGTGCCAACAGTCCTCTGCCGCGCCGAGAGCGCCCCAGGCGATGCCGTAGCGCGCCGAGTCGAGGCAGGTGAAGGGGCCTTTCAGGCCGCGCACCTCGGGGAAGGCGTTCTCTTCCGGGCAGAAGACCCCGTCCATGACGATCTCGCCGGTGATGGAAGTGCGAAGCCCGACTTTCCCGTGAATGGGCGGGGTAGTTAAATTTTTAAAAGATTTTTCAAGTACAAACCCTCGGATAGCCCCCTCGTCGTCCTTCGCCCAGACGACGAAGACGTCGGCGATCGGCGAGTTGGAGATCCACATCTTCGCGCCGGAGAGGCTGTAGCCGCCGGCGACTTTCTTCGCGCGCGTCACCATCGACGCGGGGTCGGAGCCGTGGTTCGGCTCGGTGAGGCCGAAGCAGCCGATCCAATCCCCCGAGGCGAGCTTGGGCAAATATTTTTGTTTTGTTTCAGAAGAACCAAATACAAAAATAGGAACCATGACCAGCGAAGACTGCACGCTCATCATCGAGCGGTAGCCGGAGTCGACGCGCTCGACTTCGCGCGCGATCAGGCCGTAGCTCACGTAGTTCAGGCCCGGCCCGCCGTATTCCTCCGGGATCGTCGGCCCGAGCAGGCCGAGCGCGCCCATCTCGCGGAAGATCGCCGGATCGGTCTTCTCGTGGCGGAACGCCTCCGTCGCGCGCGGCGCCAGCTTGTCCTGGCAGTAGGCGCGCGCGGCGTCGCGCACCATGCGCTCGTCCTCGGAGAGCTGCTGGTCGAGCAGCAGGGGGTCGTCCCACGCGAAACGGGTCTTGCCCTTGTTTTTTTCGGGAGCGTTCATGGAGCAGTCCTCGGAAGCTGCCGCCATTCTATCGCCCCCGGGGGTGGCCGGCAGTCCCGGCCGATGTGAGAGAATTACCCGCAGGGAGTCGGGGAATTACGCGGGACCACGATGTTCCGCGAATAACAGGAGGAGGGGAGTCATGAGGAAGTTCGTCTTCGGCCTAGCGGCCGCAGCTGTATTCGCGCAGCCTGCCTTCGCGCAGCAGCCCATCGTCATCAAGTTCAGCCACGTCGTCACCAACGACACGCCCAAGGGCATCGGCGCGCTTAAGTTCAAGGAACTCGCCGAGAAGTACACCGGCGGCAAGGTCAAGGTCGAGGTCTATCCGAACTCGACCCTGTACAAGGACAAGGAGGAGCTCGATGCGCTCAAGCTCGGCTCGGTCCAGCTGCTCGCGCCCTCGACGGCCAAGTTCCGCCCGCTCGGCATCAGCGAGTTCGAAGCGCTCGACCTGCCGTTCATTTTTCCCGACCAGGCGACGTACGAGAAAGTCGTCAACGGGCCGGTGGGCAAGTACCTGCTGAAAAAACTCGAAACCAAGGGCATCAAGGGCCTCGCCTACTGGGACAACGGCTTCTACATGGCCTCGGCCAACCGGCCGCTCATCAAGCCGAGCGATTTCCAGGGGCTGAAGATCCGCATATCCGGATCCAAGGTCGGCGACGCGTATTTCCGCGCCATGGGCGCGCTGCCGCAGATCATGGCGTTCTCCGAGGTCTACCAGGCGCTGCAGACCGGCGTCGTCGACGGTTGCGAGAACACGCCCTCGAACTACTGGACGCAGAAGTTCTTCGAGGTGCAGAAGGACATCACCATCTCGAACCACGCGCACCTGCAGTACACGGTGACCGCCACGACCGCGTTCTGGGACGGCCTGCCGCCCGCCATCCGCAGCGAGCTGGACAAGGCGATGAAGGAGGCGACGGACTACAGCAACTCGGTCGCCCTGAAGGAGAACGTGGATGCGCTCGCGAACATCAGGGCGTCGGGCAAGACCACCATCCACGAACTGACGCCCGCGCAGCGCCAGGTCTGGATCGACACGCTGCGACCGGTCTACAAGGCGGTGGAACCGCGGGTCGGCAAGGAGGTCATTGAAATGCTCCTCAAGGAAGCCGGCTTCAAAGGCTGACCAGGCACACACGCCGCCCGAAGCGCGTTCCGCTTCCGGCGGCGTTTTCTTGCCCCGCATTCCGTGGCCGCCCTGCTTAACCGGTTCCTGAACCGCCTCGAGGAGTGGCTGATCGCCACCCTCATCGCGGTCGCCACCGCGATCGTTTTCGTCGCCGTGGTGCACCGTTACGGCACCTCGAGTTCGATCGACGTCGCGAAATGGGCCGTGGCGCACGGTCTGCCCTGGCTGTCGCCGCCGCTCAGGGCGGTCTACCACTGGCTGAGCGCCTGGGACCTGTCCTGGATCCAGGAGCTGTGCATCTACATGTTCATCTGGATGGCGAAATTCGGCGCCGCCTACGGCGTGCGCACCGGGATCCACGTCGGCGTCGACGTGTTCGTCGCGCGCATGGCGCCCGAGCGCGCGAAGAAGGTGATCCTGTTCGGGCTGTTCTGCGGCGCGCTGTTCACCAGCATGATCGCGGCCTTCGGCGCGCGCTTCGTCTACGGCATCTACCTCGCCGGGACGGTCTCCAACGACATGGAGGCGCCGATGTGGATCGTCTACCTGGCGATCCCGCTCGGTTCCTCGCTGATGTGCTTCCGCTTCCTGCAGGTCGGCTGGCAGTTCTTCCGCAGCGGTGCGCTGCCGCACCACGACATCGGGCACGTCGAGGGGGTCGCGGAATCGTCATCCGCCGCGATAGCGCCGCCGGTGGTCGCTCGCCGCACGGGCGGCGCGATCATGAGCCCGATCCTGATCGCGCTGCCGCTGCTGCTGCTCGCCGCCGGGCTGGCGTCGAAATTCGGCGTCATCGAGCTAAGCGGAGCGGCGCGCACGACGGTGGTGTTCGCGCTGCTGGTCTCGCTGATGCTCACCGGCATGCCGATTTCCATCGCGCTCGGCCTGACGGTGCTCACTTTCCTGTTCACGCTCACCACGGTGCCGCTCGACTCCGTGGCGATGAAGCTGTTCACCGGCATCGAGAATTTCGAGATCATGGCGGTGCCGTTCTTCATCCTCGCGGGCAACTTCCTCACCCATGGCGGCGTGGCGCGCCGCATGATCAAGTTCGCCACTTCGCTGATCGGGCACTTCCACGGCGGCCTCGGGCTCGCCGCGGTGATGGGCTGCGCGCTGTTCGCGGCGGTCTCCGGCTCCTCGCCCGCCACCGTGGTGGCGATCGGCTCGGTGGTCATCCCGGCGATGATCGCGCAGGGTTTCCCGCCGCGCTTCGGCGCCGGCATCGTGACCACCTCGGGCGCGCTCGGCATCCTCATCCCGCCCTCCATCGCCATGGTGCTGTTCGCGGTCTCGACCAACACCTCGGTGGGCAAGCTGTTCATCGCCGGCATCGTCCCGGGCCTGATGCTCGCCACCATGCTCGGCATCACCACCTGGTACCGCGCGAAAAAGAACAATTACCCCCGCATGCCCGTGGCGGGCGCGGTCGAGCGGCTGACTTCGTTCCGCGACTCGGCCTGGGGGCTGCTGCTGATCGTGATCGTCATCGGCGGCATCTATACCGGCATCTTCACGCCGACCGAGGCGGCGGCGATGAGCGCCGTTTACGCCTTCGTCATCGCGGTGTTCGTCTACAAGGACATGCGGCTGCGCGACGTGCCGCGCGTGCTGCTGGCGTCGGCCAACACCAGCGCGATGCTGCTCTACATCATCACCAACGCAGTGCTGTTTTCATTCCTCATGACCAACGAGAACATCCCGCAGGCGATGGCCGACTGGATGGTGGCGCGCGGATTCGGCTGGGTGGCGTTCCTGCTCCTCGTCAACGTCATCCTGCTGGTGGCCGGCAACCTGATGGAGCCGTCCTCCATCATCCTGATCATGGCGCCGATCCTGTTCCCGGTGGCCATGAAGCTCGGCATCAACCCGATCCACTTCGGCATCCTGATGACGGTGAACATGGAAGTGGGCATGTGCCACCCCCCGGTCGGCCTTAACCTTTATGTGGCGACCGGTATTACGAAGATGGGTATTACCGAACTCACCATCGCGGTCTGGCCCTGGCTGGTCACCATGCTCGTGTTCCTCGGCATCGTGACCTTCTGGCCCGGGCTGTCGCTGTTCCTGCCGAACCTGCTGAAGATGTGACGCGCGGCGGTTGTCAGACCGCGCGCTCGAGGATCACCGCGAGCCCCTGGCCGACGCCGATGCACAGGGACACGGCGGCGTATTTGCTGCCAGTTTCCTGCAGTTGCCGCGCCACGGTGAGCGCGAGGCGCGCGCCCGAGCAGCCGAGCGGGTGGCCGATGGCGATGGCGCCGCCGTTGGGGTTCACGCGCGGGTCCTTGAAGTCCACCTTCATCAGCGCGAGGCAGCCCAGCACCTGGCTGGCGAAAGCCTCGTTGATCTCGATGACGTCCATGTCCTTGAGCGAAAGATTGGCGCGTTCGAGTGCTTTCGGAATGGCGTAGGCCGGGCCGACGCCCATGATGCGCGGCTCGACCGCGGCGGAGGCGGCGGAGAGGATTTTTGCGATGGGTTTCTTGCCGTTCTTCTCGCCCCATTTCCGGCTCGCGATGACCAGGGCCGCCGCTCCATCGTTGACGCCCGATGCATTGCCCGCGGTCACCACGCCGCCCTCGTAGAGCGGTTTCAGCTTCGCCAGCGATTCCATGGTCGAGTCGCGGCGCGGATGCTCGTCTTGCGCGATGATCGTCGGAGGTGCGTCGCGTTTCTTGTTCGGAATTTTTATTTCCAGGATTTCTCCCTTGTAAAACCCTTCCGCTTCGGCCTTGGCGTACTTCTTCTGCGAGCCGAGCGCGAACTCGTCGGCCTGCTCGCGCGAGACGCCGAATTCCTTCGCCACGTTGTCGCCGGTCTCCGGCATCGCCTGGTCGCCGTACATTTTTCTGAAGCGCGGATTGGTGAAGCGCGACCCGATGGTGGTGTCGTACATCTTCACGTCGCGTCCATACGGTGATTCCGCCTTGCCCATCACGAACGGGGCGCGCGACATGCTCTCGACGCCGCCCGCGATGTAGAGGTCGCCTTCGCCCGCGGTGATGGCGCGCGCCGCGTCGGTCACCGCCTGCAGGCCGGAGGCGCACAGGCGGTTGACGGTGACGCCGGGCACGGTGGGCGGCAGGCCCGCCATCAGCGTGGCGAAGCGCGCCACGTTGCGGCAGTCCTCGCCCGCCTGCGTGACGCAGCCGAGGATCACGTCGCTGATGTCCTCGGGCTTGACGCCGTTGCGCTTGACCACCTCGGCGATCATTTCGCCGGCGAGATCATCCGGGCGCAGGCCGGCGAGCTTGCCGGCATGCCGGCCGATGGGGGAGCGAATACCGTCGTAGATGTAGGCATCAAGCATTTGGAACCTCGGTTTTCACGTATTCGTTTTCAGGATTCTTCGGTCAGAAGGGAAACGCCCAATTGTGCCCGCCGCCGCAGCCACGGGCTCGGGCGGTAGCGGGGTTCCCGGTAAAAGGCATGCATCGCATCGAGAATGCTCAAAACCTTGCTCGCTCCAACCGCATCGCCCATGGCAAGCGGGCCGTGCGGATAGCCGAGGCCGAGCACCACCGCTGAATCGAGATCCGCCGGCGAAGCGATGCGCTGCTGCACGATGTCGCAGCCCACGTTGACGATGTGCGCGACGACGCGTTGCGCGACGAATCCCGCCGAGTCGCGGATCACCGACACCGGCACGCCGTCGGACGCAAGCAGCGCGTGCGCCGCGTCGCGCACGTCCGGTTTCGTGACGGGCGTCGCCATCAGCGTGCGGCGCTTGCTGAAGCCGAACAGAGGATCGATGGCCACCGTATTTTTCGGATCGATCTGCAGCTGCAGCGCCGTCGTGGTCGCGTCGTGGCCGAGCGGGGCGACGAAGCAGATGGTGTCTGTCGAGGGTTTTGCTTCTATCTTTGCATTGAATTTCGAAACAAATTCCTTCAATTCAGGAACGCACCAGACGGGCGCTGGTTTGGCGCCCGGCACGGGGATTTCAGGAATCTTCTCCGCAACCCCATCCTTCCCATACTTGTACCAACCCCTGCCTGTTTTCCTCCCGAGCAATCCCGCCGCGACGCGCGGATCGGACAGGAATGACGGCTGGTATTTCGGTTCGCCGTAATACTGCGCATGCATGGACTTCATCACGCCGTGCGCGATATCCAGGCCGACCAGATCGAGCAGCCCGAACGGGCCGATGCGGAATCCCGCCGCGTCCACCAGGATCCGGTCGATGGTGGCGAAGTCGGCGACGCCTTCCTGCAGCACGCGCAGGCTTTCCGGCACGTAGCCGCGCCCCGCGTGGTTGACGATGAAGCCGGGCGTGTCCTTGCAGCGCACCGGCTTGTGGCCGTAGCGCTTCGCCAGCGCGACGAGCGCGTCGCCCACCCAGGGTTCGGTGAGTTCGCCGTCCACCACCTCGACGATCTTCATCACCGGCACCGGGTTGAAGAAATGGTAGCCGGCGACGCGGCCCGGTTTCGCGCAGGCCGAGGCCATCGCGGTCACCGACAGCGACGAGGTGTTGGAGGCGAGGATGCAGGTTTCGGCGACGACCTTTTCCAGCGCCTGGAACAGCTCCTGCTTGGGCGCCAGCAGCTCGACGATGGCTTCGACCACCACGTGGCAGGGCTTGAGCGCCGCCAGGGAATCGACGATCTCGATGCGCGCGAGGGTCTGGTCGGCGTCCGCCTGGGAAATTCTCGTTTTCTGCACGAGGCCGCCGAGCGTCTTGCCGATGGCGTCCTTCGCCGCCAGCGCCGCGCCGGGCTTGGCGTCGAACACCAGCGTGCGCACGCCGCACTGGGCGAGCACCTGCGCGATGCCGCGGCCCATCGTGCCGCTGCCGGCCACGCCGGCGACGAGGTCGGGACGCTGGATATCGAGCATGGGAGCGTGATTCTAGAGGATATAATTCCCCGGTCCACCGCGATTGGGAGAGGTCGCGCTGGCGGGGTTATTGGCCACGACCGAGGGAGGCGCGCATGAAGTATCGCAAGATCCTTCTCGCATATAACGGCTCGCACGAGGGCAAGCGGGCCCTGTTCGAAACCGCCGACCTGGCGGGTTTCCTGAATGCCGAGATGCACCTGCTCGCGGTGGCCAGCATGCCGCCGAGCCTGTTCCTCACCGAGGGTTTCGTCCCCGAGGAACTGCTCGAGGAAGAGAAAAAGCGCACCCGGGTGGTGCTCGAGGAGGGCATCAAGAGCCTCACCGACAAGGGCTTCAAGGCGGCGGGCCATCTCGCCGTCGGCGAGCCGGTGGAGGAGATCTGCCGCTCCGCCAAGGAAGTCGGCGCCGACCTGATCGTCGTCGGCCACAACCAGAGCACCTCCTGGGCGGCGCGCTGGTGGAAGGGGTCGGTCGGGGCGTCGCTGCTTGACTACGCCCCCTGCAGCATCCTGATCGCGCTTTCCAAGGGATAGGCAAGGAGATATCCCGAAGCGTCGTCCCCGCGCAGGCGGGGATCCAGTTCAAAAAAGCCCGCGCGAGCGGGCTTTTTTGTTTCTACAATCCGTCTTCCATGACGACCTCATTCGGCGGTTCGTTCGGCAAAGTGCGCGGCAGGCTCGAGGACGAGCGCATGCTCAAGGGACGGGGGCGCTACGTCTCCGACTGGACTCTTCCGGGCCAGGCCGGCGGCCATTTCCTCCGGTCCGACCGGCCGCACGCGAAGATCGTGTCGATCGACGGCTCCGCGGCGCTGGCGATGCCCGGCGTGATCGCGGTGATCACCGGCGCGGAACTCGCGGCCGCGGGCCTCAAGCCGATCCCGGCGGCGGCGCCGTTCAAGTGGCGCGACGGCTCCGACCAGCGGCCGGCGTTGCGCCCGTCGCTCGCGCACGACGCGGTGCGGCACGTGGGCGAGCCCGTCGCCCTGATCGTCGCCGAGACGGCGGCGCAGGCGCAGGACGCCGCCGAAGCGGTCGCCATCGAATACGAAGAACTGCCGGCGGTGGTCACCGCGGAGCAGGCACTCGCCAAGGGAGCGCCCCAGCTGCACGCGGGCGCGCCCGGCAACCTGGTGCTCGATTTCGAGGGCGGCGACGCCGCGGCGACCGCGGCCGCCTTCGCGAAGGCGGCGAAGGTCGTGAAGATGAAGGCCTATCACACGCGCGTGGTCGGCAATCCCATGGAGCCGCGCGCCGCGATGGGCTCCTACGATCCCGCGAAGGACATGTACTTCCTGCACGGCACCACGCAGGGCGTCGGCCCGATGCGCGGCCAGCTGTCGGCCGTGCTCGGCGTGGCGCCGGACAAGGTGCGCGTGGTGGCCGAGGAGGTCGGCGGCGGCTTCGGCGTGCGCTTCAACGCCTATCCGGAGTACGGCGCGCTGCTTTACGCGGCGAAGAAGCTCGGCCGTCCGGTGAAGTGGATCGGCACGCGCTCGGAAGTGTTCCTCGGCGACGAGCAGGCGCGCGACATCGTGCATTCCGGCGAGATGGCGCTGGACGCGGACGGGCGCATCCTCGGCATGCGCTTCGATTACCTTTCCAACCTCGGCGCCTACGTCGCCTTCACCGGCGCGGTCGTCAACACCATCGGCCTGGTGAACGTGAACTGCGGCGTCTACGACGTGCAGGCGGTGCACGTGCGCGGCCGGCTCGCGCTCACCAACACCATTCCGACCGCCGCGTACCGAGGCGCCGGCCGGCCGGTGGCTTCCTATGCGCTCGAGCGCCTGGTGGACGAGGCGGCGCGCGAGCTCGGGCTCGATCCGGCGGAATTCCGCCGCCGCAACATGATCCCGAAGGCGAAGATGCCCTACAAGCTGGTCGGCGGCTTCGAATACGACAGCGGGGACTTCGAAGGCGTGATGGACAAGGCGCTTGCCGAATCGGATTGGAATGGCTTCGAGGAAAGAAAGAAAGCCTCCAGGGCGAACGGCAGGCTGCGCGGGCGGGGCATCGCCACCTACATCGAGATGACCGCGCCGGGCGGCTTCGCGCCCTACGACCAGGCGCACATCACCTGGGACATGGACGGCGCGAATTTCACCGGGATAACCCTGCGCACGGCGTCGCACAACCACGGCCAGAGCCACGAAACCACCTTCGCGCAGATCGTTTCGGGCGTGCTCGGCATCCCGATGGAGAAGATCCGCCTGCGCACGGCCGAAGCGGACTTTGACCTGACCGCGAATCCTACCGGCGGCTCGCGCACGCTGCACGGCCTGGGCAGCGCGATGTTCTTCGCTTCGCAGGAGATCGTGAAGAACGGCATGGCGCTCGCCGCCGAGCATTTCGAAAGCGCGGCGGGCGATATTGAATTTTCTTCCGGGACCTACAAAATCAAGGGGACGGACAGGGAAGTAAAAATAGAAGAACTCGCAAAAAAATTCAAAGGGAAATTGAATCTCGACTTCAAGGAGCGTCCCAAGGTGCCCGGCACGTTTCCCAACGGCTGCCACATCGCGGAAGTCGAGATCGATCCGGAGACCGGCGAGACGGAGATCGTCTCCTACGTCGCCTGCGACGACGTGGGCAACATCATCAACCACCAGGTCGTCGAAGGGCAGATGCAGGGCGGCGTGACGCAGGGCGCGGGCCACATTTTTGCCGAGCAGACGGTGTACGACGCCGCCGGCCAGCTGCTCACCGGCAGCTTCATGGACTACGCGATGCCGCGGGCCGGCCTGGTGGGCGGCCTGAGGGTGACCGATTTCGCGGTGCCGACCGCCACCAACCCGCTGGGCGCCAAGGGCGTGGGCGAGGGCGGGGTCACCGGCTCGATGCCCTGCCTGATGAACGCGGTGATGGATGCGCTGCGCGAGGCCGGGGTGAGGCGCTTCGACATGCCGGCTTCCCAGGCGCGCGTCTGGGCGGCGCTGCAGGCGGCGAAGGCCGGCAGGCCGGACGCGCTGGCCGTCGCTCCGTGAAACGCGCTTCCCTCTACAGCAGTTCGCGCCCGCAAGCGCCGAAGGAGATGTTGGTTTTAAAGAAGAGGAAAGCGGACTTTAGGGAAGCGCTTCTTGAATACCGGGTTCCGTTGCTGGCCGCGGCTCCCGGGGCGGTCGCCCTGCTTTTCGTGCTTGCCCAGTGGGCCTACCGGGCGGAATCGCAGCAGCTCACGCAGGAGGATATCGACACCGCGGTGGCGAATTCGCTGGACAACGCGGTGCTGCCGTCGCCCGCGACGCGCGCCTATGAGGCGGTGCGCGGCTCGGTGGTGCGCGTCGCCACCTTCGTCGATGCGCCCAGGGGCGCGCAGATCGAGGGTGGGCAGGGCGGCGAGGTGCCGGCCGGCACCGGCACGGGCGTGGTGATCCTCGACAACGGCACCATCCTCACCAACATCCACGTCGTCGCCAACGCGAAGAGGATCATGGTTACCTTCTCCGACGGCCTGGAGAGCGAGGCGAGCGTCGTCGGCACGCGGCCGGAGGACGACCTCGCGGTGCTGCAGGCGAAGACGCTGCCGGACGACCTGCAGGCGGCCACGCTGCAGTCCACCAGCGGCCTGTCGCCGGGCGATCACGTGACCGCGGTCGGGTTTCCGTTCGGCATCGGCCCGTCGGTGTCCTCGGGCGTGGTGTCCGGGCTGGGGCGCGAATACCGCTCGCCCGAGGGCAAGCGCCTGCTGACCAACCTGATCCAGTTCGACGCCGCGGTGAATCCGGGCAATTCGGGCGGGCCGCTGGTGAACGCTTCCGGCGAAGTGGTCGGCATCGTCACCGGGATACTCAACCCCACGGAGCAGCGCGTGTTCATCGGCATCGGCTTCGCAGTGCCGATCGAGAACGCCGCGCTGGCGGTGGGCGTGCCGCCGTTCTAGCCTGGAGCAGCCAATGGAAAAAATCCTCTACGAGGTGAAGAAGATCGTCGTCGGCCAGGACCATTTCCTGGAGCGCGTGATGGTGGCGATGCTCGCGCAGGGGCACCTGCTGGTCGAAGGCGTGCCCGGCCTCGCCAAGACGCTGACGGTGAAGACGCTGGCGCGCACCATTCGCGGCAGCTTCAAGCGCATCCAGTTCACGCCGGACCTGGTGCCGGCCGATCTGGTGGGCACGCGCATCTACAGCCAGAAGAGCGGGGAGTTCTCCACTTCGCTCGGGCCGGTGTTCTGCAACCTGCTGCTCGCTGACGAAATCAACCGGGCGCCGGCCAAGGTGCAGAGCGCGCTGCTGGAAGTGATGCAGGAGCGCCAGGTGACCATCGCCGGCGAGACGCACAAGGTGCCCGACCCCTTCCTCGTCATGGCGACGCAGAACCCGATCGAGACCGAAGGCACCTACCCGCTGCCCGAGGCGCAGGTGGACCGCTTCATGATGAAGGTGCTGGTGGGCTACCCGAGCGAGGAGGAGGAGTTCGTCATCGTGGAGCGCGTCACGGGGGCGGAGAACGCGGTCGCCGCGGTGAGCAGCACCGAGGAGCTCGCCGCCTTGCAGCGCGACTGCCGGAAAGTCTATGTCGATCCGTCGCTCATCAAGTACGCGGTGAAGCTGGCCGCGGCGACGCGCGACCCGGCCCGGCACGGGCTGCCCGACCTGGCGAAATTCCTCTCGTACGGGGTGAGCCCGCGCGGGCCGATCCACCTCATCGAGGGCGCTCGCGCGCTCGCCTACCTGCGCGGCCGGACCTACGTCCTGCCGCAGGACGTGGTCGACCTGGTGCCCGACGTGTTCCGCCACCGCGTCGTCCTGACCTACGAGGCGCTGGCCGAGGCGATCACGGCGGATACGCTGATCCACCGCTTCCTGCGCAGCATTGCGGCGCCGGAAAAGCCGCTGGAAAGCCATGTCAGCGTCGCCGCGCAATCCTAGCGATGCCGAGCAGGTCCTGCGCCGCCTCGAGTGGACGGTGATCCGCCGCCTGGACGGCATGCTGCACGGCGATTACCGGACGCTCTTCCGCGGCACCGGGCTCGACCTCGCCGACCTGCGCGAGTACCAGTACCACGACGATGTGCGCCACATCGACTGGAACGTCACCGCGCGCCTGCAGACGCCGTACGTGCGCGAATACCACGAGGACCGCGAGGTCACCGCCTGGTTCCTGCTCGACTTGAGCCCGTCGATCGATTTCGGCTCGCGGGCGAAAAAGCGCTCCGTCTCCACCGAATTCGTCACCGTGCTCGCGCGCCTGCTGACGCGCCAGGGCAATCGCGTCGGGGCGCTGTTCTACGGCGACAAGGTCGACACGGTGATCCCGGCGCGCGGCGGCCGGCGCCACGTGCTCTCCGTGCTGCACAGGCTGCTGCAGCGCCCGGCGATGCCGCGCTCGGAGGGTACCGACCTGCGCCAGTTCCTGCGCAGCGCGTTCCAGCTGATGCGGCGGCGCTCGATCGTGTTCATCGTCTCGGACTTCTTCAGCAAGCCCGGCTGGGCGGAGCCGCTGTCGATGCTTGCGCAGCGCCACGAGGTGGTGGCGGTGCGGCTCTACGATCCGCTCGAGCGCGAATTGCCGGACATGGGCATGCTCGTGATGCAGGACTCGGAAACCGGCGAGCAGCTGTTCGTCGACACGCACGACCGGAAGTTCCGCAAGCGCTTCGCTTCGGCCGCCGAAAGGCGCGAGCGTGAACTGCGCCGGGCGCTCGGCCGCGCCGGCGTCGACTGCCTGGAACTCGCCACCGACGGCGACCTGGCCGACGCGCTGACGCGCTTCGCCGAGCTGCGCAAGCGCCGCAGCAGATTGTCAGGGGGCGCTTCGCTTGGCGCTGGCGGCGGTTTTCCCGGGCATCTGGAGAAGGTCGCTTAACGTGATGGCATTCGCCTGGCCGCAACTGCTCTGGCTGCTGCTGTTGCTGCCGGTCCTGGTCGGCGCCTATGTCCTGCTGCTGCGGCGGAAGAACAATTCCGCCGTGCGCTACGCCAACCTGGACCTGGTCAGGGAGGCCATGGGGCCGGGCGCGCGGATCCGGCGCCACGTGCCGCCGGCGCTGTTCCTGCTCGCGCTCGCGCTGCTGGCGGTCGCCATGGCGCGGCCCTCGGCCACCGTCACGCTGCCGACCCAGAAGCAGACCATCATCCTTGCCATGGATGCCTCCGGCAGCATGCGCGCGAAGGACGTATTGCCGAGCCGCCTGGAGGCGGCGCAGACCGCGGCCAAGCAGTTCGTGGCCGATGTTCCCTCCCAGACGCAGATCGGCGTGGTGACCTTCGCGGCCACCGCCGCGCTGGTGCAGCCGCCGACCAGCGACCGCGAGGCTGTCGTCGCGGCCATCGACCGCATGCAGCTGCAGCGCGCCACGGCCACCGGCAGCGGCCTGATCGTGTCGCTGGCGACCCTGTTCCCGGACGCCGGCTTCGACGTCAGCACCGCGCTGTTCGGGCGCGACGCGGCGCGCAACGCGCCCGTCGGCGAGGCGAGGAAGAACGACAGGAAGGAATTCAGGCCGGTGGCGCCGGGTTCCTACAATTCGGCGGTGATCATCCTGCTCACCGACGGCCAGCGCACCACCGGCCCGGACCCGATCGAGATCGCCAAGCTGGCCGCCGACCGCGGCGTGCGCGTCTACACGGTGGGTTTCGGCACCACCGCCGGCGAAATCATCGGCTTCGAAGGCTGGTCGTTCCGCGTGCGCCTGGACGAGGAGACGCTGAAGACCATCGCCATCATGACGCAGGGCGAATACTTCTACGCCGGCACCGCCGCCGACCTGAAGAAGGTCTACCGCACGCTCAATTCCAGGCTCAGCCTGGAGAAAAAGGAAACCGAGGTGACCGCGCTGTTCGCCGCGGGGGCGGCGCTGCTCGCGCTCGCCTCGGGGCTGCTGTCGCTCTTCTGGTTCAACCGGATCCTGTGAGCATGGGATTTGCGCGTTGAACGGGGAAAGGCGCCGCGGGACCAGCATCCCCCTGCTGAAGAAGCTGGGCCCCGGGCTCATCACCGGGGCCGCCGACGACGATCCCAGCGGCATCGCCACCTACTCGCAGGCGGGCGCGCAGTTCGGCTACGGCCTGCTGTGGTCGGTGTTCTTCACCACGCCGCTGATGATCGGCATCCAGGTCGTCAGCGCGCGCATCGGCCGCGTCAGCGGGCACGGCCTGGCGGCCAACATCCGCGAGCATTGCCCGAAGCCGCTGCTGTATTTCATCGTTTCCCTGCTGCTGATCGCCAACACCGTCAACATCGCCGCCGACTTGGGCGCGATGGGCAATGCGCTCGAGCTGATCGCCGGCGGGCACAGCGAGATCTACATCGTGTTTTTCGCGCTGGTGTCGCTCACCCTGCAGGTGTTCATCCCGTTTCCGCGCTACGCGCCCATCCTGAAATGGCTCACGCTGGCGCTGTTCGCCTACGTCGGCACGGTGCTGGTGGTGCACGTCCGCCTGGATGAGATGTTCTCCGGCGCGCTGCTGCCCAAGTTCTCGTTCGCGCGGGACTACGTCGCGCTCGTCGTGGCCGTGTTCGGCACCACCATCAGCCCGTACCTGTTCTTCTGGCAGGCTTCCCAGGAAGTCGAGGAGCAGCGCGCCACGCCCGGCGACGAGCCGCTGCGCGAAGCACCCGAGCAGGCGCGCGCGAACTTCAAGCGCATCAAGCTCGACACCTCGATCGGCATGATCTTCTCCAACCTGATCGCCTTCTGCATCATGCTCACCACCGCCGTGACGCTGCATACGGCGGGCATCACCGACATCCAGACCACCTCGCAGGCGGCCGAGGCGCTGCGGCCCCTGGCCGGAGAGTTCGCCTTCTTCCTTTTCGCCGCGGGGATCATCGGCACCGGGCTGCTGGCGGTTCCCGTGCTCGCCGGCTCGGCGGCATATGCGGTCGCGGAGAGCTTCCGCTGGCCCATCGGCCTCGGCCTGTCGCTCGCCGAGGCGCGCGGCTTCTACTTCATCCTCACCGTCGCCACCCTGCTCGGCGTCGCCATCGATCTTTCCGGCGTCGACGCCATCAAGATGCTGCTGTGGGCGGCTGTGCTGAACGGCATCATCGCCGTGCCGATCATGGTGGTCATGATGCTGCTCGTGGCGAAACCGGAAGTCATGGGGACTTTCGTGGCCAGGCTTCGCCTGAAAGTGCTCGGCTGGCTTGCCACCGCGGTGATGGCCGTGGCGGTGGTCGCTCTTTTCGTCCTGCTCTGAATTTTCTTCGCATGGAAAAACTTCAGCCTGCGCGATATGAAGACGGCCGCCCGATGCTGCTCGGAGGCCTGCGGCGCCATCACGCGTTTGCGGAATCGGGGCGTGGCATTCCGGAGCAGTGGCGGCAGTTCGAGCCTCTGCTTGGCCGAATCCCGGGCCAGGTCGGCACAACCACCTACGGGGCGATGTGCGGCAGCGACGCGAGCGGCTTCGAATACATGTGCGCCGTCGAAGTCGAATCGCTCTCGGCGTTGCCCGGCGACCTGGGCCGGATGCGGATCGCCGAGCAGCACTACGCGGTTTTCCTGCATCGTGGGAACGTGTCCACGATCCAGGGGACGTGGAGGCGCATCCTGAACGAATGGCTGCCGAATTGCAGCTACCGGTCGGCAAACAAGCCCGATTTTGAGGTCTATGACCAGCGCTTCGATCCACGCACGGGTCTCGGCGATGTCGAGATCTGGATTTCCATTGTTCAAGGGGAGGGCACATGAAATTTCTTCTGTCGGGCCTGCTGTTCCTTGCTGTCCTGGCGTCGGGCTGCGCGCCCGCGCCGCAAAAAATGAGCGCGGCCGATCGCAAGGCGATTCAGTTCGTCAGCATCAGCAGCGATGTCCCAAAGCCGCCCGCGCCTTACTATCTCGGGCCGGGGGGCGGCGTCGGCCTGATGTTCGGCGCGCTCGGCGCGATCGTCACCGAGCCGGGCAGGGAAAAGGGCCGGACCAGTCTCCTCGATTTCGTCGAAAAGAACGGGGTATCCATCGAGAAAATCGTGCTAGAGGAATTTGACGCTGCGCTGCGCCGCTCCGGGAAGCTGCTGGTCGCCGACAAGGCGGAGGCGGGCGCGGCGACCATCAAGATCACCATCAGGCAATATGGCCTGAGCATCCCCAACGGCTTCAGCTCGAAGCTCGTGCCGATTCTTTCGGTGCTTTGCGAAATGACCGACGCCTACGGGAAAATCGTCTGGAGCGCGGGCGATCGCGTATTGCCGCTCGGCAATCCCGTCGAAGGGCTCCCCGCCGAGGAGATTCGCGACGACGCCAAGGCGATAGAAAGGGCGTGGCGCGCCGCC
>DATBQR010000053.1:0-18031 GCA_036560705.1 Burkholderiales bacterium | reverse complement strand
CGCCCTTGCCTTTGCCCACCGGGTGCCCGGTTTCATCCACGATGTCGGTGATGATCCCCGGCAACGGCAAGGTGCAGGAGCCGGGCTTGGTCGGCGTCGCGCCGGGCAGCGGCGTGATGAGGTGCCCGCCGGTCTCGGTCTGCCACCAGGTGTCGACGATCGGGCAGCGCTCGTTGCCGACCATCGTGTGGTACCACATCCAGGCTTCCGGATTGATCGGCTCGCCGACGCTGCCGAGGATGCGCAGGCTGGAGAGGTCGTATTTCTTCGGTAGGTCGGCGCCCGCCTTGATGAGCGAGCGGATCGCGGTCGGCGCGGTGTAGAACACGTTGACCTTGTGGTCCTGGATCATTTTCCAGAAGCGTCCGGCGTCCGGATAAGTCGGCAGGCCCTCGAACACCACCGCGGTGGTGCCCGCCGAGAGCGGTCCATAGGTGATGTAGGTATGCCCCGTCACCCAGCCGACGTCCGCGGTGCACCAGAAGACGTCCGCGGGCTTGATGTCGAAGACCCACTTCATGGTCAGGCTCGCCCACAGGAGGTAGCCGGCGGTCGAGTGCTGCACGCCCTTCGGTTTCCCGGTCGAGCCGGAGGTATAGAGGATGAACAGCGGATGTTCGGCGTTGACCCACTCCGGTTCGCAGGTGTCCGCCTGCCCTTTCACGGCGTCGTCCCACCAGAGATCGCGCCCGGCCTTCATCGGCACCGCGCTGCCTGAGCGCTTGTAGACGATGACCGTCTTCACCGTGTCGCAGCCGCCCAGCGCGAACGCCTCGTCGATCACCGGCTTGAGGGGAATTTCCTTGCCGCCGCGGAACTGCCCGTCCGCGGTGAGCACCGCGATCGCGCCGGTGTCGAGGATGCGCTCGTGGACGCTTTTCGCCGAGAAGCCGCCGAACACCACGGAATGGATGGCGCCGATGCGTGCGCAGGCCTGCATCGCCACCACCACCTGGATCGACATCGGCATGTAGATGAGGACGCGCTCGCCCTTCTTGATGCCCCCGGCCTTCAGCGCGTTGGCGAACCTGCAGACCTCGTGGTACAGGTTCTTGTAGCTGATCTTCGTCACCTTGCCGTCGTCGGCTTCGAAGAGGATCGCGGTCTTGTCGGGCTGCGTCTTCAGGTGCCGGTCGAGGCAGTTGTAGGAAGCGTTGGTCTCGCCGTCGTAGAACCAGCGGAAGAACGGCGCCTTGGATTCGTCCAGCGTTTTCGTGAACGGTTTGTGCCAGAGCAGGTGCTCCTTCGCGAGGCGCGCCCAGTAGCCCTCGAAATCCTTCTCCGCTTCCGCGCATAGCTTGCGGTAGGCGTCCATGCCGGAGATGTTGGCCTGCTTGACGAAGGCCGCCGACGGCGGAAACACGCGCGTCTCGGACAATACCGATTCGATCTGCGATGACATTGGATCCTCCTGAAGAAGAGATAAAATCACTAATTCAAAGCTCTGTAAAGCATCCAGCCACCATGACTTCGATCCGCAAGGACGATCTCGTTCAGAGCGTCGCCGACGCGCTGCAGTTCATCTCCTACTACCACCCGCGCGACTACATCCAGGCGCTCGGCCGCGCCTACGACAGGGAACAATCCCCTGCCGCGAAAGATGCCATTGCGCAGATCCTGACGAACTCGCGCATGTGCGCCGAGGGGCATCGCCCCATCTGCCAGGACACCGGCATCGTCAACGTGTTCCTGAAAGTGGGCATGGACGTGCGCTTCGAAGGCATGCGGGGCTCGCTCGAGGACGCGGTGAACGAAGGCGTGCGGCGCGGCTACCTGCACCCGGACAACCCGCTGCGCGCCTCGGTCCTCGACGAATCGGATTTCGGCAGGAAGAACACGCGGGACAACACGCCGGCGGTGATCAACGTCCAGCTCGTCCCGGGCAGCAAGGTCGAAGTGGACGTCGCCGCCAAGGGCGGCGGCTCCGAGGCGAAGTCCAAATTCGCGATGCTCAATCCCTCCGATTCCATCACCGACTGGGTGGTGAAGACGGTGCCCGGCATGGGCGCCGGCTGGTGCCCGCCCGGCATGCTCGGCATCGGCGTCGGCGGCACCGCCGAGAAGGCGATGCTGATGGCCAAGGAATCGCTGATGGAACCGATCGACATGGCCGAACTCAAGGCGCGCGGGCCGAGGAGCAAAGTGGAGGAAATGCGCATCGAGCTCTACGACCGCGTAAATGCGCTGGGCATCGGCGCGCAAGGGCTGGGCGGGCTGTCGACCGTGCTCGACATCAAGATCCGCACCTACCCTGCGCACGCCGCCAACCGCCCGGTCGCGATGATCCCGAACTGCGCGGCGACGCGGCATACGCACTTCGTGCTGGACGGCTCCGGCCCGGCGGAGTTCGAAGCGCCCTCGCTGGAGGACTGGCCGAAGGTGACGTGGACGGCCGATGCAAGCTCTACCAGGGTGGATTTGAACTCCTTGAGCAAAAGCGTTGTTGCGGGCTGGAAGCCCGGCCAGCGCCTGCTGCTGTCCGGCAAGCTGCTTACCGGCCGCGATGCGGCGCACAAGCGGATTCAAGACATGCTGGCGAACGGAGAGAAATTGCCCGTCGACTTCACCAACCGCGTCATCTACTACGTCGGCCCGGTGGACGCGGTGCGCGACGAAGTCATCGGCCCCGCCGGCCCGACCACCTCGACGCGCATGGACAAATTCACCGAGATGATGCTGGCGCAGACCGGCCTGATCGCGATGGTCGGCAAGGCCGAGCGCGGCCCGGCGGCGCTGGAGGCGATCAAGAAGCACAAGGCCGCCTACCTGATGGCGGTCGGCGGCGCCGCCTACCTGGTGGCGAAGGCGATCCGCAAATCCCGCGTGCTTGCCTTCGAGGATCTCGGCATGGAGGCGATCCACGAGTTCGAGGTGAAGGACATGCCGGTCACCGTCGCGGTGGACGCGAACGGCACGTCGGTGCACAACACCGGCCCGGCCGAGTGGTCGAAGAAGATCGTCGAGCTCAAAATTCCGGTCACAGCGGCATAGGCACGAGCTCTACCCGCTGGGGCGCGGTCTGGGCGGTGTTCGGCGCCGGCCTGATCTGCGGCGCCTACATGACCAAGGTGGCGCCGGCGCTGCCGCTGCAGCGCGCCGAGCTCGGCCTGTCGCTGCTCGAATCCGGCTTCATCGCCACCACCTTCAACGTCATGGGCGGCCTGGCCGGCATCCTGGCCGGCACCCTGTGCGACCGCTACGGCCACCGGCGCCTTGCGCTTGGCGGCCTGGCGATCCTGGCGCTCTCCGGCCTGCTCGGCGCCGCCGCCTGGAATTTCCCGCTGCTGCTCGCCTCGCGCTTTTTCGAAGGCATCGGCTTCATCCTGTTCACGGTTTCCGGCTCCGCCCTGATCTCGACCGCCGCCCGCGATCCGCGCGACCGCGCCAAGGCGCTCGGCCTGTGGGCCGCCTACATGCCGGCCGGCGGCGGCATCGCGCTGCTGATCGCGCCGCCGGTGATCGCCGCCTGGGGCTGGCGCGGGCTCTGGCTGCTGCTCGCGGCCGCAGCCGCGGCCTGTTTCGCGCTCGCCGCGCGCTATGCACCCAGGCCGGAGCACGGCGGTATCACCCCCCTGCGCCTGATCGCCGAATCGTTCGCCCAACGCGGCAACCTCGCGCTCGCCCTGCTGTTCATGTTCTACGTCTCGCAGTGGGCCTCCGTGATGATCTGGCTGCCGACCTTTCTCGTCGACGAGCGCGGCGCCTCGCCGAGCGCCGCCGCCCTGCTCACCGCGCTGATGGTGCTGGTGAACGCACCGGGCAACATTGCCGGCGGCTGGCTGCTGGCGCACGGCGTGCGCCGCGGGCCGCTGGTGATCGGCGCCAGCGCGATCATGGCCGCCTGCTCCGCCGGGATGCTGGGCCCGCTTGCCCACGCGTACGTTCCCGACGCCGCGCGCTACCTCCTCTGTCTGGCGTTTTCCGCCTGCGCCGGGGTGATCCCGGGCGCCATCTTCTCCGGCCTGCCCGTGTATGCCAAAACGCCGCAGCACATCAGCACCGGCAACGGCATGGTGATGCAGGCCTCGCAGATCGGCCAGTTCTGCGGGCCGATCGCGCTCGCCTGGCTGGCGACGCGTTTCGGCGGCTGGGGCGCCACGCTGTGGGCGATGCTCGCCTTCGCGGCGGGCGGCGCGCTGTGCGGGTTCGCATTGGCGCGCATCGAGCGGAGCATGCGGCGTTAGAATCGCCGCTGGAGGCCAGCATGCGACAAATCTTCATCTGCGAAGTCGGCCCGCGCGACGGGCTGCAGAACGCCCACCACCTGATGCCGACCGAGGCGAAGAAAGCCTGGATCGCTTCCATGGCGGCGGCCGGCATCGAGGAGATCGAAGTCGGCTCCTTCGTGCCGCCGAAGCTGATTCCGGCCATGGCGGATACCGCGGAAATCGTTTCCTTCGCGACAAGCATCAAGGGCCTGAAGGTCGTCGCCCTCGCCCCGAACCTCAAGGGGTTCGAGCGCGCGCTGGCGGCCGGCGCGCACAAGGTCACCTTCCCCGTGTCCGCCTCGCGCGCGCACAGCCTGGCCAACGTGCGCATGACCCCGGAGCAGATGGTGGAGGAAGTGCGCAAGTGCGCGCAGCACCCGCACCCGGGCGTGGAAATCGAAGGCGCGGTTTCCACCGCCTTCGGCTGCACCATGCAAGGCGAAGTCCCCGAAGACGACGTGGTGCGCATCGCGGCCGGGCTGGCGGAGTTCTGCGACTGCGTCGCGCTTGCCGACACGGTCGGCTACGCCAATCCGGCGCAGATCAAGAGGGTGTTTGCGAAAGTCCGCAAGGCGATCGGCGGCAAGCTGGAAGCCGCGCACCTGCACGACACGCGCGGCCTCGGCCTCGCCAATGCGCTCGCTGCCTACGAGGAAGGCGTGCGCCATTTCGACAGTTCGATGGGAGGCCTGGGGGGTTGCCCTTTCGCGCCCGGCGCCAGCGGCAACGTCATCACCGAGGACCTCGTCTTCATGTTCGAGAGCATGGGCGTGCCGACCGGCATCGACCTGGACAAGCTCATGGAGGCGCGCAAACTCATGGTCGCGGCGATACCCGACGAACCCGTGTACGGGCACATGGCGCTTGCGGGCGTACCCAAAGGGTTCCGTGCTGCCGCCTGAGCAGGGGGAGGGGCCCCTGCGCCTTCCCCTCCAGGGTGTTCGCGTTGTTGAATTTGCGCACATGGTCATGGGCCCGACCTGCGGCCTCGTGCTCGCGGACCTTGGCGCCGACGTCATCAAGGTAGAACCGCTGGAGGGCGACAACACGCGCCGACTGATGGGCGCCGGCGCGGGCTTCTATCCGATCTTCAACCGGAATAAAAAAAGCCTCGCGGTTGATTTAAAGCACGCCAGCGGGAAAAAACTGGTGGAAAAGCTCATATCGACCGCCGATGTCCTAACGGAGAACTTCAGGCCGGGCGCCCTGGACAAGCTGGGGCTCGGGTACGAGGCGCTGTCGAAGAAGCACCCGAAACTCGTCTACTGCACGCTGAAGGGGTTTCTCAGCGGCCCCTACGAGCATCGCCCGGCGCTGGACGAAGTGGTGCAGATGATGGGCGGCCTCGCCTACATGACCGGCCTGCCCGACCGGCCCTTGCGCGTCGGCTCGTCGGTGAACGACATCATGGGCGGCATGTTCGCCGCCATCGGCATTCTCGCCGCGCTGCGCGAGCGCGAATCCACCGGGCGCGGCAAGCTGGTGAAGAGCGCTCTGTTCGAGAATACGGCATTCCTCGTCGGCCAGCACATGGCGCAGTACGCCATCACCGGCGAGGCGCCGCCGCCGATGTCGGTAAAGAAGCCGGCCTGGGGCATCTACGACATTTTCGCCACCGCCGACGACCGCCTGTTCGTCGGCGTGGTCACCGACACGCAGTGGCAGGTATTCGGCCGCGAATTCCTGGAAAACGAACTGGCCTCGGATGCGCGCCTGAAAACAAATACGCAGCGCGTGAAGGAGCGCGAATGGCTCATTCCGCGCCTGGCCGAAGTGTTCAGGCGCTGGACGCGCGCCGACCTGGAAAAGAAACTGGAAACGATCGGCCTGCCCTATGCGCCGATCACGCGTCCCGTGGACCTGTTCGACGACCCGCACCTGAACGCTGCGGGCGGGTTGATGGACATGCGCGATCCGCGCGGCACCACTTTCCGCGCGCCCTCGCTGCCGCTCGAACTGGACGGCAAGCGCCTGCCGCTGCGCAACCAGCCGCCCGCCGTCGGCGAGGGCGCGCGCGAGCTGCTGGCGGGGATGGGCTACAGCGCCGGGGAGATCGACGCGCTCGCCAAAGAACGCGTGATCGTCCTCGGCTGATTCCTTGCTGCCTGACGGCTACTTGTTGACCGGGATCAAGCATTCCCGGCCGCTGCTGCATCGCAAGAATGGAACCTTGTTATGCTTTGATACTTCACGGAGGAGGGACCATGAGCAAAGCAGGAGCTGATCGACGCACGGTTTTACGAGGAATGCTGGCCCTTGGCGGCGCGCTTGCGCTGGGCGGGTGCAGCACGGCAATGCAGCCGGGCGCGGGCACGGGCGGAAGCGCAAGGCTTGCAGGCGGACGGTTTTCCGTGCGCTGGCTGGGCGGCGGCATCGTGGAACTGGCGACGCCGGACTACAAGCAGATCGCCTACGGCGACGCCTGGTTCTGGAGCAACGCCGGCTGGACGCGCTTCAACGTGCCGAAGCCCGCGGAGTACAGCAGCAAGGAAGCGTTCGCCCAGTACGTGCGCGGCAAGAACCCGGAAGCGGTGTTCGTGCTGCTCACGCACGACCACGGCGACCACATGGGCGATTATTTCGAGGCCCTCAAGGCGCTGGTGGATGCCGGCGTGCCGGTCATGACGACGGGACAGAGCGACCTGATGCGCTCGCCGGTCGGCCTGGTGCCGGATTTCAAGAAAGCGGGCCTGGATCCGGCGAAAATCGTCGCCAACGGCGGCGCAGGCATGAACTTCGGCGGCACCTCGCGCTACGGCGCGATGACGGCGCGACTGGTGCCCGCGGTGCATTCCACGGTCCACGCTTTCCCCGCCGCCGGCTTCATGCTGGACATCGGCGGCGCCCGCGTCTACATCAGCGGCGATACCGACCTGTTCGGCGACATGAAGCTGCTCGGCCAGCGCTACCAGCCGAACGTCGCGATCATTTGCGTCGGCGACGGCCCTTACACCATGGGGCCGGAAGAAGCCGCCCGGGCGTGCCAGTGGCTGGGCGTGTCGCATGCGATCCCCGTGCACTATGCGCACAATCCGGCCGTCAAGGGCATTGAAGCGGGCGAAGAGTTCCGCAAGGCGATGGCGCAGATCGCGCCCTCGGTCCAGGTGACGGTCATGAGGCCCGGCGAAACGGTGAACCTCCAGACCTAGCATCGGCGAGGCAACCGGCCGGTTACCTCGTCACCGGTTACCCCGTCACTTCAGCAGGGCGTCTATTCCCGCCTGGGCGATCTGTTCGTCCTGGTGGGATTGGACGCCGGATACGCCGACGCCGCCCACGCAGGTGCCGTCGGCCACGATCGGCAGCCCGCCCTGCACCGGCAGGATGCCCGGCATCTTCATCATCGAGGTGCGGCCGCCCTTCACGATCTCTTCCCACATGCCGCTCGAGCGGCGCGAGAAGGCGGCGGTGCGCCCCTTTTCCACCGCGATGCCGGCGTTGGCCGGCGTAGCGCCGTCCATGCGCACGAAATGCAGCAGGTGGCCGCCGTCGTCGAGGATGGCGATCGCCACGTTCCAGCCGTTCTTGCGCGCTTCCGCTTCCGCGGCAGCGGAAAGCTTCACGCAGTCTTCCAGCGTCAGTTCAGGTCGGGTCTTCATTTGACTCCCAGGCAATCCTTGATCTGTTGCAGCGCGCCGGGATCCTCGATCGTGGTCAGATCGCCCGGGTCGCGTCCCTCGGCCAGCGCCGCGATCGAGCGGCGCAGCGTCTTGCCCGAGCGCGTCTTCGGCAGCAGCGTCACGAAATACACCGCCTTCGGCCTCCCGATCGCGCCCAGCTGTTTGTCGACGGTTTCCATGACATCGCCCGCCGTGGTCTGTTTCGCCGGGTCCTTCAGCACTGCAAAAGCCAGCGGCATTTGCCCCTTGAGCGGGTCGGAAACTCCGACCACCGCGCATTCCGCGACGTTGGGATGCATGTTCACCGCTTCCTCGATCTCGCGCGTACCCAGCCGGTGCCCGGCGACGTTGATGACGTCGTCGGTCCGCCCGAGGATGAAGTAGTAGCCGTCCTTGTCGCGGATACCCCAGTCGAAAGTCGAATAAACCATCTTCCTGGAGAAGGTCGAGAAATAGGTCTTCACGAAGCGCTCGTCGTCGCCCCAGATGGTCGTCATGCAGCCCGGCGGCAGCGGCGGCTGTATCGCCACCACCGCCTTCTCGTCCGCGCCCGCCTCGCTTGCGTCCGCTTCGCGCAGCAGCTTGAGGTCGTAGCCGTAGGCCGGGAATGAAGGGCTGCCGTACTTGATCGGCGTCTTCTCGATGCCGTGCATCGCGGTCAACACCGGCCAGCCGGTCTCGGTCTGCCAGTAGTGGTCGATCACCGGCTTGCCGAGGCCTTCCGAAATCCACGCGTGCGTCGGCTCGTCCAGCGGTTCCCCGGCGAGGAACAGGTGCTTCAGCGACGACAGGTCGTACTTCTTCAGGAAGGCAGGATCGTGTTTCTTGAGCACCCGGATCGCCGTCGGCGCCGAGAACATCACGTCCACTTTGTAGTCCTGCACGATCTTCCACCACACGCCGGCGTCCGGCCGTACCGGCACGCCTTCGTAGAGGATGGTGGTCAGGCCCGCGATGAGCGGCGCATAGATGATGTACGAATGCCCCACCGCCCAGCCGATGTCCGAGGTGGTAAACATGGTCTCGCCCGGCCCGCCGCAGAAGATGTGCTGCATCGACGAGGCCATCGCCACCGCGTGCCCGCCGACGTCCCGCTGCACGCCTTTCGGCTTGCCGGTGGTGCCCGAGGTATAAAGGATGTAGGAAGGCTCGGACGATTCGAGCCAGACGCAATCCGTCTTTGCATCCTTGAATTTGCCCTCCAGGTCCTTCCAGTCCACGTCCCTGCCGGCAATCATCGGCATGTGCGGATCCAGGCCGCGGTTGAAGATCAGCACCCTGGCCGGCGGAAACTTCGAGAGCCTGATGGATTCGTCCACCAGCGGCTTGTAGGGAATCACCTTGCCCATGCGGCTGCCGCCGTCCGCGGTGACCATCAGCTTGGGTTTCGCATCGTCGATGCGCGCCGCCAGGCTGGCCGCCGCGAAGCCGCCGAACACCACCGAGTGAACCGCGCCCAGGCGGGCGCAGGCGAGGATTGCGAATACCGCTTCCGGCATGTTCGGCATGTAGATGATGACCCGGTCGCCCCTGCCGACGCCGAGGGACTGCATCATTGCGGCAGTGCGGTTTACTTCGTTGAAAAGCTCCCTGTACGTATGGCTTTTGACCTGGTCCACTTCGGTGGAGATCCACACCAGCGCCTTCTGCTCTCCGCGGTCCCTGAGATGCCGGTCCACCGCGTTGAAACAGAGGCTGGTCTCGCCGCCGACGAACCACTTAGCGAACGGCGGACGCGAATAGTCCAGCACCTTGCCGAAGGGCTTGTGCCAGTGGATGCGCTTCGCCTCCTCCCCCCAGAAGCCTTCCGGGTCCAGGATCGACCGTTTGTGGACGTCCTTGTGCGAACTCATGCGTTCAAGTCCACCACGATCCTGCCGGTGATCCTGGCCTGGATGAAGTCGTCGAACACTTTCGGCAGGTCCGCGAACGGAATGGTCTTCGCCATGTCCTTCAGCCCCGCCGGTTTCATGTCGCTGCCGAGCCGGCCCCAGACCTTGCGCTCCAGTTCGGCAGACGGCGCGTCGGTGGAATTGATGCCGAGCAGGCTGACGCCGCGCAGGATGAACGGCATCACCGTGGTATTCAGGCCGAAGCCGGCCGCCAGGCCGATGGAGGCGATCACGCCGTTGAATTTCATGGTGCTCGCCATCCAGGCCAGCACCTCGCCGCCGAGGTTGTCGATGGCGCCCTGCCAGGTCGCCTTGTCGAGCGGCTTGATTTTCGCGAGGTCGATTTCTTTCCTGAATTTCACTTCTTTGGCGCCGAGCTTCTTCAGCCAGTCCACCTCGTTTTCCTTCCCGGTGAGCGCGACCACGTGATAGCCCAGCTTCGACAGCGCCGCGATGGCGATCGAGCCGACGCCGCCGGTGGCGCCGTCCACGATCACCGGGCCGCCGGCCGGATGCAGGCCGTTGTGCTCCATCTTCACCACCGCCAGGCCCGCCGTATAGCCCGCAGTGCCGAAAGCCATGGCCTCCCACGGCGTCATCCCCCCGGGCAGCTTCACCGCCCAGCCGGCGGGGATGCGCGCGTACTCCGCATAGCCGCCGTGATGCTTGACGCCCAGTTCGTGTCCCACCGCCAGTACCGCGTCGCCCTTGGCGAAGCGCGCGTCGGTCGAGGACACCACGGTGCCGGCCAGGTCGATGCCGCCGATGCACTCGGGGCGCAGCAGGATGCGGCCTTTGCCCGTCGCGGCCAGCGCGTCCTTGTAGTTCACGTCCGAATAGGCGACGCGCACCACGACTTCACCGGGGTCCAGGGCATCGAGCGTGCAATCGGCGAATTCGGCCCGCACGCCCTTGTCGACCTGCGTAATGCGGAAACTGCGGAACTTCTCCATCCACGTCCTCCTTGCGTTCTCGCCCGGGATTTTATAACTTCGCTGCCAGGGGAGAGCAGCAAGGGGAACGGCAAGGAGCGATTCTCATGAAATCATCGGTTCTCAGGACCTGCGCGTGGGCGGTCTGCTTCGCGCCGGCCGCCGCCACGGCGCAGAACGTGGCTACGCTGGGCGACGTCAAGGTCACTGCGGAGGAGGTAAAGCAGCTCGCCCGCCTGCAACCCCAGGTGAAACAGCAGATTCTCGGCTCGGAGAAAGGACTCGAGTCTCTGGTGCAGGAAGAGCTTGTCCGGCGCGCGCTGTTCGAGGAAGCGTCGACGCAGGGCTGGGACAAGCGGCCGGAGGTCGCCGGAGCGGCCGAGATCGCCCGGGAGCGGGTGATCCTCTCCGCCTACCTGGACAGCGTGGCCCCCGTGCCCCAGGGCTACCCGGACGAAACCGCGCTGAAGGCGTTTTACGACGCGAACAAGGCGCAGATAACGCTGCCTCCCCGCTACCACCTCGCCCAGATCTACGTGGCCCGCCCGGCAGCCGCCGGCGATGTGGATGCCGCCGCGAAGCGCGCCGCGGACCTGGCGCGCCGGGCGCGCGAGGGCGGCGTGGACTTCGCCGCGCTTGCGAAGGCCGAATCCGCGGATCCCGCCAGCCGCGACAAAGGCGGCGATCTCGGCTGGTACACGGAGGCCAGCATCCTTCCCGAGCTGCGCGCAACCGTGCAATCGCTGAAGCCCGGCGAGACCAGCGGCCCGATAGCGACCGCCGCCGGATGGCATGTGATGCGCCTGCTCGAAGCCAGGCCGCAGGAGCCTGCCACGCTCGAGGAAGCGCGCGGCGCGCTGGTGCAGAGGCTGCGCGCGAACAAGGCGGCGGAACTCAAGCGGGGCTACATAGACGGACTGCTGAAGAAAACGCCGCCGAAGATGGACAGCGGCGCGCTTTCAGCGCTGCGCGACAGCCTCAAGTAGCGGGCTGCGGCGCGCGCCGCTCGCCCTGCAGGTAAGCCGCCGACTGCATTTCCGCGAGCCTGCTCGCGGTGCGCGCGAATTCGGCGGCCGCGGTTTTCGCGTCGTCGCCTGCCTCTTCCACGCCGACGAACAGATCGTCCGGCTGGGCTTCCGCCGCGACGATCAGCTTTACGCGGTCGTCGTAGAACACGTCCACCAGCCAGGTGAAGCGGCGCGCCGAATCGGCGTTCTTCGGCGACATTTTCGGCACGCCGGACAGGATCACGGTATGGAAGCGCCGCGCCAGGTCCACGTAGTCGGCGTACGACCGCGGCCCGCCGCACAGCACCGCGAAGTCGAACCAGACCAGCCCGCCCGCGCGCTTGCGGTACGGGATGACGCGGCCTTCCACGTCCAGGGGCTGCTTCTCCTCCTCGACGTCCTTCAGCTCCTGAAAGATGCGGGCCATCTCCGCCTCGATGTCGGCGCCGCCGGGTTTTCCTACATGGTAGACCCTGAGCTTTTCCATCTTCAGGCGCCGGTAGTCCGTGCCGCCGTCGACGTTGACCACGTCCAGGCGCGCCTTGAGGAACTCGATCGCCGGCAGGAAGCGCTCGCGCTGCAGGCCGTTCGGGTAGAGCTGGTCGGGATGGTAGTTGCTGGTCATGACGAACTGCACGCCGAGGTCCATCACCTTCTCGAGGTAGCGCCCGAGGATCATTGCGTCGGCGATATCCGAGACGTGGAATTCGTCGAAGCAGATCAGGCGGTAGCGCCGCGCGGTGCGTTCGGCAACCGCCACCAGCGGGTCTTCCGCGTCCTTCAGTTCGTTCATCTCGCGGTGGATTTCGCGCATGAAGTGGTGGAAGTGCACCCGGCGCTTCCTTACCAGCGGCACGCACAGGTAGAAGCTGTCCATGAGGAAGCTCTTGCCGCGCCCCACCGCGCCCCACAGGTAGACGCCTTTCGGCGGAACGGGCTTCACCAGCAGGCGCTTCAGCGCATTGCCGCGCTTCGCCTTGTAGGCGATCCATTCCTCGTAGAGGCGCTGCAGGCGCTCCACCGCCCGCCACTGCGAGGCATCGGTGACGAAGCCGCGCTTGGCGAGGCTCTGCTGGTAGAGCGTGACGACGTCGCTCACGTTCCCCGTTCCACCGTCACGACGAGAATGCCCGCGGCAACCGCCAGCGCGCCCAGCGCCTGCTGCATGCTCATCGGCTCGCCGAGCAGCCCCCAGGCGATCAGCACGCCGAATACCGGCGACAGGAAAACGAATATGTTCACCCGGCTCGCCGAATAGGTGCGCGTCAGCCACGCCACCAGCGCGAAGCCCAGGGTCGCCGCCACCACGCCGAGGTAGAGGATGCCCGCCACCGCGGGCGCGGTGACGTGCCACGCCGCATCCGCCTCAAAAATCAGCGTCAGGAGCACGAAGAGCGGGATCGCGCCCAGGCAGTTCCAGAACACCATCGCCACGGCGTTGAATTGGCCCGGCATGCGCTTGTTGAGAATGATGTTGGCCGTCCAGCCCAGCGCCGCGACCAGCGCCAGCAGGTCGCCTGTCAGCGAGCCGCCGCCGAGGCCGCGCTCGGCGAGTACCAGCGCCACGCCCCCGAACGCGATCCCGGTGCCGGCCCAGCGCCGCGCCGTCACCCGCTCGCCCGCGAACGCGAACGGCAGCAGGA
The DNA here is from genome assembly GCA_036560705.1 of Burkholderiales bacterium. Lineage (GTDB taxonomy): Bacteria > Pseudomonadota > Gammaproteobacteria > Burkholderiales > SG8-39 > RBG-16-66-20. The sequence goes on along the minus strand of DATBQR010000053.1, from coordinate 4,729 downwards.
GCAGCGTGAAGAAGGGCTGCATGTTGAACAGGATCGCCGCCCGGCCGGCGGTGGTCATGGTCAGCGCGACGAACAGCAGCGCCTGGGACAGCGCGAAGATGGCCGTCTGGGCAAGGACGTAGCGCAGGGGCTGGGACAGCGATGTGCCCGCGAAAGCCGCGTAAGCGCCGAGCGCCGCCGTGCTGACGGCCATGCGCAGCGCGAGCAGCCCGAACGGAGGCAGGTCGTGCAGTGCGGTCTTCCCCGCGGTGTAGGACCCGCCGAGGACCGCCATGCAGAGCACCGCGAGGACGATCGCCCGCGCGTCCAGGCGCCCGCTGCCGGCGTTCAAATGTTCACGCGGACCAGGAACGCGCGCTCAGATATTGAGCGCGAACGAATGACGAGCGCTCATATATTGAGCGCGAACGAATGACGCACGCTCATATATTGAGCGCGCGTTTGTCCACCGCCAGGGCCGCTTCCTTCATCGCCTCGGAAAGCGACGGATGCGCGTGGCAGATCATGCCGATGTCCTCTGCGGCGCCGCCGAACTCCATCGCCGCCACTGCCTCCGCGATGAGCTCGCCCGCCATCGGTCCGATGATGTGCACGCCGAGAATGGCGTCGGTGGCCGCATCGGCGATGAACTTGACCAGTCCGTTCGTATCGCCGAGCGCACGTGCGCGCGCGTTTGCCGAGAACGGGAACGAGCCTGTCCTGTACGCCACGCCGGCGGCCTTCAATTGCTGCTCGGTCTGCCCTACCCAGGCGATTTCCGGGGCGGTGTAGATCACCGAGGGGATGGTGTTGAAATTGACGTGCGGCTTCTGGCCGGCGATGCGTTCCGCGACCGCCACACCCTCTTCCTCGGCCTTGTGCGCCAGCATGGGGCCGCGCACGACGTCGCCGACAGCCCAGACGTTGGGCACGCTGGTGCGGCAATCGCCGTCCGCCACGATCATGCCGCGCTCCATCTTCAGGCCGACGCCCTCGGCGTTTAGTCCTGCGGTGTTGGCGACGCGGCCGATGGAGACGATGAGGCGATCGACGTCGAGCGTCTTTGCCGCTCCGTCCGAAGCCTTGTATTCGATCTTGACGGCATTCTTCCCCGTCGAAACCTTCGAGATCGCCACGCCGGTTTCGATCTTCAAGCCCTGCCTGGCGAAGATCTTGGCTGCCTCCCTGGCGATCGCCTCGTCCGCCACGCCGAGGAAAGTCGGCAAAGCCTCGAGAATCGTCACGTCCGAACCCAGGCGGCGCCACACGCTGCCCATCTCCAGGCCGATGATGCCGGCACCGATCACCCCGAGCCGCTTCGGCACCTCAGGCAGCGCCAGCGCGCCGCTGTTGCTGAGGACCAGCTTCTCGTCGAAGTCCGCGCCCGGCAGCGCGCGCGGGTTCGAGCCGGTCGCGATGATGATGTTTTTTGCAGTTATCTTTTCTTCATTTACAAGAATTTCAAGAGGAGAAGAACCAAAGCTGCCCCTGCCGTGAAAGAACGTCACCTTGTTCTTCTTGAACAGGTAGGAGATGCCTTCGTTGTTCTGCTTGACGACCTTTTCCTTGCGCTTCTGCATCACGCCGAGGTCGAGCGCGAGGCCCTTCACCATCACGCCGTGGTCGGCGAAGTGGTGGCCGGCCTGCTCGTAATTCTCCGAGGACTGCAGCAGTGCTTTCGACGGGATGCAGCCTACGTTGGTGCAGGTGCCTCCCAGCGCCGGCTTGCCGTCCGCGGCTTTCGCCTCGTCGATGCAGGCGACCGAGAGGCCGAGCTGCGCGGCGCGGATGGCGGCGACATAGCCGCCCGGCCCGCCGCCGATCACCACCACATCGAAGGATTTCATATTTCGAGAACTAGGCGCGCTGGGTCTTCAAGAGCTTCTTTTATAGAAACTAAAAATAAAACAGCTTCCCTGCCATCGATGATGCGGTGGTCGTAGGACAGCGCGAAGTAGTTCATCGGCCGCACCACCACCTGCCCGTTCTCCACCACCGCGCGCTCCTTGGTGGCATGGATGCCGAGGATCGCCGACTGCGGCGGGTTGATGATGGGCGTCGAGAGCATCGAGCCGAACGTGCCCCCGTTGGAGATCGAGAAAGTGCCGCCGGTCAGGTCCTCCAGCGACAGCTTGCCGTCCTGCGCCTTCTTGCCGAACTCGGCGATCTTCTTCTCGACCGCGGCGAAGGACATCTGGTCGGCGTCGCGCAGGATCGGCACGACGAGGCCGCGCGGGCTGCCGACCGCGACGCCGATGTCGAAGTAGCCATGGTAGATGACGTCGGTGCCGTCGATGGACGCGTTCACCACCGGGTATTTCTTCAGCGCGTGCACCGCAGCCTTGACGAAGAAGGACATGAAGCCGAGCTTCGTGCCGTGCTCCTTCTCGAAGCGCTCCTGGTAGCGCTTGCGCATCTCCATCACCGGCTGCATGTTCACTTCGTTGAAGGTGGTGAGGATCGCGGCGGTGGACTGCGACTGTACCAGCCGCTCGGCGATGCGCTGGCGCAGGCGCGACATCGCCACGCGCTGCTCAGGGCGCCCCGACAGCAGCTTGTCGACGCTGACCGGCGCGGGCGGCTGCTGAAGCGCCGTTTTCTGAACGGAGGATTTTTCAGGCTGGGCGAGGACGTCTCCCTTGGTTACGCGTCCGTCGCGGCCGCTGCCCTGGATCTGCGCGGTATCGATGCCCTTCTGCGCGGCGATTTTCTGCGCCGAAGGCATGACGGCGGGAGGCAGCGGAGCGGCGGCGGGTTTCGCCTTCTCCTCCCTGATTTCCTCCTTTTTAGAAACCACCCCCGAAGCCTTTCCCTCGGTGTCGATGGTGGCGATCACCTCGCCCGCCACCACGATGCTCTTGTCGCCTTTCTTCACGCTCACCAGCACGCCGTCGGCGGGCGCCGGCAATTCGAGGACGACCTTGTCGGTCTCGATGTCGATCAGGTTCTCGTCGCGCTTCACCGCCTCGCCCTGCTTCTTGTGCCAGGCGAGCAGCGTGGCCTCGGCAACCGATTCCGAGAGCTGCGGGACTTTGACTTCAATCAGCATTTTTTTCCTTTTTCCTTCTCTTTCGGCCGAGGCCCTGCACGGGCAGCACGAGATTGTCCGTCAACGGCGCGAAGGCCGCGTTCACGAGTTCCTTCTGCTGCTCATTGTGCAGCGAAAGGTAGCCCGCCGCCGGCGAAGCCGAGGACCGGCGCATGGCGTAGCCCAGGATCTGGTCGGGCCGCATGTGGCGCAGCACGTAATGCTGGAGGCGGTGCCACGCCCCCTGGTTGCCGGGCTCCTCCTGGCACCAGACGACTTCGCCCGCATTCGAATAGCGGTTGATCTGCGCCTGGAATTCGTCGTGCGGGAACGGGTAGAGCTGGGCGATGCGCACGATGGCGACATCCTTGATGTCTTTCTCCTTGCGCGCCGCCATCAGGTCGAAGAACACCTTGCCGCTGCAAAGGACGACGCGCTTCACCTTGTCCGGCCTGATGCCCTCGTCCCAGTCGCCGTTGACCGCGCTGAACTTGCTCTCGGCGAACTCGGGCAGCGGCGACACCGATTCCTTGTGGCGCAGCAGGCTCTTCGGCGTGAAGATCACCAGCGGCTTGCGGTAGGGGCGGATCATCTGCCGCCGCAGCAGGAAGAACATCTGCACCGGCGTGGCCGGGATGCAGACCTGGATGTTGTAGTCGGCGCAAAGCTGGAGGAAGCGTTCCGGCCGGCCGGACGAGTGCTCGGGGCCCTGCCCTTCATACCCGTGCGGCAGCATCATCACCATGCCGCAGATGCGGCCCCATTTCACTTCGCCCGCGGCGATGAACTGGTCGATCACCACCTGGGCGCCGTTGACGAAGTCGCCGAACTGCGCCTCCCAGACCACCAGTTCGTTCGGTTCCGAGGTCGAGTAGCCGTACTCGAAGCCGAGCACCGCTTCCTCGGACAGCACCGAATCGATGACCACGAAGTCGCCCTGGTTGGGGGCGATGTGCTGCAGCGGGATGAAGCTGCCCGAGTCCCACTTCTCGCGGTTCTGGTCGTGCAGCACCGCTTGGCGGTGGAAAAAGGTGCCGCGCCCGGCGTCCTGGCCGGAAATGCGCACCGAGAAGCCGTCCTTGAGCAGCGAGGCGTAGGCGAGGTTTTCCGCCATGCCCCAGTCCACCGGCAGCTTGCCCTGGCCCATCAGGCGGCGGTCGGCGATGATCTTCTCCACCCGCGGATGCAATTTGAAGTTGGGCGGAACCGCGGTCAGCTTTTCCGACAGCATCTGCAGGTCGGCCAGGGGAAGCGTCGTGTCGTCGTTCTCGTTCCACTTGGTGTTCTTGTACTTGCTCCAGTCCACCGCGAACGGCGGCTTGAAATTGGACAGGATCGTGGCATTGGTGTGGGTGCCGCCGTCCATCGCCTGGCGGAAGGCGGCCACCAGCTTGTCGGCCTCGTCCGCGGCGATCACGCCCTGCGCCGCGAGCCGGTCGGCGTAGCGCTTGCGCGTGCCGGGATGCTGGCTGATGTTCTTGTACATCAGCGGCTGCGTCACCATCGGCTCGTCCTGCTCGTTGTGGCCGAGCTTGCGGAAGCAGATCAGGTCGACCACCACGTCCTTCTTGAATTGCCTGCGGTAGTCCATGGCGATCTCGATCGCCATCACCGCCGCCTCGGGATCGTCGGCGTTGACGTGGAAGATCGGCGCCTCGATCATTTTCATCACGTCGGTGCAGTACAGCGTCGAGCGGCTGTCGCGCGGGGCCGAGGTCGTGA
>DATBQR010000052.1:0-4274 GCA_036560705.1 Burkholderiales bacterium | reverse complement strand
CCGCGGTGATCCCGGCCGATTTCGCGTGGAGCGACGTCGGCTCCTGGGGCGCGCTCTGGGACCTCGCGGAGAAGGACGCCTCGGGCAACGCCACGCGCGGCGACGTGCAGCTGCAGGACACGAAGGATTCGCTGGTCTTCGGCGACCGGCGCCTGGTGGCGACGCTGGGCGTCGAGGACCTGATCATCGTCGACTCGGACGACGCGCTGCTGGTCGCCGACCGCTCGCGCAGCCAGGAGGTGCGCGAAGTGGTCGAGGACCTCAAGCGCGCCAACCGCTCCGAGCACCTGAGCCACAAACGCGTCTACCGCCCCTGGGGCTACTACGAGTCGGTGGATGCCGGCGAGCGCTTCCAGGTGAAGCGGCTGATGGTGAAACCCGGGCACGCGCTGTCGCTGCAGCTGCACCGCAAGCGCGCCGAACACTGGGTAGTCGTCTCCGGCCGCGCGCGCGTGACGCGCGGCGAGGAAACGCTCGATCTCGGGGAAAACCAGTCCACCTACATCCCGGTCGGCACCAAACACCGGCTGGAAAACACCGGCAAGGAACCGCTGCTGATCATCGAGGTGCAGTCGGGCAGCTACCTCGGCGAGGACGACATCGAGCGGTTCGAGGACCTCTACAATCGCGGCATCAACCCGTAGCGACTCGCGCGAGGATCCGGCCGGGGATGTTCACCTTCATACTTCGAAAGCTCAAGCATGCGTACATATGGCGGCGCATTTTCCTGGAGCGATTGGCGGAACCGCTGCACCTGAACATCATTGCGCTTCTGGTGGCAATCGCGGGCAGCTTCCGCGCCAGGGTTGCGTTCGATCTGGTGATCCGCCAGCAACACGCGTTTTCGCTCCTGAAAGCGGCGGACTACGCCAGGGAACTCGGGATTCCCCGCATTACGGCGATCGAATTCGGAGTCGCCAACGGCGCAGGGTTGATGAACATCTGCGAGATTTGCAAACGCGTGACCGACGCCACAGGCGTGGAGTTCGACATCGTGGGCTTTGATTCCGGCAGGGGAATGCCGCCGCCGCGCGACTACCGCGATCATCCGGAGTACTACAGCCAGAGCGACTATCCCATGCACGACGTGGATGGGCTGCGCGCCCGCCTGCCAGGCAACTGCAAACTGGTGATCGGCGACGTAAGCCGCACGGTCGAGGAATTCCTGCGGGACTGCAGGAACCCCATCGGCTTCATTTCCATCGACGTCGACTATTATTGGAGCACCGTCGAGGCGCTGCGGATCCTGGACGGGGGCGCGGGACAATACCTGCCGCTGGTTCCCGTCTACCTGGATGACATCGAATACGATGGCCACAGCATCTTCGCGGGAGAGCAGCTGGCTGTCGAGGAATTCAATCGCCGGAATCCCATGCGGAAGATTTCCAAATTCGGCTTTTTGCGGCAGAAGCGGGTGTTTCAACGGCCGAACTGGATAGACCATATATACCTGGCGCACGTATTCGATCATCCCGCCCGCGCAAGCGCGCTGGGCAAGCAGGGTGGGGTCGTTCTCGACAATCCCTACAGGGTTTAAGCCATGACCAGGACAGAAATCGCCGCCCTCATCGTGCCGCGCCTTCAGGCCGGCAGGGCCAGCGCGGCCGCGCATTACGCGGACCGCCACTATTTTGTCGTCGACGACCTGCTTCCCGAGGATCTCGCGCGTTCGATCTACCGCGACTTTCCCGATTCGACCAAGATGATGCTCAGAAAAACCATCCGGGAGCGGAAGTTCGTCACCGCGCAAATGAACGCGATCGCGCCGCTGCTGGAAGAAGTGGTCTACGCGTTCCAGGATTTGCGCGTCGTGGCCGAGATCGCCGAAATCACCCGCCTCAGGGAGGTCGAGCCGGACGAAAAGCTGTACGCCGGCGGGATCAGCCTCATGGGGCCCGGGCACTATCTCCACCCGCACCTCGACAACTCGCACGACATGCAGCGCGAGCGGTATCGCATCCTCAACCTGCTTTACTACAGCACGCCCGACTGGAATCTCGAAAACGGCGGCAACCTCGAGCTCTGGCCGGACGGCACGAAGGCGGCGCCGCATACGATCCACAGCAGGTTCAACCGCCTGGTCGTCATCGCGACCGACCGGAAGTCATGGCACTCGGTCAGCGAGGTGCTCGCGGACCGGAACCGGACCTGCGTGTCCAACTACTACTTCTCGAAGCTGTCGCCGGAAGAGGAGGATTTCTTCCACGTGACCTCCTTCCACGGCCGCCCCGGCCAGCCGGTACGCGATCTGCTGCTGCGCGGGGACGCCGCCCTTCGCGCGTTCATCCGCAAAATCGCGCCGGGCGGGCTGCGGACCACCAAGCACTACTATAAGAAGGGGAAGTGAAGCGTCAGGAGGGCGGAGCCGTGCGGGTCGCGAGCACGTAGTGCGACGTCCGCCGCAGGAACGGCTTCTCGACCAGCTTCCACATCAGGACGGCGGCCGCCAGCACCAGCGCGGCCGATACCGCCACGCCCAGCCATGGCGAACGCGCGAACACGCCCAGGCTGACAAGGGTCTGGACGATGGGAAAATGCAGGATGTAGATCCCGTAGGAAAAATCCCCGAAACGCCCGAAATTGCCGGCGTAAGCGAAAAAACCGAAGAACGCCACGAAGGTGGCCAGCCATAGCGGCTCGAAGGCGGAGAACCCGTAGCAGCGGTGCAGCACGAAGCAGGCGATCGCCGCGGTGGCGAACCACGCCAGGTGCCGTTCGAAGATTTCCAGGTAGTAGTAGAAGAACGCGCCGGCGAGGAAATACGAGAGCTGGCCGGGGAGCTGGCGCGCGAGGAGCACGTAGAACTCCGAACCGGTGCTGCGGGCGAGCGCCTCCATCCAGGCGGCATAGGCGAGCGAGGCGGCGGCAAATGCCGCAAGCGCGCGCAGCCGGCCCAGGCGCAGGCAAAACCAGGCCACCACCGGCACGATCGCGTAAAACATGACTTCGACCTTCAGCGTCCACAGCGCGCCGTTGATCTCGGCGAAACGGTTGGCCCCGAACACGCCCGGCAGCGTCGGATGGAGAAAGTTGGCGAACGACAGATTCGCCGCCAGATAGCGCACCCAATCGGTATTGAAGTAGGCCCCCGGGCCGCCGCTGCTGGCGAAAACGAACAGCAGCGCGCAGCCCGCCACCACGGTGAAGTACGCCGGATAGATCCGGCGTATGCGCTTCTCGAAATAGACCTTCAAGCTGCCGGAGTTTTCATAACTCATGAACACCAGCAAGCCGCTGACGACGAAGAAGGACTTGACCGCGAGGTCGGAAGACAGCAATTCAGCGAACACTTCGAGCTCGGGCCGGCCCGACAGCACGTGCGTATGCACCAGGAAGACCGTGAACGCGAACAGGAACCGCAGCAGGTCGAAATTGTTGCGCTTGAAGCGTGGATTCATCGCCTGGGCCCCCCAGTGCCCCGCCAGCGGCGCAGCGTCAGGCGCAGGAACGGCGCCGACATGAAGAACCGCAGCATGCTGGAGAGATGCCAGGCGAGGTAGCGCGGCTTGCGGTGGCTGTCGCGCCTGGCGTCATGGACCGCCGTGGCCTGCTCGCACAGCGCGACCGACTGCCCCAACAGCCGGAGGCGCGCGCAAATGTCGACATCTTCGTAGTAGAGGAAGTAGCGCTCGTCGAATCCGCCGACGCGGATGAACGCGTCCGAGCGGAACAGCATGAACATGCCGCCTATCCAGTCCGGTTTCCCTCCCGTGTACGCCGCCTGCTGCGGCTCCGCCCGCTCGGGCATGCCGAGCGCCTTGCGCGCGATCGACCAGGGCGACGGAAAGCGGCGCGCGTTTTGTTCGCGCCGGCCCTCTACCGACAGGATGCGCGGCGCGGCAGCGGCCACCTCGGGCTCGTTCAACGCCGTCGCCAGCGCCGGGAAAGGATCTTCTGTAAGCCGGATGTCCGGGTTGAGGACGCAGAACAGCCGTGAAGGCAGCACGCGGAACGCCTGGTTGTGATTACTGCCGTATCCCAGGCGCTGCTGGTTCTGCAGCACGACAACCTTGAACGGATAGTCCCCGGGCGAGAACGGCAGGTTCTCCGGCACGTTGACGGTCACCACGGCGGCAAAAGCCCGGGAGGTCCGCTGCGCGAGGTCGTCTAGGAGATTCTTGACCAGCGGACCCTGGCCATGACTCACGACCGAAAGCACCAGGCCCGAAGTGCGTTCAGCCGGCATCGGGCCGGCCTCCTTCGCCGCGCAGCCTCGAAAACAACAGGCCCCAGAGAAAAAACGTGGCGATCCCGGGATAAGGCTGGCGCAGCGT
>DATBQR010000051.1:0-45723 GCA_036560705.1 Burkholderiales bacterium | reverse complement strand
CGAAGGTGTATTCGCTGCCCTTCTTGCTCCGTAGCCGGCCGACGCCGTCCACGTGGCCGGTGACGAGGTGGCCGCCGAGCTTATCGCCGAGGCCGAGGGATTTCTCGAGATTCACGCCGCCCGGACGATCCAGGCCCGCGGTGACGCGCAGGGTCTCCTTCGAGACATCAAACCAGAGTGTTCCCTTTGCTTTCTTCACGACCGTCAGGCAGCAGCCCTGCACGCAGATGGAATCTCCGATACGCACGTCGGCGAGCGGCAGGCGGCCGGTGGCGACCTGCAGGGGATTGGTTTTTTCGATGCGGCCGACGGCCTGGACGATGCCGGTGAACATCAGAGCCTCGCGAGGATGCGGATGTCGTCGCCAATGCGTTCCATCGACCCGATCTTCACCTTGATTCTTTCATCCAGGGAAGAAAATTCAGGGATGGAAAACATCCCCTGCGCCGCATCGCCGAGGAAGCTGGGATTCAGGTAGATGAGGAATTCGTCCACGCAGCCTTCGCGCAGCAGCGATCCGTTCAGGCGCGTCCCCGCCTCGACATGCAGCTCGTTCACGCCGCGGCGCGCGAGTTCTTCCAGCATTGCCGGAAGCTGTACCTTGTTTTGAGGGTTTGGAAGAACGATGTTTTCCGCGCCTGCAGGCACGTTCCCCTTCATCCCGGAAAACAAAAGCACGTTCCCGCCCTGGAGGATCTTCGCCGTCGCCGGTGTTTCGAGGCGGCTGTCCACGATCACGCGCATCGGTTGCCGCGGCGTTTCGACGTCGCGCACGGTAAGGCGCGGATCGTCGGCCTTGATGGTGCCGTAGCCGGTGAGGATCGCGCAGGCGCGCGCGCGCCAGCGGTGGCCGTCCTTGCGCGCCTCGGCGCCGGTGATCCATTGCGATTTGCCGTTCGCCAATGCGGTGCGGCCGTCGAGCGTCGCGGCGATTTTCATGCGCACCCAGGGCCGCTTGCGCGTCATGCGCGAGACGAAGCCGATGTTGAGTTCCTTCGCCTCGGCTTCCAGCAATCCGTTTTCGAAACGGATGCCGGCGGCGGCGAGCGCCTCGCCGCCGCGCGCCGCCTGGGGATTGGGGTCGAGCATCGCCGCGACTACCCGGCTGATTTTGTTTTTTTGGATCAAATCCACGCAGGGTGCCGTGCGGCCGTGATGGTTGCAGGGCTCGAGGTTCACGTAGAGCGTGGCACCCGCCGCCTGTGCACCGGCCTGCCCGAGGGCGACCACCTCGGCGTGCGGCCCGCCGGCCTTTTCATGCCAGCCTTCAGCAACAACCTTTTCATTCCTGGCGACGACGCAGCCGACGCGCGGATTGGGCGTGGTGGTATACAGGCCCTTCTCCGCCAGCGCGAGCGCCCGCGCCATCATGGCGTGGTCGAAAGCGCTGAAGGAGCTCACTTTTTACTGCGGCGGCGCGGGGACTTCACTTCCTGCACTGCCTCGCGGAAATCGTCGGGCGACTCGAAGCTGCGGTACACGGAGGCGAAGCGGATATAGGCGATCTTGTCGAGCTTCGCCAGCTCGCGCATCACCAGGTCGCCGACCCGGCTGGTCTGCACTTCGCGCTCGCCGAGCGAGAGCAGCTTTTCCTCGATGCGGTCGGCGGCGGCATCGACCTCCTCGGTCGCCACCGGGCGCTTGCGCAACGCCAGCGTCATGCTGCCGACCAGCTTCTCGCGGTCGAAGTCGGTACGGCTGCCGCCCTTCTTCACCAGGCGCGGCATGCGCCGCTCGACGCGCTCGTAAGTGGTGAAGCGCTTGTCGCACTTCGGGCACTTGCGCCGCCGCCGGATGACGTTGGTGCCCTCATTGGAGCGCGTGTCCACCACCTGCGTGTCTTCGTTGGAGCAGAAAGGGCAGCGCATGGCGGCGCCTCAGGCGTACACCGGGAACTTCGCGCACATCGCCTTGACTTCGCGCGTCACGCGCTGCAGCGTCAGCTCGCCCCGCGGATCTTCCAGCACGTCGGCGAGCAGGTTGGCGAGTTTCTCCGCCTCCGCCTGGCCGAAGCCGCGCGTGGTCATCGCCGGCGAGCCGATGCGGATGCCGGAGGTGACCGCCGGCTTCTGCGGGTCGTTCGGAATCGCGTTCTTGTTCACCGTCATGTGCGCCCGGCCGAGCGCGTCCTCCGCGTCCTTGCCGGTAATCTTCTTTGCCTGCAGGTCGAGCAGGAACATGTGGCAGTCGGTGCCGCCGGAGACGACGCGCAGCCCGCGCTTCGTCAGCGCCGCGGCCATGGCGCGCGCGTTGTCGAGGACATGGGCCTGGTATTGCTTGAAATCAGGCCTGAGCGCCTCGCCCAGCGCCACCGCCTTGGCGGCGATCACGTGCATCAGCGGGCCGCCCTGGATGCCCGGGAAAATCGCCGAGTTGACCGCCTTCTCCTGTTCGGGCTTGCCGAGGATCAGCCCGCCGCGCGGGCCGCGCAGCGTCTTGTGCGTGGTGGTGGTGGTGAAATCGGCGACGCCGACGGGCGACGGATACAGTCCCGCCGCCACCAGCCCGGCGTAGTGCGCCATGTCGGACATCAGCAGCGCGCCGCATTTGTCGGCGATGGCGCGGAAGCGCTGCCAGTCGATGACGCGCGAATAAGCGGACGCGCCGGTGACGATCATTTTCGGCTTGTGCTCGAGCGCGAGGCGCTCGGCCTGCGCGAAATCGATCCGCTCGTCCGCATCCAGGCCATACGAGACGACCTTGTAGAGCTTGCCCGACAGGTTCACCGGCGAGCCGTGCGTGAGGTGGCCGCCCATCGCGAGCGACATGCCGAGGATGGTGTCGCCGGGCTTGAGCGCGGCGGCGTACACCGCCTGGTTGGCCTGCGAGCCGGAATGCGCCTGCACGTTCGCCCACGGTGCGCCGAACAGCAGCTTGGCGCGGTCGATGGCGACCTGCTCGGCGATGTCGACGAACTCGCAGCCGCCGTAATAGCGCTTGCCCGGGTAGCCCTCGGCGTACTTGTTGGTGAGCAGCGAGCCCTGCGCCGCCAGCACCGCGCGACTGGCGTAGTTCTCCGAGGCGATCAACTCGACGTGGTCTTCCTGGCGCTGCGCCTCGCGGCGGATGACGTCGCAGATTTCAGGATCGGATTGTTCCAGGGACTGCAGGGACAGCGCGAGCGTCTGGGGAGCGGGCATCGACCGATTTTAACAGTCGGCCGAGGCCGGCCGCGTCAGGCGATTTCGGGCTGCAGGGTGAAGCGCACCGAGTGATCGCCGTGCTTGGCGGCGCTCTTGCCCAGCCCGATCCAGCCCCGTCCCGCCAGCATCGCCTCCTCGCGCCGCAGGTGAACCTCGCTGGAGTGCTCGTCGACCAGCAGGAAGGTGCCGTTGGTCGACGCGTCGATCAGGACGAAATGGCCTTCGCGCCACTGCACGCGGGAATGGATCCTCGAGGCGAACAGGCTCACGGTGACGATGTCGTTGCTGTCGTCGCGCCCCATCTGCAGCGTCGGCCGGGCGCGATTGACGATGAATATGTTGCCGCGGTAGATGAGCTTGAGCGACATCGCGGTGGCCTGCGTCAGGTCCGCGCGCGTCAGGTTGGTCTCGGTGACCGCCGGGTCGTAGCGCCAGATCACGTCGCTGACCGGCACCTCCTCGGCCTTGCCCTTGATGCGGGTCGGGAACAACTCCCGGCAGCGCGGCCGCAGGCCGGGCGACAGCGCGTCGACGGTCTGGCCGGAGGTGAGGATCTGCTCCGGATTCGCCAGCGTCACCAGGCGCGCGCAGACGTTCATGGTGTCGCCGAAGACGTCGCCTTTCGAGAGGATCACGGGCCCGTAGGTGAAGCCGATCTTGATCTGCAGCCGGTTGCTGGCTCGCTGGGCGAGGGAAGTCACCGAGGACTGCATCTCGCAGGCCGCGCGAAAGCCGTCGTTGGGATCCTCGAACATGCACAGCAGCCCGTCGCCCAGCGTCTTGATGACGCTGCCGGAATATTTCGCGACGGTCTTGTCGAGGTGGCTGAACAGGCCGTTGATGAGCGCCAGCGCCACGGTGTCGCCGAGCGACTCGTAGATTTTCGTGCTGTCCGTGACATCCACGAACAGCACCGCCCGTTGCGCCGTTTCCATGACCTTGCTTGAACTATACGACGAGCGGCGGCGCGAGGTCACCCGGCGTGTCGATGTCGCGCAGCACCGCCGGGTCCCCCACCGGGACCTTGACGATTTCCGCGGCGCGGCTGGCGAGCAGCGTCCTGGCCCCTTCGTCGCCCTGCAAGCGGGAGAGTTCGTCGCGAAAGCGTGACGAAATGCCCACGGGATGGCCACGGCGCGCGCGGAAATAAGGCGCCGCCAGGGCAGATCCCTTCAGGAGTTCGTCCCGCACGGCGGCGATGCTGGACGAGCGGATAAACGGCATGTCGGCGAGCGCGACCAGGTAGGCGTCGGCCGCGCCTGCCGCGCGCACGGCGCAGGCCAGGCTCGCGCCCATGCCGTCGGCGGCGCGCCCGCAGGGCACCACTTCGCAGCCTTCCTTGCCGAGCAAATCCGCCAGCTGCTTCGCTTCGGGACGGACGACGGCAAAAATGTTCGTGCCGAAAACCGCCCGCAGGTGGCGCGCCGCCTGCACGGCGATCGGCACGCCGTGCGGCAGGTGATGGAGCAGCTTGTCGGAACCGAAGCGGGAGGCGGATCCCGCGGCCAACAGGATCGCGGCGACGTTCAAGCCCTGGCTTTCAGACTTTATGCGGCGAAACCGCGGGCGCTACTTCGCAGGCCGAGGGATCGAAGCGCGCCGCCGGCTTGGCCGCCCAGCTCGGCTCGGACACACCGTGGCGCACCGCGGTCATCTCCGCCAGGATCGCCACTGCGATCTCGGGGGGCGTCTTCGAGCCGATGTACAGGCCGACCGGCCCGTGCAGGCGCGCGATCTCGCCTTCCGACAGGTCGAACTCCCTCAGCCGCAGGCGGCGGGAATCGTTGTTCTTCTTCGAGCCGATGGCGCCGACGTAGAACGCGGGCGACTTGAGCGCTTCCATCAGCGCCAGATCGTCTATTTTCGGATCGTGCGTGAGCGCCACCACCGCGCTGTGACCGTCCAGGTTCGCGGCGGCGAGCACGTCGTCGGGCATGCCGCGGTCGAGCTGCACGTTCTGCAGGTCCCAGCCATCCGCATACTCCGCGCGCGGATCGATCACCAGCACGTGGTAGTCGAGCATGCGCGCCATCTCGGCGAGGTAGCGCGTCAGCTGCCCGGCGCCGATCAGGATCACCCGCCAGCGCGGGCCATGCACCGTGGTCAGCACCTTGCCGTCGAATTCCAGCACGTCCTGCCCGGTGCCGGGCTTCATCGACACGCGGCCGCTGTCCATCTCCAGCCGCCGGCTGACCAGTTGCTGCTTCGAGATGGTGTCGAGCAGCTCGCCGAAGGCGCTTTTCTCGGTCACCGGTTCCATCACCAGCTCCAGGGTGCCGCCGCAGGGCAGGCCCCAGCGCGTCGCTTCCTCGTTGGTGACGCCGTAGGTGATCAACTGCGGCCTGTCTTTCGCGATGCCGCCGCCGCGCACCTTGTCGATCAGGTCGTCCTCGACGCAGCCGCCCGACACCGAGCCCACCACCTGGCCGTCGTCGCGGATCACCACCAGCGCGCCCACCGGCCGCGGCGCCGATCCCCAGGTCTTGACGATGGTGCCGAAGGTGACGCGATGGCCAGCCTTGCGCCAGGCTTCGGCGCTGCGCAGGACCTCGATGTCGACGCTATCCACGCGGAAATGTTAACCCAACTTTGCAGCCCGCATTCGTCCCAGCCGTGCCCTCGCCGGAGCCAATAACAATGACGGCGCCGTGGGCAAGCGCGATCTCGCGCACGATGGAAAGGCCAAGCCCGCTGCCGGTGCCGACGGTTCCCGGCACGCGGTAGAAACGCTCCAGCACCTGCTCCCGCTCGGCGGAGGGGATTCCCGGCCCATCATCTTCGACCTCGAGATACGGGCTCCCGTTCCGCAATCCGGTGCGGACGGTCACGCGCCCGCCGGAAGGCGTGTACTCGATCGCGTTGTGAATCAGGTTGCCGAGCGCCTCGCGCAGCAGCAGCGCGTCTCCCGTGGCTTGCGCGTCCGAGAGTTCGAAACCGAGATCGATTTCCTTCGCCATCGCGCGGTGCACCCATTCGTCCGCCGCATCCTCGACCACGGCGCGCAGATTGACCGGCCCGGAGGCGTCGCCGCGGTAGCCGCCCGGCTCGGCGCGCGCGAGCGCCAGCAGCTGCGTCGCCAGGCGCGCGGTGCGGATGGTGGCGCGGTGCACCTGCTCCAGGTCGGCGCGGCGCGCTTCGGGCCCATCCTGCGCCAGGGCGTTTTCGCTTTGCGCGAGCGCAATCTCGATATGCGCCTGCAGGCTGGCGAGCGGCGTGCGCAGCTGGTGCGCGGCGTTGGCGAGGAAGCGCTGCTGGTTGCCGCTCGACTCGGCGACCTGCCGGAACAACTGGTTCAGCGCGCCGACCAGCGGCTGCGCCTCCTGCGGCGCATGCTGTGGATCGATCGGCCGCAAGTCGCGCGCCGAGCGTGCGCGGATTTCGGTCGACAGATCCTCCAGCGGCGCGAGACCCCTCTGCACGCCGAACCAGACGATCGCCAGCGTCAGCAGGGTGATCAGCAGCTCGGGCACCAGGCTGTAGAGGACGATGTCGCGCGCAAGCGCCTGGCGCTTGATGGTGGTTTCCGCGACCTGGACGGCGCAGACCCGGCCGCCGCAAGGCACCAGCAGCGCAACCACGCGCACCTTCTTGCCGCGGTAGTCGCCGTCGTAGGCGATGACGCCATCCTCCGGTTCCTGCGACGCAGGAATCGCCGGCAGGCCCGGATCTCCCGCGAGCGCGTCGCCGTCGGGGCCGCGCACGTGGTAGTAGATCGCGTCGTACTTGTCTACGCGCAGCACCTGCTCCGCTGCGCCCGGCAGATCGACCGACACGGATTCGCCCGAACTGCGGATGCGTTCGCCCAGCGCGATGCCGACGTCCACCAGCGCCTGGTCGTAGGCCTCCTTCGCGGGCTCGAGGGCGAGAAAATACTGCCCGATCGCGCCCACCGTCAGCAGCACCGCCACCGGCGGCAGCAGCGCCTCGAGCAGGCGGCCGCGCAGGCTGCGGACCACGCTATTTTTCCTTGAATTCTTCCAGCATATAGCCGAAGCCGCGCACCGTGCGGATGCGCACCCCGGAGGGTTCCAGCTTGCCGCGCAGGCGCGAGACGTAGACCTCGATCGCGTTGGGCGTCAACTCCTCGCCCCAGTTCGCCACCGCCTGGATGATGGATTCCTTGGAGACGATCTTCTCGACCCGGGCCAGCAGCACTTCCAGCACCGCCCATTCGCGCGCCGCCAGGTCGAGCGGCTCGCCGTTCAGCTGGGCGCGGCGCGCAAGGGTGTCCAGCATGAGCGGGCCGTGCACGATTTTCGGCCCGGTCTGCGCCTGCGAGCGGCGCACCAGGGCCCGCACCCGCGCCGCCAGCTCGGGCATGGCGAAGGGCTTGGCCATGTAATCGTCGGCGCCGAGATCCAGGCCGTGCACCCGGTCGTCGAGCGCGTCGCGCGCGGTGAGCACCAGCACCGGGACGCGGTCCCCGGCCGCGCGCAGGCGGCGCAGCACTTCGAAGCCGTCCATGCCGGGCAGGCCGATGTCGAGGATCACCATGTCGAAGCGTTCCTGCCGGGCGGCGAGCACCGCCTGTTCGCCCTTGGCCATCACGTCGATGGCGTGGCCTTCGCCCTCGAGGATGCGCGCGATTCCGCTCGCGAGCGCAGCGTCATCTTCGACGATCAGTATCCGCACCCGGGCAATCATACAGCCCCCAAAAGAAGGGGCCCGCTGGGTTGGATCAACCGGGCGGGCCCAAGGACCGCGGCTCGGGGGGAGGAGGAAGATCCCCGGCCGCACTGCTGCAATTCATGGTGCCCGCAAAAGCTTACGCATGCCTGTCCGAAGGCTTGCGCCCGCCTTGCACTGGTGACGTAGTTCTCAACGGGCATCGCCGGGCGCCTCCATGGCCGGTTCTGCATCGCCCGCGCCGGCGCTCTCGCGGCCGAAGCGCGCAAAAAACAGCGGCAGCAGCAGCAGCGTGAACAGCGTGCCGCTGACGATGCCGCCGACGATCACCACCGCGAACGGCCGCTGCGTCTCCGAGCCGATGCCGTGCGACAGCGCCGCCGGCAGCAGGCCCAGGCCGGCCATCAGCGCGGTCATCAGGATAGGCCGCAGGCGCGCCACCGCCCCCTCGGTCACCGCGGCCGCGAACGCGGCGCCGTCGCGCAAGCGCTCGACGATGTGCTCGACCATGATCACGCCGTTCTGCACCGAGATGCCCGCGACCGCGATGAAGCCGACCGCCGCCGATACGGACAGATGCAGCCCGGCCAACCCCAGCGCGGCGATGCCGCCGACCAGCGTGAACGGCACCATCGCGAGGACCAGCAGCGAACGCTGCACCGAGCGGAACGCCCAGAACAGCAGGCTGAAGATGACCAGCGCCGAAACCGGGATGATGACGCGCAGGCGCTTGACGGCGCGCTGCTGGTTCTCGAACTGCCCTCCCCAGGTGAGGGTGTAGCCCGGCGGCAGCGGCACCGCGGCGGCGACTTTCTGCTGCGCTTCGGCGACGAAGCCTCCCTGGTCGCGGTCGCGCAGGTTGACCTTGATCGCCACCGAGCGGCCGCCCGACTCGCGCGTGACGCGCGCCGCGCCCTGGCGGACCTCGATGCGGGCGACCTCCGAGAGGCTCACGGTGCCGGCCCCGCCCGGCAGGGCGATCTGCAGGCCGGCGATGTCGTCCACCGCGTCCCGGTACGCCTTGGCGATGCGCACCGTGACGTCGAAGCGGCGTTCGCCGTCGTAGAACGCGTTGACCGCCGATCCCGCCAGCGCGGTCTGCACCATCGCGTTGGCGTCGTTGACGCTGATCCCCAGGCGCGCCAGCCGTTGCCTGTCGAGCTCGATGTCGACCTCGCTCTGGCCGCCGATCTTGAGCGCGCCGACGTCAGTCGCGCCGCGCACGGTGTTCAGCGT
This sequence comes from Burkholderiales bacterium, assembly GCA_036560705.1. Lineage (GTDB taxonomy): Bacteria > Pseudomonadota > Gammaproteobacteria > Burkholderiales > SG8-39 > RBG-16-66-20. The sequence continues at coordinate 36,718 of DATBQR010000051.1, read as the reverse complement.
ATCGACGACGCGGCCGGCGAGGTCTTCGAGAATGGCGAGTTCCGGGCCGAACACCTTGACGACGATTTCGCCCTTCGCGCCGGACAGCGCTTCCTCGACGTTGTCCTGGATCACCTGGGAGAAGTTGGTCGGCAGCCCGGGTATGGTGTGGATGCGCGCCGACATGTCGGCCACCAGGTCTTCCTTGCTGGCGAAACGCCAGGCCGAGCGCGGCTTGAGGTCCGCCAGCACCTCGAGGTTGTTGGGTCCCTTCGGATCGGTGCCGTCGTCCGGGCGTCCGACCTGGGTGATGACCGCGTTCACCTCGGCGTACGAGAGCAGGATCGCGCGCACTTCGCGCTCCACTTCCTTGGTGCGCTCCAGCGCCGTCGCCGACGGCAGGGTGATGGTCAGCCAGATGTTGCCCTCGTCCAGCTTGGGCAGGAATTCGGTGCCGAGCAGCGGCGCGCCGGCGAGCGCCGCGGCGAGGACGGCAAGCGACACCAGCAGCACGCGGCGGGGATGCGCAAATACGCCGGCGAGCAGGCCGCGGTAGCGGTCCTGCAGGCGCGCCAGCCAGGCCGAATGCGCTTCCGCCATGCTGTCGTTGCGCACCGCGTATGACAGCAGCGCCGGCACCAGCGTGAGCGTCAGCAGCAGGGCTCCGCCCAGCGCAAACGAAAGGGTGAGCGCCACCGGCGCGAAAATCTTTCCCTCGACGCGCTGGAACGTGAAGATCGGCAGAAAGGCGGTGATGATGATCGCCTTGGAGAACAGGATCGGGTGGCCGAGCTCGACCACCGTGTGCCGCAGCGCCGCCATGCGGTGCGCGTAATCGCGGTTGGCGATCCCCGCGGCGAGCCGCACCATCAGCGCCTCGACCAGCACCACGGCGCTGTCGATGATGATGCCGAAGTCCACGGCACCCAGCGAGATCAGGTTGGCCGACACGCCGCGCGCGTCCATCAGGATGAAGGCGCCCAGCAGCGCCAGCGGGATCACGCTGCCGACGATCAGCGCCGCGCGCCAGTTCTGCAGGAAGGCGATGAGGATGGCGATCACCAGCGCGGCGCCCAGCGCGAGGTTCTCCACCACCGTCTCGACGGTATGGTGGATGAGCTGGGTGCGTTCGTAGATCGGCCGCAGGGTGACGCCCGGCGGCAGCTTCGCCGCGACGTCGGCGATGCGCGCCTTCAGGTCGGCGACCACCTTGGCGGCGTCGTTGCCCTTGGTCATCTGCACGATGCCCTCGACGATGCTGTCGCGCTCGTTGTACGCCACCATGCCCGAGAGCGGGCGCGCGCCGATGTCGACCTCGGCGACGTCCGACACGAGGATCGGCCTGCCGTTGCGCGAGGCGATCACCGCGCCGCGGATATCCTCCAGTCGCGCGTACAGGCCGATCGAGCGGATCACCAGCGCCTCGTCGCCGCGCTGCAGCAGCCCGCCGCCGGCGTTGGCGCCGTTCGCGCCCACCGCCTGCGACACCTGGTCGAGCGTCACGCCGTATTTCCTCAGGGCGTGCGGATCGACCAGCACCTGGTATTCCTTGACCGAGCCGCCGAAGCTCACCACGTCGGCGACGCCGGGAACCATGCGCAGCGCCGGGCGCACGATCCAGTCCTGGACGGCGCGCACCTCGTACGAGGGCATCTGCGCGGGAGACTCCAGCACGTAGCGGTAGATCTCCCCGACCGCCGTGGAAAGCGGGGCCAGCGACGGCTGCACGCCCGCGGGCAGGTTCACCGTCTGCAGCTTCTCCAGCACCTGCTGGCGCGCAAAGTAGTCGTCCGTGCGGTCGGCGAAGGTCAGCGTCACCACCGACAACCCGGTAATCGACACGGAGCGCAGCTGCGTCAGCCGCGGCACGCCCGCCATTTCGCGCTCGACCGGCAGGCTGATCGCCCGCTCCACTTCTTCGGGCGCCTGTCCGGGGAACTGCGTCACGACCTGGACCTGCACGTCCTGCACGTCCGGAAACGCCTCGATCGGCAGGTTGTCGAGCGCGCGCAGGCCGAAACCGACCAGCGCGGCCGTCAGCACCAGCACGAAAACCCGCTGGCCGAGCGCGAACGTGACCAGCCGTTCCAGCATCTACTGCACCGTCGCGAGTTCCGACTGCAGCAGCAGCGCCCCGCTGGTGACGATGCGTTCGTTGCGCGCCAGGCCCTCGGAGACATAACTGTATTCGCGGTCCTGCTGCGCCAGTTCCACCTTGCGGCGCACCAGCACGCCCGGTGCGCGCTCGACGAACACGAAATGCTGCAGCCCCTGGGTGACCAGCGCGGCGTTCGGCACGCGCACCGCGTTGCGGTCTTCGCTCGGCAGCAACGTCACGCGCGCGTACATCTCCGGCCGCAGCCGGCCCTCGCCGTTCTCGACGCTGGCGCGCACCTGGATGCGCCGCAGCGCGGGATCCACCACCGGCGAGATGCGCTCGATGCGTCCGCGGAAAATCTGCTCCGGAAACGCATCGACCTCCACTGCGACCGGCTGGCGCAGCGTTATCTTCGGCAGCGCCGATTCCGGCAGGTCGATCGCCACCTGCAGCCAGCGCAGGTCGGCGACGACGAAAAGCGGATCGGGCAGGTCCGGCCGCACTTCCATGCCCGGATTCACCCGCCGTTCGGTGACGTAGCCGGCGACCGGCGCCAGCAGGCGCAGGCGCTCGCCCTCGAGGCGGGCGCGGCCCGGGTTCAGGTTGGCCAGCCGCAGCGCCGCCCGCGAGGTTTCCGCCCTGGCTTGCGCGAAATCGGCCTCCGCCGCCTCCAGGTCCTTGCGCGGCAGCACCTCGCCGGCGAACAAATCCCGCGCGCGCGCCAGCGCAAGGTCCTTGCGCCGTTCGTCGGTCTGCGCCTTGGCAAGGTCGGTCGCGGCGACGCCCAGGTCGGGGGCGTCCACGACCGCGAGAACCGCCCCCTGCTCGACCCGGTCGCCGATCTGGCCGCGCAAGTCGACGATCCGTCCGGCCACCGGCGAGCTGATCCTCGCGGTATGGCTCTCGTCGTAGGCGATGCGCGCGTTGAGCGGTTCGGCGAGCGGCACCGCCATCAGCGGGGCTTCGCTCACTTTCAGCATCGCGAGTTGCGGCGCGCCGGGTTCGAAGCGCAGCACCTCGCGTTCCTTCGCCGGCACCGCCGCCGGCGCCTGTACATCCGCGTGCTCGCGCGCCGGCTTCGCGCGCCTGGACCAGAGCGCGCCGGCGCCGAACATCGCCGCCGAAAGAACCAGCGCACCGAACAACTGCAGCGGTGCTTTCACCATCGTGCGTCCTCGCATCCCTCCTTCGCGGGCGGCAAGCTTGCGCCAGCATCCTTTCCCTCACCTTTAGGGAGGCTTGCGCCGCGCTGACGCGATCGCCGGCTGTCAGGCCGGCGTCAGCACGGCGTAAGATCCGGCCCCTAGGATGAACTTCATGAAATTTCGGCGTGAACGTCTGCTGCCGGCGCTGGCAGCGGCCGGGGTATTCATCGCGGTCAGCACCCTCACGCGCGCCGCGCTGGCGCTGCGCCCCGAGGTAGCGCAGCTGGGCGCGGGCGACCTCCTGCGCAGCTTCGCCTTCGGGCTGGGGTACGACCTCGCCGCCGCCGCCTACGCGCTCACGCCGTTCGTGCTCTGGCTCGCGCTCGCGCCGGACCGCCTGGCGCGCAGCTGGATCTACCGCGCGTTCAGCATCGCCTGGTTCGCCGTCGCCTGCTTCGTCATCCTCTTCACCGCGGCCGCGGAATGGCTGTTCTGGGACGAATTCGGCGCGCGCTTCAACTTCATCGCGGTCGACTACCTGCTCTACACACAGGAGGTGATCGCCAACATCTGGCAGTCCTACCCGACGGGCAAGCTGCTCATCGCGCTAGCGCTGGCCGCCGCCGCGGTCGCGGCATTTTTCGCCCGGCGCATCTGGCGCTGGTCGGGGGCCGCCTCGGGCTGGCGGTTCGGCCTCGCAGCCGCGGCGGCGCAGGTCGCCCTGGTGGTGCTGCTGGCCGCCGTCGTGAACAGCGACTTCAAGAACCGCTCGACCCAGGACGCCGCCAACGAGCTCGCCGGCAACGGAGTCTACGAGTTTTTCTCCGCCCTGCGGCGCAACGAGCTCAGTTTCGAGCGCTATTACGCGACGCTGCCGCTCGCCGAAGCGCTGGGCACGGTACGCGGCGCATTCCCCGGCACGCCGTGGATCAAGCCGGAAGCGGGCGGCGTCGAGCGCCTGGAACCCGGCCGAGGCAGCGAGCAGAGGCTGAACGTCGTGCTGATCAGCATCGAGAGCATGGGGGCCGAATTCCTCGGCGCCTACGGCGACCCGCGCGGCCTGACGCCCAACCTCGACCGCCTGGCAAAGGAAAGCCTGTGGTTCTCCAAAGTCTATGCCACCGGCAATCGCACCGTACGCGGCCTGGAGGCGCTTTCCCTGTCGCTGCCGCCGACGCCCGGCCAGTCGATCGTGCGCCGCCCGAACAACGCCAACCTGTTCACGCTGGGCGGCGTGTTCAAGGACAAGGGCTACGACGCGATCTTCGCCTACGGCGGCTACGGCTACTTCGACAACATGAATGCCTACTTCGAGGGCAACGGCTACCGCGCCGTCGACCGGCGCGCCATCCCGGCCGCGCGCATCCAGTTCGAGAACGTGTGGGGCGTCGCCGACGAGCACCTGTACGACCAGGCCATCGAGGAGATCGACCGCGACAAGGCCGCGGACGCCGGGCGGCCGGTATTCGTCCACGTCATGACCACCAGCAATCACCGCCCTTACACCTACCCCCCCGGGCGCATCGACATCCCGTCAGGCAAGGGGCGCGAAGGCGCCGTGAAATACACCGACTACGCCATCGGCTACCTGCTCAAGCGGGCGCGCGAGCGCCCCTGGTTCAAGGACACGCTGTTCGTCATCACCGCCGACCACGGCGCCAGCGCGCGCGGCACGGCGCAGATTCCGGTGGATAAATATCTGATCCCGTTGTTCGTATACGGGCCGGCGCACATAGCGCCGCGCCGCGTGGACCGCCTGATGTCGCAGATCGATATCCCCCCGACGCTGCTCGGGCTGCTCGATTTCCGCTACTACACCAAGTTCCTCGGCCGCGACGTTCTGCACTCGGCGCCGGAGACCGACCGCGCGTTCGTCGCCAATTTCCAGACGCTGGCGTTCATGAAGGACGACCGGATCGCGGTGCTGCAGCCCAAGCGCAAGCTGAACGTGTACCGCCTGAGAGAGGGCGCCTACCTGCCGCTGCCGGCCGATGCCGCGTTCACCAATGAAGCCATCGCGTTCTACCAGGTCGCCTCGCACCTGTTCCGCAACGGCCTCTACCTGAACGAAAAGCAGATCGCGCCCGAGAACCGGGGCGCGGGAACGCCGGCTACTCCGCGCCCGTAGGCCCGGGCGCAGGCGCGTGCGCGGCGTGGCCGCGCTTTCTGCCCCCGAGGCGCGAAAGCAGCACGTACAGCACCGGCATCACGAACAGCACCAGCAGCGTCGCCGACACCAGCCCGCCGATCACCACCACCGCGAGCGGCCTCTGCGTCTCCGCGCCGATGCCGGTCGACAGCGCCATCGGCAACAGGCCGAGCGAGGCGAGCAGCGCGGTCATCAGCACCGTGCGCAGCCGCATCAGCGCGCCCTTCACCACCGCCTCCTCCGCCGACATGCCGTGGTTGCGCAGTTCGTTGAACAGCGTGACCATGACCACGCCGTTCAGCACCGCCTGCCCGAACAGCGCGATGAAGCCGATCGCCGCCGACACCGACAGGTAGATCCCGGTGATCCACAGGGCGAGGATGCCGCCGATCACGGAAAACGGGATGTTCAGGATGATCAGCAGCGAATTGCGGAACGACTTGAAGGCATCGAACAGCAGCAGGAAGATGATGAGGATCGAGATCGGCACGATCACCGACAGGCGCGCCATGGCGCGTTCCTGGTTCTCGAACTCCCCCGACCAGCTGACGGTGTAGCCGTCCGGCAGCGGGACGTTCTTCTTCACGTTGGCCTGCATGTCCGCCACCACGCCGCCCATGTCGCGGCCGTGGATGAACACGCCGATCGCCAGCACCCGCTTGCCGTTCTCGCGCGCGATGTTCATCATGCCGCCGACGGTGCGGAAATTGGCGATCTCGGAGAGCGGCACGTAGGCGCCGCCGGGCGTCGCCACCAGCATCGCCTGCATGCGGGTGAGCGTACGCTCGGGCTCGGCCAGCCGGACGGCGACGCCGAAGCGCTTCTCGCCCTCCCACATCTGCGTCACCTGCTTGCCGCCGAGCGCGGTCTCGATCACGTCCTGCACGTCGCCCACATTCAGGCCGTAGCGCGCGGCGCGCGCGCGGTCGACCTTGATCTGGATCTGCGGCAATTCGCCCAGCCGGTCGACGAAGGCGCGCGCGACCCCCGGCACGCCCTGCACCTGCTTCAATATCGCCGTCGCGCTGTCGCGCAGCACGTCCAGGTCGTCGCCGAACACCTTGATGACGATCTGGCCGTCGATCTGCGAGATCGACTCCAGCACGTTGTCCCTGATCGGCTGCGAAAAGGACGGCTCCAGCCCGGGCGTCTTGGAAATCTCGGCGTCGATCTCGCGCAGCAGCCTGGGCTTGTCGACGCCGCGCTTCCACTCCGAATCCGGCTTCAGGTCCACCAGGAACTCGGCCATGTTGATCAGCTTGGGATCGGTGCCGTCCTCCGGGCGCCCGACCTTGGAAGTGACGTTGGCCACCTCGGGAAACTTGCGGATCGCCGCGCGCACCCTGCCCACGATCTGCTGCGCCTCGGAGACCGAGACGCTGGTCGGCAGCGTCAGGTTCACCCAGACCGAGCCCTCGTTCAACTCCGGCAGGAACTCGCTGCCGAGCTGCGGCACCAGCGCCAGGCTGCCCGCCAGCGAGAGAACCGCGATGCCGAGCACGGTCTTCTTGCGGCCGAGCGCCCAGGCAAGCGCCGGCTCGTAGAAGCGCTTTGCGCTCATCACCAGGAGGTTGTCTTTTTCCGGCAGGTTTTTCTTCAGCATCACCGAACACAGCAGCGGCACCAGGGTGAGCGACAGGATCAGCGCGCCGACCAGGGCCGACACCACCGAGTAGGCCATCGGCGCGAAGATGCGTCCCTCGTGGCGCTGCAGCGTGAAGATCGGGATGTGCGCCGCGATGATGATCAGCATCGAAAACAGGGTCGGCCGGCCGACCTCGACCGCGGCGTCGAGGATCACGTGCCGGCGCTTTTCGTCGGCCAGGACCTTATGGCCGTGCGAGGCTTCCGACAGCTTGCGGAACACGTTCTCGACCACGATCACGGCGCCGTCGACGATGATGCCGAAGTCCATCGCGCCCAGCGAAAGAAGATTGGCGGGAATGCCGATCCAGGTGAGCCCGAGGAAGGTGGCGAGCAGCGCGAGCGGAATGGTCAGCGCGACGATCACCGCCGCGCGCACGTTGCCGAGGAACAGCCACAGCACGAACGAGACCAGCAGCGCGCCCTCGAGCAGGTTGCTGAAGACGGTCTTCAGCGTCTTGCCGATCAGCCAGGTGCGGTCGTAGATCGGCACCACCTTCACCCCGCCCGGCAGGCCGGTGGCGTTCAGGGTCTCGATTTTTTCGCGCACGCCCTTCAGCACCACCGAAGGATTCTCGCCGCGGCGCATCAGCACCACGCCGGTGACGATGTCGTCCTCGTCGTTCTCGCCGGCGACTCCCTGGCGCGGCACCGCGCCCACCTCCACCTTGGCGACGTCCCTGACCAGGATCGGCGTACCGTTTCTCTCCGCGACCACCACGCTGGCGATGTCTTCCGGGCCCTGGAACAGGCCGATGCCGCGGATCAGGTACTGCTGGCGTCCCTGTTCCACGTAGCTGCCGCCGGCGTTCTGGTTGCCGCGCTCGATCGCCTGCGAAAGCTGCGACAGCGTCACCTTGTAGTCGCGCATGCGCGCCAGGTCCGGGCGCACCTCGTACTGCTTCACCAGGCCGCCCAGCGTCGTGATGTCGGCGACGCCGGGCACCTGCCGCAGGGCGCGCTCGACGACCCAGTCTTCGTAGCTGCGCAGCTCGCGCGGCGAGACGCCGTCGCCTTTCAGCCGGAAGCGGTAGATCTCGCCGATCGCCGTAGAAAAAGGCGCCAGCTGCGATTGCGCGCCGTCCGGCAGGTCGACCTCGCGCAGCCGTTCGACCACCTGCTGGCGCGCGAAGTAGCCGTTCACCCCGTCGTCGAAGGTGATGATGAGGAACGACAGCCCCAGCTGCGTGTGCACGAACATGCGCACCGCGCCCGGCAGCCCCGACAACGCGACCTCGAGCGGGATGGTGACCTGCTTCTCGACCTCCTCGGCGGCGCGCCCCGGGTAGAGCGAGATCACCGTCACCTGGGTGTCGGTGACGTCCGGAAAGGCTTCCACCGGCAGCCGGTTGAAGGCGATGACCCCGCCGCCGACGAACAGGATCATCCCCAGCACGATGAACAGCGGCTGGTAAAGCGCGAACGAGACGATGCGCTTGATCATGCGGAGGGCCGCGCCCTAGTCTTTGGAGGCCAGCAGGCGCTCGAGCAGCAGGGCGCCGTCCACCACCACCTTGTCTTCGGCGGCCAGGCCCTCCAGCACCACCTGGTGCCCGTTCAGGGTCGGCCCGAGGCGCACCGGCTTGCGCACGAAGCGGCCGTTGCCGGCATCGACGAACGCGTAGTTCTGCTCGCCGCGCAGGTAGACCGACTTGGTCGGCACGATGAAGCCGCGCGCCGACGGCACTTTCAGCTCCGCGGTGACGAACATTTCCGCCTTCACGCGGCGGCCCGGATTGTCGATGGTGCCGCGGACTTTCACGGTGCGCGTCTGCGGATCGACGAAGTCGGCGACATTGGTGATGCGGCCCGGGAGGGTGTCCTCGCCCAGCATCGTCGCGCCGATCTGCACTTCCGCGCCCGGGCGCACCGCGCCGACGTCGGCCTCGACGACATCGAGGACGAACCACAGGTGCGACGGATCGGTGACGACGAACAGGCCCTTGTCGGTCTGCGTGTCGGGCCGCAGTTCCTGGCCCGGATTGAGATTGCGTTCCACCACCACCCCGGCGATCGGCGTCGCCAGCGTGAAGCGCTGGTCGACGTTCGCGGACGCCTTCCCGTAGAGCGCCAGCCGCGCCGCGGTGCGCGAGCGCTCGGCCGCCGCGCGCGCGGCCTCCGCCTGCGCCGCCTGGACGTCCTTCAGCGGCGCGACGCCCGCCGCAAGCAGTTCCTCGACCCGCGCCAGGCTCTTTTTAGCCAGCAGATCGTCCTGCTCCGCCTTGCGCGCATCGGACTGCGCACTGCCGAGCTCGGGGGCGGCGATCACCGCGAGCGTGCGGCCGGCGCGCACCGTTTCGCCCAGTTTCACGCCGATGCTCAGCACCCTGCCGCCGAGCGGGCTGAAGACGCGCACGGTGCGGTCTTCGTCCCACACCAGGCGCCCGGTGAACCGCATCACCGCCTCGCGGCGCGGCTCGATTTTTTCGGTGGCGAGCGCGGCAAGCTGCGGGCTGCCGGCGGCAAAGATCACCGCCTGGCCTTCCACGCGCGGCTGCGCCGCCGCGGCCTTCTCGGCCGGCTCGTTGCAGCCCGCGAGCAGCAGGAGGGCGGCGAGGATCAGGCTGTTCTTCACGTATTTCATTTTTTCCCGGAGATATCGGTGGTGGTCAGGCTCGCGCGCCAGGCGGCGAGCGCCTTCGCGTAGTCGGCGCGCGCGCCGAGCGCCTCGAGGCGCACCGCGCGCAGGGTGCGGCGCGCATCGAGCACTTCGAGCACCGACGTGGCGCCGCGCTGGAAGGCGAATTCGACCGCCTGCGCGGTGCGCTGCGCGGCATCCAGCAGCGTCGAATCATAGCGCTCGACCCGGTCGCCGGCCGCGGCCAGGTCGGAGGCGGCGCGCCGGATGTCGTTGACGGCGACCGCGCGCGCGCGCTCGAGCGCATCGAGCGCGCTGTAGCGGTCGACTTCGGCGCGCTGGATGTCCCCTGAAAAATCGTTGCCGGTGAACAGCGGCAGGGAAATGCCGATGCCGATCGAGTCGGCGGGTATGTTCCCCGGGTACCGCTCGATTTGCGCCCCCAGCGTGACATCCCGGGTCTGCTGGCTCTTCGCCAGGTCCCGCAGTTTTTCCGCCGCGGCGAGGCGTGCCCTGGCGGCGGCGACGTCCGCCCTGCTATCCGCGCCCTCGGCGATCGCGCGCTCGAGCGCCGCCGGGTCGGGCCGCTCCAGGCCGGGCCACGGGTCCGCTGCACGCAGTTCCGTCGCCGCCTTGTCCTCGCCGATCAGGTAGGCGAGCGCGATCTGCGCGCGCGCCAGCTCGGCCTGCGAGGCGCGCGCGTCGTTCTGCGCCCGCTCCTGGTCCACCTGCACCTTCGCCACGTCGGCCGCCGCGAGATCGCCCGCCTTGAGCCGGATCTGCGCGGCGGCAAGGGTGCGCGCGAACAGCTGCGCCGTCTCCGCGAGAATCGCCACCTTCTCCTCCGCCTGCTTCAGGTCGTAGTAGGCGCCGCGCATCTGCGCGAGCTGGGTGCGCAGCACGTCGAGCGAATCGCCGCGCGCCGCGCGCTCCAGCCCCGCCGCGGCGTCCATGCGCAACTCGCGCTTGTTGCCGCGCTCGAAAGGCTGGTCGATGCGCAGCACCGTGTCCATCCGCTTCTGGTTGAGCGGCCCCGGCCCGATGCCGGGATTGGAACTGATGCTCGAGGTGTTCAGCGAAAGCGTCGGATTCGGGCGCGCCGCCGCGATGGTGCGCTGAGCCTCCGCTGCTTCGACCGCGCGGCGCGCGGCGATCAGCTCCCGGCTGTGCTCGATGAACAGCCGCTCGGCCTCGGCCAGCGTGAGATCGCGTGCCTGGGCGGCCGTCGAGGCAACAATAAAGAGTAAAAAAACAAATCGTTGGAACATGGGGGCGAACATTTTGGGTGAACAGTTTGTCTCACCCCTTTCGGCAAGCTTGCAATGGACTTACAGGAGTACCTTAGGGGAACGCATGGGAGCACATTGATGCACCGCAACATTGCCGCCGAAGAAGTGCTTGGCTACGATTCAATCCCCCAAAGAATAGACCAAATCCCGAAGGAGGCAGCATGGCGATCAAGGTTTCCCTCAAGATCAATGGCAAACCGGCCTCGGCGGAGGTGGAGGAGCGCACGCTGCTCGTCACCCTGATCCGCGAGCACCTGCGCCTCACCGGCACCCACGTCGGCTGCGACACCGCCCAGTGCGGCGCCTGCACCGTGAGCATGAACGGCAAGGCGGTGAAGTCCTGCTCGATCCTGGCGATGCAGGCGGAAGGCGCGGAGGTCATGACCATCGAGGGCGTGGCCAAGCCCGACGGCACGCTGCACCCGATGCAGGCGGCGTTCAAGGAGCATCACGGCCTGCAATGCGGCTTCTGCACCCCCGGCATGGTGATGAACGCGATCGACTTCGCGAAAAACCATCCGAGCCCCACCGAGCAGGAAATCCGCGAGGCGCTGGAAGGCAATCTGTGCCGCTGCACGGGCTACCACAACATCGTCAAGGCCATTGGCGCAGGCGCCCGGGCCATGGCGGCCGGCAAATAACGGGGGGCCATCATGGGTGCACCGCTGATCGGCGCTCGCGTCGAGCGCAAAGAGGACTACCGCTTTCTCACCGGCGCCGGGCAATACACCGACGACGTCGAATTGCCGCGCCAGAGCCATGCGGCGTTTGTCCGCTCCCCGCATGCGCATGCGATCATCAAAAAAATATCCCTTGGAAAAGCCAAGGCGGCCGCCGGCGTCCTCGCCATCTACACCGGCGAGGATTTCGCCGCGGCCAAGCTCGGCGGCCTGCCCTGCGGCTGGCTGATCACCGACGTCAACGGCCAGCCGATGAAGGAGCCGCCGCATCCCTGCCTCGCGCAGGGGAAAGTGCGCTACGTCGGCGACCATGTCGCCATCGTCATCGCGGAGACCGTCGAGCAGGCGCGCGACGCCGCCGAGCTCGTCGAGGTGGATTACCAGGTGCTGCCCGCCGTGGTGGACGGCGCCAAGGCCCGCGCCAAGGGCGCGCCGCAGCTGCACGAGATCGCGCCGGACAACACCTGCTACGTCTGGGCGATCGGCGACAAGGCGGTGACCGACGCGGCATTCGCCAAGGCGGCGCACGTGACGAAACTCGAATTCATCAACAACCGGCTGGTGCCGAACGCCATCGAGCCGCGCTCGGCGATCGGCTCGTACTCGCGCGCCGACGACAGCTACACGCTCTACGTGGCGAGCCAGAATCCGCACGTCGAGCGCCTTCTGATGACCGCCTTCGTCATGGGCCTGCCAGAGCACAAGGTGCGCGTGGTGGCGGGCGACGTGGGCGGCGGCTTCGGCTCGAAGATCTACCTTTACGCCGAGGATGTCGCCGTCACCTGGGCCGCGAAGCAACTCAACCGGCCGGTGAAATGGACCTCGGACCGCTCCGAGGCCTTCCTCTCGGATGCGCACGGCCGCGACCATCACACCGTCGCCGAGATGGCGATGGACAAGGACGGCAGATTCCTCGGCATGCGCGTCCGGACCACGGCGAACATCGGCGCCTACCTGTCGACTTTCGCCTCCTGCGTGCCGACGATCCTCTACGCCACGCTGCTGGCCGGACAGTACAAGACGCCGGTCATCCACTGCGAAGTCACTGCGGTGTTCACCAACACCACGCCAGTGGACGCCTACCGCGGCGCCGGCCGGCCCGAAGCAACCTACGTGGTCGAGCGGCTGGTGGAGACCGCGGCGCGCGAGATGAAGCTCGATCCGGCCGAGATCCGCCGGCGCAACTTCATCACCGAGTTCCCCTACCAGACCCCCGTCGCCCTGCAGTACGACATCGGCAACTACAACGCGACGATGGATGCCGCGCAGAAGCTTGCAGATGTGTCTGGTTTCTCAAACAGAAAAGAACAATCCATCAAAAACGGAAAGCTCCGCGGCCTCGGCTACGCGGCCTACATCGAGGCCTGCGGCATCGCCCCCTCGGCGATCGCCGGATCGCTGGGCGCGCGCGCCGGCCTGTTCGAGGCGGGCGAGGTTCGCGTGCATCCGACCGGCAGCGTGACGGTGTTCACCGGCTCGCACTCGCACGGCCAGGGGCACGAGACGACATTCGCGCAGGTCGTCGCCGACCGCCTCGGCATGCCGATCGAGAACGTCGACATCGTGCACGGCGACACCTCCAAGGTGCTGTTCGGCATGGGCACCTACGGCTCGCGCTCCATCGCCGTCGGCGGCACCGCGATCGTCAAGGCGCTCGACAAGATCGTCGCCAAGGGCAAGAAAATCGCCGCGCACCTCATGGAAGCCGCCGAGTCGGACGTGGAATTCGACCGCGGCGTCTACAAGGTCGCGGGCACCGACAAGCAGAAGATGTTCGGCGAAGTGGCCTTCGCCGCTTACGTGCCGCACAACTACCCGCACGACAAGCTCGAGCCGGGGCTGAACGAGAACGCGTTCTACGATCCCTCCAACTTCACCTTCCCCGCCGGCACCTACGTCTGCGAGGTCGAGGTGGATCCGGAGACCGGCTCGGTGAAGGTCGACAGATTCACCGCGGTGGACGATTTCGGCAAGATCATCAACCCGATGATCGTCGAAGGCCAGGTGCACGGCGGCCTGACGCAGGGCATCGGCCAGGCGCTGCTGGAAGGCTGCCGCTACGACGACGCGACCGGCCAGCTGCTCACCGGTTCGTTCATGGACTACTGCATGCCGCGCGCCAGCGACATTCCTTCCTACCAGGTGGACACGCGCGAAACGCCCTGCACGCACAACCCGCTCGGCGTGAAAGGCTGCGGCGAGGCGGGCGCGATCGGCGCCCCGGCCGCGTTCATCAATGCCATGACCGACGCGCTGGGCGTGAAAGACATGCCGATGCCCGCGACGCCGCAAGCGGTGTGGCAGGTCCTGAAGAACAAGAAAGCAGCCTGAGGAGACAGACATGCATGCATTCAAATACCACCGCCCCTCCAGCGTGAACGACGCCGCGGCGCTCGCCAAGGGCGAGGCCAAGTTGCTCGCCGGCGGCCAGACGCTGGTGCAGACGATGAAGCTGCGCCTCGCCTCGCCCTCGGACATCGTCGACCTCGGCAGCATCAAGGACCTCGCCGGGATAAAAAGCGACGGCAAGACCGTGACCATCGGTGCGATGACCCGCCACGCGGACGTGGCGCATTCCGCGGATGTGAAAAAGGCGATCCCGGCCCTGGCCGCGCTGGCCGGCATGATCGGCGACCGGCAGGTGCGGGCGATGGGCACCATCGGCGGCTCGCTCGCCAACAACGACCCGGCGGCGGACTACCCGGCGGCCGTGCTCGGCCTGGGCGCCACCGTCGTCACCAACAAGCGCAAGCTCTCGCCCGACGAATTCTTCAAGGGCCTGTTCACCACCGCCCTGGGCGCGGGCGAGATCATCACGGCGGTCTCCTTCCCGGTGCCCAAGCGCGCGGCCTACACCAAGTTCAAGAACCCCGCCTCGCGCTTCGCCATCGTCGGCGTGTTCGTTGCCGATTTCGGCACGGGAGGAAAAGATTCGGCCCGTGTCGCGGTGACCGGCGCCGGCCCCGGCGTGTTCCGCCAGGCCGACATGGAAAAAGCGCTCGCCGCCAAGTTCGCACCCGAATCCGTCGCTGGCATCAAGCAAAAGGCCGACGGCCTGAACACCGACCTGCACGCCAGCGCCGAGTACCGCGCGCACCTCGTCACGGTGATGGCGAAGCGCGCGGTAGCTGCGGCAATCAAATAGAATATCCGCTCTCCCACGCCAAGCCCGCCTTGCGCGGGCTTTTTTCATGCCGAAACCGCTGCCGAAATCCATCGACGAAACCCACAAGCTGCTCGGCGAGGCCGACTACGTCGCCGACCGCAGCCTCGCCACCGCCCTCTACCTGTCGCTGGCGATGCAGCGCCCCCTGTTCCTCGAAGGCGAGGCGGGCGTGGGCAAGACCGAGATCGCCAAGGTCATCGCCGCTTCGCTCGGCCGCGAGTTGATCCGCCTGCAGTGCTACGAGGGCCTGGACATCGCGCAGGCCGCCTACGAGTGGAACTATTCGCGCCAGATGATCGAAATCCGCCTCGCCGAGGCGGCCGGAGAAAAATCGAAGGAAAAACTGGCGCAAGACATCTTTTCCGAGAAATTCCTCGTCAAACGGCCGCTCGCCCGCTCGCTCGAAGGAAAAAAGGGCGCGGCGCCGGTGCTGCTGATCGACGAGCTGGACCGCACCGACGAGCCCTTCGAGGCCTACCTGCTGGAAGTATTGTCCGAGTGGCAGATCACCATTCCCGAGAGCGGCACCCTCAAGGCGCTCGAGCCGCCGGTGGTGGTGATCACCTCGAATCGCACGCGCGAGATCCACGACGCGGTGAAGCGCCGCTGCTTCTACCACTGGGTGGACTACCCGGACGCGGCGCGCGAGCTCGAAATCCTCAAGCGCAAGGCGCCGAAGGCCGCCAATGCGCTGTCGAAGGAGGTGGTGGCGTTCGTGCAGCGCCTGCGCGGCGTGGACCTGTTCAAGCTGCCGGGGGTCGCCGAAACCATCGACTGGGCCAACTGCCTGGTCGCGCTCGACCGCATCACCCTGGACCCCGAGACGGTCAACAACACGCTCGGCGTGCTGCTCAAGTACCAGGACGATATCGAGCGCATCGCCGGCGAGGAAACCGCTCGCCTCGTCGCCGAATCGAAGACCGCCGCGGCGGCCTGATTCGCGCGCTGCGTCCATGACCGCCGCCTCGTTCCTGCGCCGCCTGCTCGGGAAGATGCGCCCGGGCGTGAACCACCACACGCAGCACCTGGTGTCGCTGTGCGAAACCCTGCTCGGGGAACGCGGCGAAGTCTCCGGCGCGGTGCTCGCGCGCGACGCGCTGGCCGTCTACCGCCTGCTGGACGAGCGCGGCCGCGAGGAGTTCTTCAACATCCTGGCGAGCGAATTCGCGCCCTCGCCCGAGGCGATCGGCAAGGCGGCGGACGCCTACCGCGACGACCCGACGCCGGAAAACCTCGTCCGGCTGCAGGAACTGGTCGATTCGGCGCGCCAGGAGCTGTTCCGGCGCCTCAACATGGCGCCCGGCGGCACGCAAACCCTGGTGGCGATGCGCGGCGAACTGCTGCGCGGACTGAAAAAGCACCCGCACTGGCGCGCCATCGACGCCGACCTGCTGCACCTTTTCCGTTCCTGGTTCAACCGCGGCTTCCTGCGGCTTGAGCGCATCGACTGGCGCACGCCGGCGATCGTCCTCGAGAAACTGATCCAGTACGAGGCGGTGCACGCGGTGCAGGGCTGGCGCGACCTGCGCCGCCGCCTGGAAGACGACCGGCGCTGCTTCGCCTTCTTCCACCCGCAATTGCGCGACGAGCCGCTGATCTTCATCGAGGTTGCGCTCACGCGCGGCATCAGCGCGCAGGTGCAGCCCCTGCTCGACGTCAATTCGCCGGTCGCGGCAGCCGAGCAGGCGGATTGCGCGATTTTCTACTCCATCACCAACTGCCAGGAAGGCCTGCGCGGCACCTCGTTCGGCAACCTGCTCATCAAGCAGGTGGCCGAGGACCTGAAGCGGGAATTCCCGCACCTGCGCAGCTTCGCCACCCTGTCGCCGATTCCCGGCTTCCGCCGCTGGCTGGACGGGACGGAGGCCCGCGTGCGGCTTTCGATGGGGCCGAACGCGGAGCAGCGGCTCGCGCTGCTGGCGGCCGCCGACCAGCCGGGCTGGCACACGGGCGAGGTGCCGGAGCCGCTGCAGAAGCTGCTGCTGCGCCTGTGCGCCTGGTACCTGCTGCACGCCAAGCGCGGCGCCGAGCCGCTCGACCCGGTCGCCCGTTTTCACCTCGGCAACGGCGCCGCGCTCGAGCACCTGAACTGGCTGGGGGACACCTCGGAGTCCGGCATGGCGCGCTCGGCCGGCATGATGGTGAACTACGTCTACCGCCTGGACGACGTCGAGCGCAACCACGAACGCTACTTCTCGGAGCACGCGGTGGTGGCTTCGCGCGCGGTGGAAAAGCTCGCGCGCAAATCCCCGCTCGCCGCGGCCGCCGCAACCCCCGACAAGCGCGCCGAGGCCTGAGGTGTTTCCAGCGATCGACGGCGCCGGTTCGAAAGGCCTGCTGGGCGAAAACGTCATGCATTTCGCGCGCCTGCTGCGCGCCGCCGGCCTGCGCCTGGGCCCGGACCGCGTGGTCGACTGCGTCAAGGCGCTCGAGCTCGCCGACTGCAACCGGCGCGAGGACTGGTACTGGACGATGTCCGCCGTGTTCCTCTCCAAGGAGGAGCAGCGGCCGATTTTCGACCAGGCATTCCGCATTTTCTGGCGCGACCCCAAGCTGGTGGAAAAAATGATGGCCGCGCTGCTTCCCAAGACCTACGGCCGCGCGGGCAAGCCCGAACAGGAGCAGAGCCAGCGCCTGTCGGACGCGCTGTTCAACCAGAAGAAGATGCAGGAGCAGCGCGAGGAGCAGAAGATCGAGCTGGACGCGCGGCTCACCTTCTCCTCGCGCGAAGTGCTGCAGCGCATGGACTTCGACACCATGTCGGCGGCCGAGCTGGCCGAGGCCAAGAAAATGCTGCGCGAGCTGCGCTTGCCCCTGCCTTTGATCAGGACGAGAAGAAACCAGATAGACAAGAGGGGGAAAACCATCAATTTGCGCGCCACCCTGCGCGAATCCCTGCGCGACGGCGGCGACGTGATTCCGCTGGTGCGCGCGGCGCCGATCGAGATGCACCCGCCGCTGGTGGTGCTGTGCGACATCTCGGGCTCGATGAATCCCTACGCGCGCATGTTCCTGCATTTCCTGCACGCTATCACCAACGACCGCGACCGCGTATCGGTGTTCGTGTTCGGCACGCGGCTCACCAACATCACCCGCCAGCTCAGGCACCGCGACGTCGACGTGGCGATGGCGAGGGTCGCCGACGCGATCAAGGACTGGTCGGGCGGGACGCGCATCGGCTGGAGCATGCGCGAATTCAACTGGCGCTGGAGCCGGCGCCTGCTCGGCCAGAACGCCTGCCTGCTGCTGGTGTCGGACGGCCTCGACCGCGAGGCGGGCGAAGGCCTGTCGGAGGAAATGCAGCGCCTGCACAAGTCCTGCAGGCAGCTGATCTGGCTCAACCCGCTGCTGCGCTACGACAAGTTCGAGGCGCGGCCGGCGGGCGTGCGCGCGATGCTGCCGCACGTGGACCGCTTCCTGCCGGTGCATAATCTGAAAAGCCTCATCGACCTCTCGCGCGCGCTGGCTGATGCCGGGCCGCGCGCCGCAATGGAGAAACGCGCATGGAAATGACGGGCGAGCAGCTGATCCACGCATCGCAGGCGGACACCTGGAGGGCGCTGAACGACCCCGAGATCCTCAAGGCCTGCATTCCCGGCTGCGAGTCGATCGAGCGGAGCGCCGAGAACGAGTACATGGTGCAGATGACCGCGCGCGTCGGCCCGGTGAGCGCCAAGTTCAAGGGCAGGATAGTCCTGTCCGACCTGAAGCCGCCGAATTCCTACGCGATCGCCTTCGAAGGCCAGGGCGGCGTGGCCGGCTTCGCCAAGGGCGGCGCCGACGTCAGCCTCGCGCCGGCAGGCCACGCGACGAAGCTCTCCTACAAGGTAAAGGCAAGCGTGGGCGGCAAGCTCGCGCAGATCGGCTCGCGCCTGGTGGATGCTGCGGCCAACAAGGTCGCCAACGACTTCTTCGTCGCGTTCAACGAAAAGGTGGGCGAGGCGCAGGATGGGCACGCCGCGGGCGGGCATGACGCGGGCGGCCACGACGATCACCATGCCGGGCCCGTTCCCGCGGATCCCGATCTGCCGAAGATTTCCGACGGCTCGCTTGCCTTCTTCGCCGCCGGCGCGCTGGTCGTCGTCGCCGTAGCCCTGCTTACCCTGATCTGAGAACTACTTCACGGCGCCGCCCGTCTGCAGCGGTTCGCCGTCCGTCCCGCCGCCGCCGGAAGCGGCACTAATTCCTCCCTGACAGTTTCTTGCAAACCGTAATCTCTGTGTCCAATCCCCAGGGAGAAACGAGATGGGCGCGGTCCCCTTGCACCAGAAAACCACCGTCGGCTTCGCGCCGACGACGGATCGCCGGCAGGCGGTGCTCCTTTTCAGCGAACTGCGCGGACTGGCGCGCATGTCCGAAGCGCTCGAGCCCAGCCTGGTGCTGCTGCTGGCGAACGAGTTCTTCGCCTTCGTCTCCGGCATCGTCGCGGCGCACAGCGGCGAGCCGATCACTTCGCAGCACGAAATGCTGCTGTCCGCGTTCACGCGCGGCAATCCGCTGCAGACCGCCCAGCAGGCGGTGCGAGCGGCGCAGCGCGTGCAAGCCGACTTCCCGGCGCTGGCGGAGCGCTGGCGCACCACCTATGGCCTGCGCAGCGCGGTAGCGCAGGGGCTGCACATGGGCGAAGCCGTGCTCGGCATGGCGGGGCCGCGGGGGTTGGAGCACCGGGTCGCCTTCGGCGACAGCGTCAGCCTCGCGCAGGCCATGGTGAACCGGGCCCGCGCCGGAGAATTCGTGATGTCGGAAGCGGTGATGGGCGCGCTGTCGGTGGAAAACCTCGACCTCGACGCCGAACCGCTGCCGCAGCTCGAACTGCCGCGGCGCACGCCGATCCGCATCTACGGCGTACTCGTCGAAGGACGGCTCGACTTTACCTAGACGTCAGGCGACCGGGCGTTCACGTGATCAGGCGATCACGTCGCGGATGATCTGCACCAGGTTCTCCGGCGGATAGGCGCCCGAGACCCCGGTCTTGCGGTCGAAGATGAAGGTCGGCACGCCGCTGATGCCCAGTCCGCGCACCCGCTCTTCCTTTTCTTTTACTTCTCCAAGAATTTTTTCGTCGGCCCGGCCGATCACGCCTTCGCGCTCGGCGATCGCGTTCAACACGGCTTCGTCTCCGATGTCTTTGGCTTCCTCGAAATAGGCGCGGAACAGCGCATCCACGACGGCATTTCCTCTGCCTTGCTTTTGCGCAAGGTCAACCAGCTGGTGCGCGGCGATGGTGTTCGGCGTGCGCTGCATGCGGTCGAAGGCGAACGCGATCCCTTCGCCCGCGCCTTCCTGCGCGACCCTTGCGTCGAGCGCGCGGCCCTTCTCGATCGAGCCGAATTTGGCGCGCCGGTAGTCGGCTCGCGCGATACCCGCCGCCGGCATGTCCGGATTGAGCTGGAACGGCAGCCACTCGATGCGCGCTTCGATGTCGCCATTCAGCAGCACCAGCGCTTTTTCCATGCGCCGCTTGCCGATGTAGCACCAGGGGCAGACCACGTCGGAGGCGATCTCGATCAGCAGGGGTTTCGGCATGCTCAGCTTCCGGCGATGGTCATGTTGTCGATGAGGATCGAGCCGCAGCGGTAGGAACCGCGCACCGCCACGTCGCTGCCGACGGCGGCGATGCCGCGGTACATGTCCTTCAGGTTACCGGCAACCGTGACTTCCTCCACCGGGTGGGCGATCTCGCCATTCTCCACCCAGTACCCCGCGGCGCCGCGCGAATAATCGCCGGTGAGGAGATTGGTCCCCTGGCCGAGCATCTCCGTGACGAGAAAGCCGCGCCGCATTTTTTTCAGCATGCCGGGCAGGCCGGGGCCGCTGGAGGCCAGCACCAGGTTGTGATTGCCGCCCGCGCTGCCCGTGCTCTTCATCCCCAGCTTGCGCGCCGAGTAGCTGCCGAGGAAATAGCCCTCGAGCACGCCGTTGCGCACCACGGCCCGGGTGCGGGTGGCCACGCCCTCCTCGTCGAAGGGCGTGCTGGCGAGCGCGCGCGGTTCGTGCGGACGCTCCTCGAGGGTGATCCCCTTGGCGAAGACCTGCTTGCCGAGCGCGTCGAGCAAAAAGGAGGATTTACGGTACAGGCTGCCGCCGCTCGCCGCCGACACGAAGGAACTGATGAGCCCCGCCGCGACCGGCGCCTCGAACAGCACCGGCGCCTGGCAGGTGGCGATCTTGCGCGCGCCCAGGCGCGCGAGCGCGCGCCGGCCCGCATAGGCGCCGAGCGCCTCCGCATCGGCGAGCTTGCCCGGCACGCGCGACGAGCTGTACCAGTCGTCGCGCTGCATCAGGCCGCGGTCCTCGGCGATCACCGAGAGGGAAAGCGAGTGCCGCGAGGTCGGAAAGCCGTGCATGAAGCCCAGGCTGTTGGCGAACACGAACTGCCCCTGCTGAGCCGAAACCGTCGCGCCCTCGGAATTCTTCACCTTCGGCGACAGCGCGAATGCCGCGCGCTCGGTACGCCGCGCGATGCGGATCGCTTCCTCGGTGCCGAGGTCCCACGGATGGTAAAGGTCGAGATCCCGCGGCGCCCGAGCGAGCTCGCCGCGTTCGGGCGGCCCGGCGCAATCGTCCACCGCAGTCTTGCGCGCGATCGCGGCGGCGGCCTCTACCGCGCTCACCAGGGCTGCCGAAGAAAAATCGGAGCTGCTGGCGTGACCCCGGCGCGCCTTCGGCCGGTCGCCGAAATACACCGTGATGCCGATGGCCTTGTCGCGATTGTGCTCGATGGTCTCGGGCTCGTCCTTGCGCACCGTCACCGACAACCCGTAGCCCTCGGAGACCTCGCACTCGCAGGCGGAGGCGCCGGCGCGCCGCGCCGCGTCCAGGATGGTTTGCGCGAACCCCTTCAGTTGCGACGGCGTGTAGGTAAACCGATTGCGCTTATCAAGGACGCGCCTTTCGGGGGCGCGTTTTTCAGATCGGGAAGCAGGCATGGCGCGCTATCATAGCAAGCGATGGAAGCCGAAATCGTCAGCAGGACGAAGAAAAAAGAGGCGGCGGAAGAACTGCAGCGGCTCGGCACGGCGCTGATCGCGCTGCCGCCGGCGCAGCTGGACGCGCTCGCGCTGCCGGCGATCCTGGTGGCCGCGGTGCGCGAAGCGCAGCGCATCACCAGCCACGGCGCGCTGCGCCGCCAGGTGCAATTCATCGGCAAGGTGATGCGCAAAATCGACCCGGAACCGGTGCGTGCCGCCGTCGCCGCGGTCACCGGCAGTTCGGCCGCTGCCCGTGCGCGGCACCAGCGCCTGGAACAGTGGCGTGAACGGCTGATCGGCGACGACGCCGCGCTTACCGCGTTCGCCACGGAGCGGCCGGGCGCCGATTTGCAGGCAATGCGCGCGCTGATCCGCAACGCCCGCAAGGAGATCGCCGAGGGCAAGCCGCCGCGCGCGCAGCGCGAGCTGTTCCGCGTGCTGCGGGAAGCACTGGAAGACCAGTGATAAAAACCGAATTCCTCTGCAAGATCGAAGTCGCGCTCGAGCCGGTGCGCGACCTGGGAGAAACGCCGTTCGGCCGGCGCCGCATCATCGGCATCACCGGCGGGAAATTTTCCGGCCCGCGGTTTTCCGGCCGCGTCCTGCCGGGCGGCGCGGACTGGCAGCTGATCCGTGCGGATGGCGTCGCCTGCCTCGATGCGCGCTACACGCTGGAGACCGGCGATGGCGCCCTCATCTATGTCAACAACAGGGGCTATCGGCACGGCCCGAAGGACGTGATCGAACGCATGGCGCGCGGCGAAGAAGTCGACCCATCTCTCTACTACATGCGCGCCACGCCCTGGTTCGAAACCTCGGCGCCGGAATACGCCTGGCTCAACCGCACCATCTGCGTCGCCAGCGGGGCGCGGCGCGCCGCCGCGGTCGAGCTGGATTTCTTCGAGGTCAAATGACGGGCCTTCGCGTCGGCATCGTGTCGATCAGCGACCGCGCCTCCGGCGGCGTCTACAAGGACGCAGGCATCCCGGCGCTCAAGGAATGGCTCGCCGCCGCCATAGCTTCCCCCGCGCTTCATTTCGAGGAGCGCCTCATTCCGGATGAGCAGCCGGTGATCGAATCGACGTTGGTGGAACTGGTGGACGCGAAAGCCTGCCATCTCGTGCTCACCACCGGCGGCACCGGCCCCGCCCGCCGCGACGTAACCCCGGAGGCCACGCTCGCCGTCGCCGACAGGGAGATGCCCGGCTTCGGCGAGCAGATGCGCGCGGTGAGCCTCAAATATGTGCCGACGGCGATTCTTTCCCGGCAGGTCGCCGTCATCAGAAAACAGGCCCTGATCATCAACCTCCCCGGCCAGCCCAAGGCGATCAAGGAAACGCTCGACGGCGTCTTCGCCGCCGTGCCCTACTGCATCGACCTGATCGGCGGGCCGTATATCGAAACCCACGAGGCGGTGGTGAAGACCTTCCGTCCGAAATCCGCCCTCAAGGGCAACCCGTGAATCTCGAAACCCTGGAAATCGAAACCGGCCCGCGGCCCGCGGCCGCGGTGATCTGGCTGCACGGCCTCGGCGCCGACGGCCACGACTTCGAGCCGATCGTGCCCGAACTCCGCCTGCCCGCCGCCAAGCCGGTGCGCTTCATCTTCCCCAATGCGCCGCAGCGCCCGGTGACGATCAATGGCGGCATGCGCATGCCCGCCTGGTACGACATCCTGCAATTAGGCGGCGGGCCGGAGGACGAAGCCGGGATTCGCGAATCGCAGGGGTGGATCGAAGAACTGATTGCCGCAGAAGTCAAAAGAGGCATACCCCACGGCAAGATCGTGCTTGCCGGATTTTCGCAGGGCGGCGCGATCGTGTTGCAGACCGCGCTCAGGCAGCGTGAACGGCTCGCCGGCCTGATGGCGCTCTCCACTTATTTACCTTTATCGAAATTCCTGGAAAAAGAACGCGCAGCTGCAAACAGCGACCTGCCCGTCTTCATGGCGCACGGCTCCTACGACCCGATGATTCCGATGGCCCGCGCGCAGCAGTCGCGCGACGCGCTGCAGGCGCTGGGCTATGCGGTGGAGTGGCGCGAATACCCGATGCCGCACTCGGTGTGTCCCGAGGAAATCGCGGACATCGCCGCCTTCCTGCTCAAAGTTCTTTGACCATCTCCCTGCCTTAAGGTCAGGCTTCTCTGACCATCTCCCTAAAACGGGCGATCTCGTAGTCGTCGCCGCGCTCGGCGACCACCTGCGGGATGTAGACGTGATGGCGCTCGTTGCCCGCGATCTCCAGGTTCTGCGCCGGCGCGAACACGCCCGGCCGCAGCACGATGTGCGCCTCCACCGCCTCGCCGTTTTTCAGCAGCACGCCCTGCTCGGAGGCGCTGTTCGCGCCGCTGACCGAAAACTGCGACAGCACCGGCGTCTTGGACAGCGTCTCGATGCCGACCCGCGCCTGCTGGCCCGCGGACTTGTTGACCCTGCGCACCAGGCCCAGCACCCAGTTGCTACCGCCCTCGGGCTGCAGCGCCAGCAGCGCGCCGACGCGCAGCCAGTCGCCCTTCATCTGAGGCACCACCGCGCCAAAGCCGCCGGCGCTCACGTTCTCGACGATCCAGCTCTCCGAATTCTGATTGTCGAAATCCAGCGAGTCGCTGCCGCCGAGCGCGCCGACCACGCCCTCGTAGCCGTGCGCGACGGCGAGGCGCGACTTGACCATGTGGCGCTGCGTCTTGCGCTCGGGCGCCTGCGGCGACCAGTACATGTGCAGGTGGCGCATCACGTCCAGCACGACGTGCGGCTCATAGCTGCCGCCCAGGTTGAGTTCGGACGGCACCTTGCCTTCGGTCATCACGCGATCGGCCAGGGCATGGACTTCGGCGAGCGCGGCGCCGGCGCCGAAGTGGCGCAAGCCCGGGCCGGGCTGCGGCGTGCGCGACAGGCGCGCGGGCGTCATTGCCTGCGCGAGGTCGATCCAGAAGACCATCCCGGCGGCGGGCGCGCTGCCGAGGACGCAGCGCGGCGCGAGCTCCGCGATCAGCCGTTCGGCCAGTTCCACCTCCAGCGGCAACATGCCGTCGGGCGCGCTGGCGCTGAACAGGACGCCCCTGAGGAATTCCAGCTGCGGCGTGGTATCGGGCGCGGCACCGGGATAGATCGCCACTTTCGCCTGCGTGAGCTGCTTCACCTCGGCGAACGCATAGACGCTGTTGAACACGCCCAGGCTGGCGACGTCGATCGGCCCGTAGCGCATGTGCATCCACTTCACCTGCTGCACGAAGCTGCGCAGCGTGCGCACCAGCAGAAGCGGCAGCAGGTTCTTCGCCGCATCGATGCCCTTGTGCGCCTGGACGAACTGGTCGATCGAGCGCGCGTACGCGTATCCCGCCTGCCGCCAGTAGCTGTGCAGCGCGGTCCAGAGCCGGTTCTCCTGGAAACGGGACGGCCGGCCGGCCGCGAAGTAGTCCTTCGCCAGCTTGCGCACGCGTGGCTGCGCCGCCTCGTCCAGCGCGAACAGCAGCTGGATCCGGCTCTCGGGCTTGAAGCCCTCGGCAGCCGCCACCGACTCCATCCAGTGCATCAGCTCGTCGAGCGCCTTTACCGGGTCGTTCGCCGGCAGCCCGTCGAGGACGCGCTTCGCCTCCTTCGGGTCGCCAAGGGGATGGTCCGGCTTTGCGCCGCCGAAGAGCTTCATGGTGTGATGTTCACTGGGGCTTCCTCCGCAGGGCGCATGATGTCCTGTTCGCCAGCCTTTATCAATGCGTCCGTCCCCGGCAAAATAGCGCGTGTCCCCGGCCGCTCCCACCCGCTTTCTCATCGTCGACGAGTCGAGCGAGTTCCGGCAGGCGCTCGCGGCGATGCTGCGCGGGCGCTGGCCAGAGGCGCAAATCGACGAATGGGACCCTCGCCGGCACGGCAAACCTTCCGAGATCCTGGCCCGCGAACGCTACAACATGGTGCTGCTGGACTCGCATCCCGCCGGCGAAGACGGCATCCAGTGGGTGGCCGAATTTCGTAAGAATGTGCAAGCGCCGCCCGTGATCCTGATCGCGGACCACGGCGACACCCACGTCGCCATCCAGGCGATGAAGGCGGGCGCGGCCGATTTCCTGCGCAAGACCGGCCTGCCCGCGCAGCGCCTGACGCGCGCGATCGAGGACGCCCTGCGCGAACAGGAAGCGCGCCACCTGGAAACCTCGGGCAGGAGCCCTGTGTTCGCGCGCACCACGCCGCTCGATCTGCAGCGCATCGGCGCCCCGCTGCGCGGCGACACAGTGGCGATCCCCGGATACCGGACGCTGCGCATGATCGGCGAGGGCGGCATGGCGCAGGTGTACCTGGCCGAGCGCGTTCACGACGGCATGCAGATGGTGCTCAAAGTGCTCGACCCGGGGCTGCGCCGGGACGCCACCTTCCTGCAGCGCTTCGTGCGCGAATACAAGCTGATCGTCTCGGTGGAAAACGAGCACGTGGCGCACATCTTCGACCAGGGCTTCTCGGGCGAGCACCCCTACATCGCCATGGAATACCTCTCCGGCGGGACGCTCGCCGCGCGCATCCAGGAAGGCATGACCTCGCTCACCGCGCTGCGCATCACCTCGCAGATCGCCAAGGCGCTGGACGCCATCCATTCGCGCGATATCGTGCACCGGGACCTGAAGCCGCAGAACATCATGTTCCGCGACAACGGCCGCCCGGTCATCGTGGATTTCGGCCTGGCGAAGGACCTCGACTCGGATACCGACCTGACGCGCCAGGGGGAAGTGATGGCGACGCCGCGCTACATGAGCCCGGAGCAGTGCCTGGGCAGGACGGCGGACGCCCGCTCGGACCTGTACAGCCTGGGCGCGGTCTTCTACGAGATGCTGACCGGCCGCAAGCTGTGGGGGGACGAAGGCCCGGCGGCCCTGGTGTACCAGCATGTCCACGGAGAGATCCCGCTGCTGCCGGAGCGACTGGCGGGGTACCAGACCATCATCGACCGGCTGCTGGCGAAACGACCCGAAGACCGCTTTCAGAGCGCGCGCGAACTTTTCGCTACCATCGCGGTATGAAAGAAGAACACGGCGAACGGCAATACCTGGACCTGCTCGCGCAGGTGCTGGCGCAGGGCGCCAGCAAGACGGACCGCACGGGGACCGGAACGCTGTCGGTGTTCGCCCGCCAAATGCGTTTCCCCCTCGGCGCGGATTTTCCGCTGCTCACCACCAAGAAACTGCACCTGAAGTCGATCGTGCTGGAGCTGCTCTGGTTTCTGCGCGGCGACACCAACGTGAAGTGGCTGCAGGAGCGCGGCGTGACGATCTGGGACGAATGGGCCGACGAAAACGGCGAGCTCGGGCCCGTGTACGGCTACCAGTGGCGGCACTGGCGCTCGCCGGACGGCGGCGAGATTGACCAAATCAGGAACGTCGTGGAATCCATCCGGAAAAAACCGGATTCGCGCCGGCATCTGGTGAGCGCGTGGAACCCGGCGGACGTGGATCGCATGGCGCTGCCGCCCTGCCATGCGCTGTTCCAGTTCTACGTCGCCGACGGCAGGCTTTCCTGCCAGATGTACCAGCGCAGCGCCGATCTTTTCCTCGGGGTGCCGTTCAACATCGCCTCGTACGCGCTGCTGACGCTGATGATGGCGCAGGTGACCGGCCTGCGGCCGGGCGAGTTCGTGCTGACGCTGGGCGACGCCCACCTCTACCTGAACCACCTGGAGCAGGCCCGCGAGCAGCTGGCGCGCGCGCCGCGGCCGTTTCCGCGCATGAAGATCAATCCCGCTGTGAAGGATCTGTTCGCGTTTACCTACGAGGACTTCACGCTCGAGGGTTACGAGCCGCACCCCGCCATCAAGGCGCCGATCGCCGTCTGAAAAAAAATGGCCCGCCCCTAGGGGGGAAGGGCGGGCCGGGGGGAAAACGTTGGCGGTACGCTCCGCGCTAGAGCGATCCCTTGGCGAATATCTCGATCGCGTAGAAAACGCCCGCGACCGCGAATGCGTAGACGAAAAGATCGGAATGCCGGTTCCTCGATCCGATGGAGATCCAGCTGCGCGCGAGCCACGCGCACAGGCCGATGATCAGAAACGCGAGCACCGCCGCCAGGCCGCCGGCGAGGCTGCGGCCGAAGATCTGCGCAAGCCAGCCGCCCGGCGCAACCAGGTGATACACGGTGCCGCCGACGCCCAGCATCACCAGTGCCGCAACCGTAAATCCCACGATGGCCTGGAAGAAGGCGCTGGTGTCGCTTACCGGTTTGGTTCTGACGTGTTCCATGGCGGCGGCTCCTAGGCCCGCTCCAGATTCGAATTGACGATGCGCACGCGGTCGCCGACCGCGAACGGCGGCTGCGCGGGCTGCGACAGCGTCCTCAGGGTGCCGTCCTCCAGCCTTACGGTGACGCGCCAAGTCGTGTGCTTCTTCACGTGCTTCTCGATCGTGTTGCCCGCGTAGGCGCCGCCCGCCGCGCCGCCGAGGGTCAGCAGCGTCCTGCCGGCGCCGTGCCCGAACTGGCTGCCGACCACCGCACCTGCGACGCCGCCGGCGACCGCGCCCACGCCGCTCGCGTCGCCCTGCACCTCGACTGCGCGGATCGCATCGATGACGCCGCAGTTCGCGCACGGCGCGGCGGGCGCGCCGCCGGCCTGCGGAACGCCGACCGGATGCGAAGAGGCATTTCCTGGCTGGCCGTTTCCGGCCTGCGCGACCGCAGCCGGTTCGCCCGGCTTCGGGTTCGCGGCCGGCAGCATTCCCGTCAGCGCCGCCGCGCCGAGCAGGCTGAACACCAGTACCGCAGCACCGGCGACGATGAAGATCGGGTGCGTTTTCGCACGTTCCATGAGCGACTCCTTGCTGTGCCCCTCACGATCTTTTGCAACCCCCGTGCCAGCGCGGGAAAAACGCCTGCGGACAGTGGCTTAGCCGCACGCCGTGACGTATTTCCAGCGGGAGCCGCAGGGCAAATCGTCGCCGCGCGGCGACGCGATCAGCCGCGCATGCGGGAAGCGCTTGATGCGGCGCGGTTTTCGCTGTCTGCGCGCGGCGACGATTTGAACATCGCCGGCTCGAGCGCATGACGGTCCAGCAGCCGGTAGAACTCGGTGCGGTTGCGGCCGGCCAGCCGCGCCGCCTGCGTGACGTTGCCCGCGGTGATCTTGAGGATGCGTGCCAGGTAGTCGCGCTCGAAGGCGCGCCGCGCTTCATCGAGCGGCGTGAGCGCCGAGTCGCCCGCGTCCAGCGCCTGGCGGACCAGCGAGGCCGGAATGACGTCGGTCGCGGAGAGCGCCACCGCCTGTTCGATCACGTTCAGCAGCTGGCGCACATTGCCCGGCCACTGCGCCGCCACCAGCAGCTCCATCGCCTCGGGGGAGAGCGCCAGGCGCGGGCGGCTGTAGCGCCCCGCGACGTCCACGAGAAAATGCCCCGCGAGCAGCGGGATGTCCTCCCGCCGCTCGGCCAGCGTCGGCAGCGCCAGCTTCACCACGCTCAGGCGGTAGAACAGGTCCTCGCGGAAATCGCCCGACGCGATGCGCTCCTCCAGCTTGCGGTGGGTTGCCGAAATCACGCGCACGTTGACCGCGATCGACTCGTTGGAGCCGACCGGGCGCACCACTCTTTCCTCCAGCGCACGCAGCAGCTTTACCTGCAGCGCGGGCGGCATGTCGCCGATCTCATCGAGGAAGAGCGTGCCGCCCTCGGCGGCCTGGAAAAGGCCCTTGCGGTCCTGCACGGCCCCGGTAAACGAGCCTTTCTTATGGCCGAACAACTCGGACTCGAGCAGGCCCTCCGGGATCGCGCCGCAGTTCACGCCGATGAAAGGCGCATCGGCGCGCCGGCTCGCGCGGTGGATCGCCCGCGCCAGCAGTTCCTTGCCGGTGCCGCTGGCGCCGAGGATGCAGACCGCCGCATCCGATATCGCCACCCGCCTGGACTGCGCGAGCAGCGATTCCATCGCCGGGGAGCGCGTGACCATCTCCGAGCGCCAGCCCTCGTCGCCGCCCGAAGGCGCGCCGGACAGGCGCAGCGCCTCGGCCACGGTGTCGAGCAGCACTTTGGGATCGAAGGGCTTGGTGAGGAAGCCGAACACGCCGCGCCGGGTTGCCGCCACCGCCTCCGGGATCGTGCCGTGCGCGGTGAGGATGACGACCGGCAGCGCCGGCGCTTCCCGGTGGATCGCATCGAACAGCGCCAGGCCGTCCATGCCGTCCATGCGCAGGTCGGTGATCACCAGTTCGGGCGGGGACGCGGCCATCGCGGCAAGCCCCGACTGGCCGGACTCGGCCGTCGTGACCGCGTAGCCGGCGGCGCTCAGGCGCATCGAGATCAGATGCAGCAGGTCCTTGTCGTCGTCGATCAGCAGGATTTTTTTCTGGCCCTTTTCCATGGCTCACCTCGTCTCTGTTTGCATTCGGTCGTCGCGTTCGAGAATCCCCCGCTCGATCGCCTTCATGGCATCCAGCTGGCGCCGGAGCGCTTCCTCGCGCCGCGCCGCGGTGCGCGTCAGGCGCTGCCGCTCGGCGGCTTCCGCCGCCAGCAGCGCGGTCAAACGTTCCACGTCGGCCCTGCATTCGTCGACGGGCGCTCTTGCCCCGGGAGGATTCGACGCGGGCGGACTCGCGGCAGGCGGGCTCGCGGCGCAGCCGGCCAGCAGCAGCGCGGCGGCAAGCAAATAAACTCTCATGCTGCTTCCGCCAACGGCGCAGCCGGCCGCACCGGCAGCGTGACGCGGAAATGGCCGCCGTGCCCCCCGGCCACGACTTCGATGCGGCCGCCGTGCGCCTCGGCGAACTCGCGCGCGATCGCGAGGCCCAGTCCGGTGCCTTCCGCGCGCCCGAAGGCGCCGGCGCGGCCACGAAAGAAGGCCTCGAAGATCGCTTCGCGCTCCTCCGGCGGCACGCCGGGCCCGCTGTCGAGGACGTCGATGGTGGCCAGGCCGCCGCTTTTACGCGCCAGCACGCGGATGTCGCCGCCGGGCGGCGTGAACTTGACGGCGTTGCCAAGCAGATTGTCGATCACCGAGCGCAGCTTCGCCGCATCCGCCCAGACGGTGAGCGGCGCAATGTCGAGCTCCACCCGCTGCGCCTTGGTCTGCGCCGCCAGCTGGTGCGACTGGACCGACTGCCGCAGCAGCCCGTCCAGCGCCACCGCACCGACCTGCAGGCCGGAAGCGGCGTGCAGCGCGCGCTGGTAGCCGAGCAGTTCCTCGATCAGCCGCTGCAGCTTGACGCTGTTGTCCCGCATGATGGCGACCACCTGCTGCTGCGGCGGCGCGAGCGGTCCGGCAACCTGGTCGTTCAGCAGTTCCGTCCCCTCGCGCAGAGCGGCAAGCGGCGTCTTGAGATCGTGGGACAGGTGGCGGAGGAACCGGTTCTTCTGCGCCTCGAGTTCGATCAGGCGGCGGCGCAGCCATTCGAGGCGTTCGCCCAGGCTCTGCAGGTCGGCCGGGCCGCTGACCCGGATCGGATGCTCGAAGTCGGCGCTGCCAAGCTGCCGGATCGCGGATTCAAGCTCGGCGATGGGCCGCGCGATGAGGCGCGTGAGCACCAGCGCGGCGGCGAGCGCAAGCGCGGTGGCGATCAGCACCATGACGATCAGCCGGCGGTGGACCTCGTCCGCACTCGCTCCCAGGCGCTCGACCTCGCGGTCGGCGACGAAATAGCTGACGGCAAGCACCTGGTAGGCATCGTCCACCAGCGCACCGGCAAGGTCGCGCACCGCGCGGGCGTCCACCCGGCCGCGCGGCGGCGACTGCACCTGGTTGAAGAGGACCTCTTCCCGCTCCATCGTCCGCTTGAGCGCCGTAAGCTGGCCGTCGTCCAGCGGCAGCAGGGACAGCTCGACGGCCGTCTGCCTGAAGCTCGCATGCGCGCGCGCGAAATCGGCGCGCAGCTGCGGATCCTGCAACACCGCCAGCTGCAGCGCGAGGCGCTCGATCGAGCCGATGCGGTTTACCAGCGCCCGGCTCGCACGCGCGGCGGCAGCCGCGCCGGAAACCGCGCTGCGGCTTTGCTCGGTGAGGCGCTCGGTATGCCAGGCCGAATACAGGAGCGTGCCAAGCAGCGGCAAGGCGACCAGCAGGAACGCAGCCACCAGCAGTCCGAGAAAGGAACGCGGATAGCGCAGCGCCGCAAAATTTCTTTCGGCGTCCATCGAAATATAATGGCACGTAAAACAATGTTAGAGGCAGGCGAAATGTCACAAAATCACGACAGTCCGCCGCCGGCACGCCGTCCGTCGCCCGCTCAATACCGCTCGTAAAACCGCAGCCGACGCAACTCGAGGAAACAATGAAGCATCCACCAAGCGGCACTGCAACGCATCTGTACCTCGTCGCCGCCGTGGCGAGGAACGGCATCATCGGTGCGGGCGGCAAGCTGCCATGGCACCTGCCCGAGGACCTGAAGCACTTCAAGAATCTCACTTTCGGCCACCCGATCATCATGGGCCGGCGCACCTGGGAGTCGCTCGGCAAACCGCTGCCGGGCCGCGAGAACATCGTGGTCAGCCGCAAGCCCGGCTTCGAAGCGCCCGGCGCCAGCGTGGCGGCATCGCTGGAGGCGGCAGTCGCGCTATGCGCCGGCGAACCGGCGGCATTCGTGATCGGCGGCGCCGAGATCTACGCCGCGGCGCTGCCGCTCGCCGACGGCCTGGTGCTCACCGAAATCCAGCAGGACTACGAAGGGGACACGCGCTTCCCCGACTGGGACC
Organism: Burkholderiales bacterium; assembly: GCA_036560705.1. Lineage (GTDB taxonomy): Bacteria > Pseudomonadota > Gammaproteobacteria > Burkholderiales > SG8-39 > RBG-16-66-20. The sequence continues at coordinate 4,370 of DATBQR010000051.1, read as the reverse complement.
GCAGGGGCTGGCGCGTGTCGCAAAAAGAAACGCACACCTCAGCCGGCGGTGTGCGCTTCGATTTCGTGCTGTACGAGAAGGTCAGCCCTTAGATTCAAAAACCCTTACCTCAGGCAGCGGGAATCCATTGAATTCGCTGGCGTAGGCGGTGGTGTAGGCGCCCGCGTTGCGCAGATACACGAAATCGCCTTCCTGGAGGTCGGAGGGCAGCGGTTCATCGCGCAGGATCACGTCGACCGAGTCGCAAGTGGGACCCGCGACATGCCAGGGAATGTCCGGCCCCGAGCGCTCGGTGCGGATGCGGTACTTGAGACCCTCGGTGGTTTCGATCACGCCGCCGAACAGGCCCGCGTCCCAGTGCATCCAGCGCTTGCCGCCGCGCGTCGTGGTGCCGATCACGCGGCAGACGAAATAGGCCGCGTCCGACACCATGTAGCGACCGGGCTCGGCGACGATCTGCACCTCGTCGGGAAAGGCCTTGATCGCCTCGTTCACCACCTGCCCGATCACCTCGATCGAGGGAATCGGCTTCACATGGCGCACCGGGAAGCCGCCGCCGATATCGAGCAGGCGGGGCCTGAGGCCCGCCTTGGTCATGGAATCGAACAAGGCACGCGCCTTTTCGATGCCGACGCGCCAGTTTTCCGGGTTGCGGCATTGCGAGCCGACGTGGAAAGTCACCCCGGCGAGGTCGGCGCCCAGCTTGGCCGCCGTCGAGATGATTTCGCGCGTCTCCGAAGCGCCGGCGCCGAACTTTCCTGAAAGCGGCCAGTCGCTGCCGATGTTGGGCGTGGCGACGCGCAGGTACATCTTGGCGCTCGCCTTGATCTCGTGAATGCGGCGCAGCTCATCGACGCTGTCGACGACGAACCACTCGACGCCCTTGGCCGCGGCATATGCCACTGCCTGGCGCGATTTCATCGGGTTCGAGTAGAACACCTCCGCCGCGTTCGCGCCCAGCGAGAGCAGCAGGTCGAGCTCCGAGGTCGAGGCGATCTCGAAGCTGCAGCCCTCCTGCAGCAGCGCCTTAACGACGCGCCGGTCGGGGTTCGCCTTCACCGCGTAATGCGGACGCACGCGCGGCATCGCCGCGCGGAAGCGGCGCGCTTTTTCGCGCACGATGGCGTTGTCTAGGATCAGGAACGGCCGCGTGTATTTCTGGCGGGCGGCCTGGCGGACGATCTCGAAGTCGAGACTGACTTCGGGATGCGTGTCGAAGAGCTGTTCTTGCGGTAGTGAAGATTGCTTGCTTGTGCGGCCGATGCTACTGGGGCGTACGCCCATCAAACTCTCCTTGCGAACTAGGTTTCAGGAAGGTCGAGGATGCAGACAACCGAGCCTGAGTTCCTGATGCTTGTCATGATGACCTCCTTCTTGTCCTTGAGTTAACAGGGAATTTTTGCGGATTATAGGGAGTCACCCCCCCGAGTCAAGGGTTTTGTGACAGTTTTTTTACCCGCCGCCAGAGGGAGCGCCCCGGCGGCGGGCTTGAGAATCCACTATAGGTGGGGAAGCTAACCGGCCGCACCACTAGGAATAGTGGGCCTGCCGGCAGCCTAGATACGCGGCAGGGTGACGCCCTTCTGCCCCTGATATTTGCCGCCGCGGTCGCGGTACGACGTCTCGCAAACCTCGTCCGACTCGATGAAGATCACCTGGGCGACGCCTTCGTTGGCGTAGATGCGCGCCGGCAGCGGCGTGGTGTTGGAAAATTCCAGCGTCACGTGCCCTTCCCACTCCGGCTCCAGCGGCGTCACGTTGACGATGATTCCGCAGCGCGCGTAGGTGGACTTGCCGAGGCAGATGGTCAGCACGCTGCGCGGAATGCGGAAATACTCGACCGTGCGCGCCAGTGCGAATGAATTCGGCGGGATGATGCACTCGTCGCCGCGGACGTCCACGAACGACTTCTCGTCGAACTTCTTGGGATCGACGATGGTGGCGTTGATGTTGGTGAACACCTTGAATTCGCCCGAGCAGCGGATGTCGTAGCCGTAGCTCGACGTCCCGTAGGAAACGATCCGCTTGCCGTTGACTTCCTTGACCTGGCCCGGCTCGAAGGGCTCGATCATGCCCTGCGCGGCCATGCGGCGGATCCACTTGTCAGACTTGATGGTCACTCGTACTCTCCCGGTGATGGGCTCACATCATAACGTCGCGTGACGGCCCAAACCGCGATCTGGTGTGCGCTGGCGGCCCTGGCGGGGCTTCCCCTGCCCGCCGGCGCCGCCGCGGAGGATTCGCCGCCCTTCACGGGAAACGAGGTCCGGGCGATCCTCGCCCACGGGCCCTGGCCGGGACCGGCCCGGACCGATCCCGGCAACCGGGTCTCGGGCAAACCTGAGGCGATCGAGTTCGGCGAGCGGCTGTTCTTCGACGCGCGCCTGTCGACGGGCGGCAAGTTTTCCTGCGGCACCTGCCATGTCCCCGAGCGCAACTGGACGGACAACCTCACGCGCGGCGCAGCCGCCGCCGAGGTGGATCGCAATACGCCGACGCTCATGAACGTGCGGCTGGGCCGCCGGTTCGGCTGGGACGGGGTTACGGACAGCCTGTGGTCGCAAAGCATGCGCCCGATGCTCGACGCCCGCGAGCTTGGCGCGAGCGCGCGCCACGTCGCCGAGCTGGTGCGCAAGGACGACCAGCTTGCATGCCGCTACCGCAACAGCTTCGGCGCGCCGCCCCCGGCAAGCGACGACGAAGCGGTATTCGAGGACGTCGCCAAGGCCGTTGCCGCGTTCCAGGAAACGTTCGTCAGCCCGACCACGCCTTTCGACCGGTTCCGCGACGCGCTCGCGCGCGGCGAACCCGTCACGCCCTGGCTCTACTCCGAGGCGGCGCAGCGCGGGCTGCGGATTTTCATCGGCAAGGGAAATTGCGACAGCTGCCACGGCGGGCCGAATTTCAGCAACGGCGAACTGCGCGACAACGGATTTTCCGTCTATGCCGCGGCCGGTCACGCCGACCCGGGCAGGGACGGCGCGTTCAAAGTGCCCACGCTGCGCCACCTGCTGCTCACCGCGCCGTATGGCCACCACGGCGAACTCGCCACGCTCGCCGACGTGGTGCGCCATTATTCCGAGGCCGACCCCCGGCGCCCGGCCCGCAGCCCAGTCGCGCCCAAACCCCTGAACCTCACCCCGGGCGAACAGTCCGACCTGGTCGTGTTTCTGGAGTCCTTGAGCACCTTCAGCAACCCTTGGCGCCCCACTGACGTGACGAGTTGCCGCTAGGGCGCGGCGCACCGCTTCGATCGCGATTGGGCCTCCGCTATCCGATGAACAGACGCTGGTTGATATTCGCGGCGATTCCCCCGCTCGTTTTCGCAGCCGGCTTTGCGCGAGGCGTTTTCGCGGCCGCCGCGCACGATTCCTACTGGCAAGAGAGAACATCCCTGTTCGACGCGATCAAAACGAAGTCTTCCGTCGTCATGGTGGGTGATTCGCTGACCGGCGGAGCGGAATGGCGGGAGCTGTTCCCGGACGTGAGCATTGCCAACCGCGGCATCGACGGGGACACGAGCGGCGGCATTCTCGAGAGGATGAACGGCATCGTCTCCGTCCACGCCCGGAAAGCGTTCGTTATGATCGGCATAAACGATTTCACCGGCGCGGACAGGTCCGTCGAAGAGGTTTTCGGCAATTACATGAAGATCGTCGCGGCCTTGAAACAGGGCGGCGCCGAAGTGTTCGTGCAGTCCACGCTGATGTGCAATGAACGCAAGGCCGCCTGGAAATCCTGCGCCGCCGCCAACGTGAAAATAAAGCAGCTGAACCGGCGGCTGGCCGCGCCCGGGCAGAAGGAATTCACCTTCATCGACATCAACCGGGAGCTCGCCGACGAACGCGGGCTGAAGGACGAACTGACGTATGACGGCGTGCACCTGAACGGCAAGGGCTACCTGCTGTGGAGGGACGAGATCGCGCCGTTCGTTCCGGCCGGGCGCAAGCCCTGACGCGGCCGGGGAGCCGCGCGGGCTGACATGAACGCGGGCATCAACCTCGCCAGGTTCCTCCTGGCGTTCAACGTGGTGATATTCCACATCTGGAATCCGGTCGCCCCCGGCGCCGGCCCGGTTGCGGTATTGGCCTTCTTTTACATCAGCGGATACCTCATTACCCAGATTACGCAGGAAGTCTATGCCGCCCCGGGCCAGATCGGCGCTTTCTTCCTGAACAGATTTCTGCGGATATACCCGCAATACCTCGGCGCGGTCTTGCTCGGCCTCGTCTCCATTTACTGCTTCCCGGACACGGCATACGGTATCCACAGCAATCTCAGCTGGCCGGAGGGCGCGCGGCAATGGATTCCGCAGTTCGCCATTTTCGGCTTGTACGGCGCCGATGTCCGCGTGCTGCCGGCGGCATGGT
>DATBQR010000050.1:0-2537 GCA_036560705.1 Burkholderiales bacterium | reverse complement strand
GCCGCGCCGGTCTCCTCGATGAAGCCCATGCCACCGTGAATCTGCACGCCCAGCGAGGCGACGTCGATGCCGGTCTCGGTGCTCCAGCCCTTCACGACGGGAATCATCAGGTCGACGAACGCCTGGTGGCGTTTGTCTTTTGTCTTCAAGGCGGCATCCATCGAGGCAGCGACGACATAGGCGAGAGCGCGCGCCGCTTCCGTCTGCGATTTCATCAGCATGAGCATCCGGCGCACGTCCGGGTGGCGGATGATCGGCACGGTCTTGCCGCCCTGCACGAGGTCCTTGCCCTGCAGCCGGTCCTTGGCGTAGGCCAGCGCGCGCTGGAACGCCCGCTCGGCGATCGACACGCCTTCCAGTCCGACGCTGAAGCGCGCGGCGTTCATCATCACGAACATGTACGACAGGCCCTTGTTCTCCTCGCCCACCAGGTAGCCGACCGCGTCCTCGAACACCATTACCGCCGTGGGGCTGGCATGGATGCCGAGCTTGTGCTCGATGGAGGCGCATTTCGCCTGGTTGCGTTCGCCCGGCGTGCCGTCCGCCTTCGGCAGGAATTTCGGCACCACGAAGAGCGAAATTCCCTTCACGCCCTCGGGCGCCTCGGGAGTGCGTGCGAGCACCAGGTGGACGATGTTCTCGGTGAGGTCGTGCTCGCCGTAGGTGATGAAGATCTTCTGGCCGGTGATCAGGTAGTGGTCGCCAGACGGTTTTGCCCTTGTTTTAACCAAAGCCAGATCTGAACCGGCTTGCGGCTCGGTCAGGTTCATGGTGCCGGTCCAGCGGCCCGCAACCATCTTTTCCAGGTAGGTTTTCTTCAGCGCGTCGGAACCGCAGAGGATCAGCGCGTGGATCGCCCCCTGGGTGAGCAACGGACACAGGGAAAAGGACATGTTGCTGGAGGTCAGGATTTCCTCGACCGCCGTGGCCACCAGTTTCGGCAGCCCCTGGCCGCCGTACTCCGCCTCGAAGGGCAGCGCCGGCCAGCCGGCCTCGGTGTACTGCTTGTAGGCCTCCTTGAAACCCTTCGGCGTGGTGACCTTGCCGTCCTTCCAGTTGGAGCCTTCCTGGTCCCCAGAATAATTCAGTGGATCAAGGACTTCTGTAGCAAACTTCGAGGCTTCCTCGAGGATGGCATCCACGGTTTCCGGGGTGGCTTCCTCATACCCTGGCAGCTTTGCCACCTCCCCCAGTCCGGCCAGCTCGTTGAGGACGAACCGCATGTCTTTAAGGGGGGCGACATAGCTGCTCATTTCTTCAACTCCTCCACCAGTTCCGGGACCAGCTTGAACAGGTCGCCGACGATGCCGTAGTCGGCCACCTGGAAGATCGGCGCTTCCTCGTCCTTGTTGATGGCGACGATGACACGGCTGTCCTTCATGCCGGCCAGGTGCTGGATGGCGCCGGAGATGCCGATGGCGACATAGAGTTCCGGGGCGACGATCTTGCCGGTCTGGCCGACCTGCCAGTCGTTCGGCACGAAGCCCGCATCCACCGCGGCGCGCGAAGCGCCCATCGCCGCGTTCAGCTTGTCGGCGAGCGGCTCGAGGATCTTGAAGTTCTCGCCCGAGCCCATGCCGCGCCCGCCCGACACCACGACGCGCGCCGAGGTGAGTTCGGGGCGCTCGGATTTCTGCACCTCCCGGCCGACGAAACTGGACAGCCCGCTGTCGGCGGGAGGATTGGTTTTTTCAATGGCGGCATTTCCTCCCGTAGCGGCGACGGCATCGAAGCCGGTCGTACGGACGGTAATGAACTTGATCGCATCCTTGGACTTCACCGTGGCCAGCGCATTGCCGGCATAAATCGGCCGCACGAAGGTGTCGGGCGATTCCACCGAGATGATTTCGGAGATCTGCTGGCAGTCGAGCAGCGCCGCGGCGCGCGGCATGATGTTCTTGCCGCTCGAGGTCGCCGGCGCAAGGATGTGGCTGTAGCTCTTGGCGAGCGACACCACCAGCGCCGCGACGTTCTCGGCGAGTTCGTCGCCGAGCGGCGCGGCGTCGGCGTGCAGCACCTTGGCGACGCCTGCGACCGCCGCGGCGGCCTTGGCCGCATCGCCGCAGTTGCTGCCTGCCACCAGCACGTGGATGTCGCCGCCGATTTTCTGCGCGGCGGCGACGGTGTTGAGCGTGGACTTGCGGACGGCCTTGCCGTCGTGATCCGCGAGGACGAGGACGGCCATCAGATCACTTTCGCTTCGTTGCGCAGCTTGTCGACCAGCGCCTTCGGATCCGGCACCTTCACTCCGGCCTTGCGCTTGGGCGGCTCCACCACCTTGATGGTCTGCAGGCGCGGCGACACGTCCACGCCGAGCGCATCCGGCTTCAGCATCTCCAGCGTCTTCTTCTTCGCCTTCATGATGTTCGGCAGCGTCACGTAGCGCGGCTCGTTCAGGCGCAGGTCGGTGGTGACGATCGCCGGCAGCTTGATGGAAATGGTTTCCAGGCCGCCGTCCACTTCGCGGGTCACTTGCGCTTTGCCGTCGGCGATTTTCACTTTCGAAGCAAACGTTGCCTGGGACCAGCCCATGAGGG
>DATBQR010000049.1:0-27116 GCA_036560705.1 Burkholderiales bacterium | reverse complement strand
CTGGGCGGTGCGCCGGGCGTTCATTCCGCGCGCTACGCGGGAGAGCCGAAATCGGATGCGCGCAACAACCAGAAGTTGCTGGCGGAGATGGCGCCGCACGAGGATCGCCGCGCGCGTTACGTCTGCGTGCTGGTGCTGATGCGCGGGCCCGGCGATACGCAACCGCTGGTCGCGCAAGCCGAATGGCATGGCGAGATCGCGCGCGCACCGCGCGGCAGCGGCGGCTTCGGCTACGACCCGTACTTCTACCTGAAAGCCCTGGACAAGACCGCGGCGGAGCTCGCGCCGGAGGAAAAGAACCGCGTCAGCCACCGCGGGCAGGCGCTCGCCAGGCTGCTGGAGCTGCTGAAGGTCCAATGAGCGCGGTTCTGCGGGACATGCGGCAGGTAAGGTTCACCGCGTTGCCGCCGCTGGCGCTCTACGTCCACCTGCCGTGGTGCGTGAAGAAATGCCCGTATTGCGATTTCAATTCCCACGAGCGGCAAGGAGACTTGCCGTTCGGGGAGTACACGGCCGCGTTGATCCGCGATCTCGAGGCGATGCTGCCGTCGGTCTGGGGGCGGCGCATCCATTCGATCTTCATGGGCGGCGGCACGCCCAGCCTGTTTCCCGCTGAGCAGATCGACGCGCTGCTGGCCGCGGTGCGCGCTCGCCTGGCGCTCGAACCCGACGCCGAGATCACCATGGAAGCCAATCCCGGCGCATCGGAGGCCGGGCGCTTCCGGGGCTATCGCGATGCCGGCGTGAACCGGCTCTCGCTTGGCGTGCAGAGCTTCGACGACGCGATGCTGAAGGCGCTCGGGCGCATTCATTCCGCCGACGAGGCGCGGCGCGCGATTGCGACGGCACTGGATATCTTCGGCAATGTGAACATCGATCTCATGTACGGCCTGCCGGGCCAGTCCCCGGCGATGGCGCGCGCCGACATCGAGGAAGGCGTTCGCCACGGCACGCCGCATTTCTCCGCTTACCAGCTGACGATCGAACCGAACACAGTGTTCTTCTCGCATCCGCCGAAGCTGCCGGCGCACGACGAGGCCGCCGACATGCAGGTGATGGCCGAGGAAACGCTGGCGCGGGCCGGATTCGGCCACTACGAAACCTCCGCTTTCGCCCGGCCCGGCCATCGCTGCCGCCACAATCTCAACTACTGGGAATTTGGCGACTACCTCGGCATCGGCGCCGGCGCGCACGGCAAGCTGAGCTTCGCCGACCGCGTGACCCGGCACGAGAGGGTGAAGCAGCCACGCGAGTACCTGGCGGGCGATGCCGGCGTCGAGAACCGCGCCATCCCGCCGAAGGAGCTGCCGTTCGAATTCATGCTGAACGCGCTGCGCCTGGTCGAGGGCTTTCCGGCAGAGCTATTCGCCGCGCGCTGCGGACTGCCGCTGTCGCTCATCGAATCGGGACTCAGGGTGGCGGAAGAAAAAAAACTGCTGGAGCGTGCCAGGCAGCGCATCCGGCCGACCGAGCGCGGGCGGCGCTTCCTGAACGACCTCGTCGGACTATTCCTGCCGGCGCAGGAATAGCAGGTCGCGCACGGGGTGGCCGAGGCCGATGCCGCGGCGCTCGAACTTGGTGACAGGGCGGGCCTTTTGTTCCGGAGGCTCTTTTTTGAAAAGAGCATTTGAAGAAAAAACCTCTTCAATCTGCATCGCATATTCCGGCCAGTCGGTGGCGGCGTGGAAATAGCCGCCGGGCGCGAGCTTGCGCGCCGCCAGCGCCGCGAAGGGCGGCTGCACCAGGCGCCGCTTGTGGTGGCGCTTCTTCGGCCAGGGATCCGGAAAAAAGAGATGGATGCCTGCCAGGGAACCGTCGGCGATCATCTGCCCCAGTACTTCGACCGCGTCGTGCCGGATGACGCGCAGGTTCTTCAGTTCCAGCGTTTCGATTTTTTTCAGCAGGCTGCCGATGCCCGGACCGTGAACCTCGATGGCGACATAGTCGGTTTCAGGATGCGCCGCCGCGATCGCCGCGGTGGTCTCGCCCATGCCGGAGCCGATTTCAAGAATGATGGGCGCGGTTCTGCCGAATATTTCTTTCGTGTTGAGGAAAGAATCCGAAAATGAAATGCCAAAACGCGGAAACAGTTCGTCGAGCGCGCGCTGCTGCGAAGGCGTAATCCTGCCCTGGCGCAGGACGAAACTTCTGATTTCCCGCTTCAAGCAGCTTTCGGCTGCGACGGCGCGATCGTGCCCCCGGTCGGGGAGGAGGGCACGGCGCTGTAGAGCTTTTTCGGCATGCGGCCGGCAAGGAACGCCTCCCGGCCCGCCTCGACGCCCTTCCTCATCGCGCGCGCCATCAGCACCGGGTCCTTCGCCGCGGCGATCGCCGTGTTCATCAGCACGCCGTCGCAACCCAGTTCCATCGCGATCGCGGCATCCGAGGCGGTGCCGACGCCCGCATCCACCAGCACGGGCACTTTCACCCGTTCGATCACCAGCTGCAGGTTCCAGGGATTGAGGATGCCCATGCCGGAGCCGATCAGCGAAGCCAGCGGCATGACCGCGACGCAGCCCAGCTCCTCGAGCATCTTTGCCTGGATCGGGTCATCCGAGCAGTACACCATCACCTTGAAGCCTTCAGCGACAAGCGTCTTTGCCGCCGCCAGCGTTTCGGGCATGTTGGGATAGAGCGATTGCGGGTCGCCGAGCACCTCGAGCTTGACGAGATCATGGCCGTCGAGCAGTTCGCGCGCGAGCCTGAGCGTGCGCACCGCGTCGGCCGCGTTGTAGCAGCCGGCCGTGTTGGGCAGGTAGGTGAACTTCGAAGACGGCAGGAATTCCAGCAGCGAAGGCTCGCCCTTGGTCTGGCCGATGTTGGTGCGCCGGATCGCCACCGTCACGATTTCCGCGCCCGAGGCCTCGATCGCCGTGCGCGTCTGGGCGAAGTCCCGGTACTTGCCGGTGCCGACCAGCAGGCGCGAGGAAAATTCTCTCCCGGCGATGATCAGGGGATCGTTCACCTTCAACCGCCTCCCACGGCGGCCACGATTTCCAGCTGGTCGCCGTCGAGCAGCAGCGTGGAGCCGTGCGCGCTCCTCGGCACGATTTCGCCGTTGCGTTCTACGGCGATCTTTTTGCCGCCGATGGCCATCTCCTCAAGCAACTCCGATATCGCAAGGGGGCGATCGTAGTGCTTCGTGTCGCCGTTCACGCTGATTTGAATCATTTCAAAATAATACAATGATGCCAATGGGTTGTGTCGTATGCTGCGAAGCAATAAAACTTCATGTAATACATTAGGAAAGGCACTTTTTCCTACTCTTTGCCGGACAAAGGGAGTAGATTGCGAGTCAAGTAGGGCATTGTAGGAGAGAAAAATGACCACCAGAACAATGATTCTCGCGGCGTGTTTCTTGGTCGGCGGCTGCTCCACGCTGACCGATTACGGCGTCGTGCGCAAGGAGAGCCTGCGGAACGAGCAGGGCCACGTCATCGGCTACAAGGAGATGCTCCGCAACGAGCAGACGGGTGAAGTGGTGGCCCAAGTCGCGCTGTTCACCCCGATGCGCAATGACAGCGGCGACATCGTGGGCTACGAGGAACAGACGCGCAGCGACGTCATCATCCGCGACCTCGACGGCCATAGCATCGGCAGCAAGTTCACCGACCTGCGCAGCCGCAAGTCGCTGACGATCGTGATGCGTCCGGCGGATGCGCCGAAGCTCGCCAGGGCCCAGCCGAAACTGCTGGAGTTGATCGCCTCCCTGTCGCCTTCGGACCTGCGCAGGGTCCAGTAGCCCCTCAAGACGGGTATTTCCTGAAAGCCGCGGCCAACCGCGGCTTTTTTGTTTTCTACCTTAGAATTCCCCGCTTGTGTGACCGGGAGACTCGTCTCCCGGACCCTGAGCGGGTGTAGTTCAATGGCAGAACGGCAGCTTCCCAAGCTGCATACGAGGGTTCGATTCCCTTCACCCGCTCCACTACGGACCGGAGACCATGCCCTACTCGGTTGAAGGCAAGCTTGTCGTGGCGATCTCCTCGCGCGCGCTGTTCGATTTCGAGGAGGAGAACCGTGTGTTCGACGCCCAGGGCGAACGCGCGTACATCGATCTGCAATTCTCGCGCATGGACGTGCCGGCGAAGGAGGGCGTCGCCTTCCGCCTGGTGAAGAAGCTGCTCGCCTTCAACACGGGCGACGCGCAGCGCGTGGAAGTGGTGATCCTGTCCAAGAACGATCCGGTCTCGGGGCTGCGCATCTTCCGCTCGGCCGAACGCGCTGGGCTGAAGATCGAGCGCGGCGTGTTCACCCGCGGCCGCAGCCCGTACCGCTATCTGGACGCGCTGCGGGCGAATCTTTTCCTGTCCGCGAACGAGCAGGACGTGATGGGCGCGCTCGACGCGCGCTTTCCGGCCGCCCGCGTGGTCCCCGAGTCGGCGCAGGCCGCCGGGCGGCATGAAGAGGTGCGCATCGCGTTCGACGGCGACGCGGTGCTGTTCTCCGATGAGGCAGAACGCGTGTTCCAGCGCGACGGCCTGGACGCGTTCACGCGCCACGAGACCACGCACGCGCTGAAGCCGCTGCCGCCGGGCCCGTTCAAGCCGCTGCTGGAGGCCTTACACCGGCTGCAGGCGGCCGCCGGCACCGACGTGCCGATGCGCGTGCGCACAGCGCTCGTCACCGCGCGCAGCGCCCCCGCGCACGAGCGCGCGGTGAGGACGTTGATGGACTGGAACATCGCGGTGGACGAGGCGTTGTTCCTCGGCGGTCTGGACAAGGGCGAATTCCTCAGGGCCTTTCAGCCTGATTTTTACTTCGATGACCAGCGCGCGCATGTCGAATCCGCGCGCCAGCACGTCGCAACCGGTCACGTACCCTTCGGCATAGCCAACAAAGGCAAGGTGGCGCCATGAAAGCAATCAGGATCCTGTTGTTCGGCATTGCCGGGCTGATCGCGCTCGCGGTCCTCGCGCTGGGCGCCGCGCTGGCGATCGTGGACGGCCAGTTCGTCAAGACGCGCCTGGAAGCCGCCATGAAGGAGAAGAACCGCACGCTGAAAATCGAGGGCGTGCCGCAGGTGAAACTGTTCCCGGTCGCCGGGCTCGCGCTCGGCAAGACCTCGCTCAGCGAACCGGGCAGCGACAAGCCGTTCCTGTCGTTCGATTCGGCCGAAGTGGCGGTGCGCGTCATGCCGCTCCTGTCGGGCGAAGTGGCGGTCGAGACGCTCAAGCTCTCCGGCCTGAAGGCCAATGTGCTGCGCCGCAAGGATGGCACGATGAATTTCTCCGACCTGACCGGCAAGGGCGGGGAAAAATCCGCCGAGGGCAGGGCGCCGCCGAACCTGCGCATCGCCGAAGTGAACGTCGAGAAGGTCCAGCTTGCCTGGCGCGACGAGGCGACCGGGCAGGAACTGGATCTGACGGACCTGAATCTGAAGACCGGCCGGCTGGACGGGCAGACGCCGGGCGACCTGTCGCTGTCGGCGCGGATTTCCGGGAAGAAACCCGATGCCGACCTGAGGGCGCAGGCGGCGGGCGCGCTGCGCTTCAATCTCGGCAAAGCCGAATTCGCCTTCGATAAATTCAGCGCGCAGCTGAAGGGGCGCTTCGATCAGGACGCGGTGTCGGCCGAGTTCTCCGCACCGAAGGTGGAGGTCACGCCGGACAGGGCGTCCGGTTCGGAGGTGAAGGGCTCAATCCAGATCAAGGGTCCTCAACGCAACATCGACGCGAGGCTCGTGATCGCAGCGATGGAAGGCACGGCCTCCGCCCTGACGATCCCGAAGATCTCGCTGGATCTCGATGCCGCGGTGGCAGGGATATCGGCGAAGGCGAAGATCGATGCCGCGATAAAAGCGAACCTGGCGAAGCAGGAACTGCAGGCCGATCTCTCGGGCAAGCTGGATGACTCCGCGCTGAAGGCGAAAGTGGAGCTGACGAATTTCGCGCCGCTGAAAGCGAATTTCGACGCCAGCATCGACCGCCTGAACCTGGACCGCTACCTGCCCGAGCACAAGGAGGCAAAGGCCGACGACCGCGTCGATCTCGCCGTGCTCAAGGGCAAGACCATGGCCGGGAAAATTGCCGTCGGCGCGCTGGCCGCAAAGCACATCAAGCTGGAGAACGTGAAGGCGGAGCTGAAGCTGGACGGCGGCAAGCTGGAAATCGCGCCGCATACGGCCAGCTTGTACGGCGGCACGCTCTCGGGGACGCTGACGGCGGACGCCGACGGCAACAAAATCCGCGTCAAGGAAACGGTGCAGGGTGTCGCCCTCGGGGCCCTGCTGCACGATGCCCTGCAAAAGGACGTGCTCGACGGGCGCGGCAACGTGACGCTCGACGTGCAGACGGCGGGCGGCACCGTGACGGCGCTGAAGAAGGCGCTCGCCGGCAGCGCCAGGGTGGAGATGAAGGACGGCGCCATCAAGGGCATCAACCTCGCCGAGAGCGCGCGCAACGCGAAGGCGGCTCTGGGCGGCAAGCAGGCGAAAGCCGACGCAACGCAGAAGACCGATTTTTCGGAAATGAGCGCGAGTTTCAAGATCGCCAACGGTGTCGCGCACAACGACGACCTGAAAGCCCTGTCGCCGTTTCTGCGCCTCGGCGGCGCGGGCAACCTCGACATCGGCAACAATACGATCGACTACGAAGCGAAAGCCACGCTGGCCGCGACCGCCAAAGGCCAGGGCGGGGCCGGCAATGTCGCGGGCCTCACTGTGCCGGTAAAGCTGAGCGGTCCACTGAACGACCCGAACTGGCACGTCGATTACTCGGCCTTGCTGGGCGGCGCCGCGGGCGCAGTCACCGACCTCGGGAAAAAGGGCGTCGGCGGCATCACCAACGCGGTGAAGGGTCTGTTTAAACGCTAGATTCTATTTTCTTCCACGGCATGGCAGGCGCTTGCCGCCTCGCCGTGCCAGATGAGATTCGGCCTCTCGACCTTGCATCTGTCGTTGGCATGCGGGCAGCGCGGGTGGAAGGCGCAGCCGGCAGGCGGTGCGAGCGGGTTGGGCACTTCGCCTGCGACCGGCGTGCGCTGCCGGCCGCTCATCTCCAGGTCCGGCACGGCATCGAGCAGCATGCGGGTGTACGGATGTCGTGGCCGCGCGAACAGTTCCCGTGCATCCGCGATCTCGACCAGGCGTCCGAGGTACATGACGCCGATCCGGTCCGCGACATGCGACACCACTGCGAGGTTGTGCGAGATGAAGAGGTAGGTCAGACCCAGCCTCGCCTGCAGCTCGCTCATCAAGTTGAGTATTTGCGCCTGTACCGATACGTCCAGCGCCGAGGTCGGCTCATCGCACACCAGGAATTCCGGGTTGCCGGAGAGGGCGCGCGCGATCGAGATGCGCTGGCGCTGGCCGCCGGAAAACTGGTGCGGGTATTTCTCGCCATCCTCCGGCACGAGGCCGACTTGCACCAGAAGCTCGGCGACGCGCTCGCTGATGCGGTCTTTGCCATTCAAAAGGCCCAGTACCAGTATGGGTTCGGCGACAATTTCCCGCACGCGCCAGCGCGGGTTGAGGCTGGCATAGGGATCCTGGAAGATCATCTGCATGCGGCGGCGCATGCGGATAGTCTCCGCCGGCGCCAGCGGGCTGGAGATTTCGGCGCCGTCGAAGCGGATGCGGCCGCGCGAGACCGCGTGAAGGCCGACGATGAGCCGGGCGAGCGTGGATTTGCCGCAGCCCGACTCCCCGACCAGTGCCATGGTCTCGCCCTTGCGCACTTCGAAGGAGATGCCATCCACGGCGCGCAGCAACTGCCTGGGCGTGCCTTCGACGACGCGATTGAGCCAGGGCTTCGAGACGTCGAAGTCCCGGCCGACGTCCTCTACGCTAAGTAGCGCTTGGCTCATACAGCCAGCAGGCGGTGAGATTCGTGCCGACGGCGCGCAGTTCGGGGCGCTCGGTCTTGCAGCGTTCCATGACTTTGGAGCAGCGCGGATGGAACGCGCAGCCGGAGGGGATGGCGTTCAGGCGCGGCATCGCGCCCTCGATCTGCACCAGCGGAGCACGCACGGCCTGCGTCGCGGCGCGGACCTTCGGAATCGAACCCATCAGGCCGGCGGTATAGGGGTGGCGGGCGGCGCGGATCACTTCCCGCACCGGGCCGATCTCGGCGATGCGCCCGGCGTACATCACCGCCACCCGGTCGGCGGTTTCGGCGATCACCCCCATGTCGTGCGTGATCAGCATCACCGCGGTGCCGCGCTCGCGCGCGAGCCTCTTCAGCAGCTGGATGATCTGCGCCTGGATCGAGACATCGAGCGCCGTCGTCGGTTCATCGGCGATGATGAGCTGCGGTTCGGCGCAGACCGCGAGCGCGATCACCACGCGCTGGCGCATGCCGCCGGAGAACTGGTGCGGGTAGTGGTCGATGCGCGCCTCCGGCGCGGGAATGCCGACCTCGCGAAGGAGGGAAAGTGCGCGCGCGCGCGCGCCTGCGGCATCCACGTCCAGGTGGGTGCGGATCGTCTCCACCAGCTGCTCGCCCACGGTGTAGAGCGGATTGAGCGAGGTGAGCGGGTCCTGGAAAATCGCGCCGATGCGCCGGCCGCGGATGCGGCGCATTTGCTCCCCTTTCAGATGGTCGATGCGCTCGCCGTCCAGGCGGATCTCGCCCGCGGCGATGCGCCCGGGCGGCTCGAGCAGGCCGATAACCGCCAGGCCGGTGAGCGACTTGCCCGCCCCCGATTCGCCGACCACGCCCAGCACTTCGCCGGGCGCGATGGAGAACGAGACGCCTTCCACCGCGACCAGGGTTCCCTGGCGCACGGGAAATTCGATCCTCAGGTCCTTGACTTGCAGGATCACGGGCGCGGCGTCAGCGCAATTTCGGGTTCAGGGCGTCGCGCAGCCAGTCGCCGAGCAGGTTCACCGACAGCACCAGCGTGATGAGCGCGAGGCCGGGGAACACCGTGATCCACCATTCCCCCGAGAGGAGGAACTCGTTGCCGATGCGGATCAGCGTGCCGAGCGACGGGCGGGTCGGCGGCACGCCGACGCCGAGGAAGGAAAGCGTGGCCTCGGTGATGATGGCGGTGGCGATATGGATGGTGGCGATCACCAGTACCGGGCCCATGACGTTCGGCAGCACGTGCCGCAGCATGATCGCCAGGGGGTGGCGGCCGATGACGCGCGCCGCCTGCACGTACTCCTTGTTCTTCTCGACCAGCGTCGAGCCGCGCACCGTGCGCGCGTACTGCACCCAGCCCGAAACCCCGATCGCCAGGACCAGCACCGGGATGGCGATCTCGTCGTGGCGGTCGTTCGGCAGCACCACGCGCGCGACCCCGTCGATGAGCAGCGCAATCAGGATCGCCGGGAAGGAGAGCTGGATGTCGGCGATGCGCATGATGAGGGCGTCGAGCCTGCCGCCGAAATAGCCCGCCGCCAGGCCGAGCGCGACGCCGAGCGCCAGCGCGAACAGCACCGCCGCGACGCCGACGCCCAGCGAGATGCGCGCCCCGTACAGGATGGTCGAGAGGATGTCGCGGCCCTGGTCGTCAGTGCCCAGCGGATGGCTCGCCGCGCCCTGCGCGATCCACGCCGGCGGCGCGAACGCGCTGTTCAGGTCGAGTGTCGCAGCGTCGAACGGGTTGTAGGGCGCGAGCCAGGGCGCGAACAGCGCGCTGCCCACGCAGACCAGCGCGAGCACCGCCGCGACAATCGCAACCGGCGACCTGCGAAAACTATACGCGAGGTCGTGGTTCCAGATTCCCTGGAGATTCACCGAATTGAAGCGGCGAACCCTGCCGCTACTTCGCTAACGGAAGCGATTCCTCAACCAGCGCGGCGAGGAAACCGGCACCGAGCGGGATCACCTCGTCGTTGAAATCGTAGCCGGGGTTGTGCAGGAAGCAGTTGTTCGGTCCGCCGCCCTGGCCGAGAAACACATACGCGCCCGGGCGCGCCTGCAGCATGTAGGAAAAATCCTCGCCGCCCATGGTCGGCTCGGCATCGGTGAACACGTTGTTCTTGCCGAACACGCGCTCGCCCACCTTTGCGGCGAACATCGCCTCGCGCTCGGTGTTGATGGTGGAGGGATAGCCGAGCTTGTATTCGATGTCGGCGCTGCCGCCCATCGCCGCGGAGATGCCGGCGACGATTTCCCTGATGCGTTTCTGGGCCATGACGCGCGTCTCCGCGCGGAAAGTGCGCACGGTGCCGATCAGCTTGACGAAATCCGGGATGACGTTGAACACGTTCGTCTGGCTCGTTTCCATCGACGCCACCGTGACGACGATCGAATCGAGGGGGCTCACGTTGCGGCTGGCGATGGTCTGCAGGGCGGCGATGATCTGCGCCGTGGTCACCACCGGATCCACGGTCAGGTGCGGCATCGCGGCGTGGCCGCCCTTGCCGCGCACCGTGATGACGATCTCGTCGGTCGCAGCCATCACCGGCCCGGGCCGTACCGCCATCTGGCCCGGCGGCAGTCCCGGCCAGTTATGCACGGCATAGATCTCGTTCGCCGGGAAGCGCTTAAACAGGCCTTCTTCCACCATGACCTTGCCGCCGCCGCCGCCCTCTTCGGCCGGCTGGAAGATCAGGTACGCGGTGCCGTCGAAGTTCCGGGTCTCCTGCAGATAGCGGGCGGCGCCGAGCAGCATCGTGGTGTGGCCGTCGTGCCCGCAGGCGTGCATGCGGCCGGCATGCGTCGACTTGTGCGGGATGTCGCTGGTTTCGTGCATCGGCAGGCAATCCATGTCGGCCCGCAGGCCGATGGCGCGGCCGCTGGCCGATTTTTTCCCCTTGACGACGCCGACCAGGCCGGTTTTCGCCAGGCCGCGGTGCACCTCGATGCCCCAGGCCTGGAGCTGGTCGGCAACTTTCTGCGAAGTCCGGCTCTCCTGGAAGGCGAGCTCGGGGTGGGCGTGGATGTCGCGCCGGATGGTTTGCAGTTCCGCGTGGTAGCCGCGGATTTTCTCGACCGGGTCGCTGAGCTTTTCGCTTGGAGCGTTCATGGTATTTCCTTGGGTTTCAGCCCGCCGAGACCGTGCGGTCGATGCGCAGGCGTGGATCAACCGCATAATAGAGCAGGTCGACGGCCAGGTTGATGACGACGAAAAACAGCGCGATCAGACACAGGTAGGCCGCCATCACCGGGACATCGGCGAAGCCCACCGCCTGGATGAACAGCAGGCCCATCCCCGGCCACTGGAAAACCGTTTCGGTGATGATCGCGAACGCGATGATCGCCCCCAGCTGGAGCCCGGTCACCGTGATCACGGGCACCAGCGTGTTTTTCAGCGCATGGCCGAAGTACACCGCCCGGTCGGTGAGGCCGCGGGCGCGCGCGAACTTGACGTAGTCGGTGCGCAGCACCTCGAGCATTTCCGCGCGTACCAGCCGCTGGATCAGCGTCATCTGAAAGAGCCCCAGCGTGACGGCGGGCAGGACGAGCGATTTCAGGCCGGATGCGGTCAGGAGGCCGGTGCTCCACCAGCCGAGCGCCACCGTGTCGCCGCGCCCGAACGAGGGCAGCCAGCCGAGCTGCACCGCGAACACGAGGATCAGCAGGATGCCGATGAGGAACGTGGGCAGCGATACGCCGATGAGCGATAGCGCGAGCATCAGCTGGGACAGCCAGGAGTTTTTCCGCAGCGCCGTGTACACGCCCATCGATACGCCGCCCAGCAGGGCGAACAGCGCGGCGACGAAGGACAATTCGAGCGTCGCCGGCAGGCGTTCGGCGATCAGTTTCGAGACCGGCTGCGCCTGGCGCAGGCTGAGCCCGAAATCCCCCTGTACCGCACGCGCGACGAAATTCGCGTATTGCACGTAGTATGGCCGGTCGAGGCCGAGCATCTGCGTGATCCGGGCCCGGTCTTCCGGCGTCGCGTCCTGGCCGAGCATGAACAGCACCGGGTCGCCGACGAAGCGGAACAGCGAAAAAGCGATCAGCCCGACCGCGAGCATGACGAAGAGCGCCTGTACCAGGCGGCGAAGGACGAAGGCGAGCATGTGAAGACAGTGATGCGGCCCCAACCTTGCCATAGAATCGGCCGAATCTCACCTGCGATGCCGGAATTTTCCCGAAAACTCGTTCGATGGCAGCGGCGCCACGGCCGGCACGGCCTGCCGTGGCAGGCGACGCGCGACCCATACCGCGTCTGGCTGTCGGAGATCATGCTGCAGCAGACCCAGGTGGCGGCGGTGATCCCGTACTACGAGCGGTTTCTCGCCCGTTTCCCCGACGTTGCCGCGCTGGCTGCGGCCTCGGAGGACGAGGTGCTGAGGCTGTGGAGCGGGTTGGGCTACTACGCGCGCGGCCGCAACCTGCTGCGCGCCGCGAAGGAAGTCGTCCGGCAGGGGGGTTTTCCGGGTACCGCCGAGAAACTCCTCGAGCTGCCGGGCGTAGGCCCGTCAACCGCGGCGGCGATCGCCGCATTCGCCTTCGGCCGGCGCGCCGCGATTCTGGACGGCAACGTCAAGCGGGTGCTGGCGCGCCGCTTCGGCGTCGAAGGCGAGAAAGCACAATGGGCGCTCGCGAACGACCTGGTCCCCGCACGCGACATTGAAACCTATACGCAGGCCCTGATGGATCTCGGTGCGACTGTCTGCACGCGCGCCAATCCGGCTTGCGATCGCTGCCCGGTTGCCGGCGATTGCGTGGCGCTGCGTGAGGATCGCGTCGACGAGTTGCCGGCGCCGCGCAAGCGCAAAGCGCTGCCGCTCAGGCATTCGACCTGGCTGGTGCTGCTGCACCAGGGCTCGGTCCTGCTCGAACGCCGGCCGGGTGCCGGCGTCTGGGGAGGATTGTGGGTTTTTCCGGAAGGTCCGCCGGACGAGGTCCGGTCTTTTTGCCGGAAGAATTTTTCGGTCGAGATCACCAAGCCGCAAAAGATGCCGGTGATCGAGCATGGCTTCACGCATTTTCGGCTGGATATCCAGCCGGTTCGCTGCATCGTGCGGAAGATATTGCCGCGCGCGGAGTCGCCGGGGCGGATCTGGATCGACGTGGAGGAGGCCGCGCGCGCGGCGGTGCCTGCGCCGGTGCGAACGCTGCTCTCAGGACTGGTCTGAGCGCCTCGGCGCCAGCGCGCTCTCCGCCAGCAGGCGCTGCAGGAATTCGAGACGCTGCGGGCCGCCGTCGAGTTCCAGCAGTTCCTGCCGGGTGACGGCTGGCAGCGGCAGCACTTCCGCGAGGCGCGCGGCTACCCAGGCGCTCGAGTCGAGCAGGAACGGCCTGGCGAACAGCCGTTCGCCGTGCTCGGCGACGATGCGTTCGAGCAGCTGCCTGCAAGCGCCGAATTTTTCCGCTACCGGCGTATCGGCTTCCTCGGCAAGCAGCTCGATCCCGGCGAGGATGAGGCCGTCCGCCCGCACCCGCTTTTCGATCACGCGGAAGCGCCGCCCGCCCTGCGCGACGAGCTGCAGGAGGCCCAGCTGCTGCATGTCCCATTGCGCGATGCGCGCGAGGCAGCCTACTTCCTCGTGCGTCGCCGGCGCACCGACCTCGGCGCCTTCGCGGATCAGGCAAACGCCGAAAGGCGTTTCGTCGCGCAGGCAGCCCTTCGCCATTTCCAGGTAGCGCTGCTCGAACACGCGCAGCGGCAGCAGGCCGCCCGGGAACAGCACGGTGTTGAGCGGAAAGAGCGGAACGTCCTCGCGCCGATCGGTCATTCGCCGGCCGCAGTCGCAGCGGCGGCAAGCCCGCGATGGCGCACCAGCACCCGCGCCTCGGCGCGGAACGCATGCGCAAGCCGTTCTGCGAGATAAACGGAGCGGTGACGCCCGCCGGTGCAGCCGATGGCGACGGTGACATAGTTGCGGTTGTCGCGGCGCACGTCGGGCAGCCAGCGCGCGAGGAACGCGCGCACATCCTCCAGGAACGCACCGACCTTCTCCTGCCGCTCCAGGTATTCGATCACCGGCGCATCGCGGCCGGTGAGTTGGGCGAGTCCGGGCTCGTAGTGCGGGTTGGGCAGCATGCGGGCGTCCACGACCCAGTCGGCATCCAGCGGAATACCGTCGCGAAAGGCGAAGGACTCGAACAGCAGCGTCAGCGCGCCCTCGCCCAGGCCGAGCAGGTCTTTGATCCAGTTGCGCAGTACTTTGGGCTGCAGGCCGCTCGTGTCGATGCGGTGCCCGAGTTGCGAGACGCCGGCGAGCAGCGAGCGTTCGCGCTCGATGGCCTCGCTCAGCGTGAGTCCCTGCGTAAGTCCGGCGCCTGCCAGGGGGTGGCTGCGCCGCGTTTCCGAGAAACGGCGCAGCAGGCTGTCGGCGCTCGCCTCCAGGAACAACACCGTGGATTCCGCGCCCAGCGCCTTCAGCGCGGCGAGATGTTCCGGCAGCGAGGACAGCGCCACGCTGCGCGCGTCCACGCTGACGGCGATGCGGCCATGGCCGCCGTCGTAGAGGAATTTGACGACGTCGAGCAGCAGCGTGGCCGGCAGGTTGTCGACGCAGTAATAGCCGCTGTCCTCGAGCACGTCCAGCGCGATGCTCTTGCCCGATCCGGACAGTCCGCTGACGAGAACCAGCTGCACGACGGAACAGGGGGCGCTATTCGCGCCCCCCGTACCCCCCTGCGCCTTCGCTAGGAAGCATCGCCATCCATGGCTTGCTTCTGCCGGGCGAGGAATTCCGCCGCCGAATCCTTGCCGCGCAGCTGCAGGATGTAATTGCGCACCGCCGCTTCCAGCAGTACGGCGAGGTTGCGCCCGGCCGCGACCGGGATCACCACCTTGCGCACCGTCACGCCGAGGATTTCCTCGGCAAGCTCCGACAGCGGCAGGCGCTCGGTGGTGTCGCGCGCGCCGCCCTTGGTGGGTTTTTCGAGATGGACGATCAGTTTCAATTTCATTTTCGGCCGCACCGCCGTCTCGCCGTAGATGGCGCGGATGTTGATCAGGCCAAGGCCGCGCACTTCGAGGAAATCCCTGAGCAGCGGCGGGCAGCGGCCCTCGAGCGTGGTCGCGGCGATGCGCGAGATCTCGACCACGTCATCGGCCACCAGGCCCTGGCCGCGGCTGATCAGTTCCAGCGCGAGCTCGCTCTTGCCGACGCCGGAATCCCCGGTGATCAGCACACCTACGCCGAGCACGTCCATCAGCACGCCGTGGCGCTCCGCGGTGTCCGCAAGCCGCTTGGCGAGGTAGTTGGCCAGCTTTTCGATCACGCGGGCCGCCGGCAGCGGAGAGGTGAAGAGCGGGGTTTGCGTGCGCTCCGCCCCTTCCAGCAGCTGCGGCGCCGGCGTCACGCCGTCGGCGAAGATCAGGGCCGCGGGCGCCGGCGCGAAGAGCCGCTCGGCAAGCCCGGCGATCGTGCCTGCTTCGTAGGCGCCGATGACCTGCACGCTGTTGGGATGGGTAAGGTTGAGGTGGCCGATCAGCGCCGCGGCCGCGGCCGACTCGCGCCGTACCGCGGTGCGCCCTTCGCGCCCGGCAATCCAGGCGAGCGAGAGCGCCTCGCGGTTGTCCTCATGCAGCTGCGCGACGTTTACCTGAAGCATCCGGCTGCCATGCAGAGATGATTTGATGCAGTGCCGCCGCGTCCGCGGCAGCCGCCATCGCTTCGCGCAGCGCGCGGTCGCTGAACATCTGCGCCAGCTCCGAGAGGATCTCGAGATGTTTTTCGGTGGCGTGTTCGGGCACCAGCAGCGCGAACACCAGATTCACCGGCTTGCCGTCGGGCGCGTCGAAGGGCACCGGCTGCGACAGGCGGACGAAGGCGCCGAGCGCGTCCTTCAGGCCCTTGATGCGGCCGTGCGGGATCGCCACGCCCTGCCCGAGGCCGGTCGAGCCCAGGCGCTCGCGGGCGAACAGGCTTTCGAACACGGTTCCCCGCGCGACGCCGTGCTGGTTTTCGAACAGCAATCCGACCTGCTCGAACAGCCGCTTCTTGCTCGAAGCGGCGAGATCCGGCAGGACGTTCGCGGGGGGGAGGAGCTTTGCGACCAGGCTCATGGGAAGGTGCGCGGAAGGGCGCAGAGGGCGCGGATTATAGCCCGCCAATACCCTACAGGCTCTTGCGCTGGCTCACCGGCGGAATCTGCAGGGATTCCCGGTATTTCGCGATCGTGCGCCGCGCCACCACGATGCCCTGCTCGCCGAGGATCTGCGCGATGCGGGAATCCGACAGCGGCGCGCGGGCATTCTCCGCGGCGACCAGCTGCTTGATCAGGGCGCGGATCGCAGTGGAGGAGGCCGCCCCCCCGGTGTCGGTCGCCACGTGGCTGCCGAAGAAGTACTTGAGCTCGAAGGTGCCGCGCGGCGTGGCCATGTATTTCTGCGTGGTGACGCGCGAAATCGTGCTTTCGTGCACGCCGAGCACGTCGGCGATCTCGCGCAGCACCATCGGCCGCATGGCGACCTCGCCGTGCTCGAGGAAATTGCGCTGCCGGTCGACGATCGCCTGGGATACCCGCAGGATGGTGTCGAAGCGCTGCAGCACGTTCTTGATCAGCCAGCGCGCCTCCTGCAGCTGAGAGGCGAGCGCGTTGCCGCCGCTGCCGCGCGGCCGCGCGGCGAGTTCCGCGTACAGGCGGTTGACCCGCAGGCGCGGCATCGCATCCTGGTTCAGGCTGGCGCGCCACACGCCCTTCACCTTGCGCACCACCACGTCGGGCACCACGTAGCGGGTCTCGATCCTGGCGAAGGCGGCGCCGGGCCGCGGATTCAGGCCGCGGATCAGCAGCTGCGCCGCGCGCAGCGCCTCGTCGTCGGCGCCGGTGACATTCTTCAGGCGCACGTAGTCCCGGCTCGCGAGCAGTTCGAGGTGCTGTTCGCAGACCGCGAGCGCGAGGGCTGCGCAGGGGCCGGCGCCTTCCTCCTTCAAGGCGCGGATTTGCAGCGCCAGGCACTCGCCGGGGGTGCGCGCACCGACGCCGGCGGGCTCGAAATTCTGCAGGTGCCTGAGCGCGATCGCGAGCTCCTCCACGCTGACCTCGGCCTCGGCCGACATCAGCGCGGCGATCTCCTCCAGCGGCTGCGTGAGATAGCCGTCCTCGTCAAGCGCGTCGATGAGCAGTTCGACGAGCGCGCGGTCGCGCGCACCGAGATTGGTGAGCGCGAGCTCGCTGTTCAGGTGATCGCGCAGGGTGGGGAGATCGGGCGCCGCATGGCTGCGATCGCCGTCGTCGTCGCCGCTGTTGTCCTCGGTGCCGCGCCAGGGCGCGGCGAAGTCGGCGGGAAGCTCCTCGTTGCGTTCCGGGTTGCCGCCCGTATTCTCGTCCGCGGATGTTCCGGAAGGCGCTTCGCGGTCTGCGCCCGCAGCACCGGCCGCGCCGGTGGCTGCCGCGTCGCTCTCCCCGTCCTCGAGCTCGAGAATCGGGTTTTCCATGAGCAGGCGCTCGATCTCCTGGTTCAGCTCGACGGTCGACAGCTGCAGCAGGCGGATCGATTGCTGCAGCTGCGGCGTCAGCGTCAGGTGCTGCGAAAGCCGGAACTGCATGGTCGGCTTCATGCGGCTACATGCGGAAGTTCTCGCCGAGGTAGACGCGGCGGACGTTGTCGTTGTCGACAATCTCGTCCGGCCGTCCGTAGGCGAGTACCGCGCCCTCGTTGATGATGTAGGCGCGGTCGCAGATGCCGAGCGTCTCGCGCACGTTGTGGTCGGTGATCAGCACGCCGATGCCGCGCGCCTTGAGGTAGCCGACGATGCGCTGGATGTCGAGCACTGCGATCGGGTCGACCCCGGCGAAGGGTTCGTCGAGCAGGATGAAAGCGGGCTTGGTGCCCAGCGCGCGGGCGATCTCGAGGCGCCGGCGCTCGCCACCCGAGAGCGAGAGCGCGGTGTGCTTGCGCAGGTGAGATATGTTCAATTCGCCCAGCAGCTCCGCGAGGCGCGGCTGGATGTCCTCCGCCGGCAGGCCCTGCAGTTCGAGCACCGCCTGCACGTTCTCCTCCACCGAGAGCTTGCGGAACACCGAGTTTTCCTGCGGCAGGTAGGAGATGCCGAGCCGCGCCCGGCGGTGGATGGGCAGCTGGGTCAGGTCGCGGCCGTCGAGGTGAATGCTGCCCGCATCCGCGGGGACCAGGCCGACGATCATGTAGAAGCAGGTGGTCTTGCCGGCGCCGTTCGGCCCGAGCAGCCCGACGACTTCGCCGCTGGCGACATCCAGCGAGACGCCCTCGACGACGGTGCGCGAACTGAAGCGCTTGCGCAGGCTGTCCGCGCGCAGGACGCTCATTTCGTTTCGGATTTCGACTTCGGCTGGATCACCGCTTTCACGCGGCCCTCGGGCGAGGTGGGCGCGGCATCCTTCGCGGAGTTCACCGAGAAAAACTCCGTGCGCTGGTCGAGGAAGATGTAGTCGCCGTTGACCACGTCCTGGTCCCGCGTGACGCGCGCCTGCTGGAACAGTTCGATGCTTTCCTTGCGGTCGTCGATGACTGCCTTCAGCGCCTCGCCGTCGGTCCAGACGCCTTCCTTGTCGCCCTTGGGGTCGCCCTTCTGGCGGAAGCGCACCGGCTTGCCGGTGGCGGTGGAGACCTGGAATCCCTCGGCGTCCTGGTACACCACGATGCGGTCCGCGTGCACCACCACGGTTCCCTTGGTGAGCACCACGCTGCCCTCGAAGATGCTCAGGTGCTTGTTGTCGTCCGAACTCATGCGGTTCGCTTCGATGTGCGTGGGCTTGTCCTTGTCGGCTTTTTCAGCCAGGGCCGGGAAAGCCGGCAGTACGAGGATCGCGGCCGCGAGGGCGGCGGCAAAGGGCGCGCTATTGGGTCGAATCACTGTTCTGCCTCAGCCTTTTTCCTGGGTTCGAATTGCCCGCGCACCCGTTCGCGCAGGAACAGTTCCTTCGAGTCGTTGTGGTACTCCATGCCGCGGCCGGACAATTGCCGATCGTCTTCCGTAATCACGACATCGCGGTCGGTCTGCAGCACGGAGTGCGCCTGCACCACGTGCATGACGCTGGTGCGCATGCGCGTTTCGGATCGGTCGGGCCCGCCTTCGCGCACCACCAGCACGTTGCCATACAGGAATATTTCCTCGCCGTCCTGCGACAGCGCGCCGCGATCCGCCGTCACGGTCATGCGCGGCTCGTTCGGTTTCGTCTGCACCATGCGCGGCGCGACCAGATCGGTCGTGTCGTCGTCCGGGTAATGTATCATTTTCGCCGCTACGAGCGTGGATTCGACCGCGCCTTGCGCGTTGAAGCGTGTATGCACGAGCTGGTCGATGATGTAGTCCGGGTCGTGGCGGCGCAGTGACGGGTGCAGGGTCTCTTCCTCGCGCACCGTGCGTTCCAGCCAGAAGGTCAGCCCTGCCAGCGCCACCATCAGCACCAGCGGGAACATCCGGGTGGTGGACAGCCTCATGGGGTCACGTAAGGTAGCGGGCGAGCGCGCCTTGCAGCCGGCCCTGCGCGCCCATCAGGAATTCAGAGACCTCGCGGGCCGCGCCGCCGCCCGCCGGCGCGTGCGCGACGTAATGCGCGTGGCTGCGCACAAGGTCGGGCGCCTCGCGCGGCGCGCAGGCGAAACCGCAGCGCCGCAGCACCGGGAGATCGATCAGTTCATCACCCATGAAGCCGGCCTCGATGGCCGGGACGCCGAGTTTCGCTGCCAGCGCGTCGAACGCGGCCAGCTTGTCGTCGATACCCTGCAGCACGTGCGCGATCCCGAGTTCGGCTGCGCGCACCGCCACCGCCGGGGAATTCCGGCCGCTGAGCAGGCCGACGATGGTGCCCGACTGCAGCAGCAGCTTGATGCCGTGGCCGTCGATCGCGCTGAACGCCTTGAGCGCTTCGCCCGAGGGTCCGTACCAGAGCTTGCCGTCGGTCAGGACGCCGTCGACGTCGAACAGCATCAGCCGGACGCGGCTTGCGCGCTCCGAGGCATCGCTCGAGACAGTCGACATCGGCTCAGATGACTTTGGCGCGGAACAGGTCGTGCATGTTGAGCGCGCCTACGAGGCTGCCGCCCGTATCGACGACCAGCAGTTGGTTGACCTTGTGGCTTTCCATGACCTGGACCGCTTCCACGGCCAGCGCCTCGGGCCGGATCGTGCGGGGTGCGGCCGACATCACGTCGGCGACGCGCGCAGCGCCGACATCGACGATCCGTTCCAGCGCGCGGCGCAGGTCGCCGTCGGTAACTATGCCGCGTACCCGTCCCGCGTCGTCGAGCACTGCGGTCATGCCCATCCGGCCGCGGGACATTTCCAGAACCGCTTCCTTCAGCGTCGCGCGGTCATGCACTTTGGGCACGTCGGCGCCGCCGCGCATCACGTCGGCGACGCGAGTCAGCAGCCGGCGTCCGAGCGTGCCGCCGGGGTGCGAGCGGGCGAAGTCGTCCGAGGAAAAGCCGCGCGCATCCAGAAGCGCCACGGCGAGGGCATCGCCGAGCGCCAGGGCCGCGGTGGTGCTCGCGGTAGGCGCGAGATTGAGCGGACAGGCCTCTTGCGCTACTCCGGCGTCCAGAAACACGTCCGCTTCGCGGGCGAGCGAAGATGCCGCGTTGCCGGCGATGACGACGAGCTTTGCGCCCTGGCGCTTCACCAGGGGGATGATGTGCAGCAGTTCGTCGCTTTCGCCAGAATAGGAGATGCCGATGAAAACGTCGTCGCTCTGGATCATTCCCAAGTCGCCGTGGCTGGCCTCGGCCGGATGGACGAAATACGCCGGCGTGCCGGTGCTGGACATGGTGGAGGCGATCTTGCGCGCGATGTGCCCCGATTTGCCGATGCCGCTGACGATGACGCGGCCCTTGCACGCGAGGATCAGCGAAACCGCGGCGAGAAAGCGCTCGTCCAGGCGCCCGATCAGGGCGCGAACCGCGTCGGCTTCGATCGCGAGCACACGGCGCGCGAGCTCTAGCGCCGTGCCGGTGGCGTCCTTCAGTATCATGCGGAAAGTATAGCCCAACCCCTTCAATTTCCTGATGCATTTGCCGGGCCCATGGACGCCGCTTCCGCATCGTTGCAACCGATCCTGATCCTGCTGGCCGCAGCGGTGCTGGCGGTGGTCGCGTGCCGCTTCCTGTCGCTGCCGCCGATCATCGGCTACCTGGCGGTGGGGCTTGCACTCGGGCCGCACGCGCTCGGCGTCGTGCCCGGAGGCGCGCAGACGCAGCACCTCGCCGAAATCGGCGTCGTGTTCCTGATGTTCTCCATCGGCCTGGAATTCAGCCTGTCCAAGCTGACCGTGATGCGCCGCGAAGTGTTCGGTCTCGGCTCCTCGCAGGTGGCGATCACGCTCGCCGCCTGCGTCGCGCTTGCAGTCCTTCTGGGCGATGGCGGCAACTGGCAGACCGGACTGGCGCTCGGGGGCGTCGTGGCGATGTCCTCGACTGCGGTGGTCTCAAAGCTGCTTTCGGAGAGGCTCGAGCTCGACACCGCGCACGGCCGCGCCGTCGTCGGCGTGCTGCTGTTTCAGGATCTTGCCGTGGTGCCGCTGCTGATCGTCGTTCCCGTGCTCGGGCAACCGGCGGGCGCGATCGGCGCGGCATTGACGGTCGCGCTTGCCAAGGCGGCGTTCGTGCTGGCGGCGCTCCTCGTCGCAGGACCCCGGGTGATGCGCGCCTGGTTCGGCGTCGTGGCGCGCCGCAAGTCGACCGAGCTGTTCGTCCTTAACGTGCTGCTGGTGACGCTGGCGATGGCGTTCCTGACGGAACTTGCCGGGCTGTCGCTGGCCCTGGGCGCGTTCCTCGCCGGGATGCTGATTTCCGAAACGGAATACCGCTACCAGGTCGAGGAGGAGATCAAGCCTTTCCGCGACGTCCTGCTCGGACTGTTCTTCGTCACCGTCGGGATGATGCTCGACCTGCGGCTGGTGTTCGACCGGATCCTGCTCGTGCTGGCGCTGCTCGGATTGCTGGTGGCATTCAAATTCGCGCTCATCGGCGCGCTTGCGCGCGCGTTCGGCAAGGCGCCCGGCGCCTCGCTGCGAGCTGCTCTCGCGCTCGCGCAGGGAGGTGAGTTCGGCTTCGTGCTGCTTGCCCAGGCGGGAACGGCAGGCGTGGTGGCGGACGCGCTGGGGCAGCCGCTGCTCGCCGCGATGATCCTTTCGATGATAGCGACGCCGTTTTTAATCGGGGCGAGCGACCGCATCGTGCTCAGGTTCGCGAACTCGGAGTGGATGCTGCGCTCCCTCGAAATGCACCGGGTCGCGGTGCAATCGCTGCAGGCCGAACGCCATGTGATCATCCTGGGATACGGCCGCAACGGGCAGCACATCGCCCGGCTGCTCGATGCCGAATCGGTACGCTATGTCGCCCTGGACCTGGATCCGGAGCGCGTGCGCGAGGCGGCGCTCGCGGGCGACACCGTGGTGTTCGCCGATTGTTCCCGGCGCGAGGCGCTGGTCGCCGCCGGAATCCTGCGCGCGGCCGCGGTAGTGGTCACTTTTGCGGATTCGGCCTCCGCAGTCCGCGTGCTCGCGCATATTCAGCAGCTCAATCCTGCTGTGCCGGTAATTGCGCGCGCCAGAGCGGATGTCGACATTGCCAGGCTTGCCGCCGCCGGTGCCTCCGAGATCGTGCCCGAGGCGCTCGAATCCGGGCTGATGCTCGCTTCGCATACGCTGGTCTGGGTGGGCGTGCCGCTCAACCGGGTGGTGCGGCGGGTGCGCGCGGTGCGCGACGAACAATACGGCTTGCTGCGAGGCCTCTTCCACGGTGCGAGCGACGAGGCTGAGAGCGTCGAAGAGGCTCAGCAACGCCTGCAGGCAGTCACCCTGTCCGGCAACGCGAGCGCGGTCGGCAAGACGCTTGCGGAGATCGGGCTGGAAAAAATCGGCGTGCAAGTGAAGGCGGTACGCCGTCCGGGCGCCGGGCGGCGTTTTTTGCCCGGCGAGATCGACA
This sequence comes from Burkholderiales bacterium, assembly GCA_036560705.1. GTDB lineage: Bacteria > Pseudomonadota > Gammaproteobacteria > Burkholderiales > SG8-39 > RBG-16-66-20. The sequence goes on along the minus strand of DATBQR010000049.1, from coordinate 4,412 downwards.
TTCTCGAACGTGGCGATGTCGTCGTGCTGCTTGGTGTGCCGGACCGGCTCGCTGCAGCCGAAACCCGTCTGCTGCAGGGCTAGCAATGAAAAGGCCGGCGCATGCCGGCCTTTAAGCCCCGCGTAAAGTGCTGCTTACATCGAGCGGCAGAGCGTGTAGACGTTGGTGCCGAGTTCGGCGTAGGCCCCGGTCGCGACGGCGATGATGGCCGGGTTGGGCGCCGTCTGCAGCTGGCCGCGCACCGTGCCGTTGACCAGCGTGCCGTCGTCCATCTGCGTGTCCACCGCGATGGCGATCTTGTCGGGCAGGTTCGCCGAGCAGATGATCAGCCCCGAGAACCCGCCCACCCCCACCGCCGTGCCCAGCGCCGTCGAGGGCGTGGCCGCCCCATCACCCGTCTGCACCCCCAGCATCCCCGTCACCGCGTTGAACGGCTGCGAGGCGCCGTTGCCCGCCACGAACCCCGCGCGCCGCAGGTCGTCCCACCACAGGCAGGACTCCGGCGTCGCCGCCACCGCCACGCTCGGGCAGGCGGTGTTGTAGGTGCCGGCGACCACCCCGTTGCCGTCGCCCGCGATGGCGGCGGGCACGGTCGTCCAGCGGGTCCCGGCATTCAGGTCGTCGCCCGGGATGGCGCGGTAGCGGTCCTGGTAGCCGTAGTAGGCGGCCGAGATGCCGGAGAAGTCGGCGACCACGTTCTTGATCTTGGCCTGCGTGATCATTTCCTGGCCCTTCAGGATGCCGCCCAGCAGCAGCCCGATGATCACCAGAACGATGGCGATCTCCACCAGCGTGAACCCCGTTTGCGTGCGTTTCATAGCTCTGACTCCTTCTTGGGGACTCCAAGTAATGGGATAACCGCAAGGTACATGCCAGGGATAAAAGGACCCAAACGGCGGGTTTTAGTGAAAATTGTTCAGAAAATCGTCGAAAACATGACACTCATGACGAATTTTCAACGCGGATGGCCTTTACTCTGGCCCTTAGGTTCACCTGCAAGTCGCTGCTCGAGTTCCTCCAATCGCCCTTGAAGAAATCGGCGCTCTTCGGGGTCGCTGATCCGTCCGGTTGCAAGCAATCCGCCGAGCATCACTTTGGCCGCCTCCAGCTCGTTCATGTCCTCGAGGATGAAAATTTCCATCTGCTTGGCCCAGAGGGGAACGGACGCAGCGGTGGCCTGGCGCTGGATCGCCGCGGCGTAGCGCCGCGCCAGGGGTAGATCGTTCAGCCGGTGTTTGGCGAGGAGCGCCGCATGCGCGAGCGCAGGCCAGCGGCGGTTCGGATCGGCACCGAACTCGGAAAATATGAAATCGAAAATCTGGCGCATCTTTGCCGGATCCGGGTTCTCGCCATAGACGCGCGCCGCGGCGAACAGGGGATATTCACTGCGCGGATCGGTGGCGAGAATGGCGCGCAGCCAGGCGATCAGCCGGCCGTAGTCGAGATCCCGGTACGGAATGGCGTTGCCGCCGCGCGAATCGAATGCCTGCAACCAGACCATCGCGAGGCGCGCGAGCGCGGCCGGCTCTCCCAGACTTGCAAGGCGCAGGGCGTTGGCTGAAGGCGCGGGAGGAAGATCGGCCGCGGAAGGCGCGGCCGGCCGCCGCGCAAGATGCCAGCAAAACTGCGCGGCGATCGCGGCAGCAAGCAGCGACAGGATCCAGGCGGGTACCGCGGATAGCGGGCGCTCGCTGCCGGTCACAGGTTGCGCCGGTTGAAGTCGAACAACCCGGCCGCGGCGAGCAGAACCAGGTAGAGCGTGAGCCCGAGCAGCGCTCGCGCGAGGTCTCCGGACGCCGGAGCGCCGTACAGCAGCCAGTCGCCGCGCGTTACCGAATCCAGCCGCGGCAGCAACATGGCGACCATGTCCACGCTCCAGCGTGCGGCCTGGTGGAGCGGCGAGTCTCCGGCGAGCGGGCTGCTGGTAATCGCCTGGATCGCGGAAATTGAACGGGCGAGCAGATACAGGCCCGCGGTTGCCGAGATTGCCGCGACGGTCTGCGCCAGAGCCGAGGAAAAAAACAGCGCCGCGGCCGCGACCAGCGCGGTCTCGGCGGCAAGCGAAACCCACCAGGCCGCGAGGTCGGCCGGTTTTGTCCATGCAAGCAGCGGAAGCGCGAAGAGCGTCGCCAGCAGCGCGCCGGCGCAGGCGAAGCCGAGCAGTTTGCCGAGATAGTAGGCGGGGCGCGAAATCGGCAGCGCAAGCACGAGCTCGAGCCCTTTGTCGTTCGTCTCGCGCGAGACGCTCGCGACGACGTGGGCGGCAATCAGGAATACCGCGCAGGCTCTCAGCAGCGCAGCTGCGACGGAGGCCTGCAGCGCTGCGCCCTCGGTGATCGCGACCTGGGAAAGAAATCCCGCGAGACCCAGCACGGCGGCGGCGCAGGCGGCGGCAAGCCAGGGCAGGCCGCTGCGCAGGGCCTCGGCCAGCGTGTAATAGGCGACGGTGAGGGAAGGGGAGCGGCCTGGGCGCGGCGTCGGCACGGTCATGATGGCGGGTGCGTTAGACTAGTCACCACTCATCCCACATGCAAGCACCGAGCCCGGCCGTCCCCGCAAACTCGCGGCTCGCGAGCGCGACCTGGAGCTTCAGCCAGAGACATTGGCGCTTCGTCGTTATCGCGATGCTGGTGCTTTTGCACGTTGTCGTGCTGCGCGGCACGGCGGACGACTGGGCGCGCGCGCTGATGCTCGCGCACCTCGGCTTGCTCCTGATCTGGCAGCCCTTCCTGCGCGGCGAGCAGCGGGTCAGCCGGACGCAGGCAGTGTGCATCGCGCTGGGCGCGGTGGTGGTGATGTTCTGGATCGGCTGGTGGCTGCTGGCGTTCTGGGTCGTGGTACTCGCGGGGCTCGTCGGCGGCAAGGTGTTTCTGCACCAGGCGCGCTGGCAGCGCCGCTGCTACCTGGTCGTCTTTGTTTACCTCCTTGCCCTGCTGGCGATCATCATTCTTCCGGAGATCGCGCCCAGCGGCGGGGTTGCCCCGGAAATCCGTACGGCGGCCGAATATGGATTGCCGATGCTGCTGCTGGCGCTCGCGCTGATGCCCGCGGAGCCGGAGTCGCCCGAGTCGCCGCAGGTGATCGATTTTTTCTACAGCGTCTTCCTGATGCTGGTGCTCGGCATGGTGATCCTCGGCAGCTTCACCTTCATGACCCTGGGCCGCGTGCCTTACCTGGAAGCGCTCACCAACACCGTGTTCCTGATCGCCGGCACGATTTTCGTGCTCGGCCTTGCCTGGAGCCCGCGCACGGGCTACGCGGGCCTGAACGTGTTTTTTTCCCGCTATCTGTTCTCGATCGGCCTGCCGGTGGAGAAGTGGCTCTACTTCCTCGCCGAGCTGTCGCAGATGGAGGTGCGCCCGGAGCGCTTTCTCGCCGAAGGGGTGGCGGGCCTCGCCCGGCTGGAGTGGATCGCCGGCGCTGCCTGGCACGCCGGCGGGCAGCGCGGCGAGACGGGAACCCGCAGCGACTATGCGGTGGTGTACGAAGGCCCCGACCTGGAACTGACGGTTTTCTCGCGCTACCGCACCAGCCCCGCGCTGCAATGGCACATGCACCTGCTGGGGCAATTGCTCGGCGAGTTCTACGCCGCCAAGCTGCGCGAGCAGACGTTGCGGCACGCGAGCTACCTGCAGGCGGTGCATGAAACCGGCGCGCGGCTGACGCACGACGTCAAGAACCTGCTGCAATCGCTGAACGTGCTCTGTTCGGTTGCGGGACAGGAGGATTCGCCCGGGCTGCAGGCGCTCATTCGCCGCCAGCTGCCGGCCATCGCGCAGCGCCTGTCGGCGACGCTGGACAAGCTGCAGCGTCCGGGCAACGAGGAGTCCCAGCAGGTGCCGTTGCGCGACTGGTGGGAGTCGGCCGCACGCCAGTACCAGGGACAGAACGTGGAGTTCTCCGCGGCCGGCCTCGATCCGGAGATGCAGGTTCCCAAGGCGCTGTTCGACAGCGTCACCGACAACCTGCTGCAGAACGCGATCGCCAAGCGCACCGGCAGCACGGATATCCGCATCCGGATGACAATCAAGTGCGGCGCGGCGCCGGAGCTGCGCGTCTGCGACAGCGGCCGGGCGGTGCCGCCCGAGCTGGCGGCCAGTCTTCTGCATGCGCCGGTACGCTCGAGCGCGGGTCTCGGGATCGGCCTGTACCAGGCCGCGCGCCAGGCCGAAGTGAACGGCTATGCGTTGTCGCTGGCGGAGAACCGCGACGGCGAGGTGTGCTTTGTGCTGAAAGGCGCCGCGGCAGGCGCCCCGGGTCAGGGCAGTACGCCGGCCGCGATCATCCGGGAATAGAGTTCGCCGATCGAGATCCAGGTCATCTGGTCGTCGAACTCCCCATTGGTCCCGCCCGACGGAGTCGGCGTGTGAAAAACAAAAACCGGATCGTTGTCGAGGTTCTCGTTCTGGTCG
>DATBQR010000048.1:0-3612 GCA_036560705.1 Burkholderiales bacterium | reverse complement strand
GTAGAAAAAATAGACCGGGCAAAACTTCTTCAAATGCTCGATGAGGTCGAGGTTCCCATCGGTCCCGTCAACGACGTCGCCGAAATCCTAGCCGACCCGCACGTGCGGGCGCGCGGGCTGGTGGGCAGTTTCGACTATCCGGGCGTGGGCGAATTCAAGGCGTTGGGGCTGCCCTATAAATTCCTCGGCTGGGACAATCCCGCGGTCGGCGCGCCGCCGGCGCTGGGGGTGGATACGGATACGATTCTCGCGGAGAAACTGGGCTATTCGAGCGAGAAAATCGCTTACCTCAAATCGGCGAACGCGATATGAGCGTCCTGTATTCCGTGGCCGATTGCGTTGCGACGCTCACCCTGAACCGTCCGGAGAGCCGCAACGCGCTCAACCTGGAAATGTGCAATGGGTTGATCGAGGCAGCGTCTTCCGCATCCGCCGATGTATCCATAAAAGTCTTTTTTGTAAAAGCCAATGGCCCTGTGTTCTGCGCTGGCGCGGACCTGAAGGAGCGGCAGGGCATGGGCGAGGCGCAGGTGCGCGAGCGCCGCATGAAGGGCTTCGCCGCCTACGCCGCGCTCGAGGCATTGCCGATGCCGGCGGTCGCGGTGGTGCAGGGTCCAGTGGTCGGCTCGGGCTGCGAGATCGCCGGCGCCTGCGACTTCATCGTGGCGACGCCTGAAGCTTCCTTCCGGACGCCGGAAGCGACACGGGGTACCGTCGGGGCGACGCAGCGCCTGCCGCGCATCCTCGGCAAGCGCCTCGCCAAGGACATGATGTTCACCGGCAGGATACTTACGGCCGGGGAAGCAAGAGAAGCGGGTCTGGTTTCGAGATTGGTTTCCGTCGCCGACTTGCAAGACACCCTGGAAGAAATAACCAAAACCATCCTAAATGCCCCCAAAGACTCGTTGAGATTGGCGAAACGCTGCATCGATCGCGGCTTAGAGCTTGATCCCAAGGGGGCGCTGGAGACTGAGATCGCGGCTATCGAGGAGCAGCTGGCGGCCGGCAACTGGATGGGGAAGAAGTGAGCTGGCAGCCGAAGACGCTAGGGGATTTTCTTGCGGAGAAAATTCCTGGTGCGGAGGCATTGGTCACGCCTTCAGTCCGCATTTCCTATGCAGAACTTCTGACAAAGGCGAAAGATGCCGCCGGCGCGATGCAGGCGCTCGGCATCGGCAAGGGCGACCGGGTCGCCATCCTGCTGCCGAACGGCGAGCAGTGGCTCTCGCTCTTCTACGGCGCGGCGCTGATCGGCGCGGTGACGGTGCCGGTGAACACGCGCTTCAAGGCCGCCGAAATCGACTTCTGCCTGAAGCAGTCGGGCGCCAAGGTGTTGTTCTATGTCGATCGGTTTTTGAACAACGATTTCCGCTCGATGGTGAAAGAGATTGGTTTTGATCTTGCCATCGAAATTTCAAACATGAAGAAAGGCAAATACACGGAAGTCAAAGTCCAGCCCGATGATCTCCTGCTCATCCAGTTCACCTCGGGAACGACCGCGTACCCGAAGGGCGCGATGCTGACGCACGACAACATGCTGCGCAACGCCTGGGCGGCGGGCGCGCGCGTCGGCGTGCGGGCGGAAGACCGCTATTTCAATTGCCGGCCGTTCTTCCACGTCGGCGGCTCGACGCTCTCGGCGCTGATGTCGCTGGTGTCCGGCTGCTGCCTCGTGACGCTGCCGACTTTCGAGGCGGGGGCGGCGCTGGAGATGCTGGAGCGCGAGCGCTGCACGCTCATCTCGGGCAACGACACCATTTTCCAGATGCTGATGGGCCACGCAGACTTCGCCAGGCGAAAACTCCATTTGCGCGGCGGCTGGGCGGCCGCCGGTCCGCAGACCATGCGCGCCATCATCGGCCGGCTCGGCATGAAGACGGTGTGCGCCGCCTACGGCCTGTCAGAGGCGTCGCCGAACGTGGTGATGAGCGACTGGCGCGATGCCGAGGAACTTCGCGTGGAAGGACTGGCGCTGCCTCTGCCCGGCCTCGAGCTGAGAATTTCGGCGGAAAAGGAAATCCAGGTGCGCGGCTGGAGCGTGATGCGGGGCTACTGCAACAACCCGGAGGCAACCGCGAAGGCGTTCACCGAGGACGGCTGGCTGCGCACGGGGGATCTCGGCGAACTGACCGCCGACGGGCGCCTGCGCATGGCCGGCCGCCTGAAGGACGTGTTCCGCGTCGGTGGCGAGAACGTCGCGCCCGCGGAGGTGGAGGAGGTGCTGCTCGCGCACCCGGCGGTGGAGACCGCACAGGTGATCGGCGTGCCGGACGCGCGGCTGGGAGAAGTGCCTTGTGCCTACGTAACCTTGAAATCCGGGTTTTTGATTTCTGAAGAAGAATTGAAAAACTGGACAAAAGAACGTAGCGCGAATTTTCGCGTTCCCCGTTATCTCAAAATCGTTGCCGATTTCGAATCCATCGGCATGACCGCCAGCGGCAAGGTGCAGAAGACGAAGCTGCGCGAGCACGCCTTGCGCGAGTTCGGCCTTTGAGGGCTGTCGTTGTCTTGTCGCTGGCGGCTTTCGCCAGTGCCGCCGCATCGCGCGCCGCCGATCCGCTGCTGCCGCTGTTCGCCGAAACCTTCGGCACCACGGCGGGCGGCGCCTCGGCGGTGATCACCGCCTTCGCCATCGGCTACGGCCTGCTGCAGGTGATCACCGGCCCGATCGGCGACCGTATCGGCAAGTACCGCATGGTGTTCTGGGTCACCGCGATCTCGGCGGCGGGAAATTTCGTCTGCGCCTACGCGTCCTCGCTGCCGCTGCTGGTGGCGGCGCGCTTCGTCACCGGGGCGATGGTGGGCGCCATCGTGCCGCTCGCCATCGCCTGGATCGGCGACTCGGTGGCGCCCGCAGAGCGGCAGACGGTGCTCGCCCGCTTCCTGGTCGGGCACATGTTCGGCATCGCGCTCGCCGCGACCGCCTCCGGCTGGCTGGGCGAGCGCTACGGCTGGCCGGTGGTGTTCTTCGCGCTGGCCGGGCTCTACGTCCTGATCGCCGTGCTGCTCGGGTTCGAACTGCGGACCAACCCGGCGGCGGCGCGGGCTGCGACAGTGCGCGAGCCGCTCGTTGCCGCCTTCAGCCGCATGGCCGCGCTGACGCGCCGGCCCTGGGTGCGGGTGATGCTGGTCACCGTGTTCATCGAGGGCGCGCTGGTCTACGGCGCGCTGGCGTTCGCGGCGTATCACGCCTACCGGCATTTCAGCGTCAGCCTGGGGGAGAGCGGCACGCTGCTGGTGGCCTTCGCTTCCGGCGGGCTGATTTTTTCCGGCATCGCCGTACGCCTGCTGCCGCGCATCGGCCAGGGCGGCCTGGTACTCGCCGGCGGGATTTTCCTGAGCGCCGGCTTTCTCGGCCTCGCCTTCGCGCCCGGGTTCGCATTCGCCGTGCCCTGCGTGGTCGTATTGGGCGTAGGGCTGTACATGCTGCACAACACGCTGCAGATGCACGCGACGCAGATGGCGCCCGAGGCGCGCGGCGGCGCGCTCGCGCTGTTCGCCACCTGCCTGTTCACCGGCCAGTCGGCGGGCGTGTGGCTGGGTTCGCACGCCATCGACGCCGTGGGGACGGTGCCGGTGTTCGTGGTGGCGGCGGTCGGGCTGCCGCTGCTG
>DATBQR010000047.1:0-4969 GCA_036560705.1 Burkholderiales bacterium | reverse complement strand
GGAGGTGCAAGCCGGGCTCCAGGGTTTTCAGCGGCGTGATCTCGGCGCTGCCGAAGATTTCCTTCGTGTAGGTCTTGCGCACCAGATCCTTCAGGCCCGGCACGTCGCCCATGAACTGCGACAGGATGGCAAAGGCCAGGTCCGGATAGCTCAAACCTCTCCAGGCCTTCAGATCGGCGCGCGGAAACGTTTCAGGCACGTAGAGCCCGCCATCGGAGGCGAGGCCTTCGAGCAGGATCTCGGTGAAGCGCTTCGCTGGAGCGCCACCGCGGGTCGACACGTACCTCATTACAGCAGCTCTTCGAGGCGGATGCGGGTGACCTTGCCGACCACCGTCGGCAGCTTCTCGATTTTCGCCATCGCGGCGTTGACGTTCTTTTCGATCGCCTGGTGGGTGAGCATGACGATGTCGACGCGGCGCTGGCCCGCTTCGGGCTCCTTCTGCACCATGGCGTCGATGGAGATTTTCGAGTCGGCGAGGATGCGCGTGACGTCGGCCAGCACGCCGGGACGGTCCTGCACCCGCATGCGCAGGTAGTAGGAGGTCTCCACCTCGCCGATCGGCAGGATCGGGTCCTTCGCCAGGCGGTCCGGCTGGAAGGCGAGGTGCGGCACGCGCTGCTCCGGATCGGCAGTGACGAGGCGCGTGATGTCGACGAGGTCCGCCACTACCGCGCTCGCCGTGGGCTGGCTGCCGGCGCCCGCGCCGTAGTACATGGTCGCGCCGACCGCGTCGCCCTTCACCAGCACCGCGTTCATCACGCCCTCGACGTTGGCGATCAGGCGCCGCGTCGGGATCAGCGTCGGATGCACCCGCAGCTCGATACCCTTGCCCGCTCGCCTCGTGATGCCCAGCAGCTTGATCCGGTAGCCCAGTTCCTCGGCGTAGCGGATGTCTTCCTGCGTCAGCTTTGAGATGCCCTCGGTGTAGGCCTTGGCGAACTGCATCGGAATGCCGAAGGCGAGTGCGGAGAGGATGGTCAGCTTGTGCGCCGCGTCCACGCCCTCGATGTCGAAGGTCGGGTCGGCCTCCGCGTAGCCCTTTTTCTGAGCGTCCTTCAGCGCCGTGGCGAAAGGCAGCCCCTTGTCGCGCATCTCCGACAGAATGAAGTTGGAGGTGCCGTTGATGATGCCGGCGATCCACTCGATGCGGTTCGCCGCCAGGCCCTCGCGCAGCGCCTTGATGATCGGGATGCCGCCGGCGACGGAAGCCTCGAAGGCCACCATCACGCCCTTCTTCTGGGCCGCCTTGAAGATTTCGTTGCCGTGCGTGGCCAGCAGCGCCTTGTTGGCGGTAACGACGTGTTTGCCGTGCTTGATCGCCTCCAGCACCAGTTCCCTGGCGATGGTGTAGCCGCCGATCAGCTCGATGACGATGTCGATGTCGCGCGCGCGCACGATTTCGTAGGCGTCAGAGGTGACTTTTGCCTTTCCGTTTACAAGGCTTTTTGCTTTTTTAACGTCTTTATCGGCAACCCGCGTGATCCGGATGGCGCGTCCGGCGCGTCTCTCGATCTCACTGGCGTTCCGTTGCAGAACATCCCAACTCCCGCCACCAACAGTACCGATTCCCAACAGCCCAACATTGATGGGCTTCATGCGGGGAACGCGAAGAAGCCGCGTTTCATGCCGCGCCTTTCAGCAGGCCGTCCTTCCTGAACATCTCGCGGATGCCGCGCAATGCCTGGCGCAGGCGGTGCTCGTTCTCGATCAGCGCGATGCGCACGTGGCCGTCGCCGTACTCGCCGAAGCCGATGCCGGGCGACACCGCGATCTTCGCCTCCGCCATCAGCCGCTTGGTGAATTCGATGGAGCCCATCTTTTCGTAGTACTCGGGGATCTTCGCCCAGATGTACATGGAGGCCTTCGGGTTATCCACCATCCAGCCGATGTCGTGCAGGCCCTTCACCATGACATCGCGCCGTTTCTCGTAGGTCTTCCTGATTTCCTCGACGCAATCCTGCGGCCCGTCGAGCGCCACGATCGAGGCGACCTGCACGGGGGTGAAGCTGCCGTAGTCGTGGTAGCTCTTGATGCGGCCGAGCGCGTGCACCAGTTCCCTGTTGCCGACCATGAAGCCGATGCGCCAGCCGGCCATGTTGTAGCTCTTCGACATGGTGAAGAATTCCACCGCCACGTCGCGCGCGCCGGGCACCTGCATGATGGAAGGCGCCTTCCAGCCGTCGAAGGTGATGTCGGCGTAGGCCAGGTCGTGCACGACCAGGATGCCGTGCTGGCGCGCAATGGAGATGATCTTTTCAAAAAAATCGTACTCGACGCACATCGCGGTCGGATTCGAAGGGAAGCCGATGATCAGCATCTTCGGCTTGGGGAACAGCTCGCCGATGGCGCGCTCGAGCTCGGCGATGAAATCGACCCCGGGGGTCATGCGCACCGAGCGGATGTCGGCGCCGGCGATGACCGCGCCGTAGATGTGGATCGGGTAGGACGGGTTGGGCACCAGCACCGTGTCGCCGCGCTCGAGGGTCGCCAGCATCAGGTGGGCGAGCCCCTCCTTGGAGCCGATGGTGACGATCGCCTCCTTGTCCATGTCGAGATCCACGGCGTAGCGGCGCTTGTACCAGTCGCAGATGGCGCGCCGCAGGCGCGGGATGCCCTTGGAGACCGAATAGCCGTGCGTGTCCTGGCGCTGCGCGGCCTCGACCAGCTTGTCGACGATGTGCCTGGGCGTCGGGCCGTCCGGGTTGCCCATCGACAGGTCGATGATGTCCTCGCCCCGGCGGCGGGCGTCCATCTTCAACTCGTTGGTGATGTTGAAGACGTAGGGCGGAAGCCGTTTTATCCTTGAGAATTCGTGCATTGTAGAATTCTAGCAGTGAAGCTCCACGCCTCCTCGCCCTCCGCCCTCAACACCTTTTCCGGTTACGGCGAAGGCTTCGTGTTGGTCAACGGCCAGCGCCACGAACAGAACCTGATCGTGATGCCGGAGCAGCTGCTGCCCTGGAGCGCGGCCTCCTTCGATGCGCTGAAAGAGGAGGATTTCCGGGTTTTCCTGGAATTGAATCTGGAGATCCTGCTGCTCGGCACCGGGCCGAAGCAGCGCTTTCCCCACCCGCGCCTGACCGGCGCGCTGGCCGCGCAGCGCGTCGGCGTCGAGGCGATGGACCTGCAGGCCGCCTGCCGCACCTACAATATCCTCATGGCCGAGCAGCGCCGCGTCGCCGCGGCCCTCCTGTTTTCATGAACATTCTGAGTGTTTTCTACATTTCCGTCGCAGTCGTCCTCGGATCCGCCGCGCAGCTTTTCCTGAAGGCCGGCACCAACGCGGCGCCGGTGGATTTCAAGCTCGCGCTCGACCCGCGCATCCTCGCCGGCATCGCCTGCTACGCGGTCAGCCTGGTGGTCTGGATCCTCGCGCTGTCGAAAACGCCCGTCAGCGTCGCCTACCCGATGGTGTCGGTCGGCTTCGCGCTGAACGCCGTGCTGGCCTGGTGGCTGCTCGGCGAAGCGGTGACGCCGACGCGGATGCTGGGCATCGGCGTGATCATCGTGGGTGTTTTCCTCGTTGCGAGGTCTTAGATGAATTTATTTCCGGGCTTCAAGAGCAGGAAAATCAGGACTTCGGGCGCGACGATCAACCTCGTGCACGGCGGCAAGGGCCCGCCGGTCCTGCTGCTGCACGGCTATCCCGAGACGCACGCCATGTGGCACCGCGTCGCGCCGGCGCTGGCGCGCGACTACACGGTGGTCTGCGCCGACCTGCGCGGCTACGGCGACTCCTCCAAGCCGAAGGGCCTGCCCGACCATTCGAACTATTCCAAGCGCGCAATGGCGAAGGACATGGCGGAGGTGATGACGCGCCTCGGACACCGCAGGTTCCACGTCGTCGGCCACGACCGCGGCGCGCGCGTCGCGCACCGCCTGGCGCGCGACCACGGCAGCCGGGTACGCTCGTTGACGGTGCTGGACATATCGCCTACTTTGAAGATGTACCAGCGCACCGACAAGGCCTTCGCCACCGCCTATTACCACTGGTTTTTTCTCATCCAGCCTTCTCCCTTGCCCGAGACGCTTTTGGCGAGGCAGGTTCCTCACTACGTCATCGGGCGGGTCGGCCGCGGTCCCGGAGGGATAAAGGTCTTTGACGAGAATGCTTTAAAGCAATACATCCGGGCCTTTCGCGATCCCCGCTGCATCCATGCCACCTGTGAGGACTACCGGGCGGCCGCCGGCATCGACCTTGTACACGACAAAAAAGACCTGAAGAAGAAGCTGCGCATGCCGCTGATGGTCCTGTGGGGCAGGAAAGGCGTCATCGAGGCGATGTTCAAGCCGCTCTCGGACTGGCGCGAGGTCGCCGTGGACGTGCGCGGCCGCGCGCTCGATTGCGGCCACTTCCTTCCCGAAGAGAAACCCGAAGACGTGCTGCGCGACCTGCGCCGTTTCCTCGCCGGTGTCTGATCCGGCTGCGTCCGACCCGGGCCGGCGGGAGCTGAGCCGCCGCGGCCTGATCGGCACCGAGGAGGGCTGGTCGCTCGCCCCGGTCGCCGGCTGGCTGATGATCGAAGGCCGGCGCATCGCCGATCCGCAGGCGCTGCTTGCCGACCTGGCCCGGCGGCTCGACGCGGCCGGCGCGCGCATCGACCGGCTGAGTTTTTCCGTCGCCACCCTGCACCCGCAGCTCCTCGCCTGGAACTGCCGCTGGGGCCGCGGCGAAGGCACGGCGATCTTCAGGGGCAGGCACGGCGCGCAGAACAGCGACGCCTACATCGGCAGCCCGCTGCAATTCGTGCGCGAGCAGCGGCGGCCGTTCCGCCGCCGCATCGAGTCGCTGGACCAGGAACGCGACCACGCTTTCCTGCACGAGATGCAGGCCGCCGGCATGACCGACTATGCGGCGGTGCCCCTGGTCTTCGGCTCCGGCACGGTCAACGTGTTCACCCTGGCGACCCGTGCGCCCGCCGGATTCGGCGACGAGGACCTGGACCGTTTCGCGGCGCTGGCGAAC
>DATBQR010000046.1:0-11827 GCA_036560705.1 Burkholderiales bacterium | reverse complement strand
CGAATACCGCCCTGGGGGCCTTCAGCGTCGAATCTTCGTAGGCCGAGGCATGGCTGCCGGAAAGGATGATTCCCTTCGGCGCGAAGTCGCGCACGAAGGCGTCGCTCACGTCGCAGGGATGGATCTCGCAGTAGACCCTGGCTTCGCGCACCCGGCGCGCGATCAGCTGCGTGTATTGCGCGCCGAAATCGAGGATGAGAATTCTGTCGTGTGCTGCCCGTGCAGTAGGCGCCGGCACAGGCGCCATCGTCCTATTCGACGCGGTAATTCGGAGCCTCCTTGACGATCTGCACGTCGTGCACGTGCGACTCGCGCATGCCGGCGGAGGTGATCTCGACGAAGCGCGTCTTGGTGCGCATTTCGTCGATGGTGCCGCAGCCGGTGTAGCCCATGCTCGCCCGCACGCCGCCGAGCAGCTGCTCGATCATCGACAGCGCGCTGCCCTTGAACGGCACCCGGCCCTCGACGCCTTCCGGGACCAGCTTGTCCACGTTCATTTCCGAGTCCTGGAAATAGCGGTCGGCGGAGCCCTTCTGCATCGCGCCCAGCGAGCCCATGCCGCGATACGACTTGTAGGAGCGCCCCTGGTACAACTCGATCTCGCCCGGCGCCTCTTCGGTGCCGGCGAACAGCGAACCGAGCATGACCACGTGCGCGCCGGCGCCCAGCGCCTTGGCGATGTCGCCCGAATAGCGGATGCCGCCGTCAGCGATCAGCGGCACGCCCGACTTCGCCAACGCTTCCGCCACGTTCATGATCGCCGAAATCTGCGGTACGCCGACGCCGGCCACCACGCGCGTGGTGCAGATCGAGCCCGGGCCGATGCCGACCTTGACGGCGTCCGCGCCGTGATCGACCAGCGCGCGGGCTCCCTCGCCCGTGCCGACGTTGCCGCCGATGACCTGCATGCCCGGAAACCTCTTCTTGATCCATTTGACGCGGTCGAGCACGCCCTTGGCGTGCCCATGCGCCGTGTCCACCACCAGCACGTCCACGCCGGCATCGACCAGCAGTTCCACCCGCTCGTCGGTGCCCTCGCCGACGCCGACCGCCGCGCCGGTGCGCAGCTTGCCGTGCTCGTCCTTGCAGGCGTTGGGATGCTCGGTTTCCTTGATGATGTCCTTGACGGTGACGAGGCCCTTCAGGCGCCACTGCCTGTCCACCACCAGTACGCGCTCGAGGCGGTGCTTGTGCAGCAGCGCCAGGGCGTCCGCCCGGCTCGCGCTCTCGTTCACCGTCACCAGCTTCTTCTGCGGCGTCATGATGTTGCGCACCGGCTGGTCGAGCTTCTTCTCGAAGCGCAGGTCCCGGTTGGTGACGATGCCGACCACCTTGCCCGCCGACACCACGGGAAACCCGGAGATGCGGTGCTTCTTCTGCAGCGCGATGACCTGCCGCACGCGCATGTCGGGCGCGATGGTCATCGGGTCGCGCAGCACGCCGGACTCGAAGCGCTTGACCTTGGCGACCTCGGCGGCATGCTCTTTCGGCGAGAAATTCTTGTGGATGATGCCGATGCCGCCTTCCTGCGCGATGGCGATCGCCAGCCGCGCCTCGGTCACCGTGTCCATGGCGGCCGAAACCAGCGGCATGTTCAATTCGAGCTTGCGGGTGAGGCGGGACTTCAGGGAAACATCGCGCGGCAGGACGCGCGAGTGGGCGGGAAGGAGGAGGACATCGTCGAAGGTCAGCGCCTTCTGGATCACCCGCATGGCTATCTGTGCTTTCAAAAACGCATTATACGGGAGTAATGCGCGCTCGTCATGCGCGGGACGAAAGCCGGCGCGCGCGGCGCGTACGGCGCGCATCGGCGGCGCGGCGGCGCCTCGCCTCCTTTGGGTCCGCCGCCAGCGGCCTGAGGATTTCGACGCGGTCGCCTTCCCGCAGCGGATGCTCCGGCGCGATCCGCCTGCCGAAAATTCCCAGCGCAAGATCCGCAACGGCCAGTCCATGGCGGGCGGGAACGCCGCTCGCTTCGGCCGCCTGGCGGGCGGTCGCGCCGGCCGCCAGTTCCAGGACGACGAGGTCCTGGGCGCCGGCGAGGGCGTAGACGATCTCAACGCGCAGCCTGGCCATCCGGGCGCTCGGCGGCGCGGCGCGTGAATGCTTCGACCGTGCTGTCGGCGATGCGGCTGAACACCGGCTCGAGCGCAGCCGCCACGATGCGGCTGGAGAATTCGTATTCCAGCGAGAACTCCACTTTCGCGGCGTTCGCCTGCAGCGGCGTGAAGCGCCAAGCCGCGGCGAACCGCTTGAACGGCCCTTCCAGCAGGCGCATGTCGATGGAGCGGCCCGGGACGTTGGTGTTCTCCGTGGTGAACGACTGCCGGACGCCCTTGACGCCCAGCGTCAGGGTGGCGACGGTCCGCCCGGGCGTGCGCTCGCGCACCTGGACTGCCGCGCACCAGGGCAGGAAGGCCGGATAGGACTCGATATCCTCGGCCAGCGCGTAGAACGCCTCCGCGCTGCGTTCCACGATGGCCGATCGCGAAATGCGCTTCATGGGAAAATCGGGGTCAGAGCCCGATTCCATCCATGTCCATTGTCGAAAACCGCAAGGCCTTCCACGACTACTTCGTCGAGGAACGCTATGAGGCGGGCCTGGTGCTTGCCGGATGGGAAGTGAAAGCCATCCGCGCCGGCCGCGCCAATATCGGCGACGCGTACGTCATCGTCCAGGAAGGCGCGCTGTGGCTGATCGGGGCGCACATCAGCCCCCTGCTCTCGGCCTCGACGCACGTCACGGCCGACCCGATGCGCACGCGCAAGCTGCTGCTCAACGCCGAGGAGATCCGGCGACTGATCGGCAAGGTCGAGCAGCGCGGCTACACCCTGATCCCGCTCGACCTGCATTTTTCCAAGGGGCGCATCAAGCTGCAGATCGCGCTTGCCAAGGGCAAGCTCAAGCACGATAAGCGGGCGTCGGAGCGCGAGAAGGAATGGCAGCGGGAGAAGACGAAGCTGTTGCGTCCGCGCTGAGCGACAGCCAGGTAGAAACGACTGTATCTGGATTCAGCGACAGGCTCTCGATGCCTTGCTCCATCAGCCAGCGGGCGAAATCGGGATGGTCGGACGGCCCCTGGCCGCAGATGCCGACATATTTTCCCTGCTTGCGGCAGGCCCGGATCGCCATGGACAGCATGGCTTTCACGGCGCCGTCCCGCTCGTCGAACCCGCCGGCGACCAGGCCTGAATCCCGATCGAGCCCCAGCGTCAGCTGGGTCAGGTCGTTCGAGCCGATGGAGAAACCGTCGAAATACTCCAGGAACTCCTCGGCCAGCACGGCGTTGGATGGCAGTTCGCACATCATCACCAGCCGCAGGCCGTCCTGGCCGCGCTTGAGCCCGTTGTCGGCCAGCAATTGCACCACGTGCCTCGCCTCCTCGAGCGTCCGCACGAACGGCACCATCAGCTCGACGTTGACGAGGCCAAGCTCGTCGCGCACCTTGCGCAGCGCCGCGCATTCGAGTTCGAAGCAGGCGCGGAAATCCGCCGCGATGTAGCGCGAGGCGCCGCGGAAGCCGAGCATCGGGTTCTCCTCGACCGGTTCGTAGCGCTCGCCGCCGATCAGCTTGCGGTATTCGTTGGACTTGAAATCCGACAGTCGGACGATCACCGGCTTGGGCCAGAACGCGGCGGCGATCGTCGCCACGCCCTCGACCATTTTCTCTCGGAAGAAGGCGCGCGGATCCGGGTAGCCGCGCGCGGCGCGCTCGACCTCCGCCTTGAGTGGCGCCGGCAGTTCCGGCCAGTCGATGCAGGCCCTGGGATGCACGCCGATCTCGTTGTTGATGATGAATTCCAGCCGCGCCAGGCCGACGCCGGCGTTCGGCAGCTGCGCGAAGCCGAAGGCGAGCTGGGGGTTGCCGATGTTCATGGCGATCTTGACCGGGATGCCCGGCATCTCGCCGCGCTCGCTGGTAGTGATCTCGAACGGGACCGCGCCTTCGTATACGTTACCGGTATCGCCCTCGGCGCAGGAAACCGTGACCGAGGCGGCCTCCGCGAGCCGCGCGGTGGCGTCGCCGCAGCCGACCACGGCGGGGATGCCGAGTTCGCGGGCGATAATCGCCGCGTGGCAGGTACGCCCGCCGCGGTTGGTGACGATCGCCGAGGCGAGCTTCATCACCGGTTCCCAGTTCGGATCGGTCATGTCGGTGACCAGCACGTCGCCTTTCTTAACGCTCGACATCTTCGAGGCGTCGCGCACGATGCGCACGGGGCCCGCGCCGATCCTCTGCCCGATGGCGCGGCCGCTGGCGAGCAGCTTGCCCCTGCTTTTGAGCCGGAAGCGCTCTTCGCTGCCGGTACGCGCACGCGAGCGCACCGTTTCCGGACGCGCCTGCAGCACGTGCAGGCTGCCATCGACGCCGTCCTTGCCCCACTCGATGTCCATCGGGCGTCCGTAGTGCCGTTCTATGCGGATTGCGACGCGCGCGAGTTCCAGTACATCGGCGTCCGACAGCGAGAAGCGGTCGCGCTCCGGCGGGGACACATCCTCCGTGCGCACGGACCGGCCCGCCGAAGCCTCGCCGGAGAACACCATTTTCTGCAGCTTCGATCCGAGCCGGCGGCGCAGGATCGCCGGCTTGCCCAGTTCCAGCATCGGCTTGTGAACGTAGAACTCGTCCGGATTTACAGCGCCCTGCACTACCATTTCGCCGAGACCCCAGGAGGAGGTGATGAAAACGGCGTCGCGGAAGCCCGATTCGGTGTCGAGCGTGAACATGACGCCGCTCGCCCCCAGGTCGCTGCGCACCATGCGCTGGACCGCCGCGGAAATGGCGACTTCGCCGTGCGCGAAGCCGTGGTGGGCCCGGTAGGAGATGGCCCGGTCGTTGTAGAGGGATGCGAAGACCCGCCGGATCGCCGCCAGGACCTGGTCCTGGCCGCGGATATTCAGGTAAGTCTCCTGCTGCCCGGCGAAGGAAGCGTCCGGGAGGTCTTCCGCCGTCGCAGATGAGCGTACGGCAAATGAAGTATCACTGGAAGTTTCAGATACAAGATTATGATAATAAGAAATAATATCGTGTTCTATATTGGCAGGGAGCGGCTCCTGTTCGATCCAACCACGGATCTCCGCCCCGCAGGCTGCGAGTGCCTCGACGTCCCTCAGATCCAGCGTCTTGATGCGCTCGGCGATGCGGCGTCCGAGCCCGCCGCCCGAAAGGAAGGCTTCGAAGGCCTTGGCCGTGGTGGCAAAGCCCCCGGGCACCCTTAGCCCGGCGGCGGACAGGCCGCCGATCATCTCGCCCAGCGAGGCATTCTTGCCTCCGACGCTGGGGAGATCCGTCATGCGGAGATCTTTGAGCCACGCGACGTACATTTCCTTGGTATTTTATCTGCATGCCGCAACACCGCACCGTGTTCTTCGTCTCCGACGGCACCGGCATTACGGCGCAAATGCTCGGTCACAGCCTGCTGACCCAGTTCGAGGGCGTGGAATTCAACCAGGTGACCCTGCCCTTCATCGACAGCGTGGACAAGGCCGAGGAGTGCCTGGAGCGCATCGAGCGCGAATCGCTGCGCGGCGACGGCCAGCCGATCGTCTTCTCGACCCTGGTGAACGGCGACGTGCGCGAGGTGGTGCGCAGGGCCAACGCGCTGTTCGTGGATTTCTTCGAAACCTTCATCGGCCCGCTGGAAGGCGGCCTCGGCGTCAAGTCGAGCCACACCATCGGCCGCTCGCACAGCTCGACGGACAAGCAGGAATACAAGCAGCGCATCGAGGCGATCAATTTCACCATGGCGCATGACGACGGCGCGTCGCACCGCGAGCTGAAGGACGCCGACGTCATCCTGGTCGGCGTGTCGCGCAGCGGCAAGACGCCCACCAGCCTGTACCTGGCGCTGCAGTTCGGCGTCAAGGCGGCGAACTATCCCCTCATCCCGGAGGATTTCGAGCGCAAGGCGCTGCCGGAGGCGCTGCACGCCTACAAGAAGAAGCTCTACGGCCTGACCATCGCGCCCGAGCGGCTGCAGGAAATCCGCCGTGAGCGGCGCCCCGGCAGCCAGTACGCGGATCCGGCGAACTGCCGCTACGAAATCGAGCAGGCGGAAACGCTGATGCGGCGCGAAGGCATCCGCTGGATAAACTCGACCGCCAAGTCAATCGAGGAAATCGCCACCACCATCCTGCGCGAGCTCAGGCTCGCGCGCCACGTCTACTGAATTCGTAGAAGCAGACCGCCGCCGCGGCGGCGACGTTGAGAGACTCGGCATTGCCGGGCATCGGGATCGTTACTTTCAGCGCAGCCTTCGCTGCAAGCGCTTCGCTCACGCCCTGCCCTTCGGCGCCGAACAGCCAGCCGATCCTGCCGGAAAGATCGGCTTCCGCGAGCGGCGTGCCGCCGCGCGGTGCGGTGCAGATGACCTTGCCGCCGAATTCGCCGATCGCGGCGGAAAGGTCCGCGTTTTCGCCGATCTGCAGCAGGAAATGTCCGCCCATCGCGGCGCGCAGCACCTTGGGCGACCAGGCGTCGGCGCACCCGGCGCCGAGCACCGCGTGCCGGATGCCGAAAGCTGCAGCGCTGCGCAGGATCGCGCCGACGTTACCTGCGTCCTGGATGCATTCGAGGAACACGCAGGCGTGCGCACTCTTGAGGTCTGAACCCGGCATCGGCAAAACGATTTCTGCCGCGATGCCGGAAGGAGATTCGGCATCGGCGATGGTGCGGAATACGGCGTCGGCAACGACGACTGGTGCGCCGCCGGCCCGTTTCGCCAGGTTCTCGAATTTCCCCAATGCGGATTTAGCGAGGATCAGGGAGTCAACCTTGCGGCCGGCGTCGAGGAATGCGGTGACGAGGTGCTCGCCTTCGATCAGCGCCCTCTTCTTTTTGCGCCGCATCCGCGCATCGCGGGCAAGTTCGCGCCAGCGGCGCACGCGCGGGTTGTCGCGGGAGGAAATCACGGTCATGCGCATCCCAGCGCGCGCCGTACCGGCGCGAAACTGCGCCGGTGGATCTCGCTCGGCCCGTGTTCCTGGAGCAGCGCCAGGTGCTCCGCCGTCGGGTATCCCTTGTGGCGGTCGAAGCAGTATTGCGGATAGCGCTGGTGCATCAGGCGCATTTCCGCGTCGCGCGCGGTCTTGGCGAGGATCGATGCCGCTGAAATCACCGGGTGCAGCCGGTCGCCCTGCACGATGGCGCGGGCGCGGCAGGCGAGCTTCGGGCAGCGGTTGCCGTCGATCCAGGCCTCGTCCGGCCGCACGCCCAGCGCTGCCACGGCACGCTGCATCGCCAGCAGCGTGGCTTGCAGGATGTTGAGGCGGTCTATTTCTTCGACGCTGGCTTGCGCGACTGCAAATGCAAGGGCGTTTTTTTTAATTGAAATTTCAAGAACCTCCCGCCGCGAAGCGCTCAAAAGCTTGGAGTCCTTCAAGCCCCCAATCGACGTCCGCGGATCCAGTATCACCGCGGCAGCGTAAACGGGCCCGGCAAGCGGACCCCGCCCGGCTTCGTCCACCCCGCAAACGACGCTAGCTGCGACCCGCATCCATGACCGCCAGCACGGCCTCGGCCGCTTTTTGCGCGGTGTTCTGCCGCAAGGTGACGTGGATTTCGCGGAATTTCTCGATTTGCCTGCGCTGCGCGCCCGCGTCCTGCAGGAGATCGAGCAAGGCCCTGGCCAGGTTCTCCGGGCTGGCTTTTTCCTGCACGAACTCGGGCACCAGGTTCTCGCCCGCGAGGATGTTCGGCAGGCCGATGTTCGGCAGATACAGCATCCTGCGCATCAGCGCCCAGGTCACGGGCGACTGCTTGTAGGCGATCACCATGGGCGTCTTGAACAGCGCCGTTTCCAGCGTCGCGGTGCCGCTCGCCACCAGCGCGATGTCGGCCGCCGCCAGCGCCTCGTGGGAGTGGCCGAACAGCAGCGTCAGCGGCAGGTCTCTCGCCTCGTGGCGGCGCAGCGCCACTTCGAACAGGTCGCGCGTGGCGCGCGAGGCGGTGGGGCAGACGAAATACGCATCGGGCAGATCCTGCAACAGGCGGCGGGCGGTAAGGACGAACAGGTCGGCCATGTAATGCAGTTCCGAGCGCCGGCTGCCGGGGAGCAGCGCGACCACGCGGCGGCCGGCGGGCACCCGCAACTCCACGCGCGCCTTGGCCTTGTCCGGCTCCATCGGGATCACGTCGGCGAGCGGATGGCCGACATAGGTCACGGGCAGCCCCTCTTTTGCATACAGCGCCGGTTCGAACGGGAAGATGGCCAGCAGGTGCGTCACCGAGCGCACGATCCGGCGCGTGCGCCAGCCGCGCCAGGCCCAGATCGAGGGACTGACATACTGGATCGCCGGAATGCCCGCCTCCTTGAGCTTGCGCTCCAGGTCGAGATTGAAGTCAGAGGAGTCCACGCCGATGAAGACCGCCGGGCGTTCGCTCAGCATGCGTTCGGCAACCTGCCGCCGGATTCCCATGATCTCCCGGTAATGGCGCAGCACCTCCGCGTAGCCGCGCACGCCCAGCCTGTCCATGGGGACCTGCGATTCGAAGCCCTGCGCGATCATCTTCGGGCCGCCGATGCCCGAGAAGCGCAGCCCGGGGCGGCGCTCCTTGAGGGCGCCGATCAGGTGTGCGGCCAGCAGATCGCCCGAGGCTTCCGCGGCCACCATGCCGACGTGGACGCTGGCGTTCGGATGCACGGGCTTGGCGCGGTCCTAGCGGATGAAGCCGCGCTTCGAGGCGTTCAGGAAATCGAGCATCGCCCGCACCTCGGCGCTGTCCCGCGCCTGCGCCTCGAGCTCGCGGCGCACCTCTTCCTGCCCTATGCCGCTGCGGTAGATCGTCTTGTAGGCGCGCTTGAGCGCGTCGATGGTCGCGGAAGGCAGGCCGCGCCGCCGCAACCCCACGCTGTTGATGCCGTAGGGCTGCGCCATGTTGCCCGCCGCCCTTACGTAGGGAGGCAGGTCCCGGTCGAGATAGGTGCCCATGCCGGTGAAGCTGTGCGCGCCGATGTGCACGAACTGGTGCACCAGGGTGGTCGCGCCGAGGATCGCCCAGTCGCCGACCTGCACGTGGCCGGCCAGCTCGCAGGCGTTGGCGAAGATGGTGTGGCTGCCGATCTGGCAGTCGTGCGCGAAGTGCACGTAGGCCATGATCCAGTTGTCGTCGCCGACGCGGGTGACGCGCGCGTCGCCGATGGTGCCGCGGTTGATGGTCACGTACTCGCGGATGGTGTTGCCGTCGCCGATTTCCACCGCGGTGTCCTCGCCGGCGTACTTCTTGTCCTGCGGCGCGCCGCCGAGCGAGGCGAACTGCGATATACGGTTGTTGCGGCCGATCCTTGTCCTGCCCTCGATGACCACGTGCGGCCCGATCGCGCTGCCCTCGCCCACTTCGACCTGCGGCCCGATGATCGAATAGGCGCCGACCGCGACATTGGCCGCGAGCCGCGCCCCAGGCTCGACGATCGCGGTCGGGTGGATCATTGCGTCTCGGCGCCGGCGGGCCGGACGGTGCAGAGGATGTCGGCTTGCGCAACCAGGACCTCGCCGACATGCGCGGTGCAGGCGAACTTCCAGATGCCGCGCTTGGAACCGAGAATCACGACCTCGATCCTCAGTTGGTCGCCCGGCACCACCGGCCGCTTGAAGCGCGCGTTATCGATGCCGGCGTAGTAGTAGACCGACTTGTCATCGGGCTTCGCGCCCAGCGTGCGGAAAACGAGAATGCCGGCCGCCTGCGCCATCGCTTCCAGGATCAGCACGCCCGGCATCACCGGGCGGTGCGGGAAGTGGCCGGGGAAATGGGGCTCGTTGGCCGATACGTTCTTCAGCGCGAGGATCCTTTTGCCGGGCTCGCACTCCAGCACCCGGTCGATCATCAGGATCGGAAAGCGCTGCGGCAGGTGCTCGAGGACCTGCTGGATATCCATTTCATCCATCGCCATTCTCCTTGCCTCGCAGCTTTCTCTCCAGCTCGCGCACCCGCTCGGCCAGTTCGGCTAGATGCCGCACCACCGCCGTATTGCGCGCCCAGGACTCGTTGTCGTCGGCGGGAAACATGCCGGTGTAGGTGCCCGGCTTGCGGATCGAGTGCGAAATCACGGTATCGGCCGACACGTGCACGCGGCCGCAGATCGACAGGTGTCCGAGGATCAGCGCGCCGGCGCCGATGGTGCAATGGCTGCCGATGTCGGCGCTGCCGGCCACCGCGACGCAGCCGGCGATGGCGGTATGCGCGCCCACGCGGCAGTTGTGCCCGATCTGGATCTGGTTGTCGAGCTTGACGCCGTCCCCGATCACCGTGTCGTCCAGCGCGCCGCGGTCGATGGTGGTGTTGGCGCCGATCTCGACGTCGTCACCGATGCTGACCTCGCCTATCTGCGGGATTTTCAGCCAGCGCCCGCCTTCCTCGGCGATGCCGAAGCCGTCGGCGCCGATCACCGCGCCGGAATGGACGACCGCGCGCGCGCCGATGCGGCAGCCCGCATAGACCACGACGCCGGGATACAGGCAGCTGTCCGCGCCGATCGCGACCCCGTCGCCGATGACGCAGCCCGGCCCGATGGAAACCCGCTCGCCGAGCTTCGCGGTCGGCGCGACGCTGGCCGCGGGATGCACGCCGGCGGCCTGCGTGACGGCAGGATTGAAGAGTTGCGACACGCGGGCAAAATAGGCGTAAGGGTTTTCGCAGACGATGCGGGGGAGCGCGCTTAGCGTCTCGGCTTCTGCGCCGAGCACCACCGCGGAGGCGCCGGTTTCCGCGAGCCTGGAGCGGTATTTCGGGCTGGCCAGAAAGGCGATCTGGCCGCGCCCCGCCCTCTCAAGGGATCCGACCTGACGGATCAGGGTGCCCGGATCACCGACGACCCGGCCGCCCAACTGCGAGACGATCTGCGCGAGCGTGAACGGCCCCCGCATGTCATTTTGCGGCGGCGGGCAGCTTGCCTTCGAGCGCCTTGATCACCTTGTCGGTGATGTCGATGCGCGGGTTCGCGTAGGCGGCTTCCTGGAAGATGATGTCGTACTTCTCGCTTTCCGCGATCTGCCGGATGATGCGGTTCGCGGCCTCGATCACCTGCGACAGCTCTTCGTTGCGGCGCTGGTTCACGTCTTCGCGGTATTCGCGCTGCTTGCGCTGGAACTCGCGGTTCATGTCGTTGAAGTCGCGTTCCTTGTTGCGGCGCTGCGACTCGGCCATGGTGACGCCATCCTTCTCCAGTTCGTCCTGCATCCGCTTCAGCTGGTCGGCGACCTTGGCGAGTTCGCCTTCCCGCTTGGAGAATTCCGCTTCCAGCTTTTTCTGCGCGCGCAGGGCCGGCGCGGAATCGCGCACGATGCGTTCGATCTGGACGACGCCGATCTTGGCCTGGGCCAGGGCTTGGGCCGCCGGGAAGGCCAGGCAGGCGGCCGCCGCGGCAAGTAGGATTTTGCGATGCATAAAAGGCGGTGACTTCCTCGCTAGAAAGCAGTGCCAAAGTTCAATTGTAGCGGTTCGCGGCGGTCAAAGCCGGACACGGCGTTAAGCGGCAAGGCAAAGGAAATTTTCAGGGGACCAAAGGGAGAATTCCATGCAAGGGCGACTCCACTGGAGAAACGCGGCCCTCCACCCGATACGTTCCCCGCCACCGTCGGACCCGAGCTGAATACCTGACCGCCATCGAGGAATACGGCCAGCCGCAGGCTCTTGTCCTGCTGGGCGCCCGGCACCGGGAAAAGAACTTCCGCGCTGCCGGTGACCTTGCGGGTTCCGCCGAGCACGTTTCCGGCAGAATCCTGTTCGCCGAGCGAGAAGGCCTTGTAGCCGCGCACCGATCCGGGGCCGCCGGCGTAGAAGTTCTTGAAGAACGGCACCTGCTTGCCGCCGAGTCCCGCGACGTAGCC
>DATBQR010000045.1:0-14535 GCA_036560705.1 Burkholderiales bacterium | reverse complement strand
CTTCAACACGGCGGCGCCGCCCGCCAGCGCGAACAACACGCAGCAGGCCTGGGAGCTCGGCCTCAAGCATGCGTTCGACGCGCAATGGTCGGGCTTCGCGCGCGCCGGGCGCAGCTACCGCTTCGCCAACGTCGACGAGATTTACGGCACCGACGCGTTGTTCAACGCCCAGTTCCACATGCTGCGGCCGCAGCACCAGGTCACGCAAGAGGTTGGCGCGGAGTGGCGGCGGGGTCCCGATTCGCTGCGCGCGGCGCTTTTCGTCACCGACATCACCGACGAGATCCATCTTGATCCGTTCACGCCGGGTGTGGGCAATACCAACCTGCCGCCGTCCCGGCGCCAGGGCCTCGAGCTCGACGGCGTATTGCAGGCGGCCGCGTCGCTGCGGTTGACCGCGGGCTATGCCTACACCGACGCGCGCTTCAAGCAAGGGACGTTTGCCGGGGCCTTCGCGCCTTTCGTCGACCTGCCGATCGGCGGCAAAACCGTGCCCCTGGTGCCGGCGAACAAGCTCAATCTCGGCTTCGCCTGGGCGGCCGCCCAGCGCACCACCGTGTCGGGCGGCCTGACCTGGCAGTCGAGCCAGTTCCTCGACAACGACGAGCCGAACACGCTGGGCGTGAAAATCCCGGCGTTCACGGTCGTGGACCTGAAGGCGGCGCGCGACCTGGGTTTCGGCCGCGTCGCGTTTTCGATCAACAACCTGTTCAACCAGCAGTACTACACTTACGCGGTGCGCAGCAATTTCGTCGAAGACCGGTATGCCGTGTACCCGCTCCCCGGCCGCACGGCGGCGCTGTCGCTGGAATTGAAGATGTGAAGCTGCCGGAGCGGATCGTCTGCCTCACCGAGGAGACCACCGAGACGCTCTACCTTCTCGGCGAGGAACGCCGCATCGCGGGGATATCCGGATACACCGTGCGTCCGCCGCGGGCCAGGCGCGAGAAGCCGCGCGTCTCGGCTTTTACCTCGGCGAACACGGAACGCATCTTGGCCCTCGATCCCGATCTGGTGATCGGTTTTTCCGATATCCAGGCCGACATCGCGCGCGACCTGATCAAGCGCGGCCTTAACGTGCTGGTGTTCAACCAGCGCTCGGTGGCGGAGATCCTCGGCATGATCACCAGCCTGGGCGCGCTGGTCGGCGCGGCCGGCCGCGCCGAAGCGCTGGTCGCCGAGCTCGAAGCGGGGCTGGCGGCCATCCGCGCGCAGGCGGGCGGCCTCGCCAGGCGGCCGCGCGTGTATTTCGAGGAGTGGGACGAGCCGATGATCAGCGGCATCCGCTGGGTATCGGAGCTCGTCGGCATCGCCGGCGGCGACGACATTTTCCCGGAGCTCGCCCGCTCGCAGGACGCGCGCGGGCGCATCGTCGCCGATGCGGACGAAGTGGTGCGGCGGGCGCCGGAGGTCATCCTCGGTTCCTGGTGCGGCAAGAAGTTCCGGCCGGAAAGAGTGCGCGCGCGGCCGGGCTGGGACGCGGTGCCGGCGGTGCGCGGCAACCAGCTGTTCGAAATCAAGTCCGCGGAAATCCTGCAGCCGGGACCGGCGGCGCTGACCGACGGCGTGCGGCGGATCCACGGCATCCTGCGGACGTGGGCCGGCAAGGAGCTCGCCGCCGGCGCATAAGTGCTATCTTTCCCGGATGCCGCAGCTATCAATTCGGGACGCGGTTCCGCTGGGGGAGATCGCACGCGCGCTGATCGTCATGCTGCGCCATCACGGCGACGTGCTGCTCGCCTCGCCGGTCGCCGCCGCGCTCAAGGCGCATGCGCCCAGGGCGGAGATCGACGCGCTGGTCTACGACGATACCCTGCCGATGCTCGAAGGCCATCCGGCGCTCAGCCGGCTGCATGCGGTCGGGCGCCACTGGAAGAAGGAAGCCTTGCTTTCCAGGATCGTGCTGGAAGAACGCCTCTACAGCGCGCTGCGCGCCAGGCGCTACGACCTGATCGTGCATCTGACCGAGCAGCCGCGCGGCGCCTGGCTCGCACGCGCGCTGGGCGCGCGCTACAGCGTCGCGCCGGCGGGTGCGGGCAGGGGCGCGTTCTGGAAGGGGAGCTTCACGCACCTGTATCCGCTCGTGCGCAACGGCCGCCGGCACAAGGTCGAGGCCAACCTCGACGCGCTGCGCCGCATCGGCCTGCAGCCCGACATGGAAGAGCGGCGCCTGCAGTTCGTCCCGGGCGCGTCCGCCGAGACGCGCGTTGCATCGCTGCTGGCGGCAGAAGGGCTCGTTGAGCGCGGGTTCATCCACATCCATCCCGCTTCGCGCTGGAGTTTCAAGTGCTGGCCCGCCGACCGCAACGCCGAGCTGATCGACCGCCTGTCATCGGCCCAACGCGTGGTGATTACCGCCGCGCCCGAGCCGGCTGAATTGTCCCTGATAGAGGAAATCCTTTCGAAAACGACGTCGAAACCCGTGAACCTGGCGGGAAAACTTTCCATCAAGGAACTGGGTGCGCTCACCCGCCACGCGCGCCTGTTCGTCGGCGTCGATTCGATGCCGATGCACCTCGCCGCGGCGATGGGCACGCCGGCGGTGGCGCTGTTCGGGCCGAGCGGCGAGCGGGAATGGCGGCCCTGGCGCGTGGCGCACCGCGTCGTCACCACCAGCCATCCCTGCCGGCCCTGCGGCAACGACGGCTGCGGCGGCGGCAAGATCAGCGAGTGCCTCACCACGCTGGGCGTGAACGAGGTCAACGCCGCCGCGCAGGAATTGCTGAACCGGGAGCGCTGACAGAGTGCGTCTAGCATTGGTTCGGCAGCGCTATGACCCCTATGGCGGGGCCGAGCGCTTCATCGAACGCGCGCTGCCGGCGCTCGAGCGCGCGGGTGCCGAGCTGACGCTGAT
Source organism: Burkholderiales bacterium (assembly GCA_036560705.1). Taxonomy (GTDB): domain Bacteria; phylum Pseudomonadota; class Gammaproteobacteria; order Burkholderiales; family SG8-39; genus RBG-16-66-20. Next base: position 11,681 of record DATBQR010000045.1, on the reverse strand, counting down.
CGCGCGCCGGGCCGAGGGCTGGGGCGCGCGGCAGGTGATCGCCGCCGATCCGTTCTACCTCGGCAATACCTGGCGCGACGCGTCGTTCGCCAGTGCCGCGCGCGCGGCCTGGGGAGCCGGCGGCTTCGACCTGGTGCAGTCGCACGAGCGCATCGCCGGCTGCGACATCTACCGCGCCGGCGACGGCGTGCACGCCGAGTGGCTCGACATCCGGCGCGCCGCGGCCGGTCCGCTCGAGCGCATCGGCATCGCGCTGAATCCCTACCACCGGTATGTCTGCGCCGCCGAGCGCGCCATGTTCGGGCATCCGTGCCTGCGCAAGGTGATCTGCAACTCGAACATGGTGCGCGACGAAATCCAGCGCCGCTTCCGCGTCGCGCCGGAAAAACTGCAGGTGATCTACAACGGCGTCGACCTGGAATACTTTCATCCGCGCCACCGCGCGTCGCTGCGGGCGGCGGTGCGCGCCGAGCTTGGCCTTGCCGAAAACGAAATCCTGTTTCTTTTTGCCGGCTCCGGCTTTGCGCGCAAGGGGCTGGATGCGGCGATCGCCGCGCTGGCCGCCTGCGGCGGCGCGCCGTACCGGCTGGCGGCGGCGGGACGCGACCGCGACGCGGCGCGCTTCGCCGCGCTGGCTTCCGCGCAGGGGCTGGACGGCCGGGTGCGGCTGCTCGGCGGGCGCGCGGACCTGCGGCCCCTCTACGCGGCGGCGGATTGCTTTATCCTTCCGACACGCTACGACCCTTTCCCGAGCACCGTGCTGGAAGCGCTGGCGATGGGCCTGCCGGCGATCGTCGGCAGGCGCAGCGGTGCGGCAGAGGTGATGCGGCACGGGCAGGGCGGTTGGATCTGCGAGCCCGGCGACCTCGCCGGACTGGCGCGGCTGATGCGCGAGGCGGCGCAAGCTGCGGGCGATGAAACCGGCGCCGCCGCGCGCGCCACGGCCGAAGGCTACGGAATCGACGACATGGCTCGCAAACTCACCGACCTCTACGCAACCCTGGCATGAGCGCGACGTGCGACTGGGGGCTGTACGTGCGTCTGCTGTCCTACGTGCGCCCGTACGCCAAGGCGTTCGGCTTCGCGGTGATCGGCATGATCGCCGCCGCCGCCACCGAACCGCTGTTCCCGGCGCTCATCAAGCCGCTGCTCGACCGCGGCTTCGCCGCCGGCAGCCAGCCCGCGCTCTCGCCGTTGACCTTCGGCCTGGCGATCATCGGTATTTTCCTGGTGCGCGGCGTGCTTTCCTTCAGTTCCTCCTATTTCCTCGCCTGGGTGTCCAACCGCGTGGTGCTCGACCTGCGCGCGGCGATGTTCGCGCGCCTGGTGCGCTTCCCGGCGAAATTCTTCGACGACCACAGTTCTGGGACGGTGCTCTCCAAGGTCGCCTACGACGTCGGCGGAGTGACCTCGGCCGCCACCTCGGTGCTTACCGTAGCGATCCAGGATGCGATCCGCGTCGTCGGCCTGCTCGGCTGGATGCTGTATCTCAACTGGAAGCTGACCTTGATCGCCATCGCCGTCGGGCCACCGATCGCGCTCTTCGTGCGCTTGCTGTCGCAGCGGCTGCGCACCATGGCGCGCGAAGCGCAGCACTCGATGGGCGACCTCGCACACGTGCTGGAGGAGACGATCGAATGCCACAAGGTGGTGAAGGTGTTCGGCGGACAGGAATACGAATCACAGCGTTTCGAGCGGGCCAACCAGCGCCTGCGCGGCTTCAACATGCGCCAGACGGTGCCCGCCGCGCTCACCACGCCGGTGACGCACCTGCTCGCGGCTGCCGCGTTGGCGATCATCGTCTACATCGCGCTGCAGGATTCACTGGCCGCGCGCGCCACGATGGGCGAATTCGCCTCTTTTCTCACCGCCATGCTGATGCTGCTTGCCCCGCTCAAGCACCTGACGGAGATCAACGTGCCGCTGCAACGCGGCCTCGCCGCCGCGGAAAGCGTGTTCGAACTGGTGGACGCGCCGATCGAGGAGGACGCGGGAACGCAGCGTCTCGCGCACGCGCGAGGCGAGATCGAATACCAGGACGTCAGCTTGACCTACCCGACGCGCACGGAACCGGCGCTCAGTTCGGTGAGTTTTGCCATGCGACCAGGCGAAACGGTGGCGCTGGTGGGCGGCTCGGGCGGCGGCAAGACCACGCTCGTCAACCTGCTGCCGCGCTTCTACGCGCCGCAGTCCGGACGCATCCTGCTCGACGGCCGCGACATCCAGTCGCTCACGCTGGAAAGTCTGCGCGCCAGTATCGCGCTGGTGTCGCAGGACGTGGTGCTGTTCAACGACAGCATCCGCGCCAACATCGCCTACGGCGGCATGGGCGCCGCCGGCGACAGGGACGTGGCCGCGGCCGCCGAGGCCGCGCACGCGATGGAATTCATCCGCGAGATGCCGCAGGGGCTGGAGACGCTGATCGGCGAGAACGGCATGCGCCTGTCGGGCGGCCAGCGCCAGCGCCTGGCGATCGCGCGCGCGCTGCTGAAGAACGCGCCGGTGCTGATCCTCGACGAAGCCACCTCGGCGCTGGATTCCGAATCCGAGCGGCTGGTGCAGGATGCGCTGGAGACGCTCATGCGCGGGCGCAGCACCATGGTGATCGCGCACCGCCTGTCCACCATCGAGCGCGCCGACCGCATCCTGGTGCTCGAGCGCGGGCAGATCGCCGAGGCCGGCACGCACGCCGAGCTGCTCGCCCGCAACGGCATCTATACCAGGCTCTATCGCATCCAATACGCCGCCGAGCACGTCAAGGCCGCGGTTTCCTGATGAGGCCGCTGCAGATCGTGCACACCGAGTCCTCGCTCGGCTGGGGCGGGCAGGAGATCCGCATCCTGTCGGAGGCGCAGGGCCTGATCCGGCGCGGCCATGAAGTCAGGCTGCTGTGCCCGCCCGCGGCGCGCATCCACGCCGAGGCGGCGAACTGGAACGTTCCGGTGGTGGCCCTGCCGATCGAGAGGAAATCGCTGCACGGCCTGCGCGCGCTGATCGAATGGCTGGGCGCCAACCGCAGCGACGTCCTGAGCACGCACAGCTCGACCGATTCCTGGCTGACGGCGCTGGCGATGATGGTCCTCGGGCGGCCGACGCGGATCGTGCGCACCCGCCATATCTCGGCCGCGGTGCCGCGCGGTCCCCTGTCGCGCTGGCTTTACATGCGGGCCGCCGAGCGCGTCATCACCACGGGCGAGGCGCTGAAGCGCCAGCTGGTGGAGCACAACGGTTTCCGCGCCTCGCGCATCGAATCGGTGCCGACCGGCATCGATGCCGGCCGCTTCCGCCCCGGCGAGCGCAAGGCGGCGCGCGCGCGCTTCGGCCTGCCGCAGGACAGGATCCTGGTCGGCATCGTCGCGACGCTGCGCGACTGGAAGGGCCACGCGTTCCTGCTGGAGGCCATGACGCATTTGCCGGCCCACATCGAACTGGTGATCGTCGGCGATGGCCCGCAGCGCGAGGCTCTCGAGCGGAAAATCGCCAGGCTCGACCTCCGGGGCCGCGTTCGCATGCAGGGCCAGCAGGCGGACGTACTGCCGTGGCTGCGCGCGCTGGACATCTTCGCACTGCCGTCGTACGCCAACGAAGGCGTGCCGCAGGCGCTGGTTCAGGCGATGCTGGTCGAGCTTGCCTGCGTCACGACGCCCGTCGGCGGCATTCCGGAAATTGCCGAGCACGAACGGACCGCGCTCATGATTCCGCCTGGCGACCCCATCGCGCTGGCGGCGGCGATCGAGCGTCTTGCTGGCGACGAAGGGCTGCGCCGCGAATTGGGCGAAGCGGCGCGCAAGCACTGCGTCGAGGGCTATTCGTACGAGCGCATGCTCGAGCGCATGGAAACGGTCTACCGCAATGTCTGCGGCGTTTTCTAACCGGTCCAGGCGGCTTGCGGGAGCTGTCTAGTTCCCGGCTGTCCGGTCCCGGTTCCGGCTATCGCGTTACCCCGCTCGCAGCGCCTCGAAATTGAAAAGCACGTTGTTTGGTGACTTGCGGCAGCCGACTCGGTAGCCGCGCTGCTCGAGCCAGTCAAGCAGCTCGAAGTCCCTCTCGCCGTGCAGTTCCCCGGTGATGTACCTGGTCCGCTCCAGCATCTCGGGCTCCAAACCCTGGAGGATTTCGCGCTCGTGCCCCTCGGTGTCGATCTTCAAGATATCGATGGAGTGCACGCCGAGTTCAGCCATGCGTGCGCCACTGCGGCGGATAGTGACGCGCTGACGGGCCTCGCCGCCCTTTTGGCCGCGCTGATAGAGCGACCAGCCGCCTTCGTTTCCGCCACCGGGCGAAGCGATCAGCTCGAGCTGCGCGTCCGCGCTGCCGAGACCCTCGTTGTGACACTCGGTCGATGCGTAGCCAGCGAGGTTCTGCGACAGCAGCGCGAAATTTTCCGCCACCGGCTCAAAACACAGCAGGCGCGCCGCGGGATAGCGTGCTTTCCAGAACAGCGCCGAGGCGCCCACGTTCGCGCCGACATCGACGATGGTCCGGACTTCGTCCCGCGCCGGCAGATTCTTCGAGGAATAGGCCGCCTTGCGCCCCCGTAGCACGCATTCGTAGAGGACGAAGGCGTCGCTGGTGCCATACCGGTACCGGTAGGATCGCCCATTGACCGCGATCGCGCCGCAGCCGAGTTTGCGCTCGGGGTACGCCAGCGCCGACGCAAAAGCGGGGCTGCGCGAACGAAACAATGCCTTGAGCCAAGTCTTTCCGGCGCCCACCGACCACCTCCTGCCGTTCTCAACGGAAAATTTTCGGACATATAGTAAGTCACGTAACCCCGATTCAGCTGCGAATCGCACCACTTCATGAAGGCCGTTCAGGCGAGCCTCATGGGTTCCGCGCGTTTCTCTGCTATCGTGCTGCGGTGCTGAGAGATGCCATTGACCTGCCGTCCGTACGAAGCTTACTGGCAGCCAAACTGCGGCGTCTTCCCCGTGGCGGCGGTGAGCTGATTGCTGCAACCGCCGGGCTGATGTTGTTGGAGTCCATGCCATGTGCGGAATAGCCGGCTACATCAGCGACAAGACCTACGATCCGCAGGTGCTCGAAGCCATGACCCGGGCCTTGCGGCACCGCGGGCCCGACGACGAAGGCTATTTCCGCAAGGGACCGGTGCACCTCGGGCACCGCCGCCTCAGCGTCGTGGACGTGGCCGGCAGCCGACAGCCGCTTTTCAATGAAGACAACTCGGTGGTCGTTGTCTTCAACGGCGAAATCTACAATTTCCATTCGATACGGGAAGATCTGATTGCGCTCGGGCACGTGTTCCGGACCAACGGCGACACCGAAGTCCTGGTCCATGCCTACGAACAATACGGACTGGCGATGCTGCGCCAGCTGCAGGGCATGTTCGCCTTTGCCATCTGGGACTCGAAGACGGAACAGCTGCTCATCGCGCGCGACCACATCGGCGTAAAGCCTCTCTACTATTACTGGGACGGCAGCGTGCTCGCGTTTGCCTCGGAGCTGAAGGCCCTCCTCTTGCACCCGGCTGTGAAGCGGGAGGTCGATATGGAGGCGGTCAACCTGTTTCTGGAGCGCCAGTACATCCCGGCTCCACGCAGCATCTACAGGCATATCCGGAAATTGAAACCCGCCCACGCCGTTGTATTCCAGGGCAAGGCGTTGCGGGACCTGTCATATTGGGTGCCGGATTATTCGAACAAGCTCGATCTCGCTGAAGACGAAGCGGTGAATTTGGTGGAGCGCGAGCTCAAGAACTCGGTGCGCTCGATGCTGATCTCCGAGGTGCCGCTGGGGGCTTTCGTTAGCGGTGGCGTCGATTCCGGCGTGGTCGCGGCGATGATGCGGGACTGCCTCGGCAGGCCTGTGGAGACTTTCAATCTTGGATTCTCCGGCGACGCCGCTCAGAGCGAACACGAAGAAGCCGCTGCGGTGGCCAAGCATATTGGGAGCCATCACCATTGTTTGATGATTGAACCGAAGAGCGTGCTGAATGCCCTCGACCGCTGGGTCGACGTGTTTGACGAACCTTTCGGGGACCAGGCCGCGCTTCCGACCATGCTGCTTTCGGATTTTGCGCGGCGCGAGGTGACGGTTGTGCTCACCGGCGAGGGAGCGGACGAGGTATTCAGCGGCTACGGCAATTATCAGAAGCGGGTGAAGGAGGAAAGGCTCACGCGGATACTTGGTGCGCCGGGTTCGCCGTTTCCGGCGATGATCCGGCATTTGCCGGCGGTTGCCCGCCGCGACCGCCTGCTCAAGGCAGTCGCGCTGCCCCTGGCAGAACGGTATGTGACGATTCCCAATGTTTTCGACGAGGCCGTGCGCCCCCATGTGTACTCCGCCACTTTTCGCCAGCTTGCGCACGAGCGCATGGCCAGCCATGCCGCGGCCTATTTCAACGAGTGCAATTCGCGCCATTACATCGACCGACTCATGTACGTGGACAGCCGCCTGTGGCTGCCCGACGACCTGCTGACCAAGGTCGACCGCGCCACGATGGCCCATTCGCTGGAGGCGCGAGTACCGTATCTGGATCATCGGTTTGTCGAGGCCTGTGCCCGGCTGGATCCGCTATGGAAGCAACACGGCAATACCGGGAAATACGTTCTGAAAAAGGTGGCCGAGAAATACCTGCCGTGGAACATCGTGCACCGCCCCAAGCGGGGCTTCGTCATGCCCTTGCGGGATTGGCTGCGGCGCGACCTGAAGCAGCACGTTGCGGCGAATCTGGGAGCCGGTGGATTGGCAGCCCGCAACATTTTCCAGCCGCAGGCCCTCGAGCGTCTGCAGAGAGAGCATAACCAGGGGCGCAAGGATCATTCGGTGAGGCTTTGGGTGCTATTGGTGCTTGAGCTGTGGTTTAAGCGCTACGAGCCGGAATTTGCCTTGTAATCGGATGGAAAGCGTGTCTCGCAGGTACGGCAGGACTGCCTAGCCATGTGCGGGATTGCCGGATTCTTCTCCACCGATCCCGTTTCGCGGCTCATTCCCGAACGCATGCTCGATGCGCTGCGCCGACGCGGTCCCGATGCGCAGCATCAGGTGCTTTGGAACGCGGCGTTCGGCACCGCCGGAGACCAGATCCATAACGCGCTGCTGCATGCGCGCCTTTCCATCATCGATCCTCGCCCGCTGGCCGATCAGCCCATGGTGAACGATGCCGGCGACATCTGGATATCGTACAACGGCGAAGTTTACGACTGGAAGGGCGACGCCGACGAGTTGCGCGGGCGGGGGCTGAAATTCCGCACTCGATCGGATACCGAATTCATCCTCAAGGCGTATGAAACCTGGGGAATCGAATTTCTGTCCCGGTTGCGCGGCATGTTCGCGATCGCCATCCTCGACCTGCGCACGAACCAGGTCTGGCTGATTCGCGACCGCATGGGTCTCAAGCCGATCGTCTACAGTCACATTGGCGGCAACCTCGCGTTCGGTTCGACGCTGCGCTCGGTGCTGCCTTTTCTGCCGGCGGACCGGCGCGGCTTTTCGGGCGAAGGGATCGACGCCTACCTGGCCCATCGCTACATTCCAGCGCCGCGAACGATATTCGAGCATGTCCGGCGCCTGGAAAACGGGCATTGGCTCAAGTTCGATCTGAAGACCCGGCAGATCGAAACGCGCCGTTACTGGAATCCGCGGCCGCAGCCTGCGCAGTGGCAGCCTCTGCTCGACGAGGCGATCGCGATTCGTACCGTCGCGGACCGCCCGCTCGGCGTGTTTCTGAGTTCAGGGATCGATTCATCGGTGATCGCGAGTTGCCTTTCCCGGTCGGGAAAGCGCGACATACGGACGTTTACCGCGGCGTTTCCGGGCTCATCCATGGATGAGAGCCGGGAGGCGGGGGCGATTGCCGAGGTCCTGGGCCTGCCCAACTTTCCGATCGATATTCCGGGCCGGATCTCGGGAGACTTCGAGCGCATCGTCGCCGACTTGGACGAACCCTTTGCCGACCCGAGCAGCATGCCCACGTGGTATCTCGCGCGCGAGACGACCAAGCACGTGAAGGTCGTCCTGGGAGGCGATGGCGGCGACGAGTTGTTCGGCGGATACAAGCGCGTCGAAAAGCATCTGCGCAGCCGCTGGCGCCGGCATTTCAAGCTTGACTGGCTTTCGCACGCTGCCGACCCGCGGCTCAAGGGTTGGCGCAAGTGGAGCAGCGAATTGCGGATGAGCTGGCTCGAATCGTACAGCCTGCGGTTTTCCGGATTCACTCCCGGCCAGCGCCTGTTCCTGCAACCGGACCGCGGCGCGGTTGCCAACACGTACTGGCGATTCCCGGAGACCGGGACGGACAGCCCCGTGGCGGCGCTGCTGGCGCTGGACCGGGAAAATTACCTGCCGGAGTACATTTTGCGCAAGGCGGACCTTTGCACCATGGCGCACGGACTCGAATTGCGCGCGCCGCTGCTCGACCACCTGTGGTTCCAGGCCCTGCTTGCCGTGCCGGAGAATCTGCGCTTTACGCGGCCGCCCAAGCTGTTTCTGAGACCCGCCTGCGCGGAATTGAACGGCATCGATCTGTTCCATCGGAAAAAGCGCGGCTTCAACCCGCCGCTCGCGGCCTGGCTTGGCGTTGATCTGGCAGACCGGTTCCAGGGCCTGGGCGAGCGGCTTGGTTCGCTGACCGGGAATCAAATGAGCGCCGGGGCGATCACCCAACTGGTCACCCGGTACCGAGGGGGCTACGCGGCGCTGGCGGAGCAGATGCTGCAGCTCCTGATACTCGACGAGTCGCTACGGCAGTTAGACGTACTGCGGAGAGACTTGGCGCATGCGTAGCCGCTTCCCGGGCCGCCTGTTGATTGCTGCGCTGGCGGTGGTCAATCTGATCAGAAGGCCTTTCGGTCGCGCGAAGCCGGCGTCGCCGCGCCGCGTGCTGGTGCTTCACCATTTGCTGCTCGGGGATACCATCATGTTGACGCCGCTGCTCAAGAAGCTGCGCGAACGGTACCCCCTCGCCGAGCTGGTCATGACATGCCCGACCGCCTTCGCGGGGCTCTACCAAAAGCGCCCCTTCGGGGTGGAGGCGCTGCCCTTCGACGAGAGAGACCTTCGCAGCATATTCGGGCTGATGCGTCGTGCGGGTTTCGACCTCGCCATCATTCCGGCGGAGAACCGGCTCAGCATTCTTTCACGGGCGTTGGATGCGCGCTGGGTCGTGGCGTTTGGCGGCGACCGGCCGGCTTATAAAAGCTGGCTGGTCGACGAGTTGCGGGACTTTCCCGAGAAGCCCGCAGCCTGGGGCGACCTCGCCGCCCTGCTGGTCGACGGACCCGCGCCCCAGCCTTACGCTCCGGGGGATTGGCCTGCGCCGGAGTTCGAGCCGTTTGCGCTTCCGGCCGGAGACTACTGCGTACTTCACGTCGGGGCGAGCACGCCGCTGAAGCTGTGGGAAGCGCAGAAGTGGAAGCGCGTGGTCGATCACATGGAAGCACGCGGGCTGAGCGTCGTGTTCAGCGCGGGCGCCCGGGAAGCCCGGATCGTCGATGAAATCGACCCGGCGGGCCGACACCCGCGCTTCGCGGGAAATCTGGATCTGGCGCAACTATGGCAATTGATTGCCCGTGCGCGGCTCGTTGTCTGTCCCGATACGGGCATTGCCCACCTGGCAAGGCTTGCTGGCGCGCCGGTGGTCGTCATCTTTGGCGGAGGGTCTTCGTTTCTCTTTGGCGGAGGGGAATTCTGGCGCAATGCAGTCGAGCGCAAGGTGACGATACCCGGCTTCGCCTGCCGCGACGAAAACATCCTGTTTCGCCGCAAGCTCGGTTGGACCAATACCTGTGCGCGCACGCTTGGGCAATGCTCTTCACCGCGTTGCATGCAGGCGATCGGCGTCGAGACGGTGGTGGACGCCGCCGCCGGACTTCTCGACAGGGATGTGCGCAGCTAGGCGCTTTCCGTAACCCAGCATCATTCCAATCAGCGCCCAGAACAGAAGAGACCCGTTGCGCCCCAGGTGCGCATCCGTCATGGACTTGGCAACGGCGCCCACCAGCATGGCGAGTCCCGCCGCTCCCAGCCTGGAGCAGGTCTCATCGGGCGCGCGACAGAGCTTCAGGAATTCCCTGCCAATCGAAAGAAATAACAACAGCAATGCCAGGATCCCCGGGATGCCCATCTCGAGGCCGTAGTTGAGGAACATGTTGTGGGCATGCCATAACAGCGGGTCCTTCATCTGCATTGCGTCCAGCACGGAATGGGCGCTCCCGATGCCGAAACCGGTCCCGATGAGTGGATGCGACCCGATGTGCTGTATGGTGAAACTCCACAGTTCCATGCGCGGATCGTGAAAAGGTGCTTCCAGCGGACCTTGCGATAACAGGCCCCAATACTGCCGCCATTTCGCGGACGCAAACATCAACAATCCGGCGAGGAGCAATGACGCGACAGAAATAAGAGCGGTCAGCTTCGATGCCTGCGCCCGATCGGTGCCGCGAAACAGGCGCAGCGCGACAAAGGTGACTATGGAGAGCGCGAGCGAGACCCAGAACGCGCGGTTGAGTGTCATGGCGCCGTCGACAATGACAAGGACAAAGAACGCAAATGCCCACGCCAGGCTCCTGCGCGCCGATCTCGCACGCGAGCGGTCGATCGCAAAAAACAGCAGCGGGCTTACCAGAACCAGGTAGGTGCTGAAGCTTCCCGGTCCGCCGTGCCTGCCGATACTGAAGGCGTACGCGCCCTGGGTGAAGTGATAGGCCGCCGTGATCGAAATGGCAACGAAACCGACCGCAAAGAACGCGTTCCACGCCCGCCATGCCCGTTCGCTGTTCGTCAGAGCGTAGAAGGAGAGAAAGGCCACCAGCGTATAGCCGATCTCGTTCTTGATTTCGCGTAGGGAATATTGCGGATCCAGCGCCCATGCGAGGGAGAGCGCGGCGACCGCCGCCCACAGGGCGATCGGAAGTTTCAGCGGAACCGGCGGCGGCGCGGTCCGTCGCCAGACGACGGCCGCGGTGACCGCCGCGATCACCAGCGCGCTCAGGCGAAGCGCCACCGTCCCGGAAAACGGCAGTATCAGGAGGAAAACACCAGGCGCAAGAAACGCAAAATTTTCCCTGACGAAGTTTCCGGCGCGTGGCGCAAGCGACATTGGTTTCATGTCATCCATGATGATTGGCGTCATCCGCAAAATCCGCGCGTTCTCCGGATCTCCCGCGGCCGTCGCGCAGGACCATGTCAACCATGTTCTTCACCCTGTCGGTGATGGTCGGAAGCGTGAGCGACTTTTGGAATCCGCGGCGCGCGATCGCCTCGCGCTCCGCGGGGTGATCCAGGAAGTACCGGAGTTTTTCACGGAGTTCGGCGACGCCGCGAAAGCAGACGATTTCCGCACCAATCGCGTAATACTCTTCCAGTTCCGGCGAGTAGTCCGTCAGCAGGAACGCGCCGGTCGCCGGCACGTCGAAGACGCGGAGGTTCAGCCCGCTGAATTCTTCCGGGTCCCAGGCCGAGATGTTGAGCACGATCTTGGACGAATGGTACAGCTCGACCAGTTCCGGGCCCCACACGCCTTTGCCACGGACGCGCCGGCGCAGCGCGAGGTTGAACCGGTTTCTCTTTTGCAGCCAGCCGCCATAGAGCTCGATAGGAAGGTCGAGCAGCTGCGCGATGACGGCTTGCCGGCGCGGATTGCACCCGCCGACAAATACGATTTCGTGACCGTAGTGCCGTGAACTGCATTCCGGCAACGGACGGTAGCGTCCGGCGTCCAC
>DATBQR010000044.1:0-12261 GCA_036560705.1 Burkholderiales bacterium | reverse complement strand
GTCCGGCCGCGTGCAGCAGATACACGTCGCCAAAGACCCGGTAGCCCATGCGTGTCACCGAATGCAGCGAGGCGAAGTTGTTCGACGCGACGCAGGAGATCAGCCCTTTCCTGCCTTCCCCGGACAGCGCCCGAAGCGCGCGGCACATGCCGATCGCGTGCAGCCGCTTGCCGCGGTATGCCGGCATGGTGTAGCCCTTGTACATGTAGGCCCACGCGCGGTCGAAATGCAGTTCGAAATGCCTGTCGAGCGGCGTGCTGCGGTCGGAGTACCAGCCGTAGGCAGCGAGGTTTCCTTGGCGCAGGTCCACGAGCGCGTAGCAGCGGTCGCCGCGCGCGCGCGCAACGCTCAGGAATTCGGGCGTCATCTGGTGCGCGGGATCCTGGACGTATAGCCACAACTCGCCCTCGCGCAGGAAGCGCGCGTCGAATCCGGGTGCTTTGAACAGGCCCGGCTCCCGCACGTCCCGCGTGCGGACCGTCATCCCCTTGAGGATCTGGAATTGCACGGCCTTGTTGATCAGGCGGCACTTGAGGTCGTGCAACGTCGCGCCGACGCCGTATTTGCGGATGCTGTCGCCGAGATAGCCGGCGGCCCTGCGTATGCTCATGACGCCTCTTGGTTGAACCGCTCCCGATCCATCGAGCGGCTTCAGCCTAAGACTCCAAGCTTTCACCGTCGGGCAGGCGCCATGGGCCGAACGGACTATCTTCGCGGCGCTTTCCAATCCATTCTCTGCGCTGGGGCGCGAATAACATCGGTTCGCGGAGAATATCCATGGACAAGACCCCAGCATTCGTCCCGCCATTCTCGAACGACCCGACGCGTGCGACTTACCTTGCGAAAAATCGCGTCGCCATCGGGCCGCCCAGCGACCCGGAGGAATTTCGCCGCGAATTCGAACGCTTTGAACCACTGCTGCCGAGGCACAGGCCGCTGACCGTGCTGGATATCGGATGCGGCACGGGCGCATGGAGCGTGCACTGGGCCAGCATGGGCTGCAGGGTGACCGGGGTCGATTTCGATCCGGATTTCATCGCGCGCGCGCGGCTTCGCGACAAGCTCGGCGACGCCGATGTCTTTCGCGGCATCGTCGCCGATGCCACCAGGCTTCCACCCGACATCGGAGAGTACGACCTGGTCGCGCTCAATTCCCTGCTCGAGCATGTGCCGAATTGGCACGCCGCGATCAGCTGTGCGGTGCGCGGCTTGGCCCCGGGAGGAGTACTCCTGCTGCACACCACCAACCGCTTTCATCCCTTCCAGGGAGAGGTGAACCATTTCCCGTTTTACCCCTGGCTGCCCGGCCCGGTCCGCGACCGCGTCCTCGACTGGATCATGAAGCATCGCCGCGACCTGGTTAACTACACGGATTTCCCCGCAGTGCATTGGTTCTCCTACGGTCAGCTCGGGCGCGTGCTGCGCGACTGGGGGCTGGAGGTGTACGACCGCCTGGACCTGATGCGGCCCGAGCAATTCACCGGCCTGCGCTCGATGGCGCGCTGGATGGCACGCAGCGAGCGCCATCCGGCGCGCGGAAAACTGCTGTTTCATTTCGTGTCGCCCACTGTCTCGCTGTATGCGCGGCGCCCCTCGCTCGCCGAGGCTGCCTGACCGGCCGCGGCCGCAGCGCGCAGAAATGAAGATCTGCCTGGTCGGGCTCGACAATCTGCCGGTGCTCGCGCCCGAGTACCGGCAGCACGCCATCGGCGGCGAATCGGTGCAGCAGACCCTGCTCGCGCGGGCGCTGGCGCGCCGCGGCCACGAGGTAAGCATGGTCGCCGCGGACTACGGGCAGGCGGACGGCGCGGCTTGGGGCGCGGTCCGCGTTTTCAAGGCCTACCGGCCCGCTGCGGGAATCCCGGTACTGCGCTTCATCCATCCCAGGTGGACCGGACTCTGGTCGGCGCTGGCGCGCGCCGACGCCGATCTCTATTACACCAGCTGCGCCGGCATGCACGTCGGATTGGTAGCGATGTTCTGCAGCCGCCACCGCCGGCGCTTCGTCTTCCGCACTGCAAGCGATACCGACTGCGACCCGTCCCGCCTGCTCGTCGAGTACGCGCGCGACCGGCGGCTGTATGCCTACGGCTTGCAGCGGGCCGATGCCGTGCTGGTGCAAAGCCATGCCCAGGCGCTCGCGCTGGCGCGCAACTTCCGCCTGCAGGGCCGCATTGCGGGGATGCTCGTCGAGGCGCCGCCGCCGGCTGCGACACGCGCCATCGACGTGCTGTGGGTAAGCAATATCCGGCGCGTCAAAAGACCGGACCTTGCGCTCGCCCTGGCCGCGCAGTTGCCGGAAACCACAATGCACATGGTCGGCGGAAGCCTGCCCGGCGAAGAGGCGCTATACGAGGAAGCAAGGTCTATCGCGGCCGCCAGCCCCAACGTGACGTTTCACGGCCGCCTGCCGTACTGGGACGCCAACATGCTTTATGACCGCGCCAGGCTGCTGGTCAATACATCCGATGTCGAGGGATTTCCAAATTCCTACCTCCAGGCCTGGGTCAGAGGCGTGCCCGTCATCGCCTTCCTCGATCCCGACGGCATCATCAGGGAACGCGGGCTGGGCGTCGCCGTAGATTCTCCGTTGCGCATGCGTCACGCGATCCGGCAGCTGCTCGGGGACCCGGCGGCGCTCGCCGCGGCCGGCAACCGTTGCCGGCAATTCATGGCCCGGGAATTCTCTGAAGACAAGGTCCTGGCACCCTACCTCGCGGCCTTCGAAGGCGCCCAGCGGCACAGCGCCCCCGGTTCCCGGATGATCCTGCCGGATGGCGCGCGCCATGTCTGACACACCTTTCATCATCACCATCGATACCGAAGGCGACGATCTCTGGTCGAAGCCGCGGCGCATCACCACGCACAACGCGCAATACCTGCCGCGCTTTCAGTCGCTCTGCGAGCGCTTCGGTTTCAAGCCGACCTATCTCGTGAATTACGAAATGGCGATGTGCGACGAGTTCGTCGAGTTCGGCCGTGACGTCGCGAAGCGGGATGTCGGCGAAATCGGCATGCACCTGCATGCCTGGAACTCGCCGCCGCTGGTGCCGCTCACGGATGACGATTTTCTCCATCAGCCGTATCTCATCGAGTATCCCGACCAAGCGATGCGGGAAAAGATCAGATTCATCACCCGCCTGCTGCAGGAACGCTTCGGCCAGACGGTCGCCAGCCACCGCGCCGGGCGCGTGGGATTCGACAGCCGCTACGCCTCGATGCTGGCCGCCGAGGGCTATCGCGTGGACTGCTCGGTGACGCCCGGGGTCGACTGGAGCGGAACGCCGGGTGCGCCCGGCGGCAGCGGCGGCACGGATTACACCCGTTTCCCCGACCGGCCCTACTTCCTGGATCCGCGCGATATTTCGCGGCCCGCGAGCTGCGGCCTGCTCGAGGTGCCGGTGACCATCCACGCCAGCGGCCTGCATCGGAGAGCGCCCTGGGCCTACCGCGTGCCGCTGCTGCGGCGCGCGCTCAACAGAATATCGCCGGGACTCAGCTGGATGTGCCCCGGGGAAAACGGCCTCGACGCCATGCTCCGGGCCGCGGCCGCGGCGCGTGCGTGCGGCAGCCCCCATGTTGAGTTCATGCTGCATTCTTCCGAACTGATGCCCGGCGGCAGCCCGACGTTCCGCACCGCGCCGGACATCGAGCGCCTGTACGAACAGCTCGAGGCCCTGTTCGAGAAGCTGTCCGCCTGGTGCCGTGGCATGACCCTGGCGGAGTTCCATGCCCGCATGACGTTGGAAGACGCCTGAGAATGATCCCGATCCGGGGCCGTGCGGTCGTCTACGGCGAGGTCTGGTTCGATGAAGCGCCCGTTGCCGCCGTCGGGGTCGACATCGTCGTTCACCGGCAGC
This sequence comes from Burkholderiales bacterium, assembly GCA_036560705.1. GTDB lineage: Bacteria > Pseudomonadota > Gammaproteobacteria > Burkholderiales > SG8-39 > RBG-16-66-20. Next base: position 8,401 of record DATBQR010000044.1, on the reverse strand, counting down.
GAAGCGCGCCCATCCCGGATTCGCGATCCGTCGCGTTTCTCTCCCTGCATACCGACCTTGCGCCCGCCGAGAACGCGATCCTGCAGCAATTCCAGGAGAACTGCCGCTACCAGATCCGCCGCGCAGAAACCAAGGACGGGCTGCGCCACGAATTCATCACCGACACGGAGGGCAGGCTGGACGAGTTCAGCGCCTTCTACGACGCGTTCGCGAAACAAAAAGCAGTCTGGCTCGCCGACCGCGCATGGCTCGCGGCCGCTTCCCGGGGCCGGCAACTCATCCTGACGGCGGCCTGGCGGGCCGACGAAATTCTTGTCCGGCACGCCTACCTCGTCGCCGGCGGCATCGCCCGCCTCGAGTATTCGGGCTCCTGCTTCAGGGACAAGGGTCCCGGCTACCGCTCGCTCGTCGGCCGGGCGAATCGCTGGCTGCACTGGAACGACATGTTGCGGCTCAAGAAGATGGACGTTGCGCAATACGACTGGGGCGGCATGTTCGAAGACGAAACAACGCCCGAGCGCGAGGGAATCAACCGCTTCAAGCGCAGTTTCGGCGGACAGCCGGTGCGCCGCTACGACTGCACCGTACCCGCTACCCTCCGCGGCCGGATCTGGCTCCCCGTGCGTGATGCCTGGCGGCGCCTGAGGAACACGCGAAAGTAACCGCCTGGCCGCGGCTCAGCATACCCCGCGAATCAACGTGACCATGCGACGCTCCCGCCGCCGGATGCCTGCGTCGTTGTTCGCGATCTGCTGTTGATCGACAATGTGCTCGACGGCACGCCGGTCGTTGCCGGATCGCCGCTCCTCGAGCCAGCGGCGGGCCGACGGTTCGTCGGCAAAACTTCGAAGGTTGACGTGCCGCCGGCTTGCCAGGCTCTCCAGGTATTCATGGGACAGGCGCAGGTCGGCGGAATCCCCCAGCAGCGCGATCCTGTAGCTGTCGTCGGGCGCGATCATTTCGAAGTCGTCCAGCAGGGAAACGCCCCCGTTGGTCCTGAAAAGCGGCGCCGAATTCCGCACCGACAGGAGAATCCGCCTGCCGCCGAAGGTCCGTTGCCTGGAGTGCAGCGCCCGGAGGAAGGTGCGCGTCTCCTCCAGCGTCGTCCTGCCGTACAAGTCCGATCGCACAAAATCGCCTTCGATCAAGATTCGGTATTTCACCGTGCATCATGATGTATTCACTTGCGTCCGGGGGCAATAGTCCGCTTGCATGCGCTCCTCCGCATTTTCATGTAACAGACCGAGGCACGGCGCCATGGGCCTGCATTCGCGTGCTTCATGACTGTGCCGGCAAATGAACTTCCGCTCGCCTAGTGCTGCGGCACGGGCGACACCGCCTCCCGCGTCGCGCCGCGCAGCACGCGCGCATGGATCACCGAGACGGGTTTCCCGACCGGCGTGTGGTAGTTGGCGAGCTTGAGGTAACAACCCTGGCCTGCATAGAGCGTCGGGCCGCGGTACTCGAGCTTCTGCTCGCCGTTCACCCAGGCGTCGAAATAGCCGCCCTCGCCGGAAGACCACTTCACATGGTAGAGAAAGTGGTACCAGCTGTCCCTCACGATCGGTCCGATCGGCCAGCGCCGGGTAGGAGAACCCGGCGCCCCGGTCGAAACCACCGGGCCGGCCGAAATCGCGAAGCGCAGCCCCACCGGATCCGGCAGCGCCTCGATCTGGAAATTGGCCTGCCCCTCGCTCCCCGTCTGGTGGAAATCGAACACCACGCCCCAGGCCCACGGATCTGCGGACGTCGCGACCGGTGCAACGTAGTCTGCCGGAAACAGGATCGAGTGCGCCCACCATTGCTCGCGACCTTCGCTGCAGCCCGTCGCCTCCGAGGAGAGCGCGAGGTCGACGCGCTCGGCGGTTCCGCTCCCCGCCACCCCGCGATCGCCGGGCTCCGTGCGCAGGCGCGCGCCGCGCATGCCGGCCACGTTCACCATCGCGGCGCGCCCCGGCGCATTCGACTGTTCCACGAATCCGCATGCCGCCCAGGATTTTTCGAAGCCGCAGGAAAACTGCGCCGACGCGGCATCGGGCAGCCGAATGGGCGCCTGGCCCGCCGCGGGCAAAGCCGCGCAGCTTGCAAGCGCGATCGTCAGCCGCCGTATTCCCACGGCGACGCGGCGATGGTCAGGGGCCGCACCTGCTCGCGGCATTGCGCGCCGACCACGCGCAGGACAACGACCGCGTGGTCGCCGGAAACGTCCACGATGCGCTCGACCTTGCACTCGATGTGCGCCGGCAGGCGGGTCAATATGGGCGCCGCCAGACCGCCTTCCGCGAACGGCTCGTCGTTGATAGTTCCATTCCCGGTCCGCGTCGGAAAGAAAAACCGCCTGGCGATTTCCTGCTGCCTGTCTCCGACGATGTGCAGGGCCGCAGTGCCGCTTTCGGCCAGGCAACAGTAGACGTTACTGTCCGTGCGAATCGCCGCCACGACCAGAGGAGGCTTGAACGAAACCTGCGACACCCAGCTCACGGTCGCGGCCCCATACCGGTCCCGGCTGCGCGCGGTCAGCACGTAGACGCCGTTGGAAAGCATTCGCAGCGCCTTGCGTCTCGCCCGCTTGTCCAGTTCGGCGACCTCGGTCATGTCCATGGGTGCCCCGGTATCATCCAGCGGTGACCCCCGCGCTTTCCAGATTCGACCTGTCAAGCCGGCGCCAGCCCGCGGCGTCGATCTCCCGATGCTCGCTGGCGAGCAGATCGAACAGCAGCCGGTCGCAAGGGTGGCCGTCGATGAAATGGCACTGCCGCTGCCGGCCGATCAGCCGGAAGCCGATGCGCTCCACGCTGCGCTGCGAAGGATTGCAGTCCACCACCCAGGTGTTGACCGAGCGCAGACCGAGGTCGCGGAACGCGAGTGTCAGAAGCCTGGATGCCGCGATGCCCGCATAGCCCCGGCTGCTGAAAGATTTCTCGCCGGCCACTCCCCAGAGCGTTCCGGTCTTGAATATCCTGTCGACGTTGTTCAGAGCCACGATGCCGATCGGAACGTCGTCCCGGTGCGCTGTATAAACCCGCATGAAGTTGGTTTCGCGCTGGGACATGATCTTGAGCAGCGTCGGCGTGACGGCCTGTCGGCCGGCGCCGAAATCCAGCCACTGGCAGTTCTCCCTCTGCCGCAGCCAGCCGCTCACCAGCTCGAACGTTTCCGGCGCATATAGCGGCATCAGCTTCATGCGAAGGCCCCGGGGCTTTACCGGATTCCGAAATCTCCCGCGATCGGCGCGGTGCGGGCTGTTTCCAAAAGCGCTTCGTAGGCGGCCAGCAACCGCGGCGCCTCGTGCCGCCATTCGAGCTCATCGTCCACCCGCCGGCGTCCGAACGCGCCCATTTGCGCGCGCCTTTCCGGATCGTCCAGCAGTTCCACGATTTTCTCCGCCAGGTCCACGGGGTCATTTTTCTTCGCGTAAAGCGACGCGTGCTGGGCCGAGTACCGGCCTTCGGTCAGGTCGAACTGCACGATCGGTTTGCCCAGCGCCATGTACTCCATGATCTTGTTCATGGTTGACTTGTCGTTCATCTCGTTGGCGACATCCGGATTGACGCAGATATCGGCGGTATTGAGCATGCTCAGCAGCTCGCCGTCCGGCACGCGCCCCGTGAACGTCACGAACTCCGCGACCCCCAGTCGCGCGGCCAGCGCCTTCATCTCCCCGAGGGACGTGCCGCCGCCGACCAGGCCGAAATGGACGTCGCGCCGCCCGAGGTCGAAAACGATGTAGCGCGCGGCCCGCAAAAGGTAGTCGATGCCCTCCTGCCTGCCCATCACCCCGACGTAGCCGACCAGGTAGCTGCGGCCGCGCTTGAGCCGCGGGTCCGGGGGGACGAGCTTCATCCGCTCCAGGCTCGGGCCGCTGCGCACCACGAACACGCGCTCCGGCGCCATGCCGCCTCGCCCGATCGCGATGCGCCGGTAGGACTCGTTGGTGGCTACCGAAACGTCGGCGGTGCGGAACGTCAGGTGCTCCAGCCGCAGCAGCAGGCGATAGAAGAAATCGCGCCGTCCGAATTTCGCTTCGTAGAGTTCCGGGCCCAGGTCGTGATGATCGAAGAGGAATTTCTTGCCAAGCAGCTTGAAGAAGCCGCCGACCAGGAAGAACAGGTCCGGTGGATTGCAGGCATGCACGACGTCGAAGCCGCGCGTCAGCAGGACGCGCCAGGACAGGACGAAGGTCTGCAGCAGCGCGGCTGCGTACTCGAGCGCGTACCCGGCCGCGCTGGACGCTTCGACGGGCAGCCGATAGCGGTGGATGTGGATCCCGCCGATCGCCTCGAACGCGCGTTCGCAGCCCGGCCCGGTCGGACAGATGATCGACACGACGTAGCCGGCATCGCGCAGCGCGCAGGCTTCCTGCCAGACGCGGCGGTCGAATGGGCTCGGCAGGTTTTCAACCAGCATCAGAACGCGCCTGGAACGCCCCAGCGCGGCCGCTCCGCTTGCTTCCCGAATCACCAGCAAATTCCTTCATAGACACCGGATACGCTGAGGCTACCGGTGACTCGTACGAGGTCGATCACGGTCTGGCGTCCGGTCAGCCGCTTCGGAACATCGCAGAACTCGGGCGCGCTATTGCCAATGACAATCGTATCGGCATGATCGAGGACCTCGTCGACCGAGTTCACCATCAGCCGTGAGATGTGCGGGATGCGGTTGAGGATGTAGTCGCGGTTCGCGCCGTGGATGCTCGCGAGCCTGACGTTGTGGTCGTAGACGCGCAAATCGTAGCCCTTGCCGATCAGGCGCTCGGTCAACTCCACAACCGGGCTTTCGCGCAGGTCGTCGGTGCCGGCCTTGAAGCTGAAGCCGAGAATGCCGACCTTCCTGCCCTCCTGCTCGATCACCGCACGCACTCCGCGCTCGATCTGCTGCTCGTTGCTCGGCAGAATCGCACCGAGGATCGGCAGCGACACGTCGAGCGACTTCGCCTTGTACAGCAGCGCGCGCAGGTCCTTGGGCAGGCACGAACCGCCGAACGCGAAGCCGGGCTTGAGGTAATACGGCGACAAGTTCAGCTTGGTGTCCTGGCAGAAGATGTCCATGACGCGGTGGCTGTCGACCTGCAGCGCCTTGCACAGATTGCCGATTTCGTTGGCGAAGCCGACCTTGAGCGCGTGCCAGGCGTTGTCAGCGTACTTGACCATCTCCGCGGTCTCGATGTCGGTACGCACGAGCGGCGCCGTGATCGGCGCGTAAAGACTCGCCAGCAGGTCTCCGCTCGCGCGGTTGAGTTCGCCGATGACGGTCTTTGGCGGATTGAAATAGTCGTGTACAGCGGTGCCTTCGCGCAGGAACTCAGGGTTTATGCACACTCCGAATTCCACGCCGGCGTGCCGGCCGGAACTCGACTCCAGGGCCGGGATCACCACCTCGCGCATGGTACCCGGCAGCATGGTGCTGCGGAACACCACGGCCGGCGCCCCGTCATGGCTGCGCAGCGCCGAGCCGATCTGTTCGCAGACGCGCCGCACGTATTTCAATTCGATGTCGCCGTTCGCGCGACTGGGCGTCCCGACGCAGACCAGGACCAGGTCGGACTGGCGCACGACGGCGCCGACGTCCGTGGTGGCCGACAGCCGGCCGGCCGCTACCTGCTCCGCGATGATCTGCCCGATGTCCTTCTCTATGATCGGCGTCCTGCCGGTGGCGATCAGGTCGACCTTCTTTTGCTCCGGATCCACGCCGATGACGCGGTGACCCTCCCGCGCCAGGCAGCCCGCGGAAACCGCGCCGACATATCCAAGGCCCAGAATGCCGATTCTCATGGACGCTGCGGGAGTTTCCGCGCATGCACGATGCGATGCCAGCCCCAGCGCCGGCCGAGCGCGCTGCGCAGGCTCTTGGGCAACATGCGGCCAAGCACGCCCCAATGACGATGGTCGAAGAAGTGCGCCTCGTTGCTCTCGATGTGGAACGCCGCGAACAGCTGTTCCGCTTCGGCGGCGTCGTAGACCCTGCAATACGGATAGTCGGGGCCATTGGTGTTGCGACTGAGCCATTCCCCGTCGGACATGCGCCCGCGCTCGCGGTGGAGCTGCCTGTGGCGCTCCAGCTTCGCACGCGGCAACCCCAGCCGTTCCAGCACCGCGACTGCTCCCGGAATGCCCAGCAGCCACAGGCCGAGTTTGCGCAGGAACATGATCTCGACTGTGTAGTTGATCGAACTGCGGTTGTAGAGCATGGCGAGCACCTCGCCGCCAGGTTTGAGTACCCGGTGGATCTCCGCGACCGCCCGTTGCGCTTCCGGAATGTGCTGGATGACGCCGAACGAATAGACGACGTCGAACATGCCGTCCGGAAAATCGAGCGCCGTCGCATCGCGCTCCAGCGCCACGCCGCGCAGCGAAAAGGCGTGCAAGGCCTGTGATGTCGCCTCCGTCGATCCGCGGTCGACATTGATGCCGGTATAAGTAGCCCCCCGGAGAATGATCTGGCGCGCATCGGTGCCGATGCCAGCGCCGACTTCGAGGACCTGCTTGCCGCGCCAGTCAATCCTCGAAATGAGCTCAAGAATGTGCGGCTGAAGCTGGTAGCGCTGCCGCTCCACGTCGAGGAAGAACTCACGCGTCATCCGCTCGCATTCGCTCAGCTCCGAATCGCAGGGCTGGCTGTTCCAGTAGGAGCGGACCCGCTCCTGCGCCAATGCGTTATCCATGACCATCGACTCCTTTCGAGATGCGGTCATTTACCCGCAGGCAGGCTGCATTTCCGAGTTCGGCGCATAGCCCGATCGGCGCATGGCCATTGTTCACAAATCGCAGTCGATCCGGGTACGCAGCACGCAGTACCCTGAGATGCGCGCGCGCCAGTAAATGGTCGGCGCGGGCCGCTTGCGGTCGAATTGCCTCGATACCCAGCCGCAGATCGGCGCCGTGCTGCCGCGGTATACGCGCGACGCGGCGGACGGAAGCCGCGGCGGCGTCAGGAGCAGCGTTCTACCCCTTTGCGCGATCGTGTAGCCGCCCGCCGCCGGATCGACGCTGCAGTTCTCGCTGCAATGGAAAAACAACTCGATGTCGTGTGCCTGCCTCATCTCCAGCCGGTCCTCGATGACCACGCGCTTCGCCTCCTTGTCGAGCGCAATCCGGCGGCGGTGCGTCACGGGATCGCGCAGCCGCGCGTAGCCGTCGTGCCAACCCTCGAACAGGTCACGCTCGGCGTCCGCATACCACAGGCTGCAGCGCGCGTTCGCTTTCTCCAGCCACATGAAGTTGCCCCCCGCACGCGATTGATCGAGGCCGTCGACGCGAACCGTGTTGTGCGCGGCGGTGCCGCGGAAGTAGTCGCGCCAGGGACTGCGCCCGTGGTAGGCGTAGGTACCCGGATCGATCAGGAATTCGATGCCGCCGACCGACAGCGTGAATGCCAGCGCGTCGGCGTGCCCGTGCGCGGCGATCGCCCGGTATCCCAGCGGACCGGCGTCGGCGACCAGGCGGATCTCCTCCGGGGTCTCGAAGTCGCAGCCGAGGACGTAGTAGCCGCCCTCCGGAAAAGACCGCTCCGGCGGAAGCTGGGGCTGCTCCGTGCGGATGCGCTCGAACAGTTCGCCGGCCCGGGCGCCGAAGAGCCAGCGCGTCTTGTCGTCCAGGACCGCCGCCTTGCGCTTGAATTCGCCGCTGCCGAACAGGATGGCCCCGGTCGCGAGCAGCGAGCGATAAGGACAGAACCCCGCCCCCCGGGAAAACCTGGCGACGGTTCCCTCGTCGCCGTCCCCGATCATCGGCACGTGGCCGCCGGCGTCCATGATGGAAGCCAGAAAATCGAGCATCGATTCGATGCGCCACTCGTAGACGATCGAGAAATACTCGCCGTTCGCCCTTCCGGCCAGGTCGCACAGCAACAGGAAATCAAGCACGAACTGCTGGTAACAGACGGCCTGCTCCCGGTTGACGCCGTCGGCCGCGTTTTGCAGCAGCGCTTCTCTCTCCAGGATCGCCTTTGCGGTCCGACGCCAGGCGCGCAGCTTCGGCCAGCATGGCCAGGTCAGCGCCGCGACGTAGAGACCGGCCGCCTCGCCAATCAAGTGGTTGTTGGCGGACGAATGGAGCGAGAGGAAGCCGCGCACGAACCGCGCATGCTGGTAGACCGAACGCTGCCAGCGCTCCTGGAACCGGCTTCCCTCGGCCCCGCCGAAAACGGCCGAGTTCCCGCCGCCGATCAGTTGCCAGGTGATCGACCAGTTGATCAGCCGGATGGCGGCCTCGAGCGCGCTCGACCAATTGGGGCCCACGCCGCAAGGGCAGGCATTGAACCAGCTCTCCAGGTGCAGCTGTATGGTCTCGAGGTAGCGCGGTTCACCGCTGAGCGCGTAGGCCTGGGCCAGCGTCACGAGGTGAAGGTGGCGGTTGAGCTCCCACAGATACTTGATGTTCCCGACCAGGCGCGGATCGCGGTA
>DATBQR010000043.1:0-2629 GCA_036560705.1 Burkholderiales bacterium | reverse complement strand
TGGCGAAGGTCTGTACGCCATGGTGTGGACCGTTCTGGTGACCAAAGCGGCGAGTTTCGATCCCGCCCTGCTCAATGTTGCTTTCGTATTCCTGTTGCTCGGCTATGGCACCAAGGTTGGCCTGGCGCCGCTCCACGCGTGGCTGCCAGACGCGCATGCGGAGGGCCCGACGCCGATTTCGGCGGTGCTGTCCGGGCTGCTCCTGAACGTAGCGCTCTATGCGCTGCTGCGCTTCAAGATGCTGCTGGCGCTCAATCCGGCGGCGATCGCGCCCGGCCCGTTGATGGTGACCATGGGGCTGATCTCCTGCGTCTTCGCGGCGTTTATGTTGTACCGGCGCCGCGACATCAAACGCATGTTTGCCTATTCCTCGATCGAGCATATGGGCATTATCGTGTTCGCCTTCGGCATGGGCGGCACGCTCGCCAATTTCGCCGGCCTGCTGCATATGACCATGCATTCGCTGACCAAGTCGGCGATCTTCTACGCGGTGGGTCACATCTCGCAGGTCAAGGGCACGCAGAAGATCGCCGAGATGGGCGGGCTGACCGTGACCAATCCGTTGCTGGGCTGGGGCCTGGTGCTCGGCGTGGTCGCCATCGCCGGCCTCCCGCCGCTCGGCATTTTCATGAGCGAGTTTCTGGTGGTGAGCTCGACCTTCGCGCGCGAGCCGTGGCTGGTGATCATTCTGGTGTTCGGAATCCTGGTGGGCCTGGGTGGCTTGTTCCTGCGGCTCAACACCATTGCGTTCGGCGAGCCGCGCGGGCCGACCGCGCCCGCACAAGCGTCCTATGTGCCGATGTTCGCCCATCTCGCCATCGTGCTCATGGCAGGCGTCTACCTGCCGCCAGCGCTGGTCACCGGCTTCGAGAACGTCGCCCGGCTGTTGGGATAACGTCATGAACCTGCTCGACAGCATTACGCACGTTGAGACAGTCACGGTGCACCGGCCATGGCCGCGCGCGGTTGTCGGCGACGACGGCTGGCGGCAGGCGATCGAGTATCTCGCGGCCGGACGCAGCACGCTGCTCGGGCTGTGGGGCGAGGCTGCCGACGTGCATATGGCGCTGATGGGCGAGCGTTTCGACGATATCGTAGTGCTCAGCTACGCTTGCAAGGACAAAACATATCCAAGCGTCGGCGCGCGCCATCCGCCGGCGATCCGGCTCGAACGTGCGATCCGCGATCTGTTCGGACTGGACGCCGTGGGCGCGCCCGACACGCGCACTTGGCTCGACCGCGGATTTTGGGACGTGCGGTATCCGCTTGGCAAAAACGAGCCCGCGCAAAAGCCCGCGCCCTACACTTTCCTGCCGGCGGAAGGCGAAGGCCTGCATCAAATTCCGGTAGGGCCGGTGCATGCCAGCATCATTGAGCCTGGGCATTTCCGCTTCACCGCCAATGGCGAGCACGTGGTGCGGCTGGAGCAGCGGCTGGGCTACGTCCACAAGGGCATCGAATCGCTCATGTCCGGCGCTTCACTGGATGATGCAGCAAAGCTCGCTGGTCGAACATCCGGCGACAGCACGGTGGCCTATGCGTTTGCCTTCGCTCAGGCGGCGGAAGCCGCGCTGCAAGCGTCACCACCGCCACGTGCGGTCTACCTGCGCGCGCTGATGGCCGAGATCGAACGGCTGGCCAATCATTTTGGCGACATTGGCGCCATTTGCAATGATGCTTCGTTTTCGCTCATGCACGCGCAGTGCGGCATCCTGCGCGAGCGCACATTGCGCGCGGCAGACGCTTGCTTCGGCCACCGGCTGATGATGGACGCGATCGTGCCCGGCGGCGTCGCACGCGACATCGCAGTCGATGGCGCAAAACAGGTGCAAGCTTTGCTCACGGAAGTTCACCGCGCATTTCCTCGCCTGGTCGAGCTTTACGACAACACCGCCTCGCTACAGGATCGGACGGTGACCACCGGCATTGTGAAGCCCGACTACGCGCGCCAGTTCGGCGCTGGTGGTTATGTTGGCCGTGCTTCCGGCCGCCGTTTCGACGCACGGCGGTCCCCCGGCTATGCGCCCTACGGCGATCTCACCTTCGAGGTGCCGGTGCTTGACGCCGGCGACGTCAACGCGCGGGTCTGGATTCGGATACGCGAGGTCGAGCAGAGTCTGGCGCTTATCGACCAGATTCTCGGCCGCCTGCCGGATGGTGCGTTCAAGGTTATCGTCGAAGCCAAGGGCAAGCCATGCGAAGGGCTCGGCTTGACGGAGGCCTTCCGAGGCGACGTGCTGGTCTGGCTGCGGCTCGACGGCAAGGGACGCGTCGATCGCTGCCATCTGCGCGATGCCTCATGGTTCCAGTGGCCGCTGCTGGAGACTGCGGTCGAAGGCAACATCGTCGCAGATTTTCCGATCTGCAACAAATCGTTCAACTGCTCGTACTCGGGGCACGATCTTTAATGCGTAAGACGCTGTTCGAAAGCTTCACGCATGGGCCGCTCACCGAGCCGCCGCCCAAGCCCGACGAGGCGGGTCTCGCTGAGCTCGCGCAAAACGTCAATCGCGCCGCGCGGACCCGGCTTGGCCGCTCGCTGTCGATCCGCCAAGTCGACGCCGGCTCCTGCAATGGTTGCGAACTGGAAATCCATGCGCTGAGCAATGCGTTCTACGATCTTGAGCGC
>DATBQR010000042.1:0-24879 GCA_036560705.1 Burkholderiales bacterium | reverse complement strand
CGCCGCCGCCGGAATTTCGGCCTGCCCGCGCGCATCGAAGCCTGCGAGGGCTGGATCGTCTCCGCATGACCCTGTTCTTCAAGGGCCTCGCCTTCGGCTTCCTGCTCGCCGCCACCGTCGGCCCGATGTGGCTGCTGTGCTTCCGCCGCACGCTGGCGCAGGGCGCGCTCGCCGGCTTCGCCTCCGGCATGGGCATCGCGGTCGCCGACGGCTTTTACGGCGCCGTGGCGGCCTTCGGCCTGACGGCGGTCTCCGGATTTCTGCTGGGCCTGCGCTTCTGGCTGGCTTTGATCGGCGGGGTATTTCTCCTGTATCTGGGCGTCAAATCCCTCTTCGCAAAACCCGCCCCGATGCAGGAAAACAGGCAGGCGCAAACCAGCCTCTCAAAAGCCTTTCTCTCCACTCTCGGGCTTACGCTCGCCAATCCGCCGACGATCCTCGCTTTCGCGGCGATCTTCGCCGGTCTCGGCCTCGCGTCGGGGTCGGATTACGCCGCCGCCTCGCTGGTGGTACTGGGCGTGTTCCTCGGCTCGGCGTCGTGGTGGCTGATCCTCGCCGCGGGCGCGGGCTGGCTGCGCGGGCGCATCGGGCCCGGCCTGTTCCGCGCCATCAACATCGTCTCCGGGATCTCCATCCTCGGCCTCGCGCTGTGGCAACTGGCAGAGATTTTGCTGTAGAGTCCCCTGCTGTATGTATATCCAGCCTGCCCGGTGACGCCGATCCTCGACGCGCCGCTCGCCATCGTCGACGTGGAAACCACCGGTGCGCATCCGGCCTGGGACCGCGTCACGGAGATCGCGGTGGTCGAGGTCGATGCCGGCGCGGTAGTGGCCGAATGGTCGACGCTCGTCAATCCGGGCGCCAGCATCCCGCCCGCCATCCAGGCGCTCACCGGCATCACCAACGCCATGGTGGCGGACGCGCCGGCGTTCGAGGACCTCGCGGCGGATCTCTACGAGCGGCTCGAGGGGCGCATTTTCGTCGCGCACAACGCGCGCTTCGACTACGGCTTCCTGCGCCACGAGTTCGAGCGCGCCGGGCTGCGCTTCCAGGCGAAAACGCTGTGTACCGTCAAGCTGTCGCGCCGGCTGTACCCGGAGCACGCGCGCCACAGCCTCGACCGGCTGATCGAGCGCCATCATCTGCAATGCAGCGCCCGCCATCGGGCCATGGGCGACGCGCAGGCGGTGTGGCAGTTCCTGCAGGTCGCCGCCGAAGAGCGCGGTGCCGGCGAAGTGGCGGACGCGGCGCGCCGGCTCGCGCAGTTGCCCGCCCTGCCCGCCCACATCGAGCGCGCGGCGGTGGACGCGATCCCGGAATCGCCCGGCGTGTACCTGTTCTACGGCGAACGCGACACGCCGCTCTACGTCGGCAAGAGCATCGCCATGCGCAGCCGCGTGCTGCAGCATTTCGCCGGCGACCTGCGCTCCTCGCGCGAGGCGCAGATCGCGCGCGAGATCCGGCGCATCGAGTGGCGGAGCACCTGCGGCGAACTGGGCGCGCTGCTGCGCGAGGCGGAACTGGTGAAGGAACTGCTGCCGGTGTTTAACAGGCAGCTGAGGCGCGCGAACGAACTGTGTGGTTTTTTGTTTTCCTCGAATAAGCTGGTTCTGGTCAAAAAAGAGGAAATAAATTCGGCAACCATCCCTTTCCTCTGCGGCGTCTTCCGCTCGAAGCGCTCGGCGATGGATGCGCTGCGGGACCTCGCCAACGTGCACCAGCTGTGCCTGCGGACACTCGGGTTCGAGAGAGATGGCAAGGGCGCCTGCTTCCGCCACCAGATCGGCCGCTGCGCAGGGGTCTGCGCGGGGCGCGAGAGCGTGCACGCGCACCTGGCGCGCGCCGCCGCCGCGCTGGCCGGGCTGAAGACCGCCGCCTGGCCCTGGCGCGGGCCGATCGGCATCGTCGAGGAAGATCGCCAACGCGAAGCGGCCGAGGTGCACGTGGTGAACAACTGGTGCCTGCTCGGCACCGCCAGCTCGGAAGCGGAAGTCGCCGAACTGCTCGAGGGTGCACCGCGGCCGCGCTTCGACCTCGACCAGTACAAGATCCTCGCGCGCCATCTCGCGGCGGGCCGCGCCAAAGTGGTCGAACTCGGCGCACAGCTTCACTGACATGCACGTCGAACTCGCCGTTCCCGCGCTGCTGCCGGCGCCCGGCGCGCCGTCGCTGCCCGCGCTCGAGCTGCTGCTCGCGCGCGGGCGCAGGACGCCGGGCAAGGCCGGCAACCTGGAATCCTGGCTGGCCGGCGCTTTCGATCTCGACGAAGACCGCTTCCCCGCCGGCGCACTTGCCGCGCTCGCCTGCGGGCAGGCGCCGGGACCGCAGGACTGGCTGCGCGCCGACCCCGTCCACCTGCGCGCCGATCGCGATCGCCTGATCCTGGTTCCCGGCCAGGCATTTTCGCTGACAGCGGCGGAAGGGGAAGCCCTGGCCGCGACGCTCACGCCGCTGCTGACCGGGAAATTCACGCTCTTCCCGCTGCAAGCCGGGTGCTGGTGCCTGCGCGCGGAAAACGACGGCGAACCCGCAGGCAGCGGCAGCGCGCCGGTCGAACTGGCCGGAGCGGACATCGATCCGCATCTACCGCCAAAGCAGTGGCATCCGCTGCTGACGGAAATCCAGATGGCGCTGTACGGGCATCCGGTAAATACGGCGCGCGAAGCGCGCGGCGATCCGGTCGTCAACAGCCTGTGGCTGTGGGGCGCGGGAAAGCTGCCGGCCTCCGCGCGCGGCCCGTGGCAGTCGGTGAGCGCGGATGATCCGGCCGCGATCGGCCTCGGACGCCTCGCCGGCATGCGCCATCGCACGGCGGGCGGCGGCGCCGGCGAATGGCTCGGACGCGCCTCCGAAGAGGGCCGGCACCTGGTGGTGCTGGACGGCTTGCGCGGCACGCAAGCGCTCGGCGATCTCGCGGGATTTGCGCGGCGCCTGCAAGTGCTGGAGGAAACCTGGTTCGCGCCGCTGCTGGCCGCGCTGAAAGACGGCCGCGTCGGCATGCTGACCGTGCACGCGCCGGAAGCCGGAATGTCGTTCGAGGCTGCGCGCGCCGATCTGCGGCATTTCTGGCGCAGGCCGCGGCCGCTCAACTCCTATTCGACAGTGACATGAAAATAGTCACGCGTCCCTATGCGGAGAAAGACCGCCAGCGGCTGCTCGAATCCGGCGTGCATCCGCTGCTGGCGCGGCTGTTTGCCGCGCGGCGGATCGGTTCCACGAAGGAACTCGAGCAGGATTTCTCGCAGCTGATCCCGCCCGCCGCGCTCACCAACGCCGATCGCGCCGCGCGCCTGCTGGCCGATGCCATCGCGCAGCAGAAGAAGCTGCTCATCATCGCCGACTATGACGCCGACGGCGCCACCGCCTGCGCCGTCGGCGTGCGCGCGCTGCGCAGCTTCGGCGCGCGCGTCGAATACCTGGTGCCCAACCGCATGGAACTCGGCTACGGCCTCACGCCCGAGCTGGTGGATATCGCCGCGAAACTCGAACCCGACCTGCTGATCACCGTGGACAACGGCATCGCCAGCGTCGAAGGCGTCGCGCGCGCGAACCGCCTCGGCATCGCCACGCTGATCACCGACCACCACCTGCCCGGCGACACGCTGCCCGCGGCCGAGTGCATCGTCAATCCGAACCAGCCGGGCTGCGGCTTTCCGTCGAAGGCGATCGCCGGCGTCGGCGTGATGTTTTACGTGATGCTGGCGCTCAGGGCCGAACTGAGGGACAGGAAAGCGTTCGAAAATGAAAAGGAACCCAACCTTGCCGCGCTGACCGACCTGGTCGCCCTCGGCACGGTCGCCGACGTCGTGCCGCTGGACGCGAACAACCGCATCCTCGTCGCGCAGGGCCTGAAGCGCCTGCGCGCCGGCAAGGGCAAGGCGGGACTGGCCGCGCTCGCTCGCGCCGGCGGGCGCGAACTGCGCAATACCAACTGCTTCGACCTCGGCTTCGTCCTCGGTCCGCGCCTGAACGCCGCCGGGCGGCTCGCCGACATGGGCCTGGGCATCGAATGCCTGCTGACCGACGACGAGGCACGCGCCGCCAACTGCGCCCAGCAGCTCGACCGCCTGAACCGCGAGCGCCGCAAGATCGAAGGCGAGATGCTGGACGAGGCGAGCGCCGCCCTCGAAAACCTGAAGGAATCGCCGGGCGCCACCATGACCCTGTTCCAACCCGGCTGGCACCAGGGCGTGGTGGGACTGATCGCGTCGCGCGTGCGGGAACGCATTCACAGGCCCGTGGTTTGTTTTGCGAAAGCGAATGACAGCGAATTGCGCGGCTCGGGCCGCTCGATTCCCGGCTTCCACCTGCGCGACGCGCTCGACCTGGTCTCCAAGCGCGCGCCAGGATTGATACTGCGCTTCGGCGGCCATGCCCAGGCCGCGGGCCTCACCATCCACCAGTCCGACCTGGACGTTTTCCGGGATCTATTCGAGAAAACCGCGGCGGAACTGCTGCCGGAAGCAGCGCGCCTGCGCGTCGTCGAAACCGACGGCGAGCTGGAGCCGGCCTACCACTCGCTGGATGTCGCGCAAATGCTGGAAGCGCAGATCTGGGGCCAGGGCTTTCCGCCGCCGCTGTTCTGCGACACCTTCACGGTGGAAGGCCAGCGCGTGGTCGGCGAGCGCCACCTCAAGCTGCGCCTCGTCAAGAACGGGCAGCGGCTGGAGGCGATGCGCTTCAACTCGCTCGACCCGCTGCCCTCCCGCATTCGCGCCGCCTACCGCGTCGGCGTGAACGAATTCAACGGCCTGAAGCGGCCGCAGCTGACGATCGAAAACGTCGAGACTGGTTGAGCAAATGTCGTCCCCGCGCAGGCGGGGATCCACGAAAAGCCGGGCCCCCGCCTTCGCGGGGGCACAGCTCTCAGCCGGTCTTCAGCGGCACGAAGACGCGCGTATCGCCGCGCTGCACCAGCAGGGCGACCTTGCCGCCGCGCGCGGCGACCGCCGAGCGCAGTTCGTCCGCGCTCTTGACCGGCTTGCCGTCCGCCATCAGCACGATGTCGCCGGGCTGCATGCCGGCGCGGGCCGCCGGGCCGTTGACGCCCTCGACCAGCAACCCGCCCGGCACCTTCGCCTCCTTGCGCTCTTCGGGCGTGAGCGGCCGCACCGCGAGTCCGAGGTGGTCTTTTTCCGGCCCCGCGGCGGACGCAGTCTTGTTTTCATCGTCCTTAGCGGTGCCGAGCGTCGCCGACAGTTCGCGCGCTTCGCCCTTGCGCCAGATGCCGATGCTGACCTTGCCGCCAGGCGCGGCCTCGCCTACCAGCGCGGACAGCTCGCTCGCGGCGCCGATCGGCTTGCCGTCGTACTTCAGGATGACGTCGCCCGGTTGCAGCCCGGCGCGCTCGGCCGCGCTGCCGGCCTGCACCGACGCAACCAGCGCGCCCTCAGCCTGCTTCAACCCGAAGGAATCGGCAAGCGCCTGGTTCACTTCCTGCACCGTCACGCCGAGCCGCGCGTGGCTGGCGTGGCCCGTGGCGACGATCTGGTTCTTGACGCGCAGCGCGACGTCGATCGGGATCGCGAACGACAGGCCCTGGTAGCCGCCTGAGCGGCTGTAGATCTGCGAATTGATGCCGATCACTTCGCCGGCCAGGTTGAACAGCGGTCCGCCGGAGTTGCCCGGGTTCACCGCGACGTCGGTCTGGATGAACGGCACGTAGTTTTCGCCGGGCAGCGCGCGCCCCTTGGCCGAGACGATGCCGGCGCTGACGCTGTTCTCGAAACCGAACGGCGAACCGATCGCCAGCACCCAGTCGCCGACGCGCGCACGCGCCGAGTCGCCGAGCGTCACCACCGGCAGCCCCTTGGCGTCGATGCGCAGCACCGCGATGTCGGTCGCCGGATCGGCGCCCAGGACCTTGGCGCGGAACTCGCGCCGGTCGGTCAGCTTGACGGTCACTTCGGACGCGTCGCGCACCACGTGCGCGTTGGTGAGCACGATGCCGTCGGCGCCGACGATGAAGCCCGAGCCCTGCCCCTGCATCGGCACTTCGGAGGGCGGCGGGCCGAAGCGGAACGGCATGCCGCGGAAAAAAAACTGCAGAGGATTGTCTTCCTGTCCTTCGTCATCCTGCGATCCGGTGAAGCCTGTCTTGCGCGTCCCGGATACGGTGATGTTGACGACCGCGGGGCCGTATTGCTGCACGATGGCGGCAAAGTCGGGCAGCGCGGCGCGTCCCGCCTGGACGGGCGACAGGGTCGCCGCCGGCGCCGCCATCGCGCTCGACATGCCAGGCTGCACGCGATGTTCGGCGGCAAATACGCTCGCGGCAACGATTCCGACGGCGATCAGCGCCGCTGCAATTCTGGTTCTTTGCATGGTGAGGTCCTTCGAGTCGTTCAGATGCTGGTTCGACCGGGCCCGGCCCGCCGCAGTTCCCTTTCCAGCGCCATCTTTCTGCGCTAAAGTCGCCGCCTCCCTCCCTTGCGCCAACCTTTCATGAACGCCGCCCATTCGCTGCTGGCCGCAGCCTTCGCCTCCATGGCGCTGGTTCCCTCCGCGTCCGCGGCCGACAAGCTGCCGGTGAATGCCGGCCCCTACGTGCCCTCGCCCTCCAGCGTGGTATCGGACATGCTCAAGCTGGCCGAGGTGGGGCCGAAGGACTTCGTCATCGACCTGGGCTCGGGCGACGGCCGCATTGTCCTCACCGCCGCCAAGGTATTCGGCGCGCGCGGCTTCGGCGTCGACATCAACGAGAAGCTGGTGAAGGAGGCCAACGAGGCGGCCAGACTGCAGGGCATCGCCGACCGCGCGAGCTTCACCATCCAGGACCTGTTCAAGACCGACATCAGCAAAGCCACCGTCGTCACCATGTACCTGCTGCCGAACACGGTGAACATGCTCAAGGACAAGCTCCTGAGCGAGCTCAACCCGGGCACGCGCATCCTGTCGCACGACTATCCGCTGTCGGGCTGGCTGCCGGACAAGACGATGGAATTCGACCTGCAGGACAAGCTGATCATCACCGGGGTCACCACCACCCTCATCTTCCTGTACACGGTGCCGGCCAAAATCGAAGGCGACTGGGTGGTGAAGCTCCCGGCGGCCCTCAGCAGGCAGCCGGTCGACCTAGCGATGGCGCCGCGCCGCGTCGTGAGGGTGGACGGCAAGGCGAGAATCGCCGGCAAGGACGTTTTCCTGCGCGAAGGAAAGCTGCGCGGCGAGCAGCTGAAATTCCAGTGCCTGATCAACGACCAGGAATACGAGTTCTCCGGGACCGTCAAGGACAGGACGATCGAAGGCACCGTCAAGGGCGGCGGCCTCGAGGCGCCCTGGAGCGCCGCGCGCGCGCGATAGCCGGTGGAACGCAAGCGCGTCAATTCCTCGAAGCTCCGCTCCGTCGGCTACGACGAGAAGACGATGACGCTGGAAGTCGAGATGTCCAACGGGCAGATCTACCAATACGTGAAGGTCTACCCCGAGGTCTACCGCCGCTTCATGGCGGCGCCCAATCCCACGGCATTCTTCGACGACAAGATCGACGAGGAGTACACAGGGCGGCGGGTATAATTCGCCCCCACCGCGGCTCGTCCGCGGTCCTGACCATGGAAGCGGAACGAATCAATCAAATAGCCTCGACGCTCGCCGGACTGCAGACCCAGTCGGCCGAGCTGCGGAGGTATCTTTGACTTCGACGCGAAGGAAAAGCGCCTGCAGGCGCTGAACCGCGAGCAGGAAGACCCCAAGCTCTGGGAAAACCAGAAGCGCGCGCAGGACATCGGGAAGGAGAAAAAGGCCCTCGAAGCGGTCGTCGAGACGCTCAAGCGCGTCGGCGGCGGCATCACCGACGCGCAGGAACTGTTCGAACTCGCGCGCGCCGACAACGACGCGGCGTCCCTGGAACAGATCGGCAAGGATACGGACGCGCTCGCGCGCGACGTCGCGGCGCTGGAATTCCGCCGCATGTTCTCCAACCCCCTGGACCCGAACAACTGCTTCATGGACATCCAGGCCGGCGCCGGCGGCACCGAGGCGCAGGACTGGGCATCGATGCTGCTGCGCATGTACCTCAAGTACTGCGACAAGAAGGGCTTCCGCGCCGAGATCCTCGAGCAGTCCGACGGCGAGGTGGCGGGCATCAAGAACGCCACGCTGAAGATCGCCGGCGAGTACGCCTACGGCCACCTGCGCACCGAGAACGGCGTGCATCGCCTGGTGCGCAAATCGCCCTTCGACTCCAATGCGCGCCGGCACACCTCGTTCGCCAACGTCTTCGTCTACCCCGAGGTGGATGAATCCATCGAGGTGGAGATCAACCCAGCCGACCTGCGTATCGACGTCTACCGCGCCTCTGGGGCCGGCGGCCAGCACGTCAACAAGACCGAGTCGGCGGTGCGCATCACCCACCTGCCGACCAACATCGTGGTGCAGAGCCAGAACGACCGCTCGCAGCACCGCAACCGCGCCGAGTGCATGGCGATGCTGAAGTCGCGCCTCTACGAGCTCGAGCTGAGGAAGCTGAAGGGCGAGCAGAGCAAGCTGGAAGCCTCCAAGACCGACATCGAGTGGGGGCACCAGATCCGCTCCTACGTGCTGGACCAGTCGCGCATCAAGGACCTGCGTACCGGCGTCGAGAAAGGCGCCACGCAGCAGGTGCTCGATGGCGACCTGGACGACTACATCACCGCCAGCCTCAAACAAGGCGTCTAGTGCCATGGAAGAAGAAAACAAGCTGATCGAAGAGCGGCGCGAAAAACTGAAGGCGCTGCGCGCCGGAGGGGGAAATGCGGGTATCGCCTTCCCGAACGACTTCCGCAGGAAGGATCTTGCCGCCGGCCTGCATGGAAAGTTCGGCGAAAAAACGAAGGAAGAACTGGAACCGCTGAAGGTCGAAGCGACCGTGGCGGGCCGCATGGTGCTCAAGCGCGTGATGGGCAAGGCGAGCTTCGCCACCCTCCAGGACCAATCGGGCCGGATCCAGCTTTATATTTCCGATGATGTAGTCACAAAGGAAAAACACCAGGAATTCAAGCACTGGGACCTCGGCGACATCGTCGGCGCCTCGGGCACGCTGTTCAAGACCAAGACGGGCGAGCTGACGATCCAGGCAGGCAGCCTCAGGCTGCTCGCCAAGTCGCTGCGGCCGTTGCCGGAGAAATTCCACGGCATCGCCGACCAGGAGCTGAAGTACCGGCAGCGCTACGTGGATCTCATCGTCTCGCCAAAAACGCGGGAGGTTTTCGAGAAAAGAATGAAGATCATCCAGGCCCTGCGCGCGGCGATGGGCGAAGACGGCTACCTCGAAGTCGAGACGCCGATGATGCAGCCGATCCCCGGCGGTGCGGTGGCGCGGCCGTTCAAGACGCACCACCACGCGCTGGACATGGACATGTTCCTGCGCATCGCGCCGGAGCTGTACCTCAAGCGCCTGGTGGTGGGCGGCATGGAGCGCGTGTTCGAGATCAACCGCAATTTCCGCAACGAGGGGATCTCGACGCGCCATAACCCAGAATTCACCATGATGGAGTGGTACTGCGCCTACGAGGATTGCGAGTACATGATGGCGCACACCGAGAAGCTGGTGCGCCACGCCGCGCACGCGGTCTCCTGCCAGAGCGCCGCCCTCGATTTCGAGAAGCCGTTCGCCCGCCTGCCGATTCCGGAAGCCATTCGGAAGCAGGGAATCAGCGGGGACTTGAGAGATCGTTCACTGCTTTCACGGAAACTGAAGGAAATGCACGTAGAGCATAAGGATTCCCTCGGCTGGGGTGCCCTGCAACTGATGCTCTTCGAAGCAGTCGCAGAGAAACACCTCGTCCAGCCGACCTTCGTCACCGAGTACCCCGCCGAGGTCTCGCCGCTCGCCCGCCGCAACGACAAGGACGCGGACCTCGTCGACCGCTTCGAACTGTTCATCGACGCGAAGGAAATCGCCAACGGCTTCTCCGAGCTGAACGACCCGGAGGACCAGGCCGCGCGATTCAAGGAACAAGCGGCCCGCAAGGACGCGGGCGACGCGGAGGCGATGTACTACGACGCCGACTACATACGCGCGCTCGAATACGGCATGCCGCCCGCCGCGGGCGGCGGCCTGGGCATCGACCGCCTGGTGATGCTGCTCACCGACAGCCCGTCGATCCGCGACGTGATCCTGTTCCCGCACATGCGACCAGAGACGTGAGCGGGACGCGGAGGTCCGGGCGCGCGTGACGCCGACCCTGCGCGGCATCCTGCTGATGGTGTCCGCCATCGGCTTTTTCGTCAGCATGGACACCATCGCGAAGTACCTGTCGCAGTGGTATCCGGTCCCCGGCATCGTCTGGGCGCGCTACGTCATCAACCTCGGCATGCTGCTCGCCTGGCTGGCGGCGCGCGGCGAACTCGGGCGCATCCGCACGGCGCGGCCCGGCATCCAGATGACGCGCGGCGTGCTGCTCGCCAGCGCCACCTTTTTCTACTTCACGTCGTTGCGGGTGCTGCCGATCGCGGACGCGGCGGCGATCGGCTTCGTGCTGCCCCTCTTCGTCGCGCTGCTGGCGGTGCCGATGCTGGGCGAGCGACTCGATTTCCCGCGCGGCGTGGCGGTGCTGGCCGGCCTCGCGGGCGCGCTGATGATCGTGCGCCCGGGCTCCAGCCTGTTCACCTGGTACGCGCTGCTGCCGGTGGCGATGGCGTTCTCCAACGCGCTCTACCAGATCCTCACGCGCAAGATCGCGGGCGTCGAGCACCCTCTCACCTCGCTCATCTGGGGCGCCATCGTCGGCGCGGTGCTGCTGTCGGCCGCGGCGCCTTTCTACTGGAAGGCGCCAGAGCAGGCCTGGCACTGGGTGCTGCTGCTGGTGATCGGCCTGTGCGCGTCGATCGGGCACTACCTGCTGATCAAGTCCTACGAATACGCGGGCGCGACGCTGCTCGCCCCTTTCACCTACACCACCGTGATCTGGGCGGTGCTGTCCGGATTTCTCGTGTTCGGCCAGCTGCCGGACCGCTGGTCGGTCGGCGGCATGGCGGTGATCGTCGCCGCGGGCCTGTTCGTCGTCAGCCGGCACCGCCTCACCGTCCGCAGCGCCTGATCTAGAATATGCGCATGCCGAAAGCCAGCTGGAACGGAGCGGTGATCGCGGAAGCAGACGCCGCCAAAGTGCAGATCGTCGAAGGCAACGTCTATTTCCCGCCCGAAGCGGTGAACAAGACGTTCTTCAGGGATTCGCAGACCCATACCGTCTGCCCGTGGAAAGGCACGGCAAGCTACTTCGATGTCGTCGTGGATGGGAAGACCAACAAGGACGCCGCCTGGTACTACCCCGAGACCAAGGACGCGGCGAATCACGTCAAAGGCTACGTCGCCTTCTGGAAAGGCGTCGCCGTAGAGCAGTGACCTTGCGTTAACCTGCCGCGCGCCCGTGGTCAGAGCGCGCGGAAAAACCTGTCCATTCTCGGCAGGTAATAGTGGTCGTAGTCGGTCGAGAGGACGACCGTTTTCGCGTCGCCGAGGATCTCCTCGCGCGGAACGAAGCCGTGCACCCTCGAATCCGCGCTGTTGTCGCGGTTGTCGCCCAGCACCAGATACTGGTCCTGCGGAACCTTTACCGGGCCGAACGAACTGAAGCCCCTGTCCGCGCCAGGCACCAGCTCGATGCGATGCCTCATGGCGCCGTAGGACTCGACCGCAAAAATCGCCCCGGCGGCTGATCCGGCGTCCGCGTAGCCGGCTTCGATGCCGTTGATCGTCAGGCGGTTGTCCCTCATCTCCACGATGTCGCCCGGCAGGCCGATCACGCGCTTCACCAGGAGAAGGCCGGCCGCCTTCGAATCGAAGACGACGATGTCGCCGCGCGCCGGATCGGCGAACCGGTGCAGGGAGACGTGGGTGAACGGAATGCGCAGGTCGTAGGCGAGCCGGTTCACCAAAATCCGGTCGCCCTCGACGATGGTCGGATTCATGGAAGCGGTCGGCACCGAGTTCCAGTCGGCCAGCACGCTGCGGAAAATGAACATCAGGAGGACGAACAGCGCGAACCCCCGGTATTCGCGCCACAGTCCGGCGAAGCTGGTTCTCATCATCAAGTCTCCTGTCCTGGCGTCAGGCGCGCTCGAAAATGGCGGCGATGCCCTGGCCGCCGCCGATGCACATGGTGACCAGGGCGTAGCGCTTCTGCGTGCGCGCAAGTTCATAGAGCGCCTTCACCGTGAGAATCGCGCCGGTGGCGCCGATCGGGTGTCCCAGCGCCACCGCGCCACCGTTCGGGTTCACTTTTGCCGGATCCAATCCCAGGTCCCTGGTCACCGCCATCGCCTGCGCGGCGAAGGCTTCGTTGGATTCGACCACGTCCATGTCCGAAGGTTTCAGCCCCGACTTCTCGAACACGCGCTTCACCGCGGGAATCGGCCCCAGGCCCATGAGGTGCGGCTCGACGCCGGCGTGGGCGTAGGCCACCAGCCGCGCCATCGGCTTGAGATTCTGTCTCCTGGAATATTCGGAACTGCACATGACGATCGCAGCGGCGGCGTCGTTCAGGCCCGAAGCATTGCCGGCGGTCACCGTGCCGTCCTTCTTGAACACGGGTTTCAGCTTCTGCAGGTCCTCGATCTTCACGTCCTTGCGCACATGCTCGTCGATGGTGAACTGTTCGACGCCCTTGCGGGTTTTGAGTTCGATCGGGACGACCTGCTCCTTGAAATAACCCTTCGCCAGCGCGTTCGCCGCGCGCTTGTGGGATTCCAGCGCGAACGCGTCCTGTTCCTCGCGCGTGAAGCCGAACTTGGCGGCGATGTTCTCCGCGGTGATACCCATGTGGCCGTTGCCGAAGGGATCGTGCAGCGCGCCGGTCATGGCGTCCAGCACCGCGCCGTCGCCCATGCGCTGGCCCCAGCGGCCGGTAGGCAGGAAGTAGGCCGCACGGCTCATGCTCTCCGCGCCGCCGCCGACCACGGCGTCCACGTCGTCGAGCAGGATGTGCTGCGCCGCCGAGACGATCGCCTGCAAACCCGACCCGCACAGGCGGTTCACCGTGAGGCAGGGCGTGCCGACCGGCAAGCCGGCGTCGATCGCGGCGACGCGCGACATGTACATGTCCCTCGCCTCGCCGTGGATCACGCTGCCGACGACCACGTGGCCGACGCTCGCGGGGTCGATCCCCGCGCGCGCCACCGCCTCCTTGATGGCAATCGAGCCGAGCTTCGTGGGCGGCATGTCCTTGAGCGAACCGCCGTAGCCGCCGATCGCCGTGCGCGTTCCAGACACCACCATCACCTCGCGTGTGCTCATGCCAGTCTCCCGCGTAGATCGTGCTCGTCGGCACGCTCGATGCGGACGTCGACGAACTGCCCCGTCTTTACCCTGGGGGTTTTTTCAAAATAAACCAGGCCATCAATCTCAGGCGCATCCGCGGTCGAGCGGCCGACGCCGGGCCCGTCGACGAGGATCTTCTGCGTCGTGCCGACTTTCGATTTCAGCTTTTGCGCGCTGATGCCTGCCTGGACCTGCATGAACCTCGCTTTCCGTTCCTCCCGCACTTCCGCGGGTACGGGGTCGGGCAGCTCGTTCGCCTTCGCGCCGTCCACTGGCGAATAGGCGAAGCAGCCCACGCGATCCAGTTTGTTTTCCTTTAAAAAATCCAGAAGCAATTCAAACTCCGCTTCCGTTTCGCCAGGAAAGCCGGCGATAAAGGTGCTGCGGATGGTGATGTCCGGGCAGGCCTCGCGCCACGCGCGGATGCGCGCCGTCACTTTCTCGGCCGCCGCCGGGCGCTTCATCAGCTTGAGGATGCGCGGGCTGGCGTGCTGAAACGGGATGTCGAGGTAGGGAAGGATCTTTCCCTCCGCCATCAATGGAATGGCGTCATCTACGTGGGGGTATGGATAGACGTAGTGCAGTCGAACCCAGACACCAAGATCTCCGAGAGATTTGCAGAGCTGATAGAAATTCGTTTTGACTGGTTTGCCTCCATGAAAACCAGTGCGAAACTTCATATCAACCCCGTAAGCACTCGTATCCTGGGAGATCACGAGCAATTCCTTCACGCCCGCCTTCACGAGGTTCTCGGCTTCCTGCATCACTTCGCCGATCGGGCGCGAGACGAGGTCGCCGCGCATCGAAGGAATGATGCAGAAGGTGCAGCGGTGGTTGCAGCCTTCGGAAATCTTCAGGTAGGCATAGTGGTTCGGCGTGAGCTTGATTCCCTGGGGCGGAACCAGGTCGACGAACGGGTCATGCGGCTTCGGCAGATGCGCGTGCACCGCCTTCATCACCCCCGGTGTGTCGTGCGGCCCCGTGATGGCCAGCACCGAGGGATGGGCCTTTCTTATCAGATCCTGTTTGAAACCCAGACACCCCGTAACCACGACCTTGCCGTTCTCGGCGAGCGCTTCGCCGATGGCGCCCAGCGACTCCTCGACGGCGGCGTCGATGAAGCCGCAGGTGTTGACGATGACGAGGTCGGCGCCGGCGTAATCGGGCGCGGTGAGGTAGCCCTCGGCCCTCAACTGGGTGAGGATGCGCTCCGAGTCGACCAGCGCCTTGGGGCAGCCCAGCGATACGAAACCGACCTTCGGCACGGCACCGTGTGCCGTCCTGCGAGCCACTACTTGTTGGACTCGTTCTTGTTCGGCGGGGTCGGGAAACCGGGGAACTGGAAGCCGGAGAACACGTTGCGCGCCTGGTTCTGCATCTGGTCCTGGAACTGCGCGAACATTTTCTGGCTCTGCTCCATGTACGCCTGCATCAGCGTCTGCATCGCCGGGCCCTGCAGGTTCATGAACTGTCCCCACAGCTCGTTCGGCGTGCGGGAATTGTCGCCGTAGAGCTTCTGCGACTGCTCCTGCAGCGCCTTCTGCATCTGCTGGAAGCCCTCGAGGTTCTTCTCGAGGTACGAGCCCATGAAGCCCTGCATGGCGCTGCCGTAGGAGCGGATCATCTGCGACAGCAGGTCGGAGGAGAACATCGGCATGCCGCCCGATTCCTCGTCGAGGATGATCTGCAGCAGGATCTGGCGCGACAGGTCCTCGCTGGTCTTGGCGTCGACCACCTGGAAGTCCTCGTTCTTCAGCACCATCTGCTTCACGTCCGCGAGCGTGATGTAGCTCGAGGTCTTGGTGTCGTACAGCCGGCGGTTCGGATACTTCTTGATCAGCCGCGTCGGATGTTCCGTTTTTTCCTCTGGATTTGCAGCCATTTCAGTCCACTCCTCAGTACATGTGTTGCCCGCCGTTGATCGAGATGTTGGCCCCGGTCACGAACGCGGCTTCTTGCGAGCACAGATAGATGATCAAGCCCGCGATCTCCTCGGGCTTGCCGAGCCGCCCGGTCGGAATCTGCGGCAGGATCTTGGAATCGAGAATCTCCTTGGGAATCGCGGTCACCATCTTGGTGCCGATGTAGCCCGGCGAGATGGTGTTCACGGTGACGCCCTTCTTGGCGACTTCCAGCGCGAGCGCCTTGGTGAAGCCGTGGATGCCCGCCTTGGCCGCCGAATAGTTGGTCTGCCCGAAGGCGCCCTTCTGCCCGTTCACCGAGGCGACGTTGATGACGCGGCCCCAGCTGCGCTCCACCATGCCGTCCATCACCTGCTTGGTCATGTTGAAGCAGGAGTCGAGGTTGGTGCGCATCACCGCGTCCCAGTCGTTCTTGGTCATTTTCTTGAACGTCATGTCGCGCGTGATGCCGGCGTTGTTCACCAGGATGTCGATGTTGCCGCACTCCTTCTGGATCTGGGCGCATTTCGCCGCGCTGTCATCGAAGGAAACCACGTCCACCGGGTAGGCCGAGAAGCCGTAGCCCTTGCCCTTCATCTCGTCCAGCCAGCCCCGGTACTTCGTGTTCGACGGCGAATAGGTCACCACCACCTTGTAGCCGGCGTCCGCCATCTTGGTGCTGATCGATTCGCCGAGCCCGCCCATGCCGCCGGTCACGACCGCAACTTTCTGCACCATCTTTTCCCTCCTCCAGGTCCGCGCGCAGTCTACACCACCAACAATCTACTACATCATGTGCATGCCGCCGTTGACCGAAATGTTCGCGCCGGTGATGTAGCCCGCCTCCTCCGAGGCGAGGAACGCGACCACCGCTGCGACCTCCTCCGGCCGGGCGAGACGGCCCATCGGGATCGAGGCGATGATCTGCTCGCGCACCTCGGCGCGGATCGCCCTCACCAGGTCGGTCTCGACGTAGCCGGGCGACACCGTGTTCACTGTCACGCCCTTCTTCACCACTTCCTGCGCCAGCGCCTTGGAAAAACCCGCCATGCCGGCCTTGGCGGCCGAGTAATTGGTCTGGCCGAACTGGCCCTTGATGGCGTTGACCGATGAAATGTTGATGATGCGCCCCCAGCCGCGCTCGGTCATGCCGTCGATCACCTGGCGCGTGACGTTGAACACGCTGTTCAGGTTGGTGCTGATGACCTGGTTCCAGTCGCCCTCGGTCATGCGCTTGAACACCGCGTCGCGCGTGATGCCGGCGTTGTTGACCAGGATGTCGACGCTGCCCACCACCGACCGCACGTTGTAGAACATCGAGGCGCAGCTCTCAAAATCGGCGACGTCGCCCTCGGCGGCGTGCACGCGCAGGCCGTCCTTGCGCATGGCGCCCAGCCACTCCTCCTTCTTCCCGTAACCAGGCAGGCAACCGGCGACGATGGTGTGTCCCGCCAGCGCGAGGCGCCGGCAAATGGCGCTGCCGATGCCGCCCATCCCGCCGGTGACGAACACCACGCGCCGGGACACGCCGCCGGTTCCAGTTCCGTCCGTCTCCTCGTCCTGCTTCAGCCGATCCATGACCTGCATTTCGGCTCCTAACGTTCCACAGCCAGCGCGACGCCCATGCCGCCGCCGATACACAGCGAAGCGAGGCCTTTCTTCGCATCGCGCTTCTGCATCTCGTGCAGCAGCGTGACGAGGATCCGGCAGCCCGAGGCGCCGATCGGGTGGCCGAGCGCGATCGCGCCGCCGTTGACGTTCACCTTCTTCGTGTCCCAGCCCATCTGGCGGTTGACCGCGATCGCCTGCGCAGCGAAGGCCTCGTTGATTTCCATCAGGTCGAGGTCCTTCGGTTCCCAGCCCGCGCGCGCGAGGCAGCGCTTGGACGCCGGCACCGGGCCCATGCCCATGTATTTCGGATCCACGCCCGCCGTGGCGAAGGCCTTGATCCGGGCAATGGGTTTGAGGCCCAGCTCCTTGGCTTTCTTCGCGGACGTAAGAACGATGGCCGCCGCGCCGTCGTTCAGGCCCGAGGCGTTGCCGGCGGTCACCGTGCCGCTCTTGTCGAAGGCGGGCTTGAGCGCCTTCATCGCCTCCAGCGTCGCGCCGGCGCGCGGATACTCGTCGGCCGAGAACATCACCGGGCCCTTGCGCGAAGCGATCTCGACCGTGACGATTTCCTCCTTGAAGCGACCCGCCTTCATCGCCGCTTCCGTCTTGTTCTGGCTCGCCACCGCGAATTCGTCCTGCTCCTCGCGCGTCACCGCGTATTCCTTGGCGACGTTCTCGGCGGTGACGCCCATGTGGTACTGGTTGAAAGCGTCCCACAGGCCGTCGACGATCATCGAATCGATCATCTTCGCATCGCCCATGCGGAAGCCGTCGCGCGAGCCGTTCAGCACGTGCGGGGCGGCGCTCATGTTTTCCTGGCCGCCGGCGACCACGATGTCGGAGTCGCCGTTGGCGATGGACTGCGCGCCGAGCATCGCCGCCTTCAGCCCCGAGCCGCAGACCTTGTTGATGGTCATCGCCGGCACCATGAACGGCAGGCCGGCCTTGATGGAGGCCTGGCGCGCCGGGTTCTGGCCGACGCCGGCCGCGAGCACCTGTCCCATGATCACTTCGGAAACCTGGTCCGGGCTCAGGCCGGCGCGCTGCAATACGCTCTTGATGATGAGCGCGCCCATGTCGGACGCGGGCATCTTGGCGAGCGCGCCGCCGAATTTGCCGATCGCGGTCCGCGCCGCGCCTACGATGACGATGTCTTCCATGGCAATCTCCTGGTTAGCCTTTTGCGTTACGCCTCTTGCGTCATGCTTTTTCCTTCACGTAGCGGCCCGGCGCGGGTTCGATCGCCGGATATTCCGCGCTGCCGGTCCGCGCAGGCGCTTCGCGCGTTCCGCCCTTGAATCCTTCCAGCCACTGCGACCATTGCGGCCACCAGCTGCCGCGCTCCTCCTTCGCCTGCGCAAGCCAGTCGTCCGGATTTTCAAAGGAACCTTCGGAAAACCAGAAACTGCGCTTGCCGCCCGCCGCCGGGTTGACGATGCCGGCGATGTGGCCGGACGCACCGAGCACGAATTTCTTGTCGCCGCCCAGCAGCCCGAGCGAGCGGTAGGCGGCACGCCAGGGAACGATGTGGTCCTCGCGCGTCGCGACGACGAACGCGGGGCGGTCCACCTTGCCGAGATCCACGCCGACGCCGCAGCTGCGCACCGCGCCGGGAACGCGCAGCCGGTTCTCGAGATAGGTGTTGCGCACGTAGCTGCAGTACATCGGGCCCGGCAGGTTGGTGCTGTCCGCGTTCCAGTAAAGCAGGTCGAAGGCGGCCGGCGCGCCGCCCATCAGGTAGTTGTTGACCACGTAAGGCCAGACGAGGTCGTTGGCGCGCAGCGCGTTGAACGTCGACGCGAGATCCGCACCCGGCAGCAGGCCGCCCTTGCCGATGGCGGCTTCCCTGGCCGCGACCGCGTTTTCATCGATGAACACGCCAAGCTGCCCCGGCGCCTCGAAGTCGAGCATGGTGGCGAGGTAGGTCGTGCTCTCCACCAGCTCCTCGCCTTTCGCCGCCGTCACCGCGAGCGCGGTCGCGAGCAGCGTGCCGCCGACGCAGAAGCCCAGGGCGTTGACGCGGTCGGACCGGGCAATGGATTTTGAAACTCTTAAGGCGCTCAGAACAGATCCAACGTAGTCATCCCAATCGTACTGTCCCTGTTGCGGGCCGACGTTGCGCCAGGACACCATGAACACCGCGTGGCCCTGCTCCACGGCATAGCGCACGAAGGAGTTCTCCGGGCGCAGGTCGAGGATGTAGAACTTGTTGATGCAGGGCGGCACCATCACCAGCGGGCGCGCGCCGACCTGCGGCGCGGCGCCCGAGGGCGCGTCCTCTACGGCCTGGTACTGGATCAGCTGGATGAGATCATCCTCGTAGACCACGTCGCCGGGCGTCAGCGCGAGATTTTTGCCGATCTCGAAGGCCGATTCGTCGGTCTGGCTGATGCGCCCCTTGCTCAGGTCGGCGATCAGGTTGGCGATGCCCCGGGTCATGCTCTCGCCGTTCGATTCGAGCGCCAGCCGCAGCACCGCCGGATTGGTGGCGGCGAAATTCGCCGGCGACATCGCGTCGCACCACTGCTTCACGGCGAATTGCAGCCGCTCCTTGGCTTTCGCGTCGAGTTCGGCGCCCTCGGCGAGTTCGGCGAGAAACCGGGATGCCAGCAGGTAGGACTGCTTGAGATACGCGTAGTAGGGATTGTCGCGCCATTCCCTGCCGGCAAAGCGCCGGTCGCCCGGCTCGGACGCGGCCGCCGTGTCACTTTGATTCGCCAGCATGGCCGACCACAGCTGCGCCTGCCTGGCCAGGTAGTCCGACTGCAATCCGGCGAAGCGCGCCGAATCCTGCATCAGCCGCGCCACCATGCTGGCGACGTCGGGAACGCCCGGCGGGGTGGACATCAGATGTTGCAGAAACGACCTCGGGGGACCTCGGTTGAGCCCGCAATTTTGCGCCGCACAAATCTCTATTGCAAGTCCCCGATCAACACCCGCGCGAGTGCGATCGAACCAATACCCAGGCCGATCAACAGCGTCTGCGAAAAGGTGGCGCGCAACTCCGGCCGGCGGTGTAGGCCGGGGATCAGGTCGGCGACCGCCACGTAAATCATGCTGGCCGCGACGATCCCCAGCAGGACCGGCGTCCAGCCGTCCAGCGCGTGCAGCGTGTAGTAGCCGAGGACGCCGCCTACCACCGTCGCAACCGAAGACAGTATGTTGACGCAGAACGCCTTGGTCTTCGACCAGCCCGAATTCAGCAGGATGACGAAGTCGCCCACCTCCTGCGGGATCTCGTGCGCCACGATCGCCAGCGCGGTGATGGCACCGAGCTGGATATCCTGCAGGAAAGCCGCCGCGATGAGGATGCCGTCGAGAAAGTTGTGGATGGTGTCGCCGACCATGATGAGCGTGCCCGAGCGGCCGTGGTCGCCGTGATGGTGGTGGTGCGCTTCGTCGCCGCCGCCATGATCGTAAGTGTCATGGCCTTCGTGCGAATGACGCCAGAGGAACAGCTTCTCCAGCACGAAGAAGGCGAGGATGCCGCCCAGGATGGACGCGGCGACGCGGTGCGGCTCGCCGCTCTCGAAGGCATGCGGGATCACCTCGAGGAAAGCCGCGCCGAGCAGCGCGCCGATGGCGTACGACACCAGCGACTGGATCCACGCGGCGTTCAGGAAAAGCGCCAGCGCGGCCGCGCACACGGAAAGCGCGCCGCCGGCGATGCTTGCTGCCACGATCCACGCGAGCGTCATGGGGGCCGGGATTGTACTAGGCCAGCCAGATCGCTGCGGCCATGCGTTCGGCGGTTTTGTTTTTTCTATAAGAATAAAAAAGGGCGGGCTGCGAAGCCGTACAGAAACCGCCCCCCGTTACCCGCGTCACGCCGACCCCGGCCAACCGTTGCCGAGCCACGGCATAGAGATCGAGATGCCAGTGCCCAGGCCGCGTCGGCGCAAACGCCAAAGCCGCTTGCGCGCCTTTCGCGAGGAAGGCGTCGCGCACCTCCACGCCGACCTCGTAGACCTCGGGACCGATCGCCGGCCCCAGCCACGCGAGGATGTGATCCGCCGGCACGTTCATCGCCGCGATGGTCGCCTCGATCACGCCGGCGCACAGGCCGCGCCAGCCGGCGTGCGCGATGCCGACCGCCGCGCCGCGCGCGTCGGCGAGCAGCACGGGCATGCAGTCGGCCGCCATCACCGCGCAGACCGTATTTTTCTTGAAGGCGTAGGAGGCGTCGGCGGCGGTTCCCGCCAACGCGCTCGCCGCGTCGACAACAGCGGTTCCGTGCACCTGCTTGAGCCATATCGGATCGGCGGGCAGGTGCCGCCGCAGGCGCGCACGGCCTTCCGTACTCTTCATGTCGCCCAGCGCGCGTGTCGTCACCAGCGCGCGCACGCGCGCAAAGGCGCGCTCGTGCTCTCCGGCCGGCGCCGGCCAGTCCGGCACGACGATTTCAGCCGCCATCGCGCAACTTTTCGATGAGTTGCGCCATGTCATCCGGCAAGGGCGCGCTCCAGCGCCGCGGCTTGCCGCTGCGCGGGTGCGCGAGCTCCAGCGCCGCGGCGTGCAGGGCCTGCCGCGGGAAGGCCGGACTCTTGCGCGCGCCGCGCACGTACACCGCGTCCCCGACCAGCGGGCTCCTGATGTGCTGGAGGTGCACGCGGATCTGGTGCGTGCGGCCGGTGTCGAGGCTGCACTCGAGCAACGCCACTTTGCCGAAGCGCTCGATCACCTTGTAGTGGGTGCGCGCCTCCCTGCCGCCGATGTTGACCGCCATGCGCGTGCGCACGCGCGGATCGCGGCCGATGGGTTCGTCGACCGTGCCGCGCGCCGGCGGTTCGCCGTGCACCAGCGCGAGATACGTGCGCTTCACGCTGCGCGCGGCGAGCTGCGCGGCGAGATTCGCCTGGGCGGTGAGGTTCTTCGCCACCACCAGCAGGCCGCTGGTGTCCTTGTCGAGGCGGTGCACGATGCCGGCGCGCGGCACCTGCCGCAACGCGGGCGCGTGCGCGAGCAGCCCGTTCAGCAGCGTGCCGTCCGGATTGCCCGCGCCGGGGTGGACGATCAGCCCGACCGGCTTGTCGATCACCATCAGGTCGGCGTCCTCGAACACGATATCCAGCACCATGCGCTGCGCCTTCGGCCTCGCAACGTCGGCCGCCGGCGGCGGCGCGAGTTCGATTTTTTCGCCGCCGATCGCTTTCGTGCTTCCGTCCGCGCGGACGCCGTCGACCAGCGCATGGCCGGTCTTCAACCATGCTTGCAGGCGGTTGCGGGAATACTGCGGGAACATTCTCGCCAGTGCGAGGTCCATCCGCAGGCCACCGAGTTCGAGAGGAACCGCGGCCGAGAGGACCGCGACGGGCGCATCCTCCCATTCGAATTCCTCCTCGGCGGTATAATTTTTTCCCATGAAACGCAGTTTACTTGCTCTGCCTGCGGCCGCCCTTGCGATCCTGCTCGCCGCCTCCCTGCTGCTGGGCGGCTGCGGCCTGCTGCCCAAGGACGCCGACGAGACCGCGGGCTGGTCGGCGCAGAAGCTGTTCGGCGAAGCCAAGGACGCGATGGCCGACAAGACCTGGGACAAGGCGATCAAGTACCTGGAGAAACTCACGGCGCGCTATCCCTACGGCCGCTACGCGCAGCAGGCGCAGCTCGACATCGCCTACGTCTACTGGAAAGACAACCAGCGCGCGCCGGCGATCGCGGCGGCGGACCGCTTCATCAAGCTCTACCCGAATCACGCCAACGTCGATTACGCCTATTACCTCAAGGGCCTGATCAATTTCAACGAGAATACCGGCCTCTTCAGCGCGCTCGACAACCCCGACATGAGCGAGCGCGACTCCAAGGGGGCGCGCGAGTCCTTCGAGGCGTTCAGGGAACTGGTGACCCGCTTTCCGGATTCCAAGTACACCCCGGACGCGCAGGCGCGCATGCGCTACCTGGTGAATCTGCTGGCCGGATACGAGGTGCACGTGGCGCGCTACTACATGAAGCGCGGCGCCTACGTCGCCGCCGCCAACCGCGCCCAGTTCGCGGTGAAGACCTATCCGCAGGCGCCGGCGCTGGAAGAAGCCGTGTTCATCATGGTCAAGGCCTACGACGCGCTCGGCATGGCCGACCTGCGCGATTCGGCCGACCGCGTCATGCGCACGAATTTCCCCCAGAGCCGCTACCTCACCGGCAAGGGCGCGGACCGCAGCGCCCCCTGGTGGAAACTCTGGGATCCGAACTGGTAGCTAGATTTTGATGTTCTCGTCGGCGATGTAGGCGCGGATCACCGATTCCACGTCGGGGTCCGGCTTGAAACCCATCTCGAGCGCGCGCGGCGTGCGGAAATTCACCGGCCAGGTCTTCACGATCGCCTGGATGCGCGCATCGGCCTTGTAGACGACGCGCTTCGCGGCCGCATCGCCCGCCACCCTGCGCATCGCCTCGACCATCTCGGCGACGCTCGCGGTGATGCCCGGAAGATTCAGCCAGCGCCGGCTGCCCCAGGCCTCCGGCGGCAGCTCCCAGGCGTGGATAAAGGCGTCCACCACCTTTCCCGGCGACAGCAGCCACACACCGGTCTCCGGCGCCACCGGGCACTCGGAAACCACGCCGTTCAGCGGTTCGCGCAGGATGCCGCTGGCGAACGACGAAGCCGCGGCGTTCGGCTTGCCCGCGCGCACCACGATGGTCGGCAGGCGCAGCGAGCGGCCGTCGATGAAACCCTTGCGCGAGTAATCCGTGACGAGATATTCGCCGATCACCTTCTGCGCGCCGTAGGAGGTCTGCGGATTGGCGATGGTGGAATCATCCAGCACCGCGGGCAGGTCGCCGCCGAAGGCCGCCACCGAACTCGTATAGACGAGGCGCGGCGGCCTGCTGCATTTGCGCATCTGCGCCAGCAGCAGCTCCATGCCCTTGTAGTTGACGCGCATGCCGAGGTCGAAATCGGCCTCGGCTGCGCCGCTCACCACCGCCGCAAGGTGAAACACCGCATCGGTATCCGGCGTGCAGACGCTGGCGATGGTATCGGCGTTCGATACGTCGCCGGTCACTGCCTTTACTTTCCTGCTGTCCAGGTCCTTCAAACCGGAAGGGAAGGCGCCATCCAGCAGCGTCATGCCGGTGATCGCCTTGCCGCCCAGCTGGCCGCGCGCGAGCAGCGTTTTCGCGAGCTTGAAGCCGAGGAACCCGCCGCCGCCGGTGATGAGGATTTTCATGCCGGGATTTTAGCGAAGAACGCCGCCACATCGGCCAGTTCGCGCGTCTGTTTCATCGGCGGCAGGCTGGCGCGGATGGTCCTGCCGTAGGCCTTGGCGTAGAGGCGCGGGTCGCACAGCACCAGCACGCCGCGGTCCGCCTCGTCGCGGATCAGCCGGCCGGCGCCCTGCTTGAGCTGCAGCACCGCCTGCGGCAGCTGGTAATCCATGAAGGGATTGCCCCCCTCGGCACGCAGCGATTCGATGCGGGCGGCGAGCACCGGGTCATCGGGCGGCGCGAACGGCAGCTTGTCGATGAGCACCACCGACAGCGCCTCGCCGCGCACGTCCACGCCTTCCCAGAACGAGGCCGCGCCGAGCAGCACGGCGTTGCCGAGCGCGCGGAAACGCACCAGCAGCTCGCTGCGCGGGCCGGTGCCCTGCACGAGGAGCGGGTATTCGATCCTGTCCTTCAGCAATTCATGCGCGCGGCGCAGCGCCCGGTGCGAGGTGAACAGCAGGAACGCGCGGCCGCGGCTCGCCTTGAGCACCGGCAGCGCCGCTTCGACCACCGCCTCGGTATAGCCGGGATCGTTCGGATCGGGCGGCAGGCCCCTGGGCGAATACAGCAGCGCCTGGCGCTCGAAATCGAACGGGCTGGGCCAGGTACGAGCGGCTGCGTCTTCTATCCCCAGCTCCCGCTTGAAATGCGAGAAATCCTCGCCCATCGCCAGCGTTGCCGAGGTGAAAATCCAGGCGCGCGGATGGTCCAGCATCTGCTTGCGGAACAGCTCTGCCGGCACCAGCGGCGTGACGTGCAGCTGCACCGAGTGGCCGAACACTTCCACCCAGCGCACTTCCTTCGCGCTGCCTTCTTCACTCGAGTTTTCCCTCACGCGCGCGAGCAGCCCGATGGCGTCGTGCGCGCGGCGCGCGCAGGAACCCAGGCCCTCCGAGCGTTCGGCCTGCTCGCCAAGCGGCTTGTGCA
>DATBQR010000041.1:0-22102 GCA_036560705.1 Burkholderiales bacterium | reverse complement strand
TGCACCGATTCGCCGCCGATGGCGTGCTGCCGGTACTCGGGCGCGAGCACCGGCAGATTGTCGAGCCCGACCAGGCAGATCTTCATCGCACCGCGCATGGTAGGCGCGGCCGGGGTCGGCCCTTCAGCAAGACCCGCTACGGAACCTAGTCCGTTCGGCCCATGGCGCCAGCCCGACAGTGAAAGCTTAGAGTCTTAGGCTGAAGCTGCTCGATGGATCGGGAGCGGTTCAACCCAGGAGGCGTCATGAACATGCGCAAGGCCGCCGGCTATCTCGGCGACAGCATCCGCAAATACGGCGTCGGCGCGACGTTGCACGATCTCGAGTGCCGCCTGATCAACAAGGCGGTGCAATTCCAGATCCTCAAAGGGATGACGGTCCGCACGCGGGACGTGCGGGATCCAGGCCTGTTCAAAGCACCCGGCTTCGACGCGCGCTTCCTGCGCGAGGGCGAGTTGTGGCTATACGCCCAGGATCCCGCGCATCAGATGACGCCCGAATTCCTGAGCGTTGCGCTCGCGCGGGGCGACCGCTGCTACGCGCTCGTGGACCTGCGCCAAGGAAACCTCGCTGCCTACGGCTGGTACTCCGACCGCAGCACGCCGCTCGACGGGCATTTCGAACTGCATTTCGACCGCGCGTGGGCCTACATGTACAAGGGCTATACCATGCCGGCATACCGCGGCAAGCGGTTGCACGCCATCGGCATGTGCCGCGCGCTTCGGGCGCTGACCGGGGAAGGCAGGAAAGGGCTGATCTCCTGCGTCGCGTCGAACAACTTCGCCTCGCTGCATTCGGTGACACGCATGGGCTACCGGGTCTTTGGCGACGTGTATCTGCTGCACGCGGCCGGACGCTCGTTTACGCATGCGACCGCGGGCTGCCGCCCCTACGGATTCTGGGTCGAGCCGCTTCCGCCCGCACGCGGCGTCGCCGCGGCCAGGGATTTCAGCAAGTCCTGAGCGCGGCTGAACGCGCGGTACGCGTGATGTTTCGCGAGATCGCGCGGCGTCGAGCGGCCATAAGGCGACGGATCGACGCCAAGCCTGCGCAGCACGGCATTCATCCTGTAGACGTTGCCGCGGAGCAGTGACGCAGCCGTCTTGAAAGAGGCACTGAAGGAGATCGAGACGGCGTCGCCGTTTTTCACCCAGTGCGGATCGGTGGTGGGAATATGCAGGCCGTATCCCTCCTTCAATTCGAATACCGTGGCTCGCTGCTGGTATTCGCCGGCGAAATGCATGTTGCGGTGGATCGCGGGTCCGGAAAAGTGCTCTTCCAGCTCCCGTTCCGAGAGGACCTGCCTGTCCCGCGCGCTGAACACGCTGACCGTCTTGCTGCCGCGAACCTGCAGCAGGAAGTTGATCTCGTGATCCATGTGGTAGGGCGTGACGGACGACGGCGACGAAACGAAGGCCGCCGCTTCCCGCTCGCAGATGCCGGGCTCCAGGGATTCGGCCGCCGGCGCGATTTCGTCGATGATCCGATCGAGAAGGCGGGCGTATTCCGGGCAGTTTTCCGCGCGCTTGAGCACCATCCAGGAGCAGGTTTCCTCCGCGTTGCGGATCGTGTCCTCGGCCGACAGGCCGGTGTAGGGAGTGTTTTCCCAGTCGGGAAGGCTGACCGGAATCCGGCCCGCGTTGAACTCCACCAGGTTCTCGCGCAACGTTCTGGACAGCGCGACCAGCCTGGGCAGCTCGAACAGCGGATGCCGCGACAGGCGGTGGCGGAACAGGAACGGTTTGCGGTTGAAATGCGTGCGGAAGATTTCCGCGTCCATTTCCAGCAGGCGGGATTCGGGTCGCATGGGGCTCAGTGTGAGGGTTCGGTGGGAGTGTCCGCGGAGTTCCGTTTCAGCACCCTGCGGTTGGTCCAGCGCAGCAGCGGCAGGCCGGAGATCACCAGCTCGCCCAGCGCTCCGCTGCCGACCGCCAGGCTCTGGATCGTCTTGCGGTCGTTCGAGATGCGATTGACGAGAGCGTTGTTGGTCGCGGCGCAGGAATCCATCCAGCGCACGCCGGGCAGGACGTGCAGCTGCTCGAGGCTGTCTATTTCGAGCATCGCCCCCGGAGAGTAGCTCGCGAATGCTTCGTCGTAGGCGGTCTTGAACGCGAACGAGCCTTCGCCGGCGACGAACGCGCTGCGGCGCGCGATCGGACGGCCGTCGAAGTCGAGGCCGAGCATCAGCAGGCGGCCACGACGGAAGGCGGCCGTCGCTATCTCGGTAAAATAGCGGCGCCCCGTCTCCGTGCACGCGAGTGCGCTGCCCTGCTGGCCTTTCCAGCCGCTCGCCTCCAGCGCCAGGAACTCGTCGATCCAGCGCCTGACATTGTCCTGCGGCTGCATGACGATGTGTTTCAGCTGCCCGCGCTCGCTTATACGCTTTTCCTTGCGGCGCAGACGCCGCCGCAGGTCGCCCGAGATCGCCGAGGCGGGACCACCGGCGGGTCCTTGCGCATCGCGCCACAGGCCGCGCGTGTAAATGTCGGTGATCCAGGTCAGCAGGCCGAGATCGTTGGACAGGTCGATCAGCAGCTTCTGGAACGGGCCGTCCCCCGAAATACACCTCAACTCCATCAGCGAGGCGCGGGCGGCGCCGGACCGAAGCCAGTGAAAAACCCCGCTCATGCACTCGCTGGCGCAGTCCGCGCGCACCAGCGGCGTGCAAATATAGCAGTGGATGTGCTGCCACAGGCTGACCGCCGACACGTTCAGATTCTTGAAGCGGGAAATCATCTGCAAGGGGAACAGGCCCGCCAGTTTTTCCGGGGCGGCGGGATTGCGCTGATCGCGGATCACCACCAGCGCGACGCTGATGTCCTTGCCCGCTCCATATGCCTTCAAAGCGGGCAACAGCATCCAGTGCTCGTAGAACACATTGGGCTCGAGCGCGTTGGCCGCCAGCTCTTCCCATGCTGGAACGAAACTCGACAGCGTCAGCAGGTCGCGCACCACGATCACTGAGATCCGGTGCTGGGGTGGCCCCGAAGCCGAAGGGCGCGACTGGTCCGCCGGCACCGTCCAGGACGCGTGCGCGGTCAGCGTTGGATCCATGTCCCGGTCTGCGAGGACATACGCCGATCAAGGCTAGCCCCCGAACAAGACGCGGGGATTCCGCGCGCCGGCCGAGTGCTGGGCCATTCGGCTTACCCGCCCAGGAACCGCAGCCACCACTCGCCGTCGAGCCGCGAAAGTTCGGCGCCGCCGCGTTCGATCGCCAGGACAATGTGGGCATGGCGCGAATGGAACAGGGTCCACGGTCCTTCGCGGCGCAGCCAGCAGTGGCGATCGGACAGTTCCTGCGCGTGGGCCGGGTCGAGGCGCCCGCGCACCGCGGTTGCGCCGCGCCGCCAGGCGTCGAGAAGCAGCAACTGCAGGACGCCCTCGAATGACCCGTGGCGCGCGATCACCTGCAGGACCTCGGCGACTTCCCCTCGTCTTGCGTAGTACAGGAACCATCCGGCCAACCGCCGCTCGCGGTCGAATACCGCGCGGGCGCGGAAGTCGCCGTGGCGGGTCTTGAGGGCCGCCTGGCCGAGCAGCCAGGAGAGGGCGGGCGCATCGTAGACCGGATGGAGCATGCTGCCGCGCAGGAATCTCGGCAGATTCGAGGACATGGTGGCCGCGTCCAGCGGCTCGTCGATGAAGCCACCGTCTCTCTGCAGGAACCGGTTGGGGCGCAGGCGGGCAAGCAGCGTGTCCACCAGCGCGCCCGGCGCGCGCAGCGCGGCCGCGGCGCGGCCGATGCCTCCAAGTGCCTCGATGAGCGACAAGGCATACCGTGCCGGGCGCAGCAGCCGGATCCAGTGCAGGCTGTACAGGAGCGGCGTGCTGCCACCCGCGCCGAGCCATATGCGGCGCGCGTCTTCGTTCGAACCGTCGGCGATGAACAAATCCTGCGGCCCCGAAAGCGCGGCCTGAACCAGGCGCAGCGCGATCAGGCTTTTGCGCCGATCCGGGTCCACCATGAAAAGGCAGCCCACGGCGGCCCGGATCCTGTCCCCCCGGAATTGCATCGGCCGCGGCACTACTCCCGCGAACCCGGTGGCGCGGCCTTGCTCCTCGCATATCCAGGAGGGGAGTTCAGGGTCGAACCATGGATTGGAGAACAGCACATCGTGCAGGTACCGCTCGCACGCGATCGGGGATTCCCACCGGTTGTCGGGGTAGACCCGCTCGAACAACGCGACGACCGCAGGGATATCCTTTTCGGTCAGCGCGCGAACGGCTGCCATGACGGGTCGGGTGCGGGGTTCTCCGGCGCGCCCAGCACCCTGGCGAGCCGCGCGAGGCTGCGAAGATCGTCGAGTTCGATCGCATCGATGGAAATTCGCAGGCCGAATTCCTGTTCGATCTCCAGCAGCAACTCCACCAACTGCAGCGAGTCCAGCATGCCGGTCTCCAGCAGGTCGGTATCCGGCGACGGCACCTCGACGTGAAAACGCTCGAAGAACAGGACGCGGAGCCGCTGGATGACGGCGTTCTGATCGGCCACGCGGCGGCTCCCGGTCAGCCCCGGGCCAGCGCCGACGCCGCCGCGGAAACAGGCGCCGGCCGCGACTCGGATTGCAGGAATCCGCTCCTCAAGCGGGGACGGTCGATTTTGCCGTTGCCGTTTCTCGGCAGCGCGTCATAGCGCATCCAGCGCGCCGGCAGCATGTACCCCGGCAGCAGCCTGGCCAGGCCTTCGCGCAGGCCTGCGGGGAACACGCCGCAATCCGGCGCCGGGACATAGGCGCAGCAGATCGTCCAGCCTTCAAAGCCCTCGGACTGGATCGCCACCACCGCGCTTTCATGCAGCCCGGGCAGGGCGTTGAGCGCGGTCTCGATCTCGCCCAGTTCGATGCGGTAGCCGCGGCTCTTGATCTGCGTGTTGTCGCGGCCCACAAAATGGAACAGTCCGTCGGCGCCGCGCCGCGCCAGGTCGCCGGTCCTGTAGATGCGGTCCCCCGGCCTGCCGACGGAGGGAAGGCGGAGGAACGCGCCGCGAGTTTTCTCCGGATCGCGCCAGTAGCCCGGGCTCAACCCGGCGCCGCGGATGAACAGGTCGCCGATTTCCCCGGCGGGAACGGGCCGCAACCGGGTATCGAGGACCATGAGTTCCTCGCCCGGGCAGGCGGTGCCGATCGGAACGGGCTCGCGCTCGTTGTCGGGGCAGCGCGGAACGGTGTAGTAGCTGCTGGCAATGGTGGCCTCCGTCGGGCCGTATAAGTTGGTGAATCGCGCATGCGGCAGCCGGCGCATCCAGTAGACCAGGGTCGGCGTGGGGATCGCTTCGCCGCACCACATCACCCGGCGCAGATCGGGAAAGTCCCCCTGGCGCACGACGTCGAATTTCGCCATCAGGTTGAGCACCGAGGGGACCGAGAACCATTGAGTCAGCCGCGATTCGCGCATGAATTGCGCAAGCCTGTGCGGCAGCAGATTGAAATCGGGGGGGACCAGGTGAAGCTCGGCGCCCGCGCTCAGCGTTCCGTAGATGTCGAAGGTGGACAGATCGAAATGCAGCGGCGGATGCTGCGATGCGCGATCGGACGGCGAAATCCCGAAGTGCGCCCGGGCCCAGCTGAGGAAATGCAGCACGCTGCGATGGGTGATCATTACCCCCTTCGGCGTCCCGGTGGAGCCCGAAGTGAACAGGATGTGCGCAATATCGCTGCCGGCGTTGGTGGATGTTACAGGGGCTGCCGGGTAGTTCGCGACATCCACGGCGGTGAACGTGGGCCGCAGATCCGCTTCGGCCGGGGTATCCGGATCGAGCCAGCCGATCAGCGGGCGCTCGCGGAGCTCGGCCGCCGCCAGCGTATCGCGCAGCAGCGGGCCGGTGGACCCTGCCGCGAGGATGCAGCGGCAGTCGCTTGCTTCGAGCATGCGCGCGAGGCGCGCTGCGGGCCCCGCCGGATCCAGCGGCACGTACATGGCGTCGGTCTTGAGGACGCTCAACATTCCCACGATGGCCGCGGGCATCTTCGGCATGAGCAGCGCCACGCGGTCGCCGCGCCGGCATCCCGAGTCCAGAAGCAGGCGGCTCAGGCGGTTGCTTGCCAGCTCCAGCGAGCGATAGGTCATGCGCGTGTCTCCGAAGACCAGGGCCGCGGCGTCCGGCTGCGCCTGGGCTTGCGCGGTGATCCCGTGTTGCAGCAGCTGGCTCATGCGGCCACGCAATGCGTGACGTGCTCGAAGACGGCGCCGATATGCCGCATTTCCTCCGGGCTCGCGGGAACGTCGAGGATGAAACTGCGGTAGCCGGCGCCGACGTAACGGGCCAGCAGGTCGGCGACGTCGGAATGGCTCCCCACCAGGTAGGGGCAAAACGTCTTGTAGTTGCGGAAGGGGACGAGCCAGTAGGGGTTGCGCTCGCCCGGCCCGGCCTGTCCCAGATCGGAAAGCTGCTTGTGCCACGAGGAATCCGACACCTTCATTGCGAGCTGGTGCGTCAACTGGCCCTTGCGGTCCTCGGGAAATCGCGCATGCGCCACGGACCATGCTTCGCCCCGGCTCGAGCGCGCGATGATGCCGATGCGGATGCCGTGAAACGCGCCGGCGGCCGGCACCACGCCGTCGTATTCGGCTGGCGGTTTCGGATACTCGACCGGAACCGCGCCAAGGCGACGCGCCGCGGCCATGCCCGCGTCAGAGGATCCGGAAATCATGATTTCGGGCAGGAGATCCTTCGGCAGCGGCGGCGTCAGCTTGAGGTTGTGGACGCGGTAATAGCGCCCTTCGAAGGTGACCGGCTCCGCGGACTGCAGCAGCTCCCGGATGATCGTGGTGTATTCCGCCAGCCGTTCGTAGCGCTCGTCGTGCGGCGTCCGGTCGTCCAGGGCCTCGAGGTCGTTCTTGAATCCGCCGGCGACCATGTTGAGGTACACGCGGCGGCCGTGCAGAAACGCGAGCGAGGTGATCATCTTCGCCACGCTGTAGGGATGCATGTACGCGGGCTGGATCGCCACTAGGGGACACAAGCGCCTGGTGGCGCCTATGATCGCCTGCGAAGTCAGCCACGCATCCACTTGTCCGTTATCGGTGTAGATAAGGATGCCTTCGCAGCCCGCCTCTTCGCTCCAGCGCGCGATATCTTCCACTTGGCGGCGGTAGGAATCGGCGCGGCCGAGGGCGGACGGCGGGCAAGTGGAGAAGATCTTCAGGCCGCGTCCGGCGTTCGTTTCGTTCATGGCAAATCCTCGCAGACTGGTTCACTTGAT
The DNA here is from genome assembly GCA_036560705.1 of Burkholderiales bacterium. Lineage (GTDB taxonomy): Bacteria > Pseudomonadota > Gammaproteobacteria > Burkholderiales > SG8-39 > RBG-16-66-20. Next base: position 14,897 of record DATBQR010000041.1, on the reverse strand, counting down.
CGCACAAAATTACGCGCTGGAAAAAGCGGGCCGCGCATGCCCGCAAGCGGTCGGATCTGGTCCGTTCGGCCCATGCCTTCTGGGATGTAGCAGAACCGCTACAAGATGACGCCGTATCGCCACTTGTTTATCAAGCTGGCGCGATAGTGGATCGGAGCGCTGCCCACTATCATTGCTCGTGCGCATGCTGCGCGCCGGATGGTCCGTTTGGGGAATCCGGCCTTGCTTCAGGGGGTAGTCATGACTGACCTGCAATTCGCTCCGGAAATTCTGGACCGCGGGACCTTGCTGAGCATGCTGCGCGCGCTCAAGAAAGGTGATTTTTCCGTGCGCATGCCGATGGACCTGACCGGGATCGATGGAGAGATCGCGCAGGCGTTCAATGAAATCGTCGAAACGAACGAAATGATCGCGGATGAGTTCGCCCGCATTCGCGACGAGGTCGGCAAGGAGGGTCGGATCAGCCAGAGGGCGCGGCTGCCCGCCGCGGCCGGTTCTTGGTCCGCAGGCGTCGATTCCGTCAACGCCTTGATCGGCGATCTGGTCCGACCGACCGCGGAAGTCGCCCGCGTGATCGAATCGGTCGTGAGAGGCGATCTTTCGCAGCGCATGCTGCTGGAGATTGAAGGCATGTCGCTGCACGGCGAATTTCTCCGCATCGGCAAAGTCGTGAACACGATGGTGGACCAGCTGAACGGCTTCACCTCGGAAGTGTCGCGGGTGGCGCGCGAGGTGGGCACCGAAGGCAAGCTGGGCGGCCAGGCGCAGGTGCCGGGCGTGGCGGGGACCTGGAAGGACCTCACCGACAACGTGAACGCGATGGCGGCCAACCTCACCGGCCAGGTGCGCAACATCGCCGATGTGACCACGGCGGTGGCCAAGGGCGACCTGTCCAAGAAGATCACGGTGGACGTGAAGGGCGAGATCCTGGAGCTGAAGAGCACCATCAACACGATGGTGGACCAGCTGAACGGCTTCGCCTCGGAAGTGTTGCGGGTGGCGCGCGAGGTGGGCACCGAAGGCAAGCTGGGCGGCCAGGCGCAGGTGCCGGGCGTGGCGGGGACCTGGAAGGACCTCACCGACAACGTCAACCTGATGGCGGCCAACCTTACCAACCAAGTGCGGGGGATCGTCCAGGTGGTGACCTCTGTGGCCAAGGGCGATCTCAAGCGCAAGGTGGTGTTCGAAGCGAAAGGCGAGATCGCGGCCCTTGCCGACACCATCAACGGCATGATCGACACGCTGGCGACCTTCGGCGACCAGGTGACGAACGTGGCGCGCGAGGTGGGAATCGAGGGCAAGCTGGGCGGCCAGGCCAAGGTGCCCGGCGCGGCCGGGTTGTGGCGCGACCTCACCGACAACGTCAACCAGCTGGCGGCCAATCTCACCGGCCAGGTGCGGGCAATCGCCGAGGTCGCCACCGCGGTGACCAAGGGCGACCTGACGCGGTCGATCATGGTCGAGGCGATGGGCGAGGTGGCGGCGCTGAAGGACAACATCAACGAAATGATCCGCAACCTGAAGGACACGACGCTCAAGAACAACGAGCAGGACTGGCGGAAGACCAACCTGGCCAAATTCTCCCGCATGCTGCAGGGGCAAGGCGATCTGGTGGCCGTGTCGAAGCTCGTGCTGTCGGAACTCGTGCCGCTGGTAAACGCGCAGCAAGGCGTGTTCTACACGCAGTTCAGGCGCGGCACTGAGCCGCGCCTCGAGTTGCTGGCCAGCTACGCGTCCAGGCCGAACAAGCACCTGCCGAAGACGCTGCGCATCGGGGAGGGGCTGGTGGGGCAGTGCGCTTTCGAAAAGAAATCCATTCTGCTCGATGATATGCCGCACGATTACGCCCGCATCAGTTCCGTCCTCGGCTCGGCCGCACCGCTGAACGCGATCATCCTGCCGGTGCTGTTCGAGGGCGAGGTTAAGGCGGTGCTGGAACTGGCTTCGGTCAGGAAGTTCAGTCAAACGCATCTGTCGTTCCTCGACCAGCTCACGGAGAGCATCGGGATCGTTTTCAACACGATCGAGGCGAACATGCGCACCGGCGAGCTACTGCAGCAGTCGCAGACACTCACCAAGGAGCTGCAGAGCCAACAGCAGGAGTTGACGCAGACCAACGATCGCCTGGAGCAGCAGGCCGAGAACCTGCAGAACTCCGAACGGCTGCTCAAGAAGCAGCAGGAAGAATTGCAGGGCGCCAACGACGAATTGCAGGACAAGGCCAAGCAACTGTCGATCCAGATGCGGCAGGTGGAATTGAAGAATAAGGAAGTCGAGCTGGCCAAGGCCGCGCTCGAGGACAAGGCGGAACAGCTTGCCCTGAGCTCCCGCTACAAGTCCGAGTTCCTGGCCAACATGTCGCACGAGCTGCGCACGCCGCTGAACAGCCTGCTGATCCTCGCCAAGCTGCTGGCGGACAACGCCGGCAACCACCTGACGCCGAAGCAGATCGATTACGCGCAGACCATCTACGCTGCGGGCGCGGACCTGCTGTCGCTCATAAACGATATTCTCGATCTGGCGAAGATCGAATCCGGCACAGTCACTCTGGACATCGGCCCGCTGCACCTGTCGGAGTTGCGCGATTACGTCGAGCGGACGTTCAGGCAGGGGGCGCTGGACAAGCACCTGGCATTCGACATCGAAGTGGAGGCCGGCCTGCCGGCGGTGATTCACACGGACGAGAAGCGACTGCAGCAGATCCTGAAGAACCTGCTGTCCAATGCCTTCAAGTTCACCGAGAAAGGCAAAGTCGCGCTGCGCATTTTCCACGCCAATGCGGGGTGGGCCTTCGGCAGCCTACAGCTCGAGCCCTCGGAAAGGGTGGTGGCGTTCTCGGTGAGCGACACCGGCATCGGCATCCCGGAGAACAAGCAGAAGGTGATTTTCGAGGCCTTCCAGCAAGCCGACGGCACCACGAGCCGGCAGTACGGGGGCACCGGGCTCGGGCTGTCGATCAGCCGGGAACTTACCCGGCTGCTCGGCGGCGATATCAGCGTCGAAAGCGTTCCCGGCCAGGGCAGCACCTTCGTGCTCTATCTGCGGATCCCCAGCCAGCGCGCGGAACCGGAGACCGAACATGCCGCCGCCGGCGCCGCCGAGCCGCGGTTCGTCGCGCCCAGCCTGAAGCACGCGAAAGCGACCGAGGCTTCGCGCACCGGGCTGACGTCGCGCCCGCGCACCCAACTCAGGGACGACCGCGACAATATTCATCCGGGAGACCGCGTGCTGCTGATCGTGGAGGACGACGCGCGTTTCGCGCTCCTGCTGCTCGACGTGGCGCGCGAGAGCGGATTCAAGGGCATCGTGGCGCTCGACGGGAGGACGGCGCTGGCACTGGCGAAGGAGTTGCAGCCCGACGCAATCACGCTGGACCGGAGGCTGCCGGACGTCGACGGCTGGGTGGTTCTGGACCTTCTCAAGCACGGCGCGGAGACGCGCCACATTCCGGTAAACGTGATCTCCGCGGGCGATCAGGCGCACGATTGCCTGCACATGGGCGCGATCGGGATCGTGCAAAAGCCGGCGGCGCGGGAAATGCTGCGCGACGCGCTGGCGAAAACGCGCGAGCTCATCGAGCGCGACGTCAAGACGTTGCTGGTCGCGGACGGCGACGAGGCGCGGCGTGCGCGTCTCATCGAAGCCCTGAGCGGCGAGGCCGTGCTCATCACCTCGGCGAGCGCCGGCAAGCAGGCGCTCGAACACCTGCGCAATCACCGATTCGACTGCGTAGTGCTCGGTCCGCGACTCAAGGACATGACGGCGATCGCCCTGCTAAAGACGGTCGCCGAGTCCGGGAGCGCGGCGGGAATGCCGTTCGTGATCTACGAGACCGAGAGCCTGGCCGGCGCCGAGCAGGACAACCTGCGCAGGCTGGCGGAGATCGTGATTTTGAAAAAGGCGCCGACGCCCGAAGCGGTGCTGGAGGAAACCACCCTGTTCCTGCACCAGGCGATCAGCAGCCTGCCTGCCGACAAGCGCAGGATCCTCGAGTCGCGGCAGGCGGACCCCCAGCTCGCAGGGCGCAAGGTCCTGATCGTGGACGACGACGTCAGGAACATATTTGCGCTGACCGGCGCGCTGGAGCAGTGCGGCATGACGGTGTTCAACGCGGACAACGGCAAGGAAGGCATCGAGATACTCAAGAGCACGCCCGGAATCAACATGGTCCTCATGGACATCATGATGCCCGAGCTCGACGGCTACGACACGATCCGCATCATCCGCGGCCAGGAGCAGTTCAGGGACCTGCCGATCATCGCGGTCACGGCGAAGGCGATGAAGGAGGATCGGGAGAAGTGCATCGATGCCGGCGCGTCGGACTACATCGCCAAGCCGGTGAACGTCGAGCAGCTGGGCTCGCTGATGCGGATCTGGCTGAACCAGTAGCGACTCGATGACCCAGCCCGCGGACCCGTCGAAGGCGAACATCCTCGTCGTCGACGACGAGGCCAGCAGTCTCATGGCCGTGCAGCAGCTGCTGCACGGGCCGGACCGGAACGTGGTGGCAGCGTCTTCGGGCCAGGACGCGCTGCGCAGGATCCTGAAGACCGACTTCGCGCTGATCCTGATGGACGTGCGCATGCCGGAAATGGACGGGTTCGAAGCGGCCACGTTGATCCGCAAGGTGCGGCGTTCGCGCCATACGCCGATCATCTTTCTCACTGCCGCGGACGAAAACGGCGGATTGATGCTGCGCGGTTACGAGGTCGGGGCGGTCGACTATATCCGCAAGCCGGTGGATCCCGAGGTCCTGAAATCGAAAGTCTCAGTGTTCGTCGAGTTGAACAGCCAGAATGCCGACCTTGCGACCCAGGTCGTACGGCACCAGACAACGGAACGCGAGCTGTCGCGGGCCAAGGAGGATCTCGAAGTCAAGGTCCGGGAGCGCACCGCGAGCCTGATCGCCGCGAACGACCGCTTGCGCAAGGAAATCGAGATGCGCGAGGGCGCCGAGGCGGAGCTGCTCAAGGCCAAGCAGGCGGCCGAGGCGGCGAACCTGGCGAAGTCCGAGTTCCTCGCCAACATGAGCCACGAGATCCGGACCCCGATGAACGCGATCCTGGGGATCACCGACCTCACGCTGCAGACCGATCTGACTCCCGAGCAGCGCGAATACCTTGGACTGGTGAAGGCGTCGAGCGAATCGCTGCGCGTGATCGTCAACGGGATCCTGGATTTCTCCAAGATCGAGGCCGGGCAGCTGGACATCGAGACCGTCCCGTTCTCCCTGCGCGAGAGCATCGGAGACGCCGTGAAGACGCTCGCGTTCGAGGCCCGCAACAAGGGCCTGGAGCTGGTGTGGGAAATCGCGCCCGGGACGCCGGACGCGCTGCTCGGCGACCCGGTCAGGCTGCGCCAGATCGTTTTCAACCTCGTGGGCAATGCCATCAAGTTCACGGAGAAGGGAAGCGTCGCGGTGCACGTCAGGCCGGCATCGATGGAAAACGGCGATGTGATCTGCCATTTCGCGGTGAGCGACACGGGCATCGGGATTGCGGCGGAAAAGCAGGCGGCCATCTTCGCGCCTTTTCAGCAGGCCGACAATTCGACCACGCGGGTCTACGGCGGCACCGGCCTCGGCCTGACGATCTCGGCGCACCTCGTGGAAATGATGCGCGGCAGAATCTGGCTGGACAGCAAGCCGGGGGAAGGCAGCACCTTCCATTTCACTGTGCGCCTCGGGCTGCCGCAGGGAAACCGGGCGCTCAAGGCCGCAGCCGAATTCGAGCGGGCCGGCGCGGCGGCGACAGTGCTGAAAGGGCCCGGCGGGCAGGGATTCGAAGTGCTGCTGGTGGAAGACAACGCCGTGAACCGGAAGCTCGCCCAGGTCACTCTCGAGAAGGAAGGGTACAAGGTACTGGCGGTGGACAACGGGGCCGGCGGGCTGGAAGCGCTCAAGCGCGGCCACTTTGACCTCGTGCTGATGGACGTGCAGATGCCCCGCATGGACGGCATTGAGACCACCCGCGCGATTCGCGAGACGGAAAAGCTCACCGGCGGGCACGTCCCGGTCATCGCATTGACCGCGCATGCCATGCCGGCCGATCGCGAGCGCTGCCTGCAGGCAGGAATGGACGGCTACTTGGTCAAGCCGATCCTGCCGGCCAATCTCCTCGAGGCCATCGAAAAGCTGCACATCGCCGTCTCCCGCCAGCCGCTGCTCCTCCCCGAGCCGCGGGACGCGCTGGATCGGTCCGCATTGCTGAACCGGGTTGACGGCGATGCGCAGCTGCTGGGCGAGATCACGGAGCTATTCATGGGCGAGTCCGGAAAGCTGATGTCCGGGATACGGGACGCCATCCGGGCGGGAGATATCGAGGGCTTCGGGCGCGGCGTTCACACTCTGCGCGGAATGCTTCGCAGTCTCTCTGGCAACGCCGCCGAGGAACTCGCAGGGCGACTGCAGGCGCTGGATCCGGAAAAAGAGCAGCAGCGGGCCGAGGCGACCTGCGATCTGCTGGATCAGGCGATCGCCGGCCTCAAGGCCAGGCTCAGCAGCCTCGCCGAAGAGGCGGAGTCTTCCGGCGCGGCTTGGCTCACGCGGCCTGTTTCGATCGAGCACCGCGCGGCGGGCGGGCAGCCTTGATGCAAAGCACGCGTGCAGTGCTCACGAGGATAACGTTCAGGGGTGACCATATCAGGGCCGAACTTTTCGATCGACAGACCGCGCTCGAGACGCGGGAATTCCTGCAGGCCCTGACCACAGCAGCGGAGCGGCATCGGTGCGGCCGGGTTCTGATCTCGGTGAGGGACTCTAAGCCGCTGTTCAAAGTCGAGGAGTACGGGATTTCCGCCTACTTCAAGGCACTTGCCGACAACCAGGACTGCCGGGTGGCGCTGCTTAGCGATTCGGAGGAGATCCGGGTTTCGCATGAATACATCGTGCTGCTGGCGAATCAGTGCGGAGCGCGGGTCCAGGATTTCAGGAGCGAGCCCGAGGCGGTGAAATGGCTCACCGAAGCATGATCCCGGCACCGAGGGCCGCAGCCTAGGCGGCCGCGTAGTCCGTTCGACCTATCCGGCGGCGTGCGATTTGTCGCATCGGGTTTGATATTTAGTGTCATTGGGCCATGTTGTACAAGATCACTATCGAGCGGAGCTATCTCAAGGCGGATCTGTTCAACCGGGAAACGGTGAAGGAGACGCAGGAGTTCTTTGACGTCGTCGCCGATTCCGCTCTGCAGCATCAGCGTTCACGGATCCTGATTTCGGTGCATGCCTCCAGTCCGCTGTTCGCCGTGGAGCGTTCGGGCTTCCTCGCGCGCTTCAGGAACCTGTGCGGCGATCCGTCGCACAAGATCGCATTGGTCGGGGATACGCAGGAACTGGGATTTTCCCACCAATACATTGAGGCTCTGGGGCGGCAGCAGGGAATGAACGTGCGCAATTTCCGCGACGAGCGCTCGGGGCTTGCCTGGTTCACGGGCGATTCGGTGCTGGCCGGGGCATGAGCGGCGAATGGCGACCTTCCTGATCGTCGACGCGGTCCCGGCCGACCGCCGTTTTGTGGCGTCGCTGCTGCGGAGTCGTGGGCACCGTGTGCTGGAAGCGCCGGACGACGAGGAAGCGATCAAACTGGTTCGATCGGAGCGGCCGGACCTGATGCTCGTCGACATCCTGGCGCCGGGAATGGACGGTTGTCAGTTCGTTCTCAAGGTGCGTTCGGATCCCGGACTGGTCCAGCCGCGGCTGCTGCTGAGGACGATCGCCAGCAGTGAAGCCGAGGTGCGCGCGCTGGCGCACGCTTTTGGCGCCGCATTCGCGCTCAAGCCCACCAATCCCGAGATGCTGATCGCCGTCGTCAATTCCGTGCTGTCCGAGGTGCCGCCTCGGCCCGGCGGCGAGAATCCGGAAATGAGCCCTATGGGGCTGCTGCTGCAGCCGGTCATCAAGCTGGTGCGGCGCGTGGCTGAGCGCAACGCGCAGCTGGAGGTGGCGCGAACCGCACTCGATCTGGAAATCAAAAAGCGGATCTGGGCGGAACAAGAGTTGATGCAGGCAAACCGGCTGCTGCGGGACCAGGCCATGCGCGACGTCGTTACCGGTCTGCACAACCGGCGATACCTCGAAGAATCTCTCCCGCGCGAGGAAGCGCGTGCCAGGCGCACCGGGCAGCCGTTTGCAGTCATGATGGTCGACGTTGATCATTTCAAGACTTTCAACGACACCCTTGGACATGCAGCCGGGGACACCGTGCTACGCGGCGTCGGTCAGTGCATCGCATCGCTCGCGCGTGGCGAGGACATCGCCGTGCGTTACGGCGGAGACGAATTTGTCCTGGTGATACAGGCGACGCAACAGATCGTCTGGCAGCGCGCCGAAGCGCTCCGGCAGAGCGTGCGCAAACTGGAGATCGGGCGCAACGGCCAGCAATTCGGGCCGGTCACCCTGTCCGTCGGGATGGCCCTGTTTCCCGACCAGGGGGAGAGCGGGCAGGCGGTCCTGCATGCGGCCGACGCCGCCCTGATCCGGTCCAAACGCGAGGGGCGCGACAGGGTAATCATGGGCGAAACCGTCAGCGCTTGATGACGCGACGCCCCCCCCGGAACTGGATCCGGTCAGGAGGTTCGATGACAGTCGTAGTCACCGGAGGACTGGGTTTCATCGGCGCGCATACCTGCGTCGAACTTGCCCGGGAGGGCATCCGGCCAGTTATCGTCGACAACCTTTCGAACGCCAAACAGTCGGTGCTCGACCGGATTCGCGAGCTCGCACCTAGCGCGAGCATCGACTTCGTGCGCGCCGACATCCGCGATGCGGGTGCGCTCGACCGCGTTTTTTCCACCGGCGACGTCCAGGCCGTGTTGCACTTTGCCGGGCTCAAGGCGGTTGGAGAATCCGTTTCGAGCCCGCTCGGGTACTACGACAACAACGTTTGCGGGACGGTGACTCTGCTGCTCGCGATGGCGCGTCACGGCGTCGACTGCCTGGTGTTCAGTTCCTCGGCTACGGTATATGGCGAGCCGGAGCGGTTGCCGCTCGGCGAGGACCACCGGCTTCTGGCAACCAACCCGTACGGACGCACCAAGCACATGATCGAGCAGATAATCGCCGACCACGCCGCAGCCCGCTCCTCTTTTCGGTACGCGACGTTGCGATATTTCAACCCGATCGGCGCACACGTTTCGGGGCGCATTGGCGAGGATCCTCGCGGCGTTCCGAACAACCTCTTTCCCTATGTCACCCAAGTTGCCGTCGGCCGTCTGCCGAAGCTGCGTGTCTTCGGCAGCGACTACCCCACCCGGGACGGAACCGGGGTGCGCGACTACATCCACGTTGTCGACCTTGCTACCGGCCACTTGGCGGCATTGCGCTATCTGCACGGCAAGAAGCGCTCGATCACGGTCAACCTCGGCACCGGGCGGGGCTACTCAGTGCTCGAAGTGGTGCGTGCATTCGAAAAGGTCACCGGCAGGACGGTGCCTTGCGAAATCGTGGCGCGACGCGCAGGCGATTCCGCTGAGTCGTACGCAGACAACTCGCTTGCTGCTGCAGCACTGGGCTGGAAAGCGAAGTTCGGTATTGACGAAATGTGCCGCGACGCATGGCGCTGGCAAGCCGAGAATCCCTCTGGATATCCAGATTATCGGGTTGACTCTGCATCTTGGACGTCCGAGAGACGGCACCATTCGGTTAGGACAGGGATGACGGCGCTGAAGCCGAAGCCATAGCTGCAGCGGGTAATTGAGCTATTTCCAGAGTTCCTCAACGACACGCACAGTCCCAGTTGCCTCAGCCAGTGACATGAGGCACACAGAGTAGCGGGGTGGTCGGGAAGGAGCGACGCCCTATAGCTTAGCAGCGACTCAAATACTCAAAATTCGTTGACAGACGTCCCGATTTGGAACTGCTATGGTAATACGCTATTCATGTTCAGTGCAGACCATCTCTTTGAAAACGATGAGCGTCCCCGTTGCATCGAAACTTGCGAGCGCGGAGGAACACTTGCAGTACGTTCTTGATCACCCCTCTAACGGTTTGGATCTGGAACGCATCCAGATGGCGATCTCCCTGATCAAATTCGAGCGCGCGAAGCAGGAAGACGACGCCAAGCAAAAAGCCCGGCGCGATCCGCACCGATCAGGGCCCTGAGTTCACCTCCCACGCGCTTCGATCAGTGGGCTTGCCGCAACGGCGTGACGCTCAAGCTCATTCAGCCCGGCAAGCCCACGCAGGACGGCTACATTGAATCGTTCAACGGCAAGTTCCGCGACGAGTGCCTGAACAAGCACTGGTTCTCGACGCTCGCTGAAGCAAGGGCCATCGTGACCGCCTGGCGTCGGGATTGCAACGAACACCGACCCCACAGCTCAATCGGTTACCTGACACCGGCTGAATATGGAGAACGGCATCGCTCACGGCGTGATGCCGTGCAAACGATTCGCAACAGATCGGCCTCGGTTGGGACCACTACTTCTCGACTTTCCTCGACCTTCAGCCGGAGTTGGCTGGGCTCGAACTGCTCCGGGCTTGCCGTGCCTGCCCGGCAAATTCCCGTCCCGACCGTTAGAGCCCCGGCTGCGAGAAGAAGTCGCCTACGGGAGCCTGAAGGTGCCATCGGAGAGACCTTTCCTTGCGCGCCTGAAGTGGGATACTTTTTGGATATCCAACCGCTGGGAGTGTTCTTAAATGATTGATTATTGGTGGGTGGTATAGGGATCGAACCTATGGCCCCTGCCGTGTGAAGGCAGTGCTCTACCGCTGAGCTAACCACCCATCGTGGTCGGTACTGCGTGGGGGGCGAATTTTAGCAAATCACCCGGCCATCGTCAGGCCGCCGGAGACCGAGATCACCTGGCCGGTGATGAAGGCGGCGTCGTCGCTGGCGAGAAAGCACACCGTGCCGCTCAGGTCTTCCGGCCTGCCGAGCCGGCCGAAGGGAATGGCGCGCGTCAGCGCCGCCTTGAGTTTCTCGCCGCGCTCGCCTTCGCCGGCGAAGTCGCGGAAGAGGGCGGTGTCGGTCGGGCCGGGGCAGACGACGTTGATGTTGATCTGCCGCGACGCCATTTCGCGCGCCATGGTCTTCGAGAAGGCGATGATGCCGCCCTTGCAGGCGGAGTAGACCGATTCGCCCGAGGAGCCGACGCGCCCCGCGTCCGAGGCGATGTTGACGATGCGGCCGCGGCCGCGCGCCTTCATGCCCTTGAGCACCGCGTGGTGCATGCTGAGCGGGCCCATCAGGTTGATGGCGACGATTTTCTGCCACAGCGCGGCGTCGGTTTCGAGGAAGGGCGCGGCCTGGTCCCAGCCGGCGTTGTTGACCAGCACGTCCACCGGGCCGAGGTCGCGTTCGACGGCAGCTACCCCTTCGATGACCTGCGACTGGGTGCTGATGTCTATTTTGTATTTTTCTCCCGGAAAATTCTTTTCAAATGAAAGATCAAAGACGGCAACCCGGGAACCTTCTTCCCTGAATCGCGCGCATACTGCCGCGCCGATGCCGGCGGCGCCGCCGGTGACGATGACGACCTTGTTTTGCAGTCCCCGCATATTTAAATGTTACGCTCAAAGCCATGAGCATCAAGGGGAAGTCCTGCATCGTCGGCGCCTACGAGCACCCGACGCGCAAGGCCGAGGACAAGTCGGTCGCGCAATTGCACGCCGAGGTGGCGAAGGGCGCGCTCGAGGACGCCGGACTCGACCGCAAGGACGTCGACGGCTATTTCTGCGCCGGCGATGCGCCGGGCCTGGGGCCGCTGTCGATGGCGGACTACCTGGGCCTGAAGCTGCGGCACATGGATTCCACCGACACCGGCGGCTCGTCCTACCTGATCCACGTCGCGCACGCGGCGCAGGCGATCGCGCTGGGTAAATGCAACGTCGCGCTGGTGACGCTCGCCGGGCGGCCGCGCTCCGAGGGCTCCAGCGGCACGCAGCCGCGCAGCTGGGGCGCGAACCTGCCCGACGCGCCGTTCGAGGCGCCCTACGGCATCGTCACCACCAACAGCTACGCCATGGTGGCGATGCGCCACATGCACGAATACGGCACCACCAGCGAGCAGCTCGCCTGGATCAAGGTCGCCGCCTCGCACCACGCGCAGCACAACCCGCACGCGATGCTGCGCGAGGTGGTGACGGTGAAGGAGGTGCTCGACTCGCCGATGGTCGCCGACCCGCTGCACCGCATGGACTGCTGCGTGGTGAGCGACGGCGGCGGCGCGCTGATCGTGGCGCGGCCCGAGATCGCGAAGAGTCTGGCAGCACAAAAGCGGCGCCCCGTCGTCAGCCTCATCGGCGCGGGTGAATCGCCGAAGGGGCAGGCGGGCGGCAAATTGAACCTCACCACCTCGGGCGCCGCCTGGTCGGGCGCCGCGGCGTTCGCGGAAGCCGGCGTCAAGCCCGCCGACATCCAGTACGCCTCCATCTACGACAGTTTCACCATCACCGTGCTGGTGCAGATCGAGGATCTCGGTTTCTGCAGGAAAGGCGAGGGCGGCAAGTTCGTGGCTGACGGCAATCTGATTTCGGGCACGGGAAAACTGCCGTTCAATACCGACGGCGGCGGCCTGTGCAACAACCATCCGGCCAACCGCGGCGGCATGACGAAGATCATCGAGGCGACGCGCCAGTTGCGCGGCGAGGCGCATCCGCAGGTGCAGGTGAAGAACTGCGGCCTGGCGCTGGCGCAGGGCACCGGGGGACAGTTGGGCACGCGCCACGGTTCGTCGACTTTGATTTTTGAAAGAAGCTAGTTCCCATGCTGCTTTCCAAAGACAGGAAAATCCCCGCGCCTTCAGTCAATCCGGAGAACAAGGCGTATTTCGACGCCGCTGCGGCCGGCAAGCTGATCCTGAAATTCTGCACCGCGTGCAAGGCGTTCCACCATTATCCGCGCGCCCATTGCCCGCACTGCTTCTCGGACAAGACCGAGTGGCGCGATGCGAAGGGCAGCGGGACGGTTTATACGTACAGCGTCCTGCGCCGCGGCGTGCCCGAGCCGTATTGCATCGCCTACGTGACGCTGGAAGAAGGCGTGTCGATGCTGACCAATATCGTCGACTGCGACCTCGACGCGGTGAAGATCGGCATGCGGGTCAAGGTCACCTTCAAGCCCAGCGACGGCGGCCCGCCGGTGCCGATGTTCGCGCCGGAGCCGCCTAAAGGACGGTAAGCCCGTAGCGGATGGCGAAGCGCACCAGCCCGGCCAGGTCCTCGATGCCGAGCTTGGACATGACGCGGCTGCGGTAGGTGTCCACGGTCTTCGGCGACAGCGCGAGCGCCTCGGCGATCTCCTTGCTGGTGCCGCCGTCCACCACGAGGATCAGCACCTCCCGTTCGCGCTTGCTCATCATTCTCAGCGCCAGGCTGGCGAGGTGGAATTCCGGAAACAGGCTGCCGCCGCCGAGATCCTGGATGGCGCCGACCAGGTAGACGGGCCTGGCGTTCTCGAAGTGGCTCGCGCAGGCGCGCCCCCTCACCACCCGGACGGATTCGTCGGGCCGGACGATCCGGAAGGGGGTCTCGTGCGCGACGCCGGTGCGCAGCGTGTCGCGCGCACTGCTTTCGGCCCAGGCACGGTCCTCGGGATGCACGCGGTCCAGGAAGTTGCGGGCCGTCGCTTCCACGTCGGCGCCGACCCCGAGGATGCGCCGCAGTTCGGGGGACCAGATCACCGTGCCGCGCACCACGTCCCATTCCCAGGTGCCGATCCTGGCGAGCGCCATCGCTTCGCGAAGCTGCGTCTCGCGAATGCGGAGGATCGATTCCTTCCCGAGCCCGGTGGCGGCTTTGCGCGGCATTGCCATCGACTCCCGGCGCCTAGAACCTGCCGTCCATCAGGACGAAGGCGATGCGCGCGGTCTTCCGCGAGCGGTTGGCCCAGGCGTGGTTGGTGCCGCGCTGGACGAGGACGTCGCCCGCGCGCATCAGCGCCTCGCCCTCGTCCATCACCGCCCAGATCTCGCCTTCGAGGATGATCGCGTAATCCACGGTCTCGGTGCGGTGCATGCCCGGGTGCGCGCCTTCGCGCCTGTCGTGCGTCGCGTCCTTGAACATGCCGCCGAAGGTGGCGTGGATGCGCCGTTCGCGTTCGGCCGCATCGGCGGGCTCGGGCGGGAAATCGATGATGCGCAGGATCGAGCCGTTTTTCGGCGGCAGGATGCCCTGGTGATTCGCCGCCGCATCCTGCGCGCTTATTTTCACGGGCGTTTCGCCGGTCCGCCAGACGTTCACCGAGCGGTAGCCCGGACGCTCGGCCACGGTGCGTATCGCGGACGCCGGGGCGTCCTCGATGATGCCGGAGCGGCCCCGGGCGTCGTCGCCGGTAACGATGCGGCGTATGGGAGGCAGCGGACGGGTCATGATTTTCCCGGCACGGGAACGAGGAATTTGTGCAGCAGGCCGCCGGCGATCATCGCCGCCACGAAAACCATCGACTCCGTCGACAGCGTCGAGAGCGCGGTGAGTGCGGGGCCCGGGCAGTAGCCGGCGATCCCCCAGCCGATGCCGAAGATCGCCGACCCCGCGACGAGCGGCAGGTCGATGTCTTTCCTGCGGGGGAGATCGAAGGTTTTCTCCAGGAGCGGTTTCTGCCGCTGCAGGACGAGCCGGAATGCAAGCGCCGTAACCGCGACCGCGCCTGCCATCACCAGCATCAGGCTCGCGTCCCAATCGCCGGTGATGTCGAGAAAGCCGAGCACCTTCCTCGGGTTCGCCATGCCCGATACCCACAGGCCGATGCCGAACAGGAATCCCGCGCCCAGCGCCGAGTAGAGGGCGCTCATGAAGCAACGCCCAGCAGGTGGCGCACCGCGTAGGCGGCGGCGATGCCCGACGCCATGAAGGTGATCACCGCCACCAGCGAACGCAGCGAAAAGCGGCCCAGGCCGCACACGCCGTGGCCGCTGGTGCAGCCGCCGCCCATGCGCGTGCCGAAGCCCACCAGCAAACCCGCG
>DATBQR010000040.1:0-9611 GCA_036560705.1 Burkholderiales bacterium | reverse complement strand
ACGTACACTACATGCTGGAGAAAGGCCGGGTGGTCTGGAGCGGAGATTCCGCCCAGCTAGCGGCCAGCGAGGACGTGCAGCACCGCTATCTGGGAGTCTGAGCCATGAAGCGCGAGAACATCGTCGGACGGGCGAATGTCGAGGACACGCCGGAACTCGCGGCCTACTACCGCGAGCTGGAGTCCCGCGAACTGGGCGCGCTCTGGAACGTCGCCAACGAGATCGAGCCCTGGTACCCGCAGCCGAAATCGGTGCCGATGCTGTGGAAGTGGCGCGATGTCCAACCCATGGTGCGCAAGGCTGCCGAGCTGGTTACCGCGGAGAAAGCCGCGCGGCGCGTGGTGATGCTGGTCAATCCCGGGCGCAAGGAATGGAGCGCGGCGGCCGGCCTGCTCTACACGGGCGTGCAGATCATGAATCCCGGCGAATTCACTTCCGCCCACCGCCACCAAGCCTCGGCGTTGCGTTTCGTTATGGAAGGCAGAGGTGCCTACACGGTGGTGGACGGCGAGCGCATGGAACTCGGCGAGCGCGACTTCGTGCTGACGCCGAACGGCACCTGGCACGACCACGGCGTGGACGAAGACGGCACCCAGTGCATCTGGCAGGACGGGCTGGATATCCCGCTGATGAACTCGCTGGACGCAAACTTCTTCGAGGTGCACGAGCAGACCGTGCAGACGCCCGCGCCGCTGTCGCGGGAGAACTGGACGAAGCCGTATTCGCCTGTATTTTTATATAAATGGGATTCCTGTTTTTCCGAATTAAAGAAACATAAATTCTTCGAGTACAAGAACCCGCTGACGAACGGTCCGGTCATGCCCACCATGGGGGCGCAACTGGAATCGATTCCTTCTGAAAGAAAATTCAAAAGAAATACGGGAAGCAGCATCTTTCAAGTTGCTTCCGGTCATGGCTGGTCGGAAATCGGCGACCAGCGCTTCGAGTGGGAGGAGAAGGACATCTTCTGCATCCCGTCATGGACACGCTACCGGCACGGCGCATCGAAGGAAGCCGTGCTGTTCTCCTTCAACGACTTTCCCGCGATGAAAGCCCTGAGTCTGTACCGGGAATCGAATGATTAGCCAGGAGCAGAACGACCTCATGACGCGCGTCGGGCCAGGCACGCCGGCCGGCAACCTGCTGCGCAATTATTGGCAACCGATCGCCCTTGTGGATGAAATGCAGGGAGAGAGACCGGTATTGGCCCGAACGATATTGGGCGGGTCTTTTGTTCTATTCAAAGATAAAAATGACAAATACGGATTGCTGGATCGCCATTGCCCCCATCGCGGCGCGGACCTCGCCTACGGGCGCTACGAGGACGGCAATCTGCGCTGCGTGTTCCACGGCTGGCTGTTCGACGTCGAGGGGAAGTGCCTGGAGACGCCCGCCGAGCCGCAGGGCAGCCGCATGTGCGAGCACATCAAACAGCGTTCCTATCCTGTGGTCGAGCGCAGCGGCATCGTCTTCGCCTGGCTGGGCGCGGGCGAGCCTTCCGCCTTCCCGCACTTCGACTGCTTCACCGCGCCCGGCGCCTACACCTTCGCCTTCAAGGGCTACTGGGACTGCAACTGGCTGCAGGCGCTGGAGGTCGGCATCGATCCGGCGCACGCCTCCTTCCTGCACCGCTATTTCGAGGACGAGGACGTTGCAGGCAGTTACGGAAAACAGTTCCGCGGCAAGCCCTCGGACTCCGACCTGCCGATCTCCAAGGTGCTGCGCGAGTACGACCAGCCCGAGATCACGGTAGCGCGCACCGACTACGGCATGCGTCTGCTCACGCTGCGCAGGATCGACGAGAAGCAGACGCACGGCCGCTCCACGCACATCCTGTTTCCGCAGACGTTCGTGATCCCGATGAACGCGGAGATGACCATCACGCAGTGGCACGTACCGGTCGACGACCGGGGCTGCTACTGGTACTCGATCTTCACCAGCTTCACCACGCCGGTGGACAAGCAGACCATGCGCGAGCAGCGCCTGAAGACCTACCCGGCACCGGATTACAAGCCGATCCACAACCGCGCCAACGGCTGGGGCTTCGACGCCGAGCAGCAGAGGAAGGCCACCTATACGGGGATGGGCTTCGATATCAACATCCACGACCAGTTCGCCTGCGAATCGCCCGGACAGCTGGCCGACCGCACCAAGGAGAACCTCGGCAGCAGCGACAAGGGCATCGTTCTTTACCGGCGCTTGCTGGTAGATGCGATCAACAAGACGCAGAAGGGCGAGAAAACGCTGATGATGCTCGACCCCGCGCAGGCTTCCGCCTTCACCGGCCCGCCAGCGGTGGACGGCATCGGCCCGACAGGCCGCTGGGAGGACTACTACAAAGAAGCCGACGCGGCTCGCAGGAACCATGCGCCTTGGGCCGCGAAAGCGGCATGAAAGAGGTACTGAAAGAAATCAAAAGCAAGGGAATCGAAACCGTCCGATTTTCCTTCGCCGACCAGCACGGCATTCTCCGCTCGAAATCCATCGCCGCCGCCGAGGTTCCGGCCGCGCTGAAGAACGGGGTCGGCTTTCCGAGCTCGCTGCTCGCCAAGGACACGTCCAACAAGACCGTGTTTCCGGTGTTCACGCCGGGCGCGGGACTCGGCATGCCGGAGTTCGAGGGCGCGGCCGACGCCGTGATGGTCGCGGACCTGGCGACCTTTCGCGTGCTGCCCTGGGCGCACAAGACCGGCTGGCTGCTCTGCGATCTCAAATTTCCCAACGGCAAGCCGGTGCCCTTCGACACGCGCGCGCTCCTCAAGGGCGCGCTCGCGAAGCTCGCCCGTGCGGGCTACGGATTCCTGGCGGGGCTGGAAGTGGAATTCCACATCTTCCGCATCTCCGAACCGCGCCTGCGCCCGGAGGATGCCGGCCAGCCGGGCTCGCCGCCGGAGGTGGAACTGCTCAACACCGGATACCAGCTGCTGTCGGAAGCGCGTTTCGACCAGCTCGAGCCGGCGCTGGAGATCCTGCGCGCCAACCTCGCGGACCTCGGCCTGCCGCTGCGCAGCTTCGAATGCGAGTTCGGCCCGAGCCAGGCGGAGATCACGCTGAGCGCGCAGGAGGGCCTCGCCGCCGCGGATACCATGCTGCTGTTCCGCAGTGCGGCCAAGCAGGCGCTGCGGCGGCACGGCTATCACGTCACGTTCATGTGCCGCCCGAAGCTGCCAAACGTGATGTCGAGCGGCTGGCACTTGCATCAAAGCCTCATCAAGGCCGGAAAGAATGCTTTTGTGTCAAACAAGGATTTTCTGTCCGAAGCGGGAAAGCAGTATCTGGCCGGACTCCTCGAGCATGCGAGGGCCGCCTGCGCCTTCGCCACACCGACGATCAACGGCTACAAGCGCTACCGCCCCTATTCCCTCGCGCCCGAGCGCGTCATCTGGGGCCGCGACAGCCGCGGCGCCATGCTGCGCGTAATCGGCGGCCCGGGCGACCCGGCCACGCGCATCGAAAACCGCATCGGCGAGCCGGGCGCAAATCCCTACCTGTATTTCGCTTCCCAGATTCACTCAGGGATGGACGGCATCGAGCGGAAATTGCCCTTACCCCCTTTGTCGAGAACCCCGTACGAAGAAAAAAAAGCAGACCTGCTGCCGCGTTCGCTTGCCGAAGCCCTCGGATATCTGAAGAAGGATAAACGGTTGGGCAAGGCAATGGGATCCACGTTCGTGGACTACTATTGCCGCATCAAGGAAGCCGAAATCGAGCGATTCAAGCTCGGCAACAAGGACGCCGCGGACGACCGAGAGGTGAGCGAATGGGAGCAGCGGGAATACTTCGATCTGCTGTAGAGCATCTTCCTAGAAGATCGTCAGCCCGCCGTCCACCGGCAGCGCGGCGCCGGTGATGAACGAAGCCTCGTCGGACGCCAGCCACAGGATCGGCCAGGCGATTTCCTCCGGCGCGGCCCAGCGGCCTGCCAGGGAGTTGCCATCGCGCGCGTTCTTCCCCAGGCCGCGCTTGCGGTGGAAGTCGGTGTACGTCGAGCCTGGGCACACCGCGTTGACGCGGATGCCGCGCCCGGCCTCCTCGTGCGCGAGCGTGCGCGTGAGCGCGAGCAGCGCAGCCTTGCTGGCGTCGTAGATCGCCATGCCTTTGCGGCCCGTCAGCGCGTAGCAGGACGAGACGTTGACGATGCTGCCCTTGCCGGACTTGCGCAGCGCGGGCAGCGCCGCCCTGCAGAAGTTCGCGGCGCCGAGCAGATTCACTTCCAGCACCGCGCGCCACTCTTCCGGCGTCGCGTCGGCGACCGCCGAATAGTTTCGCATCGCCGCGTTGTTGACCAGGATGTCGAGACGGCCGAACCGCTTGAGCGCCTTTGCGACTGCCGCCTTGGCGAGCGCGGCGTCGGCGACGTCGCCGGCCATGACTTCGACCCTCGTTCCAAGTTTCTTTTTCGTTTTTTGCAGCGCCTTCGGATCGAGATCGAGCAGCAAGACCCTCGCGCCCTCCTCGCAGAAGAGCTGCGCCGCGGCCGCCCCAATGCCCGCGCCGCCACCCGTGATCAGGGCAATTTTATTTCTTAGGCGCATTTAGAAGTTTTTCCGGATTTTTTACGAGGATGTCATTTCTCAAAGTCTCATCGGGAATGAAGCCACGCAACGCGTCCAGCAGCTTCCCGTCATCCGGCATCTTCGCGGCGTCGAAGAAGCCGGTGTGCGGCCAGTCGCTGCCCCAGATCAGGCGCCCCGGCGCGATCGACGCGAGGCGCTGCGCGAGCGGCGCGACATCGTCGTAGGGATAACCCTTTCTCGAGATGCGCTCGGCGCCGCTGATCTTGGTCCAGAAATTTTCGCGCCGCATCAACTCGCAAAGGATCGCGAACGGTTCCTGCGCAAGGCCCGCGGCAGGATCGACGCGGCCGAAATGGTCGATCACCACCGTGGCGGGGATCGCCTCCAGCCACGGCCGCAGGCGGGGAATCGCCGCACCCTCGAAATGCAGCTCGACGAACCAGCCCAGCCCCTCCATGCAGCGCAGGACATGCTCGAAGACCTTCTCGTCCAGCGTGCCGCCATGCTGGGGATTGAAAGCGAAACGCACGCCGCGCGCCCCCGCCGCGTGCAGCGCATGGCAGCCTTCGCGCGTCGCTCCGCCGTCCAGCCGCACCACCGCGAAGTAGCGGTCGCCCGACCGCGAGACCGCGTCGAGGTCCACGCTGTTATTGAACCCGTGGGTATTGGCGTGCACCACCAGCCCGCGCCGGATGCCGAGCCGGTCATGCAGGGCGAGCGCAGCGGCCAGCGGCGCGTCGGGGGACGTGTATTTGCGCGTGGCTGCATAGGGAAAACGCGCCTGCGGGCCAAGAACGTGAAAATGCGTATCCCATGCCCCCTCCGGCAGCTTCCAGCCGGGGCGGGAGGCCGCGGCGGGCCCCAGGCAGTCAGGAATCGACAAGGAAGGCGGTCTCGGCCTTGCCGCGCAGGACGATATCGAACTGGTACTCGCCCTTGCCCGACTCGCGCGCAATGAGCGAAGCGCGGGCATCGAGATCCTCAATGCCGTTGAGGATCGGATCGATGTCGTTCAGCGGCTCGCCAGGGAAATACATCTGGGTGATGAGCCGCTGCATCACGCCGGCGGCGAAAATCGAGTAGTGGATGTGCGGCGGACGCATCCAGTTGTCGTAGCCCGGATTCGGGTAGGCGCCCGGCTTGATGGAACGGAAGCGGTAGCTGCCGTCCTCCGCCGTCAGCATCCGGCCGAAAGCCTTGAGGTTCGGATCGGGCAGCGCTTGAGTCACGTCGTCCGGGTGCTCGTACTTGCCCCGGCAGTTCGCCTGCCAGACCTCGATCAGCGCCTTGCGCACCGGCTTGCCGTCCTCGTCCAGCACGCGGCCGCCGACCACGATCGGCGCCCCCTCGGCGCGCGGCCCGCCCGGCGTGCGGCAGGCGAGGTCATCGTCGCCCTCGCGGATCAAGCCCAGGCTGAAGAAAGGTCCCAGCGTCTGCGAAGGCGTCGCCACCAGCACCGGCTTCGATGGCGTGCGCTGTTCGTGCACGCGGTAGCCCCTGATCAGTTCGAGCCGCTTCTTGTCCGTGTAGACGGACGGGTGCGGATGGTCGGATTTGGACACGGGCTAGCGATTGCCGGCCGTCAATTATTGGCTTTGGCGCCGGTATCGCGGATCACCTTGGCCCAGCGCGGCGTCTCCCAGCGGATGTATTCGGCAAACTCTTCGGGCGTGCTCGCCACGACATCGAACTGGATATCGGTCAGGCGCTTGCGCACCTCGGGGTAGTGCAAGATTTTCACCAGTTCGCGGTAGTAGCGATCGATGACCGGCTTGGGCGTGGCGCCGGGAGCGAGAAAGCCGATCCACGCGATGGCCTCGAAGTCGGCAAAACCGGACTCCATCATGGTCGGCGTCTCGGGCGTCGCGTGAAACCGCGTCTTGCCGGTCGAGGCGAGTATCTTCAGTTTGCCGGTGCCGAGGTATGGCAGCACGTTGCCGGGGACCAGAAACTCCAGCTGCACGTTGCCCGCGAGCAGGTCCGCGACCGCAGGCGCCGATCCTTTGTACGGCACGTGCACCAGGCTGATGCCGGCAGCGGATTTGAACATCTCCATGGTGAGATGCGAAGCGCTGCCGATGCCGATTGACCCGTAACTCAGCTTGCCGGGGTTCGCCTTCGCATACTTGATCAGATCCGCGACGGAAGCGAAAGGCGCCGCCGGGTGCACGGTCAGGAATTGCGGCGTGGTGACCGCGAGCATGATCGGCGCGAGATCCTTCTGCGGGTCATACGGCAGATTGCCGAACAGCGTCGGGTTGACGGTAATCGGCCCGGTATAGCCGGCGAGGATGGTGTGGCCGTCAGGATCCGCCTTCGCCACCTGGTCGGTGCCGATGTTGCCGCCGGCGCCGGCCTTGTTTTCCACGATCACCGGCTGGCCGAACGCCTCCTGCAGATGGGGCGCCACGAGCCGCGCCAGAATGTCCACGGTCCCGCCCTGCAGCGGCACCACGATTTTCACCGGCTTCGACGGCGACCACTGCTGCGCGAAGGCAGGCACGGCAAACACGGCAAGCAGGATGTACAGGAGTTTTTTCATGTCGGTCTCGTCACAAGGTGAACACCGGTTGCTTCAGTCCATTAACCAGCGTGGTTCTGGCCCACTCCGGCGCCTTCACGGAGCGCTCCAGCAGCACCGCTGCCGCGCGCACGCGCTGCGACGCCGGGTCGAGGGCCGGGGGCTCGACGCCCTTTTCAAGGTCGCGCGCGGCCGCCGCCAGCGCGCGGCGCGCCATGACGATCGCCTTGTCGGTCGGAATCAGGTTCTCTCGCGCGTGGTCCTGGATCGGGCCCATGCTTTCCTGCAGGGAAGCGTCCTGGATCGAGAATCCGGCCACGCCGCTGAAGGAGGTGTTGTTCTTCTGCGCTGCGCGGTCGATCAGCCAGTCGTTGCCCTTGTGCGCGAGCGGCGTGAAGGTGCCGGGAACATACCTGACATGGATGCCCCTGCCTTCCTTCATCGCGTCCAACTCTTCCTTCGGCAGCGGCCGGTCGGCCAGCCAGTTGATGCTCCAGGCCCAGCAGTTCTCGTCGTCGATCGGCACCCAGACGTGGCCGCCCAGCGCGTGCGGGCCGAAGGGCGGGATCAGCGTGAACCAGGGGAAGATCCACTGCGTGATGCGCCAGTAATTCGAATCGGGCTCGCCCATGCGGCGGCCAAAGATGGTCAGGCCGTGCGGCACCTCCTCGATCTCGAACTCGACGTTGCGGTCGGCCTTGATGTACTTGTTGGCCGCCGAGTGCATGTGCATCGGGTCCGCGTCCATCTCGTAACGATGCACCCAGGTGACGTGGGACGTATCGATGCCGCCCTCCATCGCCTGCAGGTAGCTCGTCTCCTGCAGCCGCTTGGTGACGTAGCGGTGGCTGTCCGGCACCAGGCACCACTCGAGTTCCGGCGGCGCGGGCTTGTGCTCGGGCGGCCCCATGTAGGCCCAGACGACGCCGCCGCGCTCGATGCAGGGATAGGCCTTGATCTTCACCTTTTGCGCGATCCGCGGCTGCTGCGGCAGGTCCACGCACTGGCCGTGGATGTCGTATTTCCAGCCGTGGTAAGAGCAGCGGATGCCGCATTCCTCGTTGCGGCCGAGGAACAGCGAGGCGCCGCGGTGCGCGCAGAATTCGTCGATGAGGGCGGCGCGGCCCTGGCTGTCGCGGAACGCCAGCAGTTTCTCGCCGAGGATCTTCACGCGCACGGGAGGACAGTCGGGCGCGGAGATCTCGCTCGCGAGCAGCACCGGCACCCAGTAGCGCCGCATCAGCCCGCCCATCGCGGTGCCGGGCCCCACGCGCACCAGCAGTTCCGCCGTCTCCCTGTTCATTCGTAAGTATACTTATCAAGATGCCCGCGCCTGTCAAGAAAAAGCGCAAGCCCGAGACGCTCGACGACCTGTACTCGAGGCCCGGTTTCCTGCTGCGGCGCGGCCACCAGATCGCGGTCGGCATCTTCGTGCAGGAATGCGCCTCCCTCGGCCTGACCTCTCCGCAGCACGGCGCGCTGGTAGTCGCCGAAAACGCGCCGGGCCTCGACCAGGCGGGCATCGCGCGCGCGCTCGGCTTCGACCCCGCCACCATTGGCGCGGTCATCCAGGGTCTTGAACGGCGCGGCCTGCTGCGGCGCGAAAATTCATCCACGGACCTGCGCCGCAAGGCGCTGGTGGTGACGCCGCGCGGGCGCGCGATGCTGCGCCGCGCCCAGGCCGCCGTGCGGCGGACCTCGGACCGGCTGCTGGCACCGCTCGCCATGGGCGAACGGCGGCGTTTCGTCCAGCTCCTCGAACGCCTGACGGCGGCGCTCAACGGCGCCTCTCGCACGCCGGTCCTGCCGCCCGCTCCTGAACCGCCTCAGGACTGAAGCAACCCGGGCAGGACGCTGCTGATGGGGTCGCGGAACACGGCGTCGGCGATCTCGTCGAACGGCGTGGGTTCCGCATTGAGGATGACGATTTTCGCGCCGGCTGCGCGCGCCACGTCCACGGCGCCCGCGATCGGGTAGACCTGCAGGCTGCTGCCGATGGCGAAGAACAGGTCGGCCTCTTCCGAGGCGCGCATCGCGCCCTCGATGACCTCGGGCACCAGCGCCTGGCCGAAGGAGACGGTGGCGCTCTTGAGGATGCCGCCGCAATCGCGGCACGGCGGATCGTCTTCGCCCGCGCGCACGCGATCCAGCGCCTTCTGCATCGGCGCGGTCATGCCGCAGCTCATGCAGACGACCTTGCGCATGGTGCCGTGCACCTCGATCACCTTGCCCGGCGAATTGCCGGCCCTCTGGTGCAGCTCGTCGATGTTCTGCGTGATCAGCGCACGCAGCTTGCCGCGCATCTCCAGCGCCGCCAGCGCGAGGTGGCCCGGATTCGGCTTCGCGTTCCATGCCGTGTGGTCCATGCGCGCTTTCCAGGACGCCTTGCGCACTTCCGGATCGGCCATGTAGTAGTGAATGTTGGAGAGCTTCTCCGCCATCGGGTTTTTCGTCCACACGCCCTGCGGGCCGCGGAAATCCGGGATGCCGGAATCGGTGGAGATGCCCGCGCCAGTCAGGACGACGATGCGTTTCGCCTCATCGACCCAGCGCCTGACAGTCGCGGCATCCGC
>DATBQR010000039.1:0-6756 GCA_036560705.1 Burkholderiales bacterium | reverse complement strand
CGGCATCATCCGGGATGAAGCGGGTCTGCGCTCGGCCTTGTCGGAACTTACGGCGATCAAGGACGAGTTGAAGATGTGCGGCGTGGCGGACGCCAATCGCGCCTTCAATCTGAGTTGGCACGACTGGCTGAACCTGAACAGCCTGATGGATACCAGCCGCGTGATCGCCGAGGCGGCGCTGGCGCGCACCGACTCGCGCGGCGCGCACTACCGGGAGGATTTTCCGGAGTCCGGACCGCTGGAGAACTCCGCCTTTACGAGTTTGCGAATGGACAGTTCGGGACTGAAGGTCAAAACCAAGCCCGTTGCGTTCACGCGCGTACGGCCGGGACAGACGCTACTGGTCGGCGACCTTTAGCACCAGCTTGCCGAAGTTCCCGCCGCTGAACAGCTTGTTCATCGTGGCGGGAAAGTTCTCGATGCCGGACGCGATGTCTTCCTTCGAGATGAACTTCCCTTCCTTCATCCACGTCGCGATCTGCTTGATGGCCTCGCCGTAGCGGTCGGCGTAGTCGAACACCACCATGCCCTGCATGCGCGCGCGGGCGACGAGCAGCATCATGTAGTTGCTCGGTCCTTTCACCGGGGTGGTGTTGTTGTACTGCGAGATCGCGCCGCAGACGACGATGCGCGCCCCTCGGTTGATGCGCGTCAGCACCACGTCGAGGATGTCGCCGCCGACGTTGTCGAAGTAGATATCGACGCCCTTCGCGCAGTGCTGCTTCAGGCCGTCCCGCACGTTCCCCGATTTGTAGTCGATGCAGGCGTCGAACTTGAGCTCGTTGACGACGAAATCGCATTTTTCCTTGCCGCCGGCGATGCCGACGACGCGGCAGCCCTTGATACGCGCCACCTGGCCGACCGTCTGGCCGACCGCGCCCGCGGCGCCAGAGACCACCACCGTCTCGCCTTCCTTCGGCTGGCCGACGTCCAGCAAGCCGAAGTAGGCGGTCATGCCCGGCATGCCGAGCGCATTGAGCCACTGCGCGGGCGTGCCGAGGCGCGCATCGATCTTGTGGAGACCGGTCTGCTTGAGGTCCGTGACGAGGCAGTATTCCTGGATGCCGAAGCCGCCGGCAACGAGATCGCCGGCCGCGAAGCCGGGGTTCTTCGAGGCCACGACCTTGCCGACGCCGCCCGCGCGCATCACTTCACCGATGCCTACCGGCGCGATGTAGCTCCTGCCTTCGTTCATCCAGCCGCGCATCGCCGGATCGAGCGAGAGCTGCAGCACCTTCACCAGCACCTGCCCGTCGGCAGGTTCGCCGGCGGGTTCGGTGGTGAGATTCCAGTCGCTCGCTTTGGCCATTCCCACCGGGCGGGCGGCGAGGCGGTACTGCCTGTTGCTGATTCCCACGCCTTTCAACCCAGGTGCTTGCGGAAGAATTCGATGGTGCGGCTGCGGGCGAGCTTGGCGGCTTCCGCGTTCCACGAGCCGCGCTGGTCGCAGTTGAAGCCGTGGCCGGCGCCGGCGTAGAAGTGGGCCGAGATTCCAGGGTGCGCGGCGACGATCTCCTTCGCCTGCGCGAGCGTGGGCGACTGGTCCGTTTCGCCGAAATTGCACATGACCGGGATTTTCGGCTGCTCCTTGATGAGGCCGTGCATGCCGCCGCCATAGTAGGGGACCGCGCACGACAGGCCGCCGGCGCGCGCCGAAGCCATCCAGGCGATGGTGCCGCCGAAGCAGTAGCCGACGATGCCGGCCTTGCCGCCCTTGGCGGCTTCCGCGATCGCGGCCTGCACGTCCATCATGCTGTTCTTCGGGTCGAGCTTCTGCATGATGGCGACGCCGGCCTGGATCTCTGGTTGTGAGTAACCACTGTCGTAGTTGCGCTGCACGCGGTCGAACATCGCCGGCGACACGGCGAGGTAGCCGTCCGCGGCGAAGCCGTCGGTGACCTGCTGGATGTGGCTGTTGACGCCGAAGATTTCCGGGATCACCACCACGCCGCCGCGCGGCTTGCCCGCAGGCGTCGCGACGAAGGCGGCGAATTTGTGTCCGTCGGACGAAGTGAGTTCGATGAACTTGCCCATGGTTGTTCCTCCTTTAGAATGAACATTATGAAGAAAAAAGCGGACGAATTGCTGCGTCTTGCGCGAAATGCCCTCGAAAAAGCCGGCGCCAACCCGGCGATGGCCGAGGCGGCGGCGCAGCACCTGGTGCGCGCCGAGGAGCACGGGCTGCCCACGCACGGCATGTCGCGCGTCCCCTTCTATTGCGGCTTCCTCAGGAACGGCCGCGCCGACGGCGCCGCCCGGCCGAAGATGCTGTCCGATCGCGCCGCGGTCTGCCTGATCGACAACCGCGACGGCCTGCCCTACGAATCCGCGGCATGGGCGGTCGGCGAGGTCATCCAGCGCGCGCGCCGCAACGGTATCGGTTTTGCCGGCATCACCAACAGCGCGCATGTCGGCGTGCTCGGCATCCACCTGCTGCCGGTGGCGAAGGAGGGCATGGTGGGCGTCGCTTTCACCAATTCGCCCGCGGCGATCCCGGCCTGGGGCGGCAAGAAGGCGCTGTTCGGCACCGATCCGGTGGCTTTCGCGTTTCCCAGGAAGAGCGGCGATCCGCTGGTGATCGACCTCGCGCTCACCACCGTGGTGCGCGGCAAGATCATGATGGCGATGCAGAAGGGCGAGAAAATTCCCGAAGGCTGGGCGCTCGACCGCAACGGCAAGCCGACCACCGATCCGAAGGAGGCGATCGAGCACGGCAGCCTGTTCCCGATCGGCGGCGCCAAGGGCGCGATGCTCGCGCTTGCTTTCGAACTGATCTGCGCGGCGCTGACCGGCGCCGCCATCGGCACCGAGGCGGACTCGTTTTTTTCCGACAAGGGCAACAAGCCGAAAATCGGCCACGCCTTCCTCGCCATCGATCCGGGCGCGCTCGCCGGGCACGACCGCTACTTCGAGCGCGTGGAGACCGTGGTCACCACGATGCTCGCCGACGTGGGCGTGCGGCTGCCGGGCTCGCGGCGCTTTGCCTCCGAGAAGAAGCTGCGCGCCGAAGGCATCGAGATCGCCGACGACCTGCTGGCGAAGATAGAGAAACTGGCCGCCTGAGATGCACTGGCAAGCGGTCATCGAGTTTCCGAAAATGAAAGTCGCGGTAGCCACGCGTGACGTGAATGGAAACCCGTTCGTCGCCGGCATTCGCTACCTGCCGTCCACGGCGGAGTCGAAAGCTCCGGAAAACGGACTCGCCGAGCGAACCGCGCGCCAGCTCGAGCGCTACCGCGAAGATCCCGACGCGAAGTTCGACCTGCCGCTGCTCATCGAGGGCACGGATTTCCAGAAGAAGCTGTGGCAGGCGCTGTGCGAGATTCCGCGCGGCCGGACGCTGACTTACGGCGAGATGGCGCGCAAGCTGGGCGGCGCCGATTTCGAGTCGGCGCGCGCGGTCGGGCAGGCCTGCGGCGACAATCGCCTGCCGATCGTGATCCCCTGCCACCGCGTGGTCGCCGCCGGCGGCATCGGCGGCTTCTCGCACACCACCGACGGATACCTGATCGAGGCCAAGCGTTGGCTGCTGATGCACGAGTCCAGCGCGGACGCGTTCGCGCTCAAGCCCTGAGCGGCGTGGCGGCGGAAGAGAATACGCCGCTCGTCGACGCGTTTTGCGACGCGCTGTGGCTGGAAGACGGACTTTCGAAGAACACCCTGTCTTCATACCGGCGCGACCTGCGGCAGTTCGCGTTGTTCCTCGAGAAAACGTCCCTCGAAAAAGCCCGCGAAGAGGATCTTTTCGGTTTTCTGGGTTCAAGAAAAGGAAAAGCAACCAGCGCCGCGCGCATGCTCTCCAGCCTGAAGCGCTTCTACGGCTGGTGCCTGCGCGAGCGCAAGATCAAGGCCGATCCGACGCTCAAGCTCGATCCGCCCAGGCGCGCGCCGCGCTTCCCGAAGATCCTCTCGGAGGCCGACGTCGAGGCGCTGCTCGCCGCGCCCGACGTCCACACGCCGCTCGGCATGCGCGACCGAACGATGCTGGAAGTGCTTTATGCGGCCGGATTGCGGGTTTCAGAATTAATATCCTTGAAGGTTTTTGAAATCGATACCGGCGCGGGTGTCGTGCGCGTTCTTGGAAAAGGCTCGAAAGTCCGTCTTGTGCCCCTCGGAGAAGAAGCTGTAGATTGGGTTGGCCGTTACATGCAGGAGCCCAGATCTGCCTTGCTCAAGAAGAAATCCTCCGACCACCTGTTCCTCACCGGCCGCGGTGCCGGCATGAGCCGGCAGGCGTTCTGGCAGAACATCAAGCGCTACGGCGCGCGCGCGGTGCCCGGCAAGCACTTCTCGCCGCACGTGCTGCGCCATGCCTTTGCGACGCATCTCATCAACCACGGCGCCGACCTGCGCGTGGTGCAGATGTTGCTCGGCCATGCCGATATTTCTACGACTCAGATTTACACCCACGTCGCGCGCGAGCGCATGAAGGCGCTGCACGCCAAGCATCATCCGCGTGGCTGACACTCCTGCGACGGTGTTTCTGAAGGCGAACAAGGTTGCCTACACGGAACACGAGTACGAATACGTCGAGCACGGCGGCACTGAAGTGTCCGCTTCTTCGCTGGGCGTTCCGGAGCATGAGGTGGTGAAGACGCTGGTGATGCAGGACGAGGCAGCCAAGCCTCTCATCGTGCTGATGCACGGCGACAAGAAGGTCTCCACCAAGAATCTTGCGCGGCAGGCGGGCCGAAAACGCATCGAGCCTTGCAAGCCTGACATGGCGCAGCGGCATTCGGGCTACCAAGTCGGCGGGACCTCGCCCTTCGGCACGAAGAAGAAAATGCCGGTCTATATGGAACGTTCCATCCTCGAACTGCCGAAAATCTATATCAACGGCGGGCGGCGCGGATTCCTGGTCGGCATTGCGCCAGGAGAAATCACCAGAACGCTCAATCCAGAGTTAGTGGACGCGGCGCTCGACTAGCGCTTGCCGCGCTCGATGGCGACGCCGACGAACTTGGCGTTGGGCAGGATGCCGATCTTGGCGGCGCTCACCTTGACCCAGGGTGCCTTGAAGTCGTCCATGAGCAGTTTCGCGATGCGATCGGCGAAGGTTTCCACCAGGCGGAAATGGCCGGTGCCGGCGAGCGCCTTGATTTTCAGGGCCACCTGCTCGTAGTCGATGGTGTCGGCCACCTTGTCGCTGGCGAATACCGTGGTCCCCGGGATGCCGATGTCGAGGTCGATCGAAACGGTCTGCGCCACGTGGCGTTCGCGCTTGTGGATGCCGATCAGCACTTCGACCCGCAGGTCGCGAACCAGGATGGAGTCCATTGAGTGTGAGATTATAGAATCACCGCATGATGCAGACCGCGATCGTCGCGCTTGCCGCCTATTGCCTCGGATCGCTGTCCTTTGCCGTGTTCGTCAGCAAGGCGATGGGCCTGCCCGATCCGCGCAGCTACGGGTCGAAGAACCCTGGCGCCACCAACGTGCTGCGCAGCGGGAACAAGGTCGCCGCGGCGTTGACGCTGCTTGGCGATGCCGGCAAGGGCGCCCTCGCGGTCTGGCTGGCGGGTCTTTACACGGGTGAAAGCGCGATATACGCCTTCGACGTGCCGTTGGCCGGCGCCATGGCGTTCCTCGGCCATCTCTACCCCGCGTTTCACGGCTTCCGCGGCGGCAAAGGCGTCGCCACGGCAGCCGGGGTCCTGCTGGCCTTGAGTCTGGATCTCGGATTGGGCGCGCTGGTTACGTTCGGCATCATCGTATTTTTCTTTCGGATGATTTCCCTCGCCTCGATTATTTCGGCGTTGTTCGCAATATTTTTTTCCGGGCTGTTGTACCAAATGGCCCCCATAACCCCGGTCGTGGCGGCGATCGCATTGCTGCTCATCTGGCGCCACCGCGAAAACGTCCTGCGGCTCGTCCGCGGCGTCGAGCCGCGCCTTGGAGAGAAGAAACCCACATGAAAATCCTCGTGCTCGGCGCCGGCGCGGTCGGCGGCTATTTCGGCGGCAGGCTCGCGGAAGCGGGCGCGGACGTCACTTTCCTGGTGCGGCCGAAACGCGCGGAAATGCTGGCGAAGACGGGGCTGAGAATCTCGAGCAAAACCGCCGGGGACCTGACGCTGAAGCCGAAATGCGTCACCGCAGAGCAGGTGAAACCCGACTACGACATCGTGATGTTCACGGCCAAGGCCTACGACCTGCCGAGCGCCGTCGACGCGATCGCGCCTGCCATGAAAGGCGGCCGCGGCAACGTGCTGCCGCTGCTGAACGGCATGTCGCACCTGGATTTGCTGGACGCGCGTTTCGGGCGCGAGCATGTGCTGGGCGGCGTCGCCTACATCGCCACGACGTTGATGCCGGACGGCGAAATCAGGCACCTCAACGAATTCCATCGCGTCGTGTTCGGACCGCGCCATGCGGCGCAGAAATCGATCTGCGATGCGCTTGCCACGGTCGCGGCCGGCGTAAAGAAAACGGATATCAAGCTCACCAACACGGTCGAGCAGGCGATGTGGGACAAGTGGGTGCTGCTCGCCTCGCTTGCGGGGATCACTTGCCTGATGCGCGCGCCGGTCGGGGACATTGCAGCTACCGGATCGGGGGAGGCAATTACGCTCGCGCTGCTCAGTGAATGCGCGGCGGTGGCGAAGGCCGAGGGTTTTCCGACGCCCGAAGCGACCTACACGAATTACCGCAACATGCTCACGCTGAAAGGGTCGGCGTTCACCGCCTCGATGCTGCGCGACATCGAGGTCGGCGGGCAGGCCGAGGGCGACCACATCCTGGGCGCGCTGCTGGCGCT
>DATBQR010000038.1:0-6448 GCA_036560705.1 Burkholderiales bacterium | reverse complement strand
CCATCGCCGAGCGGCTCGGGCCGCTGCAGGCGCACCGCTTCCTCTCCGCGGTGTTCAGCGCGGCCGCCGAGCCGATCGCCGCCTGCGGCGGCGAGGTCTACCAGTACGTCGGCGACGAGATCGTCGTCACCTGGACCGAGGAAGAAGGCAGGCCGGAGGGGCGGCCGCTGCGCTGCTTCTTCCTCATGGAGGCGGCGCTGCTCGAGCTGAAAGACCAGTTCCGCGCACAGTTCGCCGCCGAGCCGGGCCTGCGCGCCGCGCTGCACCTGGGCGAGGTGATCGCCGGCGAAGTGGGCGAGCAGCGGCGCGCCATCGTGTTCCATGGCGACGTGATGAACACCGCTTCGCGGCTGGAGCAGGCGACGCGGGAGGTCGGCTGCCGCTTCATCGCCTCGGCCGCTGCGCTGCAGGCGCTCGGAACCCAGCCGGACATGGAACTGAAGGATCTCGGCGCGCTCGTGCTGCGCGGCCGCAAGGAACCGATCCGCGCCAGCGGCGTGGAACTCAGGTGATGACGCGGTCGGCGCGCTGCAGCAGCGGTTTCGCGATGTCGAAGCCGAGCGCGTGCGCGCTGCGCAGGTTGATCGACAGCTCGAACTTGGTCGCCTGCTCGACCGGCGTCTCGGCAACGATGGCGCCTTTCAGGACGCGATCGGCGATCGTCGCGCCGAGGCGCAGCGCTTCGGCGATCTCGACGCCGTAGGACAGCACCGCGCCCGCCTCCACCCACTCCGCGCGCGTGGTGAACAGCGCCACGCGGTTGCGCACCGCCGCGGTGACCACGTCGCGGCGGCGGGCGAACAGCGTCAGCGAGCCGGGGATCAGGCACGCGGTGATGCCATCCTTCCTGAAGCGGGCGAGCACCTTCGGCACCACTTCGTAATTGGTGAACTCGATTGCAGTCAGTTCGAAGCCCATGCGCCGGGCGACCGCCTCGTGCAGCGCCTTCTGCTGCTGGAAGCCGCTCGAGCGGCGGTCGAACACGGCGCCGACGCGCCTGAGCGGCGGCATCGCCTCCCGCAGGAGTTCGAGGCGCCGCGGCACCACGTCGCCCGGCGGCTGGTAGGCGCCGGTGGCGTTGCGGCCCGGCCGCGCGAGCGAAGCCACCAGCCCGCCCGCCACCGGGTCCGATCCGGTGATGAACACCACCGGGATGGAATCGGTTTCGGCCAGCACCGCCTTGGCGATGGTGGCGCTGGCGGCGAAGATCAGGTCCGGCTCGCGGCTCACCGCCAGGCGCGCCAGCCCTTCCACGTAGGCGCGCATGCCCTTGCCGAACAGCCGCTCGTAGGCGACGTTGTTGCCCTCGATCCATCCCAGCCGGCGCATCTGCTCGAAGAACGAGCGCGTGGCGGGCTCCTCGTCCTCGGTTTCGCCGGAGAACAGCACGATCACCTGGAACTGGCGCACCACGCCCTGCGCCAGCACGAGGCGCGGCAGCGCGGCGGCCAGCCCGAGCGCGCCCAGCAGCAGCCTTCGATTCGGATCAGGCAGGAGAAATTTCTTCATCGGTTTCCCGTTTTGCCCAAGAATAGCATTCCATGATTGCGCGCCTGTTAGCGATAACGGTCCTGGCCTGGTGCTGCACCGCGCTTGGGCAGGCGGCGTCGCCGGTTGGATTGTGGCAGACCGTCAGCGACCGCAGCGGGCAGCCCGACGGTCTGGTGCGCATCGTCGAGGCGGACGGCGAATTCACCGGCACGGTGACGGCGGTGTTCTCGCCGCCCGCGAAGAGCGCCAACCCGCTGTGCGAGTCCTGCACCGGCGAGTTGAAGGACAAGCCGGTGGTCGGCATGGTCATCCTGCGCGGCGTGCGCCGCTCGGGCAGCGGCTTCAGCGCGGGAACGATCCTCGATCCGGACGACGGCAGGACTTACAGCTGCGACCTGGAGCTGGCCGACGCGGGCCGCAGGCTCAAGGTGCGCGGCTACCTCGGCCTGCGGCTGTTCGGCCGCACGGAGGAGTGGACGCGCAAGGAATAGTGGGAACAGTGCGGGGAGTCATTCAGCGCCTTACCAGCCTTCCAGCACCAGCTTGCCGATGACGTGCCCTTCCTCCAGCAGCTTGTGCGCGCGCCGGAGGTTTTCCGCGTTGATCCTGCCAAGGTTCTGCGTCAGCGTCGTCTTCAGCACGCCCGCCTCCACCAGCGTCGCCGCCTCCTCCAGCAGCGCGTGCTGCGCGCCCATGTCCGGCGTCTGGAAGGTCGAGCGCGTGAACATGCCCTCCAGGCAGACGGCGATGCTCTTGTCGTGCAGGATCGCCAGGTCCACCGGCTTCACGGTGCGCACGATGAGGCCGACTTTCCCCTGGGGTTTCACCAGCCGGGGAAACTGGGGCCAGTAGGCGTCCGAATTGCTGAAGCACAATACGTAGTCGAATTCGCCTTCGATGGTTTTTGCATGGTCCACGGTCGCATCGGCGCCGAGGGACTTGCACCAGGCGATCGATTCGGGCCGCGAGGCGCTGGCGGTCACCTTCAGCTTGGCCAGGTTTTTCGCCAGCTGGATGGCGATGGAGCCGACGCCGCCCGCGCCGCCGAGGATCAGCAGGCTGCGGCCCGCCTGCGTACCGGCTTTCGAGATGCCCATGCGGTCGAACATCAACTCCCAGGCGGTGAGCGTGGTGAGCGGCAGCGCCGCTGCCTCGGCGAACGACAGGTTCGCCGGCCTGGGGCCGGCGATGCGCTCGTCCACCAGGTGGAACTGGCAGTTGGCGCCCTGGCGGACGATGCTGCCGGCGTAGGCCACCGCGTCGCCGGGCTTGAACAGCTGGCAGTCCGGACCGACGGACTTGACGATGCCCGCCGCGTCCCAGCCGAGGATCTTCGGCGTTTTCTCCACCAGGTCCTTCGGCGCCCGGCGCTTGGTGTCCACCGGGTTGACCGAAATCGCCTTCACCTCCACCAGCAGGTCGCGCCCGGCGGCGACCGGCTCGTCCACCTCGAGGTCGAGCAGCGCCTCGGGGTGGTCGACCGGCAGGTAGCGGTAAAGGCCGACGGCTTTCATGCCGCCGATATTACGTTACTGCGGCGCCGCCGCCTTTTTCGCCGCGCGCTTGGCCTGGATGTCGGAGCGCATCTTCCCGCGGTCGGCCTTGCCCTGCGCGCGGTCGGCTTTCACCGCCGCCGTGTCGGCCTGGGCCGCCGCCTTGTTGCCGGCGGTGCGGTCGGCGCGGCGCTTCTCCACGTCCGCCTTGGTGCGCTCGCGGTCGGACTTGACCATTTCGCGGTCGGACTTCACGGTGCCCGGCGCGGGCGCGGGCGCGGCCGGCGCCTGCGCGAACGAGCTCGCGGCAAACGCGAGCAATACGGCGGTTACAACTGGTTTCATTTTCATGTCCCATCTCCTGTCGGTTGGACTGCTATCCCGATAACGCGCCATTGCGAGATCGGTGCACAACGCGGTGGACGGGCGGAACGCATGCTTGCAGCAAGCTTGCATGGCCGGAGGGGAAAACCCGGCCTGAAAACTGCGGAGCTAGTTGGCGGTGATGCCGCGCGCCTTGATCAGGCTGGAGAAGCGCTGCGCCTCGCTGGCGAGGAAGCTGCCCGCCTCCTCCGGCGTGGTGATGAAGGACTCGAACGCGCCTTCGCGAAATTTTTCGCGGGTTTCCTTCGATTCGAGCACGGCCTTGAGCGCGGCGTTCAGGCGGAGCACCACCTCGCGCGGCGTGCCGGCGGGCGCGAGCACGGCGAGCCACTGCGTGAACTGGAAATCCTTCACGCCCGCCTCCTGCATGGTCGGCACCTCCGGCAGCAGCGCGGTGCGCTTGATATCGGTCACCGCCAGCGCGCGCAGCGTGCCCGCCCTGACGTGCGGCAGCGCCGCCGACAGCGTGGGGAAGCTCAGGTCCACCTGCCCGGCCAGCGTGTCCAGCAGCGCCGGCCCGCCGCCGCGGTATGGCACGTGCAGGATGAAGGTGTGCGTGGCGTCCTTGAACATCTCGGCGCAGAAATGCAGCGTGGTGCCGACGCCCGCCGAGGCGTAGGTCAGCTTGCCCGGGCTGGCGCGCGCCAGTTTCACCAGGTCATCGACGCTGTGCGCGCTGAGCCTGTTCGGCACCACCAGGATGTGCGGCGAGGTCGCAATCATTCCGATCGGCGCGAAATCGCGGATGGGATCCCAGCCGAGCTTGTCGAACAGGCTCTGGTTGGTGACCAGCGGAATGGTATTGATGACGATGGTGTAGCCGTCCGGCTTGGCATGCGCCGCGGCTTCCATGCCGATGTTGCCCGAGGCGCCGCTGCGGTTGTCGATGATGATGCGCGCGCCGAGCTGCGCGGCCAGCGGGTCGGCGATCAGGCGCGCGGTGATGTCGACGCTGCCGCCCGGCGGGAACGGCGAGATCATGCGGATGGGCTGGCTCGGGTACGGCTGCGCCGCCAGCGGCGGCGCCGCTGCCAGCGCGATCATCGCCAGCAGCCGCAGCAGGATTTTTGCCGTCATTTCCTCATCATATCGGTCTGTGTGCGATAGCGAACAGAACGGGCCGCCGGGAACGGAAATACTGCCGGAAGCACAGCCATTTCACGCATCCTTCGGATTAGGCCCGAACCTGTTGTCGCCGGGATCGCTGTCCTTGATCAGGAAAATCAGGAGGACGATCCATCCCAGGATCGGGATCAGCCCGATGAGCCACCACCAGCCGCTCCGGCCGGTGTCATGCAATCGTCGGAAGAAGACCGCCAGGGAGGGCAACAGCGTCGCCAAATTGAAAATGGTTCCCAGGGCGTCGAATTTGGAACGGATCACCACCATGTCCACGACGGCCAGGGCGATGAAAATCAGGGTGTTGAACAGGACGAAATACCAATACTCGCTGCGCCGCGCCCTTCCCGAAAACGTCGCGTATTTCTTCAATGCCGCCAGATACCATTCCATGACCACCTCCCCCTTTGAACACCGTAGATTACGCCCGGCCGGACGAACCATCGGTTTGCAAGCTAAACGTTAGAATCGGAGGATGAACAAGCCGCACCACCCCTCTTCCCACAGCAACTTCATCAGGCAAATCATCGAAGCCGACCTCGCCGCCGGCAAGCACGTAAAAATCCGCACCCGCTTTCCGCCCGAGCCGAACGGTTACCTGCACCTCGGGCACTCGAAGTCCATCCTGCTCAACTTCGGCCTCGCCAAAGAGTACGGCGGCGGCTGCAACCTGCGCTTCGACGACACCAACCCGGAGAAGGAAGAGCAGGAGTACGTCGACTCCATCATCGACTCGGTGAAATGGCTCGGCGCCGACTTCGGCGGCAAGCCGCTGTACGCCTCCGACTACTTCGACAAGATGTACGCCTGCGCCGAGTACCTCATCACCTCGGGCAACGCCTACGTCGACAGCCAGTCCGCCGACGAGATGAAGAAGAACCGCGGCGACTTCACGCATCCAGGTGTTGAAAGTATTTATAGAAATAGAACACCGGAAGAAAACCTGAAGCTGCTTCGTGAAATGCGCGCCGGCTCGTTCCCCGACGGCGCCCACGTCCTGCGCGCGAAGATCGACATGCAGTCGCACAACATGAACCTGCGCGATCCGGCGCTCTACCGCATCAAGCGCGCGACGCACCACCGCACCGGCGACAAGTGGTGCATCTACCCGATGTACACCTACGCCCACCCGATCGAAGACGCGGTCGAGCGCATCACCCACTCGCTCTGCACCCTGGAATTCGAAGACCAGCGGCCGTTCTACGACTGGCTGCTCAATAAACTGGCGGATGGAGGATTGCTCGAGCACCCCCTGCCCCAGCAGATCGAATTCGCGCGCCTGCAGCTCACCCACGTCCTGCTCTCCAAGCGCCTGCTCATCAAGCTCGTCGAAGAAGGCCACGTCGACGGCTGGGACGACCCGCGCATGCCCACCATCGCCGGCGCCCGCCGCCGCGGCTACACGCCCGAGGGCTTCCAGATGCTCGCCGAGCGCGTCGGCGTGGCGAAAGAGAACTCCTGGATCGACTACTCCATCCTCGAGGACTGCATGCGCAAGCACCTCGACGACATCGCCCCCCGCCGCATGGCCGTCCTCGACCCGATCAAGCTGGTGATCGAGAACTACCCCGAGGGCAAGGAAGAACTGATGGACGTGCCCAATCACCCGAAGCATGAGGAAATGGGCAAGCGCCAGGTGCCGTTCTCAGAAGAACTCTGGATCGAGCGCGAGGACTACCAGGAAACACCCGAACCCAAGTACTTCCGCCTATTTCCGGGCAACAAGGTAAGACTTCGCTACGCCTACGTGATCGAATGCATCGGCTACGACAAAGTCACCGATACCGTGCGCTGCAAATACCTTGAAGAAACCCGCTCAGGCACGCCCGGCGCGGACTCGATCAAGGTGAAGGGGAATATTCACTGGGTCAGCGTGAAGCATGCACATGAGGCCGAAGTGCATCTCTATGACCGGTTGTTCCAGAGCGAGCACCCAAAGGACATCGAAGACCTTAACTCGG
>DATBQR010000037.1:0-4683 GCA_036560705.1 Burkholderiales bacterium | reverse complement strand
CGGCGCCATGGCGGCGGCGATCCTGGACGGCGACATCGACCACGTATTCGAGCTCAACATGGGGATCTTCAAGCTCAAGTTCGCGATGAACTTCCTCATGAACCTGATGCACAACATGGGCGTCGCCACCGCCCTCGGCGTCGGAGGGTACTATGCAGTCAAGGGACAGATCGAGGTGGGGACGGTGGTGGCGTTCGTCTCCGGCCTGTCAAAGGTCAACGATCCCTGGGGCGACCTGGTGAACTGGTTTCGCGAGATGACGGTAACCAGCGTGAGATACCGGCTGATGGCGGAAGCCATGGGCTGGTTTGCCGAATCTGGAGGAAAAAGTCCATGAGCAAGAGCGAATTCGATATTGTCCGGGCAAAACTGCTGGTCAACGAAATATCCGGAAATCTCGCTGGCTTACCGGTGGATAGCGCCAAGTATGCGGAACTGCGCGCCGAGGTGGACGCCCTTAAGGCCATGCTGGATCGCCCCGGCGCGCAGCCGTCCATGGTTGAAGACCGGATGAAATCCGTCCATGGATTGTTCGATCAGGCGGCGGTGGAGTTGCGCGCCGACGGCGTGCGCGCGGGCATGTTTCTGGGCGAAATCGGCCGCATGCTCGGCCTGGACTGAGGCTGTCCGGCTAGTTCGCTTTTCCGGCTTCGTCCGCCAGGTCCGCCGGGTCCGGCACGTCCGTCACGGAGCCGGCGTGGCGGCGGGCGTGGTCCTCGAGCTTGCGCCGCGCGGCGCCGAACGCGTCCTGCAGCGCGCGGTAGACGTCCTCGTGGTGGTCGTGGTTGATGGCGATCTCGCTGCCCGGCACCTTGATGTCCAGGCGCACCACGAATTCCTTGCCCTGCTGCTTGTGCCGGGAGGGGATTTCCACCACCACCCGGCAGCTGACGATGTGCCGGCGGTAGCGGTCCAGTTTTTCCGCCCTTTTGCGGATCGCCGCCTCGACGGCGTCGGAATGGGCGATGTTGCGCAGCGTGATCTGCAGCGGGATCTGCATGTCAGTTGTCCTTGATTCGGGGGCCGGATTCCTCGGCGGGTTCGCCGGTGTCGGGATCGATCCAGGCGGCGATGCCGATTTCGTCCTCGGCCTCTTCCAGCGTCTCGCCCGGTTCGTAGGGCGTGTCGCCCGTTTCCTGCATGTCGTTCAGCGCCGCCATCAGCGTGGGGAACGGGCCGTATTCCGACTTGCGGTCCTCGCTGTGCCAATAAAACCCGTCGGGCCGCTCGACGATGCGAGCTCGGTCTGCTTCAGGAGTGCCCGCGGGTACGGTGTGTCCCATCGCAGACCTAATATACTCTTGCGCACCGGCATGAAACAAACCCTATTGGCGGGCATCGCTGTTACAAAGCGCGTCCTCGTTGACGAAGACCGCTGCATCTCGTTCATGGGAAAAGAGAACATGGTCTACGCCACGCCGCGCATGGTGAGCGACATGGAGTACGCTTGCCGCGATTTTCTGCTCGCGCATCTTGACGCGGGCGAGGACTCGGTGGGCGCCCATGTCTCCATCGACCACCTCGGCGCGACGCCGCCGGGCGTGGAGGTGACCATAGAGGCGCGCGTC
The DNA here is from genome assembly GCA_036560705.1 of Burkholderiales bacterium. Taxonomy (GTDB): domain Bacteria; phylum Pseudomonadota; class Gammaproteobacteria; order Burkholderiales; family SG8-39; genus RBG-16-66-20. The sequence goes on along the minus strand of DATBQR010000037.1, from coordinate 3,115 downwards.
ACCAAGATGGACAAGCGCAGGGTGACGTTCGAATTTTCGGTGCGCGACCCGGTCGAGGAGGTTGGCCGCGGCAGCCACGTGCGCTTCGTGGTGGATGTCGCAAAGAGCAAAGAGCGGATCGCCGCGAAGCGCGCGAGGCTCGCATGAGCAAATACCGGGTCCGGCAGGGCGACGTCACGCCGTATTCGCCGGCGAACCATACGGGCACGAAGAATTTCCGCCTGATCGGCCCGGAAACGGTGGGCGCGAAGCAGGTGGAGGTTCTGATCGGCGAGCTGGAGCGCGGCAAGGGTGCGCTGCCGCACGCGCATCCCGGCATCGAGCAGGTCTGCTACCTGCTGGAGGGCGAAGCGCGGGTCGAAGTCGGCGGCGAGAAGTTCGACATGAAGCCGGGCGAGGCCTGCTTCTTTCCGGCGGAGGTGAAGCATCTCTTCGTCGCGACCACCGAGCGGGTGAAGGTGATGGTGATCTATGCGCCGCCCTACGGAGAAAACCCCGCAAAAGTGATCCGGGACGAAACATCCCATGGCTGAGCCCTGGCAGCCGCTTGCGGGCGTCAGGGTGGTGGATTTCTCCATGTTCGTGCCGGGGCCGTTCTGCACGGCGGTCCTCGCCGACCTCGGCGCCGACGTGATCAAGGTCGAGTCGCTGAACGGCGATCCGGGCAGGGGCTATGTGCCTGTGCAATTCCGCACCGAGAACAGGAACAAGCGGAGCATTTCGATAGACCTGAAAGCGGAAAAATCGAGGGATATCGTCGCCCGCCTCGCGCAGCAGTCCGACATCGCCATCGAGGGTTTCCGGCCCGGGGTCGCCAAGCGCCTGGGCATCGATTTCGAGCATCTTCAAAAAGCCAATCCAAGAATCATTCATTGCGCCATCTCCGGCTACGGCCAGACCGGGCCGTGGCGCGAGCGGCCGGGGCATGACGTGAACTACGTGGCGGCGGCCGGCGCGCTGGCCTTTCCAGGGCAGTGGCTGAAGGCGCCGTCGCGCTCCAGCCTGGCGATCGCCGACATGGCGGGCGGCAGCTTCGCCGCGATAGCGGTTTTGTCTTCTTTGCATGAAAGAAATCAAACGGGAAAAGGCGCGAGCCTGGATTTGTCGCTGTTCGAGGCGGCGTTCTTCTGGGCCGCGATGCGCCACAGCCTGGATGCCAGGGTGGACCCGAAGGCGCATCTTTTCCCGGTGAACGACATCTTCGAGACGAAAGACGGCCGGCGTCTCACGCTCGGCATCCTGGAGGAGCACTTCTGGGAAAATTTCGTGAAGTTCGTTCCCGCACTTGCCGGCGAAGAGTTTTCGACGGACGCAAAGCGGCGCAGCAACGGCGACCGCCTCTCGGCCTTGATAGAAAACGAAATAAGGAAGAAAAGCGCGCAAGAATGGCTGAAGCTTTGCGATGACAACGACGTTCCCGTGGACCTCTGCATCACCCCGGGCGAGGCCGCGGACCTCGAGCAGATCGTCGCGCGCAAGGACGTCGCCTCGATCGGCGGCGAGAAGTTCGCGCTCTTCCCGGTGCACGCCAACGGCGAGCGCGGCGCCCAGCTGCGGCGCGGCGTGCCGGGGCCGGGGGAGCACACGCGGGAGATCCTGGTGGAACTGAAGTTCGACGACGCGGAGATCGCCGACCTGAAGAAGGCGGGGGCGGTCCGGTGAACTTCGCCTTCACCGGGGAACAGGAGCAGATCCGCGAGGCGATCGCCAGGATCTGCGCGAAATTCGACGATGCCTACTGGCTGAAGAAGGACAAGGAGGGCGGCTTCCCCAAGGAACTGCACCAGGCGCTCGCGAAGGACGGCTGGCTCGGCGTCGCCATGCCGGAAGCCTACGGCGGCTCGGGGCTGGGCATCGCCGAGGCCGCGGTGATGATGCAGGCGATCGCCGAGTCGGGCGCCGGGTTCTCCGGCGCCTCCGCCGTGCACATGAACATCTTCGGCCTGAATCCTGTCGTGGTGTTTGGCAGCAAGGAGCAGAAAAAACGCATGCTCCCGGGCCTGATTGCAGGCAAGGAGCGTGCGTGCTTCGCAGTCACCGAGCCCAATACCGGCCTGAATACGCGCAGCCTCAAGACCAGGGCGGTGAAGAAGGGCAGGAAGTATCTCGTCTCCGGGCAGAAGGTGTGGATCTCCACCGCGCAGGTCGCCGAAAAGGTTCTGCTGCTGACGAAAACGGAATCCGGCCTTACCCTGTTCTATACCGATTTCGACCGCAGGAAAATCGAAGTGCGCGAAATCGAAAAGATGGGGCGCCACGCCGTCGACTCCAACCAGGTGTTCTTCGACGCCTATCCGGTGCCGGAGGAAGACCGCATCGGCGAGGAAGGCAAGGGCTTCGAGTACATCCTGCACGGCATGAACCCGGAGCGCATCCTCATCGCCGCCGAATCCGTCGGCCTCGGGCGCTGCGCGCTCAAACGTGCCGCCGCCTATGCGAAGGAACGCGTCGTCTTCGACCGCCCGATCGGCAAGAACCAGGGCATCCAGCATCCGCTCGCCGCCAACTGGATGGCGCTCGAGGCGGCCGACCTGATGGTGTTCAAGGCGGCCTGGCTATACGACCAGGGCAAACCCTGCGGCGCGGAAGCCAACTCGGCGAAGTACCTCGCCGGCGAGGCGTCCTTCGACGCCTGCCAGCAGGCGGTGATGACGCACGGCGGCTTCGGCTACGCGAAGGAGTATCACGTCGAGCGCTACCTGCGCGAGTCGCTGGTCGGCCGCATCGCGCCCGTGAGTCCGCAGATGATCCTCTGCTTCATCGCCGAGCGCGTGCTCGGGCTGCCGAAGTCATACTAGCTCTCCTATCCGGCACTTTGCCGAATATTCGCGGTTAGGTCCCCGATGCGAAATGCACCGACACACGCTGGGTACACGAGATGACGATTGCGACCGTCCACATCGTCTTTGGTTCACAAGGCGCAGGCAAGACCACCTACGCGCGTCGGCTTGCGAGCGAAGTCAAAGGCACGCGCTTTTCCATCGACGACTGGATGGGAGAGCTGTTCGGTCCCGACCTGCCGAAGCCGATGAGTCTCCCCTGGATCATGGAACGGGTTCGACGCTGCGAGAGCCGAATTTGGTCTACAGCTGCGGAGATTGTCGAACAAGGCGGC
>DATBQR010000036.1:0-3325 GCA_036560705.1 Burkholderiales bacterium | reverse complement strand
CGGGCTGATCCTTGCCGCGCGTCCTGTTCCTCCAGGGGACCGATCCCGCCGCCTACCCGCCGCTGATCAACGCCGGCATGCTGATGGCCGAGGCCGGCTGGGAGGTGACCTATCTCTCGGCCCCGATGACCGATCTGCCGCTGGCGATGGCTGCGCACCCGCTGATCACCATTCGCGCCATCCCGGCGCGGCCTTCGCACGTAATGCGCAAAAGCGACTACCTCGCCTATCTCGCCCACACCGGGCGCCTCGCCCTGAGGCTGCGGCCACAGGTGGTCTACGCCTCCGACCCGTTGGGAGCGGGATCAGGACTCCTGGCGGCGCGCTTGACAGGGGCCACTCTCGTCTACCACGAGCATGATCCACCGCCGCCGGGCGATGGCCCCCTGCACTGGTTCCGTCGCGCCGCGGCGAGATCGGCAAAGTTGGTCATCTTTCCCAACGCGGCGCGCGCGCAACTCGCCCAGGCGGAAATCGACTTCCCGCCCGAGCGGCTGCGGATCGTCTGGAACATGCCCCGCGTGGCCGAGTTGCCGACGCTTTCGTCGCCGCCAGCCTTCCCGCTGCTCCTCTACTACCACGGCTCGATCACCCCCGATCGGGTGCCCGAGGTTATCGTTCCGACGCTGGCGAGCTTCGGGGGCCGGGTGCGGCTGCGCATGGCCGGCTATGAAGCGCCAGGAAAGAGGGGCTTTTTGACCAGACTCTGCGCGGCCACCGGGCTGATCGATTATCTCGGCCTCATCGAGCGAGATGTCCTGCTGGCTTCTGCCGCGCGGAACCACGTCGGCCTGGCCTGTGTCCCGCTGGGCTCGGTCGATACAACCATGGCTCACCTCGCCGGCGCCTCCAACAAGGCCTTCGACTACATGGCGGCCGGCCAGGCGCTCCTGGTCTCGGACTTGCCGGAGTGGCGAGAGATGTTCACCGCGCCGGGTTACGGTCTGGCCTGCGACCCGGGCTCCGCGGAATCGCTGCGTTCGGCGATTGGCTGGATGCTCGACCACCCGGATGAGCGCTACGCCATGGGTCAGCGCGGCCGGTCCAAGATCGAGACCGACTGGAACTATGATGCGGGTTTCGCGCCGATAATTGACGAGCTCAGTCGCACCGTGGGGGGCGAGGGACCCCCCCGCGCCAGCCAATCATAGACCGCAAGCATCTCGGCGGCGATCGCTTCCCAGGCGAAGTCCCGCTCCATCCAGGCGCGGCCGCGCGCGCCCATCGACAAGAGTTGCTCTCGTGGAAGCTGGATCGCCGTGCGAAGGGCGCCTGTCAGGGAGACCTCTCCCGGGTCTACCCACCAGCCGCAGCCTTCTCGCTCGAGCCCAGCCCAAGGCGCCCCCTTGGAGGAAATCACCGGGGTCCCGGCGGCCAGCGCTTCGGCGGCGGTGAGCCCGAAATTCTCATCCAGGCTGGGGAGCACGAAGACATCGGCGTCGCGATAAGCGGCCCACTTGGCATCGCCATAGATCGGCCCTTCGATCGAAACCCTTCCAAGTCCGAGTTCGGCGACCAGGCTGAGCAGTTCCCGATCGTGGCCACCCTCGGCCGGACCGGCGATTCTCAGTCGCCACTCCGGAAAGGTGCGCTCGACCCCAGCCCAGGCGCGGACCAGGTGCGACAGCCCCTTCTTGCGGTGCAGGCGGCCAAGCGAAAGGACGGTCCGTTCCGGCGCCATGGCGCGCGGCCCCTCTTGCGGCAGATCGATGCCATTCGGGATAACGGCCACGGGATTGGTCAGACCCAGCGCGCGGATGTCCCGGCATTCAGCATCACTGGTGGCGTGAAGGCAGGCGGCTCCGGCCAACGCCCGCCGTTGAAACAGCGACCAGAACACCTGCTTTCTGATCCTGGAAAAAGACAGGGCCACTGGGCTCAACATGCCCCGGGGGCTGACGATCAGCGGACTCGCCGCCGCATGCGCGGCCCGCGCCGCGTACAGTCCCGCGCCCAGCCACAGGCCATGGCTGTGGATTGCCCCGCCGGCCCTCGCCTCGCTCCCTAGCGCAACGCGCAAATCGTTGGAGAGGCGCAACTTTCGCAGCCCCGGCACGCGGGCGAAATCCTGACCGAATCGCCGATCCCGGTAGCCATCGTGACGTCGGTCGCTCGCCCGCTCGCCTTCGGCGGCGACCGACAGGAGGGCGATCTCGGTCCGCTCCGCCATCGCGGCGCACAGACGCGGGACGCTGTACGAGGGCCCCCCTTCAGCCGGCGCCAGGCCGCCGATGACGTGCGTCGCGCGCATCCGCTCAGGCGCCAAGGTCACGCAGCAACTCGTCACGGTAGCGCCGCCCATATGCCGACCAGGACAGGGCCTGGAGATCCGCCTCGCCGAGCGGAGCGAGCGGAGGACCAACCGTCAGCCGTTGGCGTGCGCCAGCGATGGCGGCGGCCAGATCCTGGGCATCGTCGTGGCGCGCAACAACGATGCGGTCCTTCAATGCCGGCGTATGACCCAGATCGGCGCCGCCGGTGCGATCGCTGCAGATGACTGGCAAGCCGCAGGCCAGAGCCTGGGGAAGCACCAGGCTCAGACCCTCCTCCCGCGAGGCGAGCACAAAGGCGTCGGCCTGGTGGTAGATGCGCGCCAACTGGTCCTGTGGGAGGGCCGGCAGGTGCACGAAACGCGCATCGTCGGTGGGGAAGGCCAGATCGACGAGCTCGCCTACGTGTTGGAGCCGGACACCGTTCATGCTCCTTACCGCCTCGACCAGCAGATCGCCGCCCTTGCGGCGTGACCAGCCACCGACGGTAAGGAGACGAAATTCCCCATTGGCGAGCCGAGACGGCTGAATGGGAAACATCGCCAGATCGACCCCATAGGGATTGCGGAAGAGCTTGGCTCGCAACTCCGGATCGCCGGCGAAGGTCTGGGCCACATGCTCCGACGGGATCACGATCCGGTCGGCAAGCGCATATCCGGCCAGCTCCCGCTCGATCACATATCGGCTCGGCCGTTCAGCGCCGGGCAGCGCAGCCAGAATCTCGTCCTGGGATAGGATGTGGCGGCTGCCTCGCTCCAGCCACACCCGGGCCCCGAAACGAGACTTCGCGTATTCCAGCGCCTCCAGGAAGATGCCGGACATGCCGATGATCACATCGCACGGCTGCAGGCGGGCGATCACGGCGCGGTTCAGGGCGGCGTTCATCGCCCGCTGGCGCAGGCCTGGCGCCAGACGCGGGGCCAAACGCGACCAGGCGAGCATCGGCGCGGCCGCGGCGAACAGGGACACGTGACATTCGCCGGCAAGACCAAACCGCTCCGCCCGCCGCTTTGGCACATAGGAATAGAACCGCGGCGAATGCCCGAGCCGGTGCA
>DATBQR010000035.1:0-14916 GCA_036560705.1 Burkholderiales bacterium | reverse complement strand
CCTCGACAGTCAGCGTGTGGGTGGTGTCGGCAAGGCCGCCGGCGGTGTAGATGGCAGCCTGGATCTGCTCGGCGGGCGCATAAGTATCGAAATCTCCGACGTAGGCCCCATCCAAATAGACGCGCGCGATGCCGCACTGGTTGCCGCGCGCGCCGATCCAGGTAGCGGACGTCCCGGAAAAAGTCAGGGTGGCCTGCGCGCCCGGGGTCACCGACAGAATCGCGGCGCCCGCGCTCCAGGCCCTCATCGAAGTTCCCTGCGTCCGGCCGGTCGTGATCCCCGGCGCCGCCGTGACCACCGGGTTATCCTGGACCCAGCCTGTGGTGAGCGCCACGGAGGGATCCGTTTCCTGGAGGCGCGACACCGCGGGCCCCGGCACGTCGAAGGCATCGACCACGATCATCGGCGATGCAGCGTTCGCGTTTTTCTGGCCGGTCACCTGGATCGTCAGCGCGTGGGTGGTGTTCGCCAGTCCGGACGCCGTGAAGACCGCTACCCGCGTTTCCTCGGTCTTCGAGTAGGTGTCCACCTGTGCCACCGCGGCGCCGTCCACGTAGACAGTGGCGATTCCGGTATCGGGCCTGAGGCCGCCGATCCAGTTGACCGAGGTGCCGGTAAACGTGAACGTGGCCTGCGCGCCCGGGGCGGCGGAAACTGCCGCGGCGCCCGCACTCCAGGGCCTGCTCGTGTCCTCGCTCCAGCCGGCGCCGAGGCTGACGGCCGGATCCGTTTCCTCGTAGCGTGTCGCGCCCATCGCCGGAGCCGAAGTCCAGGCCAGACCAAGTACCAGCGAGAGCGCCGCAGTCCCGGCGCCTCTTGCGATGCTCGACATGAGGAACTCCTTGTCCTTCAACCCAGTGCCGCGTCACGAGCGATTGTGGACGGCGACTGTGTAGCGTCTGCGCTGCCGGAATGGTCCGGATGGACCTCGGCATGCTCATGAATTCGCCGTGACGCCGGCGCCTGTCTCGCAAAGCTCCAGCAGCATTTCCTCATAGCGGTCCACCATTCTGCTTTCGGATAGCAGCGATTCGACGGTCGAACGCGCGCTGCGGCCGGCACTGATCGACGTGGGACGATCCGACAGGATCACCAGCCTGTGGACGAAGGCGGTCGTGTTGCCCGCGGGAAACAGAAATCCGTTGTGCCCGGGGAAGATCATCTCCGCGGCGCCCCCGACCTCCGAATGGACGACCGGCTTGCCCATGGCCATCGCTTCGATCGCGGCAAGGGAGAACGCTTCGGTGACGCTGCACAACGCGACCACGTCGCTCGCGGCGAGACAGGGACGGACGTCCTGCAGGAATCCGGTTATCGCGACATGCTCCGGGATGCCGAGGGCGCAGGCGCGCGCCTCGATCGCGCCGTGCATTTCGCCCTCGCCCACGAGCAGCGCCTTGGCCGGGATGCCCATGTCGCGCAGGCGGGCAACCGCTTCCACCAATTGCAGGTGATTCTTCTCCGGGCGCAGCGCCGCCGCGATGCCGATCACGTAGTCGGGTCCGGAAAAGCCGAACCCGGCCCGCAATGCATTGCGCTCTTCCGCGCTCCAGGTGTCGCGAAAGCGCTGCGTGTCCACCCCATTGTGAATCACTTCGTTTCTGCGCGAGAACAGGCCGCGCCGCATGCAATAGCGGCGCTGGTTTTCGCACACGAAGACCGTGCAATCGGCCGTCCACAGGAACGGCCGGTAAAGGACGGATTTGAGCTGCTCCCTCGTGTCCGGCAGCCCCGTCGAGTGATAAATGCAGACGAGCGGCACGCGCAAACCCGCGCGCACCATGGCCAGCGCTGAATACATGAGGGGATAGCCGTTCGCCGCGACCACCACCGAAGGCCGGACGCGCGACAGGTGGCTCGCGAAATCCGACAGCGCGCGCGGATCTAGATAGCGTCTTGCGTCAAGGCAGCGTACGGTGCCCGCCCTGCCGAGGCGGAGCCGCTCCAGCTGGTCGGCTTTTCGTTTCACGTAGGCCGCGTGGCATTCGTGGCCGCGCTCCGCGAGGCGGTTCATGAGCGCAATGGCGTGATGCTCTGCCCCGCCGTAGGCCAGCGACGCAGTGACGAACATCGGCCTCATCACGCGCCTTCCGGACTCACGTGCCGGACTCCGGATTGCCGAATGCGACGAGCCAGCTCCGCCCTGCACCCGATGCCACCGTCAGCGCAGCATAAGCGGACGCCAGCAGAGCGCCGCCGGCGAAGACCCGGGCCAGCGCGCCGCTGCCGGCAAAAAAGTAATCCGTTACGCTCCAGGCAAACAGGCCTGCAAGCGCGGCGCAGGCCAGCAGCAGTCCGAGCGACCGCCAGTCCTGCAACCGCCCGACCGATATGCCGGTGCGACGTGAAATCCGCCACAGCGTGGCGGCATGATCCACATAGATCGCGATGACGCTGCCCGTTGCCGCCCCGGCCAGTCCGAAGTCGCGCGCGGCGGACCAGCTAACCGCGACCGAGAGCGTCAGCGCGATCACGCCGAGGCGCATGGCGAACGCGCCCTGCCGCAGCAGCAGCATGACGGTGGCCAGTTCGACCACCAGCGCCCCCATGCCAACGGTGTAGACCCGCATCACGGCGGCGGCGGCCACGTAGTTCGCGGTGTAAACGATAGTGACGATTTCCTCGGCGAACACGAAGGCGAAGACGAGCAGCGGATACACCAGCGCCGCCACCATTACGTTGCCGCGGCTGTTGAGCTCGAGCATGCCGGCGACATCGCCCGCGGCCTGGCGCCGGCTTACGCTCGGCAGGAAGGCATGCAGGACCGACTGCCGGCAAAGATGCACGAGCGGGCCGAGCACCGCGGCGATGGAGAAAGAGGCGAACATGCCGACAGAGAACAGCGCAGCCGCAACCCATTGGTCGGCCTGCATGCGCAGTCCGTACAGCGCGCCGGCAAAGCCGAACGGCGCCGACTGCCGCAATTGATCCGCGAAAGTGCGGCGCCGCATCAGCGGCCCGCGCAGGCCATGGTGCTTCGCCACGTAGCCGAGCAGCAGCGCGACCTTGAACGCGACGAATCCGAGGAGCGTCAGCAGCACGGGTTCAAGTTCACGCGTCAGGATTGCCGCCAGCGAGAGCCCTGCGGCGCGCAGCACCGACAGGCTGACCGTCGCCTTTGCCTGCCACGCCACCCGCTCCTCGGCCGTCGCGATCAGGTCGAGCATCGAGGCAACCACCCAGAGCATCACGAACGCGGGCACGATCGCGTCGTGCCGGGCAAGGTCGAGCATCTTGTCCGGCAGCCAGGGGTTCCATGCGCTGACCGCCCAGGCCCCGAGCATGCCGGCGGCCGAGAGAAACAGCAGCGTCTGGTTGATATAGAGCCGCTTCGCCTCGGTGTCCGAGCGCGGCAGGAAGTAATAGAGGCTGCCCGACATCGCCTGCGTCACGACTGCCATCACCGTGCCCGTTTCCAACCACAGCAGCCGGTACTGGCCGAACGCATCCGCATCGAGATAGCGCACCAGCACCACCGGCAGTAGAAACTGGATGGCGTAGTCGAACGCATTGGCGGCGCCCAGCGAGAGAGCGCGCCGTCCGAGCCGCCGCAGCGCGGGTTCTGCCGCGGCCGCATCCATCCCGGTGCTCACCGGCCGCTGCCGCTTCCGGCGTGCGCCGCCACGGTTCGCGCACTCGCCTTCGCCTGCTGCCCGTACATCATGCCGATCGCCAGCCACAGGAAGGCGTGCTCTGGCCTCGGCAGGAAGCTGCTATCGGTAAGATTGGTAACCAGCACGGTCAGCAGGCAGGCCGCCCCTCCCAGGTAGAAACCGCGCAGCGCCGGACTCACGGCGGAATCGGCGGCAAACCTGCGGAATCCCGCCCAGATATGCGCAAAATAGGCGCAGAGCAGCAGCGTCCCGGCGACGCCCATGTCGAGCACCGCTTCCAGGTAGGCGCTGTGAGGGTGCGTAACCACGGAAATCATTTCGCCGGCCCCCCTGCGCATCGCGTCCGACCAAAGTATCGAGCTGATGCCGTTGCCGAAGACCGGGTGGCGCAGGACCTCGGGCAGGAGCGGCAGCCAGATCGCATTCACGCGTCCGGCGCTGATCGCATCCAGCCCTTCGCCCCGGCCAGCCGCGAGCCGCTCGTAGACGGCCTCCGGAAGCAGCAGTGTCCCGGCGACCAGCACCAGGCAGGCGGCGGCCAGCGTTCTTGCATTGAACCGCCAGAGGATGAAGGCCGCATTGGCGACGGCGAACCCGAGGAACGCGCCGCGCGAGAACGTGAGAATGAGTGCGCCGACCGCGAGCCCCATGGAAGCGAGCAGCGCTAGTTTCAGCCCGGGAGTCTCGGCTTCCGTCCATGTCAAGAGCAGCAACGCGTAGGCAATGGCGAACAGGCGCCCCAGATCGTTGGCATGCAGGCCGAGCGGCGACAGGAATTCCCGGGAGGTGCTGCTCGCCAGCTCGTCGAGCGTGATCCCGGACTGCAGCACGAAGGCCACCACGATCGCGCCCATCACCCAGATCGAAATGACGGCAGGGACCAGGAATTTCTCCGGCTTCTCCGACTTCGCCGCGGCGGCGGCCAGCAGCAGCGCGTACACCACCATCAGCAGCGGCTTGGCGACCATGTCGCGCAGATAGCCGGCGGCATCGCGGAAATCGAGGTGCTGATAGACCACGAATATCGCAGCGGGAATTTCCCCGAGGTGACGCGTGCCGATAACTCCGGCAACCAGGATCGGAACGACGTAGAACCACAACAGCGGGCGCGGGATGAAGTGCCGCAGGCTGCCGTCCGCAAGCGCCTGCAGCAGGTATGACCCCAGCGTGCCAGCGAGCAGCAGGTTCAAGGGATTGAGGCCGGTGATCCCGAACATCGCGTGCGGGAACAACTGGCTGCCCGAGAGCGGCATCAGCAGGATGAGCATGACCACGCCGATGCGGAAGTCGTACAGGACGAACGCGCAGCCGACCAACGAAACGCACAGGTAGAGCGCGTTCAGATCGGCGACCGCAATCCCCAGCCCCCAGAGCGCGCCCAGCAGCGCGATAGCGGCCAGGACCGCGAAATTGTCCAGTACCAGAGACATGGCGCCCGGCCCAGCTCAGAAGGTATTCAGTACGGTTCCGACGATGCGCGCGCCGGCATCGCCCAGTTCGCGAACGACGCCGGCCGTGTCATCGCGGCGGGTGTGGTCCTTGCGCGCGAGCACCAGCGCCCCCCCCGCGCGGAAGGCGAGGCTCTGCGCGTCGGCGTAGTCCTTCGCCGGCGAGGAATCGAGAAGCACGACGTCGAACTCGGCTTCCGCCTGATCCAGCAAACCGGCCAGCGCGGGGCGCAGCAGCAGTTCCTGCGGATTGGGCGGCGTCGCCCCCGCTGGCATCACGCACAGCGGACCGAACGCCGGCACCGGTACCATGGCGTCGCGGTCGGCGCGTCCGGACAGCACGGCCGACAGTCCGGGGCGCTCCGACATATTGAAAATCCGCTGCAAGCGCGGCGCACGCAGGTCGGCGTCGATCAGCAGCGTACGCTGCCCGAGCTGCGCGAAAGCCACGGCGAGATTGGCGGCCACGTAGCTGCGCCCCTCGCCGCTGCCGGGACTGGCGATCACCAGCACCCGGCGCCGGATGCCGGAATTCGACCAGCGGATCAGCAGCTGCGTGCGCAGCGCGCGGAGCTGCTCGGCGCGCTGCCCGAACGGCTCGCTGGCGACGACCAGCTCCCGGCTGATGCTTTTGCTGCCCGGCGGCAGACAGGGGAAATCGTATTGCTTCGCTACGGCAGCGCGCAGGTCGTCCGACGTAACCAGGTGCAGGCAGAGCGCGGCGTCCCCGAAGCGCAGTCCGGATGCCCGCTGGAGTTCGACCACGCGCTCGATGCCGGCGTCGTCGAGCTTCCCCTCGTCGGCCAGGATGGCGCCAAGACGGCGGTCGTTGCGCACCATGGAGCGCATGGCGGCGCCCTCGGGCGGCAGGACATGGTCGCGCGCTTCCATCCGCGGCCTTCAGCCCGGACTCGGCAAGGCGCGCATGCCGCTGCCCGGCCCGCCGAGCATGCGTTCGATAGCGGTCCGGCCACCGAGCACGGCGAGCACGGGCAAATTGCGCAAAAGCGCGAGATCTTCGACGGAGCGCACGCGCCGGTCGCGTATCTCCATCAACATCACGCAGCCGAGGCCGAGAATGGTTCCGATCACGACGGAGAGCGCGATATTGAGCGCGATCCGGGGGCGCGACGGCTGCGACGGCACCACCGCCGGGTTGAGTATGGTCACGTTCGTCTGGCTCGCCCTGCTGTCGACCTGACTGACCACGAAGCGCTGCATCGCGGTGTCGTAGGCACTCTCGGCCGATTCGACGTTGCGTTTCAGTACGGTGAACTCGTTGCGGTTCTCCTTCATCTTCAGCAGCCGTGCGCGCTGTTCCGCCAGCGCCTTCACCAGCGCGGCGTCGCGCTGGCGGCTCTGCCGCGCCGAAGTCCCGATGCCGTCGACCACTTTGCGCATTTCCGCGTCCAGTTTTTCGCGCAGGCTGCGGTTCTCGGACATCTGGCGTTCGTAGGTGGGATGATTGACGCCGTACTGCGTTGACAGCTCCTGCAGCCTGGCCTCCCCGAGCAGCAGATCGGTTTTGAGCTTCTGGACGAAGGCGTTGTCCATCACGTCCGGGATCCGGTCGGGCGCGCCGCCTTCATCCAGTTGCCGGCGCGCCTGCTGGTCGCGGCTGTTCCAGAGGAAGGTCTGCTCCTGGCCGCGCGCCACCTGCTCCGCGAGCACGCCGAGCCGCGTGGTCTGGTCGTCGTAGCGTTCGTCGGCGGAGATAATCCCCTGCTGCTGGTGGTATGCCGTCAGCTTCGCCTGCGCCTCCTCGAGGTTGGCGCGCAGCGCCTTCAACTGCTCGTCGAACCATGCCGCCGCCTCGCGCGTGGGTTCGACGCGCAGTTCGAGCATCGTGTCGACATACGCCTTGGCGAAAGCATTGGCGACCGCAGCGGCGTAGCGCGGATCGGTCGAGGTGAAGCTCGCCTGCATGACGTTGCTCTGCGAGGTATCCACCTTCAGGTTCTTGAGCAGGCTTTCCACCAGCCGGTCCTCGATGAGTCCCTCGTTCGCCGCGTCGCGCTCGAGCCTCTTGCGAACCTGGGCGTTTTCGGCGAGCCGCAGGTCCTGCACGACCTTGATCGCCACCTTGCGGCTGGTCAGGATATCCATTTGCGTCTGCATGTAACTCAGCCGCTCCTGCGGCAAGACAAGGGGACGCAGGGGATTGTTCATCGACTGCTCGTCCTTGGCATCTACCATCAGCGACACCATCGCCTTGTAGGACTTCGGCAGCAGCAGGCTCGCCAGAGTGGCGACCAGCATGGTGGCGGCCAGCACCACGGCGAAGACACCGATGCGCGCGCGCAAGGCCAGCAGGAATTGCTGCGGGCTCATGGCGCCCTAGAACAGGCTTTCCCTGACGTAGATCACGTCCTCGGGCTGCACCTTGTCGGCCAGCCCCACCTCCAGCTTCTGCATGCGCCCGTCGGGCATTCTGCGGTGGATCTTCAGCCCGCGCTGCGTACCGCGCGGCGTCAGACCGCCGCCCACCGAGATCGCCTGCTGCACGGTCATGTCCGGCTCGACGCGGTAAGCGCCGGCGCGCTGTACTTCGCCATAGATGTAGAACTGCGGCGCGCGCTGCACGTAGACGACGTCGCCGTTTTCTAGCGGGATGTTGTGTGACATGTCGCCCGTTCGGTACATGCCCGGCACGTCGATCTCCATCTTCACGGTCTCGCCGCCGCGCCGGAGCATCACGGTGACGTTGTCGTCTCCACCCGGAATGATGCCGCCGGCGAGCGCGAGGATGTCGGTGAGCGTCGAACTGACGTCGTCCAGGGCATAGCGGCCCGGGCGCGCCACTTGCCCCAGCACCGAAACCTGGCGGCTGCGCACTCGCACCACGTTCAGGTTTACCTGGGGCTTGACCACGAATTTTCCGTCGGCGAGCTGCCGTGCGATGCGCGCCTCCGCGCCTGCGGGCGTCATGCCGCCGATCGCGACTTCGCCGATCAGCGGAAAGGTGATAGTGCCGCGCTCGGAGATGCGCGCCTCCGTCGTCAGGTCGGGATTCTGGAACACCGTGATACGAACCGCGTCGCCTTCGCCGAGGGTTTCGCGCGACGGCGATTGCGACTGACCGGACGCGGGAGCCGAAAGCGCTGCCGCAGCCAACATAAAGCGGAGAAGCTGCCTAGCGAACCACATGAGGCAGTACGTTAGCCGCCGTATTTTTCCCGCTGCTCGCCGCCCAGTAGTCCGATAGACCTATTGCGTGGACTATGACCTCGCGTGTTAACTACGCGCCCGTCACGATAAAGCTACAGATCAGTAGCGATGTTTTTGTCGTGCTGCCACTACAGGGAGGTCAACATGAAAATCCTGAACAGTCTCGCTGCCGGGGCGGTCGCGATCCTGCTGGTCCCGGTTCCGCCGGCCGCTGCGCAGAACGTCCCGCCCTCCGCGGCGTGGTCCTGCACGTTCCCGAACGCGCCGTCCAATTGCGGCTTCTCCGAGCAGTCTTTGGCGCTGCCCCGCGCCACGATCAACGGCACGGTCGCCCGCGACGGGTCCACCAGCATCCAGCTCAACACCCTGCCCGGCGACGCCAACGTCGACGGCAGCGGCACCAACGAGCGCGACGACATCGAATACCCGCCGACGGCGGGCTACTGCAACCAGGGACAGGAGGAGTGGTGGGCGCACTCCATCTACTTTCCGGATAGCTACGTGGTTCCGCCGTCGGGATCGACCTGGAACTGGGGCGTGGTGTTCGATTTCCATCACACCGGATCCAGCGGTCAGCCGAATTTCGAGATCGCCTCGATTCCCACCGGCCTCGTGTTCCAGATTGCAGGCGGTCCGACGATCGTGAACGGTCCGAGCGACCCGGGCTACTACAGTGTGGCGATCGGCCCGGTGGTCAAGGACACCTGGTACGACTTCGTCTACCACATCAAATGGTCGTCAAACAGCGACGGATACTTCCAGGCCTGGGTCAACGGCGTGCAAAAAATGAATTTCAGCGGCCCGACGCTTTACGCGGGGCAAGCCTGCTACCTCAAGCTCGGCAACTACCACACGCCGCTCGGCGTTCCGGTTTCGGTCATCCACGACCGCGTGGTGTTCGGGACCTCGCAGTCCGCGGTGGCGCTAGCGCCGCTGCCGGCTGCTCCCGTCAAGCGCGCCGTGGCGGACGATTTCAACGGCGACGGAAAATCCGATGTCCTCTGGCGCGACTCGCTTACGGGTCAGGATGCGATCTGGTTCATGAATGGCGGCGCTCTCTTGAGTGGTCCGTTCATCACCACGATCTCCGACCTAAACTGGCAGATCG
Source organism: Burkholderiales bacterium (assembly GCA_036560705.1). Classification (GTDB taxonomy): domain Bacteria; phylum Pseudomonadota; class Gammaproteobacteria; order Burkholderiales; family SG8-39; genus RBG-16-66-20. Next base: position 5,578 of record DATBQR010000035.1, on the reverse strand, counting down.
CCGGCACCGGCGACTTCAACGGCGACGGCATGGCGGACATCCTCTGGCGCAACAAGTCCACAGGCCAGAACCAGGTCTGGTTGATGAACGGCGGCATGATCACCGCCGGCCTGAACATCACCACGATGTCCAACTCTGCCTGGACGGTCGCGGGGATCGGCGATTTCGATGGTGATGGAAAGTCCGATATCCTCTGGCGCAACAATTCCAGCGGCCAGAACCAGATCTGGTTCATGAACGGAGCCACGGTCGTAAACAGACCCAACATCAACAAGGTTTCCGACCTGCACTGGATCGTGGCCGCCGTCGGCGATTTCGACGGCAACGGGAAATCGGACATCCTATGGCGTAACAAATCTACTGGCCAGAATCAGGTGTGGTTCATGAACGGCGCCACCCAGGTCAGCGGGCCGTCCATCAACGCGGTGACGGATCTCAACTGGAGCGTCGTCGGCGCGGGCGATTTCGACGGCGATGGAAAATCGGACGTCCTGTGGCGCAACAAAGTGACCGGCGAAAACGCCATTTTCTTCATGAACGGCGCCACTGTCCTGAGCACCACGTTCATCACCCAGGTGTCGGACCTGAACTGGGCCATCGCCGGAGTCGGAGACTTCGACGGCGACGGCAAGTCCGACATTCTCTGGCGCAACGCCTCGACCAGCCAGGAAGGCATCTTCTTCATGAACGCCGGCACCGTCACGAGCACGGTCTACCTCTCCAACGTTCCGACCGAATGGTCGATCGCTCTCCGATAGGGTCCTGGTAAAACCCTTTCGCTTGCGGCCGCGCGCGGTTTGCCCCGCGCCGCGGCCGCTTTTTTTCTGCGGCGCCTCCGGGGCCGGTAATCCGAACGGCGCACCGCCGGTTGGAGCAGTCGCGGTTCACCTGTCTGCAATAGCGGCTCTCTAGTCTGCGTCGCGTTCATCAAGCGCGAAGGAGGATTACATGAGCTGCGTATTTTCCAGACGTACGGGGAGCATCCTTGCATTGATAGCCGGCGTGTTTTTGTGGCCGGCGATAGGCGCCGCGCAGACGGTAAATGGCCAGGCGGCGGCGGTACAGGCAACGGTTTTCAATCTTTTTGGAAGCACGGCGCTCGGCCTCGCCAGTACCGGAACGCTCGGTGGCACAACCGACGCCCGGGACGCCTCGCAGCTGTCGGGAAATCTGCTCGGAGCACTGGTGGCGGAGGTTCCGCAGGCGACCACCATCGGCTGGCCCGACCAGGTGTCTTCACAAGCATCCCTTGCAAATTTGTCGCTCAACATTGCCGGCAGCAACATCAGTGCCGATTTCCTGAGTTCGGAAGCAATGGCGAATCTGAATGCCGGCGGCAGTGGCTCGTCGATATTGACCAATCTTCAGCTCAACGGGACCCCGGTCACGGTCAACGGAGCCCCAAACCAGGCGATCGCGATCCCCGGCGGTCGGATCGTGGTCAACGAGCAGCAACCTTCGCCGGGAGGCATCGTCGTGACCGCGCTGCACGTCGTCGTCGGCGGGGTTGCAGACGTGATGATCGGCACCGCCACCGCCGGGATTCAATAGATACGGCGGCGTCCCATATACCTACCGCACGAGGAGAACACCATGCGCATTCACTGGAGAAATCTCGCTACGAAGCTGGCGGCGCTCGCGCTGCTAGTCGCCAGCGGTTCGGCTTTTGCCTGGCCGTGCGATTTCCTCACCGGCGGCGGCTTCATCGTCAGGAACGGCGCCAAAGCCAATTTCGGCGTCGGCGGCGGATGCAAGGACGGCGCGCCGACGTGGGGACATCTGGAGTACATCGACCACGGCACGGGCCTGAACGTCCACTGGACCAGCATCACGGCTTACCTCGAGGTGGACACAAGCACCGGCTCACATGGCCAGCCGATCGGCGCCCGCAGGATCTGCGGCACCGCAAGCACCAATCTTTTCGGCAACGTCGACTTCGTGGTGCAGGCCCGAGACGCGGGCGAACCGGGCGTCAACGACCAGTTCGACCTCCGCTTGAGGCAGGCCGGCGTCATCGTCTACGACACGACGGCGGAGTGTTTCCCGCATTATCTCGGCTCGCCGGCGCTATGCGCCCCAGGCAGTGGCGGCGGTGGAAATATCCAGCTTCACAAGCCTAACCCCTCGACGACGGGATCTTTCGGGGGTTCCTGCCCTGCCCTCTAGCTGAAGAGGCCCGGCACGGCGCCAAGCTAGAAGGCAAGGCGGCCGGAAAGGAACACGACATTCGCCGCATAGTCCCCGAAGGCGATATTCGACGAGCGCGTCTCGTGCGCGGCGCTCAGTTGGAGCGTCACGGTCCGCAGCGCGCGGTAGGTCAGCAGAGCGCCCAGGGAACGCACCTTGTCGATCCTGGAGGGCGTGATGCCAAGGGCCGCGGACGGATCACCCAGGTACTCCCTCGTGACATTGTCGTACGAAGCCGAGAGGTCGATCTTCGAGGTCAGGCTGTAGGTCGGCCGCAAGCTGATCCCCTTGACCAGCACGAAACTCGAGCGCACGTACTCGAACGGGCTCAGGTCCCGCTGCGCGAGGACCATCAGGGTGATCTTCGCCGTCGGCTTCCAGTCGTACTGCAGGCGCGCGGTAGTGCCGTCGAAGCTGCGCTGCGCCACCTGGTCGTAGCGGCGGTTGACGCGGTCTATCCTCCCGCTCAGGTGCGAGGCCGCGGTGACCGGCCAGTCCGCGACGAACCCCGCCCGGTACTGGCGGTAGGCGTTGTCCACGAGTATCGCGCCAACCGGTTGCTGCACCGGAAACCGGCCGCTCTCGCCGCGCACGCTGAAACCGAGCGAGGACTGCGCCGGCGTCACGTAGCTCAGGCTCAGCTCACCGTCGACGATGTCGACGTCGTTCACCTGGAGCGCGCCATTGCTGTTTCTCTGCTGGTAGCCATCCGTCCCCGCCTGGATCCGCCAGCGCGGCGTGGCGAGATAGGTGCCGTTGAAGAATGCCTGCTGCGTTTTCAGTATGTCGGGCGCCGTGCCCCCGATGCTGGCGAACGAGGCCAGCGCGGCGGAATTGACATATCCCAGCTGGCCGCTGACATTGTTTCCCGCCTGCCACAGCCAGGTCGCACGCAGGTCGCGGCCGGTGTAATCGAGCTGGCTGAACCGGTCATAGCGCGAATCGTTCACGCTGAGGTTTGCCAAGAAACGCTGCCGGCTTACCGGCAGGTCGAGGTTCAGGCCGGCCGCGGTGACGCGATAGGTGTCGCTCCTTGCCGCAGTTCCGAGGAGGGGCGTGGGATCCGTGCCCCTGGAAAGGCGGAACACGTTGTCGTCGCGGACAATTTTTTCCTCCACGAACGGCGATACGGCGCTCGCCGTCTGCCCCAAGGCAGCGGCGGACACCAGCAGGGCGCAGGCCGCCAGAACTGCGGCGCCCAGACCCTCAGATAGAGATTCTCCCCATGCCACGCGCCCTTACTATGACATGCGGCGCCGGGCGATGCTAATTGCGCCGAGAATTCCCGCCGCCAGCATGGCCCAACCCCGGGACTCGGGGTCGCGCTGCGCGGGAGCCTGAATGCGCTGCCCGTGGTCGGGCCGCGAGACTGCGAAAGAAACCCGCAATGCGCCTTCGTGGCCGGGGACCGGAGGCACGCGCAGGGCCTTCGAATCCGGGGCCGCAGCGCCGGCACTCGCAGACGCGACGGACAGCGCGAGCGCCGCGGTGACCATTCCGACTTTCAGTATTTTCATTTCCTGTTTCCTCCAGTTCAGATGTTCAGTATCCGCAGCGCCAGCGCCTTGCCGACTGCCTGCGTCCGGTTCTGGACGTTCAGCTTGCGCAGGATCTTCTGCACGTGATTCTTGACCGTCAGCGGGCTGATACCCAGGATGGCGCCGATCTCGATGTTGCTCTTGCCTATGTGGATCCAGCGCAGGATTTCCTGCTCCCTTGCCGTCAGCAGGTCGGCCGATTTCCGCGTCTCATCGGAGGCATCCAGCGGTCGATTGATCTGGGTCCGCAGCCACGCGAGATGCAGGAACGGGACGATCAGTTCGACCAGAAAACCCTGCCTCGCGCCGATGGCAGCAGGCGCGCCGGCAAAGATGAACAGGGACACCGGCTTGCCGAAAGAGTCGTAGGTTCCGTGTGCGACTAGCGCCTGCGCACCCGTCCGCTTCAGTTCGCCGGCGAGCGCGCCGTCGGATCCGGCATCGCAGAACACGGGGTGATACTGACCTTCTTCCCAGGTTTTTGTGATTTGCGGTACCAGCGCGGTGTCGCGGCGGAACAGGTCGCCGATCAGCACCGGATCGAACGGCGGGGCGGCGAAGCTGTCGACATGGTAGCTGGGCGGTTCGCCATTGCGCAGCGCGCAGATGAGCAGCTCGTGCTTCACCAGATTCTGCAGCAAGCCCTGAGTCCAGCCGAATAACTGATGCCGCGCGTGCACGCGAAGCGACGCGTCCATGTTGATGGCCAGCGCCTCCAGTTCAAGGGGCTCGAGCAGCGCAGCGCCGCCCGCAACTGCGCGAATCTCCCGGGAGCGGGTCGCTGACGCGCGCTGCGGCCGCCGCTGTTCCGAGGTGAGCATCTGGTCGCTCGGCTGCATTTGCACCCTGCACTCCGGAAGGAAACGTTCCCCGGCAATATGTGGGTGCCCTGTTACGGAAAAATTAAGTGGAAAAGCGCACGTTTCGGGATTTTCCGGAATAACCGTAACCCCATGATTCCCCGCAAATAAGATCTCCGGACCCGTTCCCGCTGGGAATCCGGCCGCGCTGCGCGGCAAGCGGAACGCGCCGCTAGTCCGAACGATCTACGGATTTCCGGCCGCCGGTTAATCCGTGCTGAGCGCGGCGCCCCTAGTCTGTGCGAACCTTGCTCGCGGCACACGAATCGCAACAGCGTTTCCTCGATCACCAGATCGCTCCTGCGATGCTGGTGCGAGCGGTGGTCGATCCGGTGGTGACCATCGGCGCTCTGCTGCTCTCGGCGGTGGCGTTGGACGTGCCGTTCGAGGGCGCCTACCTGATTCTCGCGCTGATCGTCTTCTCCCTCACATTTCCAGGCCGCCTGCCGAGCGCGACGGGAGAGAGCGCGCTGGCGGGCGAGATCGTCAGAAACTGGCTCGTGACCGTCGCGATCCTGCTGTTCATCGGTTGGGCAACCCAGACGCTTGCCATATTCGACCAGCGCGTCATGCTGGCATGGCTGCTAGCGACGCCAGCCGCGCGGTTCAGCGTCCACCTTGTCATGCCTTCCGTGCTGCTGCGCCTATTCGCCGCGGAGCGCGCGCAACGCGTCGCGGTGATCGCGGGCGGATGCGAACTGGGCCGGGCGCTCGACGAGCGAATCCGCCGCAACCCGCTGATCGGCGTGCGCGTCGCGGGTTACTTCGACGATCGGGGCCCCGGCCGCACCGGCGACGCCGGACCGGGAGAAATCCTCGGCTCGCTGGACGATCTCGCGGCGTACGTGAAGTCCCACCGCGTGGACCTGATCTATATCACGCTGCCGATGGCCTCGCAGCCGCGCATCCTCAAGCTGCTCGATGAATTGCACGACACGACCGCGTCGATCTATTTCACGCCCGACATCTTCCTGTTCGACCTGATCCAGGCCC
>DATBQR010000034.1:0-32291 GCA_036560705.1 Burkholderiales bacterium | reverse complement strand
CTATCGAGGAATCGTGCGAAGGGGCCGAATTATATAGGAAAGCCCCGGGGAAACTTACTTCCGGATGACCTTGGCGATGGCGTCGGCGACGTAGCCGATGTTCTTCGTCGTCAGCGCGGCGACGCAGATGCGGCCGGTCTCGATGGTGTAGATCGAGTACTCGCTGCGCAGGCGCAGGACCTGCTCCTTGGTCAGCCCGGAGTAGGAGAACATCCCGCGCTGCTGCAGGATGAAGGAGAAGTCGGCGCCGGGAACGCGCTGATGGATGCCGTCGACGAGCGCCTTGCGCATGACCTTGATGCGATCGCGCATGCCGCCCAGTTCCTTCTCCCACTGAGCGCGCGTGTCCGGGCTGCCCAGCACCTTGGCGACGATGGCGCTGCCGTGGGTGGGCGGGTTGGAGTAGTTGGTGCGCACGACGCGCTTCAGGTGCGAGAGCGCGCGCACGGCCTCGTCCGCGCTGGCGGTGACGACGCTCAGTGCGCCGGCGCGCTCGCCGTAGAGGGAGAACGACTTGGAAAACGAACTCGCCAGGAACACGGGCTGCGTCGCCTCGGCGAACAGGCGGGGCGCGTAGGCGTCGGCATCGGTGCCTTCGGCGAACCCCTGGTAGGCGAGGTCGAGAAAGGGCACGATGCCGCGCGCCTTCACGATCTCGAGCACTTCGCGCCACTGCGCCTGCGTCAGGTCCACGCCGGTGGGGTTGTGGCAGCAGGAATGCAGGATCGCGATGTCGCCGGACGGCATCTTCTTCAGCGCGCTCAGCATGCCTTCAAAGTCCAGGCCGTGCGTCTTCGGGTCGTAGTAGGCGTAGGCCTTTACCGGAAAGCCGGCGCCTTCGAACAGGGCGCGGTGGTTTTCCCAGCTGGGATCGCTGATCCATGCCGTGGCGCCCGGGCAGATCTGGCGCAGGAAGTCCGCGCCGATCTTGAGGCCGCCGGACCCGCCGATGGCCTGGATCGTGACGACGCGATTTTCCTTGACCGCGGAGGACGTCGAACCGAAAACCAGGTCCCTCACGGCCTTGTCATAAGCGGCGAGGCCGTCGATCGGCAGGTAGGACTTCGGTGTTCCGCTGCTGACGCTGGTGTCCTCGGCCTCGCGCACACACTCGAGCAGTGGCACCTTGCCGTTGTCGTCCGTGTAAACGCCCACGCCGAGGTTTACCTTCTTCGGATTCTGGTCGGCGACGTACGCCTCGGTGACGCCCAGGATCGGGTCCTTGGGCGCCATCTGCAGGGCGGCGAGCGGGGAGGGCGAGGAGGGCAAGTGCGGCGCGTTCATCTGCTAGACTCGAAGGTTGCGTTTTACGCGCTGATTTTACCCGTGGACCTCACTTTCCCCAACAGCCCGTTCAAACTGCACCAGCCGTATGCGCCGGCGGGCGACCAGCCCGAGGCGATCGCCAAGATGGTCGAGGGCATCCACGACGGCCTGGCCTTCCAGACGCTGCTGGGCGTCACCGGCTCGGGCAAGACCTTCACCATGGCGAACGTGATCGCGCAGCTCGGCCGCCCGGCGCTGGTGCTGGCGCCCAACAAGACGCTGGCGGCTCAGCTGTATTCGGAGTTCCGCGAGTTCTTCCCGGAGAACGCGGTCGAGTACTTCGTCTCGTATTACGACTACTACCAGCCCGAGGCCTACGTGCCCTCGCGCGACCTGTTCATCGAGAAGGACTCGTCGATCAACGAGCATATTGAACAAATGCGCCTGTCGGCGACCAAGTCGCTGATGGAGCGCCGCGACGTGGTGATCGTCGCCACGGTGTCGGCGATCTACGGCATCGGCGACCCGGTCGAGTACCACGGCATGATCCTGCACCTGCGCCAGGGCGAGAAGATGTCGCAGCGCGACGTCATCGCGCGGCTGGTGGCGATGCAGTACGACCGCAACGAGCTGGACTTCCGCCGCGGCACCTTCCGAGTGCGCGGCGAGGTGATCGACGTGTTCCCGGCCGAGAACGCCGAGAACGCGATCCGCATTTCGCTGAACGACGACGAGGTCGAGAAGCTCGAGGTGTTCGATCCGCTCACCGGCCGCGTGCTGCAACCGATGCAGCGCTTCACCGTCTATCCGTCCAGCCACTACGTCACGCCGCGCGCCACCACGCTGCGCGCGATCGAGGCGATCAAGGTGGAATTGCGCGAGCGCATCGATTTCTTCCAGAAGGCGGTGCGGCTGATCGAGATGCAGAGGATCGAGCAGCGCACGCGCTTCGACCTCGAAATGCTGGTCGAGCTGGGTTTCTGCAAGGGCATCGAGAACTATTCGCGCCACCTGTCGGGCCGAAATCCCGGCGAGCCGCCGCCGACCCTCATCGACTACCTGCCGCAGGACGCGCTGATGATCGTCGACGAGAGCCACGTCACCATCGGCCAGCTCGGCGGCATGTACAAGGGCGACCATTCGCGCAAGTTCAACCTGGTGGAGTACGGCTTCCGGCTGCCCTCCGCCCTGGACAATCGGCCGCTGCGCTTCGACGAGTTCGAGGCGGTGGTGCGGCAGACCGTCTTCGTCTCGGCGACGCCGGCCGACTATGAGAAGCAGAAATCCGGCCAGGTGGTGGAGCAGGTGGTGCGCCCGACCGGCCTGATCGACCCGCCGGTGCAGGTGCGGCCGGCGACGACGCAGGTGGACGACCTGCTGTCGGAAATCGGCCTGCGGGTGAAGAAGAACGAACGCGTGCTGGTCACCACGCTCACCAAGCGCATGGCGGAGGAGCTCACCGAATATCTGGACGAGCACGGCGTCAAGGTCAGGTACCTGCATTCCGAGATCGAGACGGTGGAGCGCGTCGAGATCATTCGCGACCTGCGCCTGGGGGAATTCGACGTGCTGGTCGGCATCAACCTGTTGCGCGAGGGCCTCGACCTGCCGGAAGTGTCGCTGGTGGCGATCCTCGACGCCGACAAGGAGGGTTTCCTGCGCTCGGAGCGCTCGCTGATCCAGACCATCGGCCGCGCCGCGCGCCACATCAACGGCAGCGCGATCCTCTATGCCGACCGCGTGACCGATTCGATGAAGCGCGCCATCGCGGAAACCGACCGGCGCCGCGGCAAGCAGGTCTCCTACAACAAGACGCACAACATCACGCCCATCGGCGTGCAGAAGCGCATCAAGGACCTGATCGACGGCGTCTACGACGCCGAGGGCGCGCAGCAGGAATTAAAGGCCGCGCAGGCCGGCGCGCGCTACGAGGCGATGAGCGAGAAGCAGCTGGCGCGCGAGATCCGTGCGCTGGAAAAACAGATGAACGACCACGCCCGCAACCTGGAATTCGAGAAAGCGGCGGCGGCGCGCGACGAACTCGCCGAGCTCAAGAAGCGCGTCTTCGGCATCGAATTGCCCGCCGAGTAGGCTCGCCGTTCCTGGCGGCCGTTACGAACCCCGCAGGGCGTTACCCGGTGCTTTCATGAAACGCGGGCTGGTCGCAAGGGCGCCGTCGCTGGCCGAGGGCGGCGCAAGGAAGCTTTTCTCGAAGACATCCGCCGGCACCGGCTTGCTGAACAGGAAGCCCTGCATTTCGTCGCAGTTCAGCAGCCGCAGCAGGCGCGACTGCTCTTCGGTTTCGACGCCTTCCGCGACCACGTTCAGCTTCAGCGAATGCGCCAGGCTGATGATGGTGGACACCAGCGCGAGGCCGTCCGGCCCCATGGTCATGTCGACCACGAACGAACGGTCGATCTTCAGCGTGTCCACCGGCAGCCTTGCCAGGTGGCTGAGCGAAGAGAAGCCGGTGCCGAAATCGTCGATGGCGACGCGCACGCCCATGGCGCGGATCGACCTCAGGCTGTCGATGCTGCGCTTGACGTCCTCCATGATCAGGCTCTCGGTGATCTCCAGTTCCAATCCGTCTGCCGCGCGCGCAGCGACGCCGACGATCTTCTCGATTTCCGCAATGAAGCCGCGGTTGCGGAGCTGCATCGGCGACACGTTCACCGCGATACGGACCGCCGCGAGGCCCGCATCGCGCCAGCGCAGGTAGTCTTCGACCGCCTTGCGCAGCGCCCAGCGCCCTACTTCGTAGATCAATCCGGTTTCCTCCAGGATCGGGATGAACTGGCCCGGGGGCACCAGGCCGGTGCGCGGATTGTTCCAGCGGATCAACGCCTCGGCGCTGACGACCCTGCCGTCCGCCAGGCTCACCTTGGGCTGGTAGTGCAGCACGAATTCGCCGTTGTCGAGCGCCCGCCTCAGCTGGTTTTCCAGATTCAGCTTGCCGGCCACCTTGTCGGTCATCGTCTGCGTGTAAAACAAGTACTTGTCGCCGGCCGCTTTTGCTTTCTTGAGCGCGGCTTCGGCGTTCTTGAGCAGGCCGTCGGCGTCGGCGCCGTCGTCGGGGTAGAGCGCGACGCCGACCTTGGCGGCGATCCGCAGCACGGCGTCGTCGAGGCGGAACGGGTGCTCCAGGAAGCCGGCCAGCGTTTTCTCGACCAGCCGCGCCACGCCCCCGTCATCGCGGACCTTCGGCAGCACCAGCGCAAAATGGTCCGCGCCGATCCGCGCCACCAGGCTGGCGTCGCCCGCGTTGCGCTTCAGCCAGTCGGCGACCTGCTTCAGCAACGCGTCGCCCGCGACCTGGCCGAGGCTGTCATTGATGTTCTTGAACCGCTCCAGGTCGACCAGGAACACGGCCAACTTGCCCTGGCTGCTGGCGGCGCCGCGCATGTACTGCGAGACGCGCTCCAGGAACAGGCGGCGATTCGCCAGCCCGGTCAGCACGTCGTAGTAGGCGAGGTAGTCGAGCTGGTCCTGCTTGTCGAGGTTGTCGATCGCGAACGCGATGTCGCCCGCCAGCTCGGTGAGCAGCGTCAGTTCCTTTTCATCGAAGAAGCCGGTTTCGTCCGCGTAGAGGGCCAGCACGCCGGCCACCTTGTCCGAGGCCACCAGGGGCAGCATGACCAGCGAACGGAACCCGCGCTCTCCCGCTTCGCTGCGGAGCAGGACACGCGGGTCGTGCTGCACGTCCTGGATCAGGATCGGCTTCCTTTCCTGCACGGTGCGCCCGGCCAGCCCGAATGTCCCGGTATCGGCTTCGTCCAGGCCGAGCGGCATGCGGTCGGCGTAGTCCTGGTCGCCGCCCTTGCGCGCCACCATCTTCAATTGCCCGGTGTCCCGGTCGAGGATGCCGATCCAGGCCATCTGGAACTTGCCGTGATCCACGGCGATGCGGCACGCCTCCTCGAACAGCTCGTCGCGCACGCGCACGCGCACGATGAGCGTGTTGATCGCGCTCAGCACGGCGTACACGCGCGTCAGCCTCCTGACCTTCGCCTCCTTCTCGATGTGCTCCAGCGCGAAGGAAATGTTCGACACCACTTCCATGAGCAGGTGAAGCTCGGTTTCGTCGAACATCCCGGCTTCCCGCGCGCGCAGGACGAAGGAACCGGAGACGCGCTTGTCCACGATGATGGGCAGCAGCGCGAGCGCGTACGTTCCGTCGGCGGTCAGCGACTTGCGGCTGGGCAAGCGCGGATCGGCCGCGGCGTCGCTGGAGACCAGGGGCAGGCCGCCGCGCAATCCGGACGCCAGCAGGTTCTGGCAACCTTCCGGATCGGCGTTGTATTCGTCGACGATCATCTGGAACAACCGTGGATCGGCCTCGGTGCTGGCGGCGATGCGGGCAAGGCCGCTCGCCTCCAGTTCTACCACCCGGGCGAGAATGAAACCTCCCTCCGACACCGCGATCCGGCACACCTCCCTGAACAGGTCGCCGCGTGTCCTGTTGCGGACGATGGCGCCGTTGATGCTGCTCAGCACGGCGTACACGCGGTTGAGGCGGCGGATCCCGGTCTCCGCCGCCTTGCGCGCGGTAGTGTCGGTCGCGTTGCAGACGACGATCCACCCGTCGTCGGTTTGCAGGGCGCGCCGGCGCGTCTCGATCGGAATCAGCGAGCCGTCCTTGTGGCGGTACACGCCTTCGATCCTGCCCGCGCCCGCGTTCCTGTCCGCGATGATGGCGTCGTAGTCGCGCTCCAGGACCTCGCGTTCCGTGCCGAACAGGTCCATCGGCGCAATGTCGAGCACTTCCTGGCGCGTGCGGCCGACGAGGTCGCAGAGCGTCTGGTTGACGTCGATGTAGCGCATGCTCGCGCGGTCGACGAGGACGATGCCGTCCCCGGAAATTTCCATTGCGGCGCGGAAACGCTGCAGCTCGGCCGAGCGCGCCTTCACTTCCTTCTCCAGGATCGCGTTGTGGTTTTTCTGGAAATCGGTGAGGGTTTTCAGGCGCAGCAGGTTGCGCACCCTCAACCACAGTTCGCCGCGATCGACCGGCTTGATGAGGAAATCCTCCGCTCCGGCGTTCAGGCCCGCCATGCGGGAGTCGCGGCCGACGGAGGCCGTCACCATGATGATCGGGATGCTCGAGGTGGCGGGGTTCGCCTTGAGCGCGCTGGCCACCTGGTATCCATCCATGCCGGGCATCATGATGTCGAGCAGGATGAGGTCCGGAGCTTGCTTCGTTATCGCCGCGAGCGCGGCCTCGCCGCTGGCGGCGCTGACCGTGCGGTAGCCTTCCGGCTTCAACTGCGCTTCGAGCAGCTTGCGGTTCTGGATTTCGTCGTCGACGATGAGGATGGTGGCGGGCGGCGGGTTCCTCATGGCGCTGACGGAAGCGCTTTGGGCAGCAGCCTGTCGATCGCCTTGTACAGTTCCTGGTAGCGCAGCGGCTTGGCGATGTACGCGTCGCAGCCCGCGGCCCTGGTTTTCTCCCGGTCCTCCTTCATCGCCATCGCGGTCAGCGCGATGATCGGGATCGCCGCGGTGACCGGGTCCTTCTTCAGCAGGGCCGTGGCCGCCAGGCCGTCCATGCCCGGAAGCTGGACGTCCATCAGGATCAGGTCCGGCCGCTCGGCGCGCGCCAGAGTCAGGCCGGTCTCGGCATCGACGGCGCACAGCGACGTATGTCCCGCGTTGGACAGCAGCAGGGAGGCGAGCTTCATGTTCGCCGGGTTGTCTTCCACGATCAGGATCCTCGCCATCGCCTGCCTCTTCAGTGCAGCGTCAGCGCGCGCCGGACCTCGGTGATGAAGCCGCTGCGGTTGAAGCTGGCCTTTTCGACGATCGGAATGACGCCTCCCCCCGTCTGATGGAGTGCGGCGCGGTCTGCGGAGGTGATCTGCTTGGCGGTCACCACAAGGACCGGGATGCGCGCGGTATCCGGATCGCGCTGCAGCGCGTCCACGACGTCGAAGCCGTTCACCTCCGGCATCATCAGGTCGAGCAGAATCAGGTGCGGCCGATGGCGCTGCGCGAGCGCGATCGCCTCCTTGCCGCCGTAGGCGCGCACCACCGCGTAGGCCGGCGCAGGCAGAAACGCCGCGATCACTTCCACCGCCTTGGGGTCGTCATCCACCACCAGCACGGTGTAGGTGCGTTCCTCCGTCGGATCGAGTTTCAACTCGGCAAGCGAGGCTTTCAGCTGGGCGCGGCTGAACGGCTTTTCCAGCACGGCAGCGGCGCCGCGGGCGAGGGCCAGGTTCGTGACCGGCAGGCCGGAGATGATCACCACCGGCACGCGCGACAGGATGGCGCTGTCCCGGATTTTCTGCAGGAAATCCCAGCCGTTGGTGCCCTTCAGCTGCAGGTCGAGCGTGATCAGGCTGAGGTCCTGTTTGGGCGCCATCGCCAGCGCTTCCTCGGCGCTGGCTGCCCGCAGGACGGTGAAGCCCTCCGCGTGCAGCAGCAGGCGGAGCAGTTCGGCGGACTGGTCGTCGTCTTCGACCACCAGCGCGATGCGTTCCCTGGGTTCGGCATGCGCCGCGATAGAGGGGCCGGCGCTGGGGGGCAGGGTGGCCGTGCCGTAGTGGGTCCGGTACAACGGCAGCCAGGCGGCGAAGCATGCGCCTTCACCCTCCGCGCTGGCGACCGCTACCGTGCCGCCGTGCAGTTCGGCCAGCAGTTTCACCATCGCCAGGCCGAGGCCGGTGCCTTCGAACTTGCGCGCGAGGCTGCTGTCGATCTGGCTGAAGGGCTGGAACAGCTTCGCCATGTTCTCCCTGGAAATGCCGATGCCGCTGTCGCTGACGCTGATTTCGAGGAATTCGATGTGCTCGTTCTCGGCCAGGGGGAAGTTGTGGGCCGGCCAGGCGTTCGGCAGGGTGCCGACGCTGTCGCGCGACACGCGGCGCGCGCGCACCGTCACGCGGCCGCCGTTGGCGCTGAATTTGACGGCATTCGACAGCAGGTTGTAGACGATCTGCTTGGTCTTGCGCATGTCGAGCTGGGGAACGCCCAGGTCATCGTCCGCTGCGAGTTCGAGGGAGATGCGCTGGGCCGCGGCCTTTTCCCTGACGATGGTCAGGCTGTTCGACAGCAGGCTCTTCATGTCGACCGCTTCCAGCTCGAGCACCATCATGCCGGCCTCGACCTTGGACAGGTCGAGAATGTCGTTGATCAGGGACAGCAGGTGCTGGCCGCTGGTGAAGATGTCGCCGATGTATTCGTGCTGGGTGACGCTCAGCTCGCCGGCCAGGCCGTCCTTGAGCGCCTCGGAGAAGCCAATGATGGCGTTCAGGGGCGTGCGCAATTCATGCGACATGGTGGCGAGGAACTCCGACTTCATGCGGCTGGCGTGTTCCAGCTCGATGTTCTTTTCCTGCAGGGTGCGCTCGAAGCGCTTGAGTTCGGTGACGTCGCGCGCTGCCGCGAACACGCCCTGCAGCTTGCGGTCGCGGTTGTGGAAGGTGGCGGCGTTGTACGACACCACGGTTTCTTCCCCGTTCAGGGCGCGCACGGTCAGTTCGTAGTTGCTCACTTTGTTTTCGGTGAGCACCCGCTTGATGCCGGCGTCGGCGAGCGCCGGGTCGGTGAAGAAACTCTTGAACGGCGCGCCGATGAGTTCGTCGCGCGTGCGCCCGGTGAGCGCGATGGTCTGCTGGTTGACGTCGGAGATGATGCCCTGCGGATCCGTCGTCATCAGCGCGTCGATGTTCGATTCGATCAGCGACCGGGTGTAGAACTGCTGGTCGCGCAGCCGCTGGTCGAGCACCGCCTGCGCCGCTTCGACTTCCTTGCGGGCGGTGTTGTCGGTGCCGATCAGCAGGTAGCCGATGATGCCCTCCTGCGCGTCGCGCAACGCCGTGACTGAGACGATGGCGGGGAAGCGGCTGCCGTCCTTGCGGAAGTAGGTCAGCTCGTAGATGTCCTCGATGCCGCGCGAGGCCTTGAACACCAGCGCCTCGAAGCCCGGGGTAATGGTGGTGCCGAGCTCGATGCTCAGCGCCTGGGCCCGGACGATGAGTTCCTGCGGATCGGAAATGTCGGCCGGGGTGATCTTGTTCATCACCTCGGCGGCGGCGTAGCCCAGCATGCGCTCGGCGCCGACGTTGAAGATCTGGATCACGCCCTTGGCGTCGGTGGCGATGCTGGAGAAGTTGGCGCTGTTGAAGATCGCGCTCTGCAGGGCGCCTGCCTTGAGCAGCGCTTCCTCGGCCTGCTTGCGGGCGGTGTTGTCGGTGCCGATCAGCAGGTAGCCGATGATGCTTTCCTGCGCGTCGCGCAGCGCGGTGACGGAAACCACCGCCGGGAAGCGGCTGCCGTCCTTGCGGAAGTAGGTCAGCTCGTAGATGTCCTCGATGCCGCGCGAGGCCTTGAAGACGAGCGCTTCGAAACCGGGTTTGATCGTGGTGCCCAGCTCGATGCTCAGCGCGGCGGCACGGGCGATCACCTCCTGCGGATCCGAAATGTCGGCCGGGGTGATCTTGTTCATCACCTCGGCGGCGGCGTAGCCCAGCATGCGCTCGGCGCCGACGTTGAACAATTGGATGACACCCTTCTCGTCGGTGGCGATGCTGGAGAAGTTGGCGCTGTTCAGAATGGCGTCCTGCAGGGCGCCGGTCTTGAGCAGCGTTTCCTGGCGGCCGGATTCGATGGCGCCGTCGAAATCGCCCGGCTTTTCGCCGGCAGGCGCAGGACCGGGGGCTTGAGGACTGGATTTGCTCGCGGACATTTGCCACCTCCTGTCCGGGGCAGTATCGGTGCGCTCGCCGGCCCGGTATGTACGCTGGGCCGCAAAGAAGGATGGTGCGAAGACGTGCGACGCTGAGGCGCACGGCATGGAAATATCGGCGTATGTGCGGCAGCGCACCGACAAATCGCGCTGATTGTAGTTGCACCGGCAAAGGGACATACTCGCCGCGCTGCAGAAACATGGGGGAAACACCATGAAGGCCTGCGTCGCGCTCGCGTTGTCCCTTTACAGTATTGCCGGTTTCGCCCAGGCGGCCTATCCGGAACCGGAAGCCGCTGCCGCCTGGCAGGGGCTCGCCGCGAGCTATGTGCGCAAGGCGCTAAACGACCGGACGCTGGTCGCCGACCCGGTACTGAACGCGCGCGCCGACCATGTCATGGCGGTGATCGGCGGGGCGGTGGCCGCCATCGACGCGCGTTTCGACAAGGACGCCTGGAAGGCCATCCTGATCGAGGACTTCGGCCACGGCGCGGCGGCGTTCCCCGGGGAGACGATCCTCGTGGACGCGAAGTTCCTGCGCGCGCTGCAGATCAACGACGACGAACTGGCCCTGATCCTCGCCCACGAGGCGGCGCACGTCGTCGCCTCGCACGCATCGGCGAAGCTCGCTTTCATGGCGGAATCCCTCGGCAAGGAAAAGCTTCCCACCGCGCGCACCGCCCTGCTCGAGTTCCTCGCCAAGGACTCCTACGCCGCCGCCTTTCAGCCCGCCGCGCGGCTGCAAGAGCGCGAGGCGGACGCGATCGGCGCGGCAATTTTCTTCATCGCCGGATTCGACGCGGGCAGGGCACTCGGACTGTTCGACAAGCTGGCCGCACTCGAGGCGCGGGAGGACGCGCGGACGTTCGATTCCCACGATGCCGCGCAGGCGCGCAAGCGGGCCGTTGCCGGCATGTTCGCGGACTTGCAGCGGCTGCACGCGAATCGTGCTACAGCTGTCCCTTGACGGTCATGTCATTCACAAGGAGCCAACAGTGATCAACATCGGGTACCCGGGCCTCGGCGGCCTGCTGATATTGATTGGCGACATCTGGGCGATCATCAATATTTTCCAGAGCACCGTTTCCAACGAGAAGAAGCTGATCTGGATCGTCGCGGTGGCGCTGCTGCCCGTGCTTGGCCTGATCCTGTGGTATTTCCTCGGACCGCGGAACGGCAAGGCGGCGTAGTCCGGAGCCGTCAGAGCGCGGCGGCGAGTTGCGGCCGCTGTGCCGTCGCGTTCGAGCGGCGCTGCGCCTGCTCGACCAGCAGCCGCAGTTTTTCCTGGCGCTTCCAGTAGCGGATATTCAGGACGCCGGCGGCGGAACCCCGGGCCCGTTCGCCGGGCAGCGGCGCGATGCCTTGCCGGCGCTTCAGCCGGGCCTGCGCGAGCCTGCGCTCCGCCTCGCTTGCGTTGACGGTGGCGCCCAGCTTCGTATCAACCGGCTGTGCCGACGCGCCCGTTGCCAGGAAGAAAAGCGTCGCCGCGAGGAGAATGGTTTTCACTTGAGGCGATTGTGTCCGCGCCATGCCCGGCGGTCGGTGCGGCAGCAGACACAAGGCGCGCGGCATTTCCCGCGGCGGACGTGAAAAGGCCCGGAACGAAACCGCCGTTGCCGGGCCTGGTACTGCCTGCTTGCAGAAAATTCCCTAGCGGCTGCTGACCAGCACCTGCACCTGGCGGTCGCGCTGCATGCGCGGGTCGCCGAACGTGCCGTACTGGATCTTGTAAGCCGGCACGCCCGCCTGGAGCAGCGCGTTGCGGACGGTGTTCGCCCGGTCGCTGGTTCCGTCGATGGCCACCTGCTGGTTGGGGTTCTGGTTCAGATAGCCCGCGATGTCGGAGATCTTGCTCGATTCGGAAGCCCGGAGATCCGACCTGTTGGCGTCGAACCAGATGTCGCGGTACGCAGACCAGCCGCCCGGGCCGCCTGGACCTTGCGCGCCGGTCGCACCGATCGTGCCTTGCGCACCGGTCGCGCCGGTACGGCCGGCCGGACCTGCCACGCCCGCCATCTCGGTGTTGCCTTTCGCGCCCGTATATCCCGTCGAGCCCGTGGCGCCCGTGGCGCCCGTCGCACCGACCGGACCCCGAGGACCTTCCCTCGTCGGGCCTTCCGCGCCCGTGCTGCCGACCACGCCCTGGAGGCCGGTCGCACCGGTGGCTCCAGTCGGGCCCATCGGGCCCGGCACGCTCGCGCCCTGCGAGCCCGTATTGCCGGTCACGCCTGTCGCGCCTGTCGCGCCGGTCGCTCCAGTCGGGCCTGCACGGCCGACCACCATATGGCCTTCAGCACCCGTCGCGCCAATCGGGCCTTGCATTCCCTGCGCGCCGGTCGCGCCGGTAGGGCCGGTAGGGCCGGCCATCGCAACGCCGGTCGCGCCGGTGGCGCCGGTCGCGCCCTGTATTCCGGTGGCGCCGGTGGCGCCGGTGGCGCCGGCCGGTCCGACGTAGCTGATCGGTTGCGATTCATACGTGGGCTGGGTCGACGCGCACCCCGCGGCGAACAGCGCGATCACGGCGAGCGACAGCGGGCTTTTCATCATCGTTGGTTTCATGGCAAATCCCTTTGTATGGTTGGCTGCAATTGACTGGTTGCGCGCTCCATCGAATTCGTTCGCAGCGGAATCGTGGGCGCGCATTACGATTCGTGAACCAACGTTATGCCGCCTGCGCCGCCGATTCCGTTCGTTGCCGCGCTTAGCGGCCGGTAACCTGCTTTATCGTCTGGCGGCGAGCAGGCCGAGCAGGATTCCGGCAACGATCGCGGCGCCGGCCACGGTCCAGGGATTGCCGCGGGCGTAGTCGTCCGCGAGGGCGGCAGACGCCCTCGTTTTGTCGATCACCGGTTGGGAGGCGTCCGCCAGCGTGGCTTTGGCGCGCCGCAGTTTTTCCTCGAACTTCGCGCGCGCGGCGCCGAAGCTTTCGCCTGACACCGCGGCGGCCGCCTTCAGCAGATCCTCGCTGTCGGCGATCATGGTCCTGAAATCGCCGGCCATCCGGCCCCGAGCCCGTTCGAATTCCTGCGCTGCGCGTTCCATCTTGTCCGTCTCCCGGAAATTATTTCTTGACGCTCATTTGATTGCTGACGCTTGTCACGCCGTCCACTTTGCGCGCGGCGGCGATCGCCTGGTCGATCTGCGCCTGGTTGTCGACGAAGCCGCTGAGCTGGACTTCGCCCTTGCGCGTGACCACGGCGATGTCGAAGCTTTTCACGCCCGGGTCCCCGAGCAGGGCCGACTTCACCCCGGCGGTGACGACGCCGTCGTCGACCGCGTTGCCCACCGTCGCCTTGCCTTCCTTGAGGGTGATGCCGTTCTCCACGCTCCTGACGCCTTCGATCCCGCGCGTGTCCGAAATGGCGCGATCGACCTGCGCCTGGTTGTCGACGAAGCCGCTGAGCTGAACCGCACCCTTGCGGGTTTCCACCTTGAAATCGAAGCTCTTGATCTCGGCGTCGGCCAGCAGCGCGGATTTCACCTTGGTGGTGACGACCGTGTCGTCGATTTCCGTGCCCACCGTGGTCTTTGCGACAGGGGACGGCGCCGGCGTCGCCTGCTCGCTGTTGCCGCAGCCGGCGATCAGGATGGACGCGGCGGCCGCAAGAAATATTTTTTGCATGATTGGGATCTCCAAATAAGCGATGACGAAAGCGGCGGCAGTTACCGCCCCGACAGGTCCCACCAGTTGCGGTTGCGGCGCATGAATTCGTCGAGCTGCCGGTCCGCTTCCTGCCTGGAGAGGCCGCGCAGCTCCTGCATCTTGCCGAGGATCCGGTCGCGCGCGCCCTCGGCCGCCGCCAGCGGATCCGCGGTGAGCGCGCCCCAGCGCTGCTTCACCGCCCCGCTCAGCTGCCTGCAGATGCCCTCCATGCGGTCCCGGTTCATGCCGAATCGTGGCCCCCCTGAATTCGGGCTTCCGTACGTTGCCGTACATACAGCGCCCGGTCTTTCGCTTGAAAATGCCCCGTAGACCATGCTGGCACTGCATTCTCCGAAGCAGAACTACCTCCTCGCCGCGCTGCCGGACGCGGACTACGAGCGCCTGCTGCCCGATCTGGAGCGGGTCCCTCTGGAGTTGGGGCTGGCCCTCTATGAGTCCGGGAGCCAGCAGGTGTACGTCTATTTCCCGGTCGCCAGCATCGTCTCGCTCCTCTACGTGATGCGCGACGGACCCTCGGCGGAGATCGCGGTGGTGGGCAACGAGGGCGTGGTCGGCGTCGCTTTGTTCATGGGTGGCGAGAGCACGCCCAGCCGCGCCGTGGTGCAGAGCGCGGGCCATGCCTACCGGCTGAAAGGGAGCCACCTGAGAACGGAATTCGAGCGCGGCGGCCCGCTGCAATATCTATTGCTGCGCTATACCCAATCGCTGATTACGCAGATGGCGCAGACCGCGGTGTGCAACCGGCACCACGCGGTCGAGCAGCAGCTGTGCCGCTGGCTGCTGCTCAGCCTGGACCGGCTGCCATCGAACGAGCTGACCATGACGCAGGCGCTGATCGCCAACATGCTGGGCGTGCGCCGCGAGGGCGTGACCGAGGCCGCCGGCAAGCTGCAGGCGGAGGGATTGATTCACTACAGCCGCGGCAAGATCACCGTGCTCGACCGGCCGAAGCTGGAAGCGCGGGTCTGCGAGTGCTACGCGGTAGTCAAACGGGAATCCGATCGGCTGTTCGCCGGAAAGACATTCGCCGCCGACCGCCAGCTGTGATCGAGAACAGCCTGCTGGCCGCCGTCCCGCGCAAGGCGTACCGGCGCCTGATCGCCGGGCTCGAGCCGGTCACGCTGAATTTCGGCGACGTGCTCTACGAACCGGGCGAGACGATCCGCCACGTGTATTTTCCGGGCGCCTCCCTGGTGTCTTTGCTGACGCTGGCGGACGGCCATCTCGCCCTGGAAGTCGGCCTGATCGGCCGCGAGGGCATGGTCGGCGTTCCCCTGGTACTGGGACATTCCGTGTCGCTGGTCCGCGCGCTGGTGCAGGGGGAGGGGACGGCGCTGCGGATGGCGTCGGCCTCCTTCCTGAAGGAATTCCGGCGCAGCCCGCCGCTGCAGCGGGAGTTGTATCTCTATACGCACGCGTTGATGGCGCAGATCTCGCAGACCGCCGCCTGCAACCGCTTCCATGTCGTGCAGCGGCGCCTCGCGCGCTGGCTGCTGATGACCCACGACCGCGTGAAGTCGGATCGATTCCGCATGACGCAGGAATTCCTCGGCCACATGCTGGGCGTGCGGCGGGTGGGCGTCACCAAGGCCGCGCAGGCGCTGCAGAAGCGCAACCTGATCGGCTACAGCCGCGGCACCATCACGATCCTGGATCGCAAGGGCCTGGAAACGGCGGCTTGCGAATGCTACGAGGTCGTCAAGGACATGCACGACGGCGCGTAGAAAGAAAAAGGCCCGGAACGGGGTTGCCGTTCCAGGCCCGGTGCTGCCGGGTGTTCGTCTAGGGGGGAGGAGAATGACGAACGCCCGAAGACATCCTGCCTTGCCGCTGGAATCCGCTCAGTACGATTGCGTACATAAAGCGCGGATTTTTCGCGCGTCGCTTGCGGAGTTACCTCCGGCCGACCTCGTTGCCGATCACGCCGCCGACCACGGCGCCGCCGACCGTACCGATCGGGCTGCCGCCCGTGAGGACCGCACCTGCAACCGCGCCGGCGCCGGCGCCGACCGCGGTGTTCTCGCCGCGCTGCGACATCCCGCCGCAACCGGCCAGGCCGAGCAGCATCGCCGCGGCAACCGTACCGACTGCAAATCTTTGAATGGGTTTCATTGGAATACCTTTTTAGGAAAGCGTTTGACTGCGGATTACCGTTGGGTTTTGGTGCCGATCACTTCGACCTCTACCTTGCGGTCCGGCTGCAGGCAGGCGATCACCTTCTTGCTCTTGGCGCCCGGGCAATCCGTTCCCGGCTTGGTCTTGCCCATGCCTTCGGCGCTCATGCTGTTCGACTGGACGCCCACGGCGACCAGATAAGCCTTTACCGCCGTAGCGCGTCTGTCCGAGAGTTCCTGGTTGTACTGGTCCGAGCCGATGCGGTCGGTATTGCCTACGACCTTGATGGACTCGAGATTGATGCCGGGCAGCTGTCCCGCGAAGCCGTCCAGCGCGGTCTTGCCTTCGGGACGCAGGACAGCCTTGTCGAAGGCAAACAGCACATCCGCGTCGAAGGTGACTTTCTGGTACACGCGCTGCGGCGGGGCGGACGCGACGACGACGGGCGCGACGTACGGCGCCGGTGCAGCCTGCGCCATCGGCGCCGGGTTGCATTCGTCGTAACCCGGGGGCGGGCCGAAGGAGCTGTGCCAGCACTCGCCGGCGCCGCTTCTCCATACCTGCTTGGCGGCGTTGTTCCATGTTTCCCTGTCCGACGCGGGGCCGATGTTGTCGGCGCGTGCGGCGCCGGAGGCGATGCCGAGTGCCAGGGCGCAGGCGACTGCCAAGCCGAGTTGTTTCTTGGTGAATGAATTTTTCATGGTCTCTCTCATTGAATAAGTTGCGCTGGTTCCGCCTTGCACTGCTGCTTCCATCCCTGACTGTCAGCAAAAGCGGAAAGATACTGAGCGGTCTCGAACCGGAGCATGTGCGGG
Organism: Burkholderiales bacterium; assembly: GCA_036560705.1. Taxonomy (GTDB): domain Bacteria; phylum Pseudomonadota; class Gammaproteobacteria; order Burkholderiales; family SG8-39; genus RBG-16-66-20. The sequence goes on along the minus strand of DATBQR010000034.1, from coordinate 15,745 downwards.
CGGCTTCCGGCGGTCTGAGGTGCAGCGCACATACGGCGAAATATTGTTGCCGCATGATCCTGGCAGCCAAACAAGGAGATCCAATGCTCTACACCGTCGCCGTCGTCCTCGTCATCTTGTGGGCCCTCGGGCTCGTCACCGCCTACACAATGGGCGGCTTCATCCACGTGCTGCTGGTGATCGCGGTGGTGGTCGTCCTGCTCAGGGTGATCGGAGGACGCAGCCCTCTCTGAGGGCGGCTATCCGGCGACGGCGGAAATTTCCTGGCGGTAGCGGACGTCGGACAGCAGGCGGGCCAATTCCGTCTTCACCGCGCTGTAGCATTCGCAGGCGCGGGTTTCCAGCCCCGAGCGCTCCATCACCGAGATGTGGCCGCGGCGATAGCGGATGACGCCGGCGTGCTGCAAATTTCCGGCGGCCTGCGTGATGCCTTCGCGGCGCACGCCGAGCATGCTGGCGACCAGCTCCTGCGTCATGATCAGTTCCTGCGAGGGGAGCCGGTCGAGGGTCAGCAACAGCCAGCGGCACAATTGCTGCTCCACCGAATGGTGCCGGTTGCAGGCTGCGGTCTGGATCATCTGCGCGATCAGCGCCTGGGTGTAGCGCAGCAGCAGGCGCTGCGTGAGCCCGGCGCGGTTGAACTCCTGCTTCAGCAGGCGGCCGGCCAGCCGGTAGCCGTGGCCGGCAGTCTGCACGACGGCCGAACTGGGAGTGGTGTCGCCGCCCATGAACAGCGCCATGCCGACTAAGCCCTCGTTGCCCACGCCTGCGGTCTCGGCCGACGCGCCCGATTCCATCACGTAGTGCAGCGAGACGATGGCGGTGGTGGGGAAGTAGGCGTGCTGCAGCTGCCCGCCGGGTTCGTAGAGGATCTGGCCGAGCAGCAGCGGCACCAGTTCCAGGTGCGGAGCGAGGCGCTCGAACTCGGCGGGGGGCAGGGCGGCGAGCAGGTGATTCTGGCTCGGGTTGTGGGGCGACGACATCGCGGGCTGCCGGTTTGCGAGCGCTATTTCGGGATGGTGATTTCGACGCCGATGCCGCGGTAGCCGATGAAACGGGAGGACTGGTTGAACATCGGCTCGCCGCTTACGCGAAACTGCTGCCGCGTGCTGTCGGCGTTTACGCGGCTGAAGACGAAATCCAGGAATGGCTGGCGCGCCGCGATGGTGTCCTGCAGATGCTTGCGTTCCGCCTCGTTCCAGCCGGTCACCTGGGCGCCTGTCCCGTCTCCGGCTAATGCGGGAACCCGGATACCGAGCATCTCCAGGACCGGGCCGGAGACCTTGGTGAATTCCCCGCTTTCGTCCTGCTCCCAGTACCAGTCGGAACACAGTTCGGTCAGGCTACGGTAGCGCGCCTCGCTTTCGCGCAGTTCGGCGGTGCGTTCCTGCACCACCAGTTCCAGGCCCTTGCTGTAGCTTTCCAGCTTCTTGTACAGCAGCCGCACCTCCAGCATGTTGTGGATGCGCGTCCTGACTTCGACCAGGTCGAAGGGCTTGCTGACGAAATCCTTGGCGCCCGCCTGCAGCGCGCGCAGCTTGTGGCCGGGCTGCGCGGTGAGCACGAGCACCGGGAGATAGGCGTCCGCGTCGCTGGTCTTCAGGGCCTCGATCACCTGGAAGCCGTCCATGCCGGGCATCTGCAAATCGAGCAGGATCAGGTCGTAGCGGTTCCTGCGGTGCAGCGCGCAGACATCCTGCGGAATCATGGTCGACGAAATGCTGGTGTAGCCGGTTTCGCCGAGCATCTGCCGGAGCAGGCTGATGTTGCTCTCCTGGTCGTCGACGATCAGGATGCCTGCGTTCAGGATGTCGGACTCGGCAAGCATCATGCGTTCTCCTTTGTCGCCGCGCGGCCCGTTGCCGTTCGGGAATGTTCCAGCGCCGCGTCCAGCGCATCCATGAACTCATCGACCTTGATGGGTTTGGTGAGATAGTTGAAGAACCCGGCTTCGAGCCCCTTTTCGATATCCCGCGGCACCGCGTTGGCGCTCAGCGCGACGATCGGGATATGCGCCGTCGCGGGATCCGCGTGCAGGGTTTTCATGACCTCGATGCCGCTGACGCCGGGCAGGTTGATGTCCATGAGGATTATTTCCGGCTGGTAGGCACGGGCGAACTCGATGCCGAGATTGCCGTCCGCCGCGGAGAGCAGGCGCAGGTCCGGGCGGCGCGCGATGAGCTGCTCGACCAGTTCCAGGTTGGCCGGGTTGTCTTCGACGTAGAGCAGGGTGCGCACCGGCGTGCCGTCGGCGATTTTCGGCGGCGCGAGCGCCGCGCGCTCGGCTTCGAGCACCGCCTGGCGGGGTGCCTTCGTCAGGTCCAGTTCGATCCAGAACACGCTGCCTGTGCCGGGGACGCTGTCCGCGCCTATGGCGCCGCCCATCAGTTCGACCAGCCGCTTGCTCACCACCAGTCCGATGCCGGTGCCTTCCTCGGCGCTGGCTTCCCTGCCGAGCCGGTTGAACGGCTGGAACAGCTGCGCGACCTGTTCCGGCGCCAGGCCCGCGCCCGAGTCGCGGATGCAGATGCGGACCAGTTCCGGAGACCGGATGGCGTACTCCACTGCCACTGCGCCGCCTGCCTTGTTGTATTTGACGGCGTTGAAAAGCAGGTTGATCAGCACCTGCTTGAGCCTGGTGCGGTCCGCCTTGACGAAGTAGGGAGTCTCGAAGCGCGGGAAGGTCATGCTGATGCCGCGTTTCTGCGCCTGCGGCTCGATCATCGCCCGGCACTCGAGCATCACCTCGACCAGCGAGACCGGTTCCTTCGACAGCGTCAGCTTGCCCGATTCGATCAGCGCGAGGTCGAGGATTTCGTTGATCAGCTCCAGCAGGTACCAGCCCGCCTGGAGGATCTGGTCCAGGTTGCGCTTCTGCGGCAGCGTCGGCGGCGGCGAGGCCGATTCCATGAGCTGGGCGAAACCGAGGATGGCGTTCAGGGGCGTGCGCAGTTCGTGGCTCATGCCGGAGAGGAAATCCGTTTTCGCGTGGTTGGCCTTCTCGGCGGCGGCCATGGCCGCGTTCAACTCTATCTCGACGCGCTTGCGCACCGAATTGTCGCTGCCGATCAGCAGGTAGCCGATCAGGTCGCCGTAGTCGTCGCGCAGCGCGGTGATCGAGACGATGGCCGGGAAGCGGCTGCCGTCCTTGCAGATGTAGGTCAGCTCATAGACGTCCTCGATGCCGCGCGAGGCTTTGAAGGCCAGCGCCTCGAAGCCGGGCGCAATGGGGGTGGCGAGCTCCAGGCTCAACGCGCGGGCGCGCGCCGCAACCTCCTGCGGATCGTGAATGTCGCTGGGGTTTATCCGGTTGACGACCTCGGCGGCCGTGTAGCCCAGCATGCGCTCGGCGCCGACATTGAAGAGCTGGATGATGCCTTTCTCGTCGGTGGCGATGATCGAGAAATTGGCGCTGGTCAGGATCGCGTACTGCAGGGCTCCCGTCTTCAGGAGCGCCTTGCGCCGGCGCTCGTCGGCAGTATCGGCCGCCTTGCCGGCAGGGACGGAACTGCCTCCTGGTTCAGACATGAAGTTGCGGCCTCGAAAAATGGGGGAGAACCACGCCCGATCCGAGGCGACTGCGGATACTCCCAGTTTCCCTGGCCGGTGTATGTGCGTTGCCGCACGGAGCCGGGACCCGTTCCGGCATAAAAGTCAGTGGATGAAACCCACTCTCATCGTCGGCGTCGTATTGATCACCCTGGGCGCGGCGGTTCTCGGCTACAACCATTTCAACTACACGACGACGGAGACGGTGCTGCAGATCGGCTCGATCAAGGCGACCGCCGAAGAGACCCATACAGTGTTCCTGTCGCCGATCCTCGGCTGGCTGCTGGTCGGCGGCGGCGCCTGCGCTCTTGCTTTCGCTGCAATGTCGAAGAACAAGGACTGAACGTCATGAGCATTCACCTGGGCCTGACCCCGCTGGTATCGCTGATCGCCGGCATCCTGATTCTCGTGATGCCCCGGCTGTTGAACTTCATCGTCGCCCTCTACTTGATCATCATCGGAGTGATCGGGCTGTCCGGCGCGGGCAATTTCCATTTCTGATCCTGCAGGGTCACTTCGACCTGGTGCTCGCGGCGATCGTCGACCAGCGATATTTCCGGGTCCGATTGCAAAACGCCGTCCACGTTCACCGTCATTCCGGCGCCGGAGGATTGACGTACGGTGATGTGGTAGACGGTTTCACGATAGCGGTAGCGCAATTTGAACTCGCTCCAGTCCGCGGGAATACAGGGCGCGAAATGCAGCTTGTCCGCACTTAAACTCAATCCCAATAGCGATTCGAGGATCAGCCGGTACATCCAGCCGGCAGAGCCGGTGTACCAGGTCCAGCCGCCGCGCCCGGTATGCGGCGCGACGGCATAGATGTCGGCGGCGATGACGTAGGGCTCCACCTTGTAGACCGCGGTCCTGCCTGGCGATTCGCCGTGATGCAGGGGATTGATCATGGCGAGCAGTTCCCAGGCGCGAGCGTTGTCGCCCAGCGCGGCAAACGCCATCGCCGCCCAGACCGCCGCGTGCGTGTACTGCCCGCCGTTCTCCCGCACGCCGGGCACGTAGCCGCGGATATAGCCCGGATCGAGGTCGGACTTGTCGAACGGCGGGTCGAGCAGCTGGATCAGCGCGTGGTCGCGGCGTACCAGGTGCCGGTCCAGCGCGTTCATCGCCAGCCGCGCTCGCTCGGGAGTGCCCGCGCCGGACAGCACCGACCAGCTTTGCGCGATGGAATCGATGCGGCATTCGGTATTGGCGGAGGAACCCAGCGGCGTGCCGTCGTCGAAGTAGGCGCGACGATACCAGCCGCCGTCCCAGGCATGCCGCTCGATATTGGCGCGTAACCGCTCGGCTTCGGTCTCGCAGCGCTCGGCGAAGGGCGCGTCGTTTTCGGCGCGCGCGAGCGTGGCGAACTGCGTGAGCACCTGGTGGAGGAAAAAGCCCAGCCACACGCTTTCGCCCTTGCCCTGCGGGCCCACCAGGTTCATGCCGTCGTTCCAGTCGCCGGTTCCCATCAGCGGCAGCCCGTGCACGCCGAGGCGCAAACCCAGCAGGATTGCCCGCACGCAGTGCTGGTACAGGCTCGCGGTTTCTAGCGAGCGCACCGGCAGGTCGTAGTACGAATCCTCCTCTGCGCTCACGGCGCGGCCGTCCAGGAACTGGACCTGCTCCTGCAGGACCGCGCGGTCGCCCGTGCAAAGGACATAGCGGCAGACCGCCAGCGGTAGCCACAGGTAATCGTCCGAACAATGGGTGCGCACCCCGCGGCCGGAAGGCGGATGCCACCAATGCTGCACGTCGCCTTCCACAAACTGGCGCGACGCGCACAGCAGCAGGTGCGCGCGCATCTGCCCGGGATCGGCGTGCACCAGTGCCATGACATCCTGCAGCTGATCGCGGAAACCGAAGGCGCCGCCCGACTGGTAGTGGCCGCTGCGGCCCCATAGGCGGCAGGCGATCACCTGGTAGAGCAGCCAGCCGTTGCACAGCACGTTCAGCGACGGGTCGGGCGTCTCGATCTGCACGGCGCCCAGCGTGGTTCTCCAGTGCTGCCTCACCGTCTCGAGCGCAGCGCGGGCGGTGCCGGATTTGCGCAGGATCTGCACGAGGCGGCTGGCGCCGTCGGTACCGCGCCCGACCCCCAGGCGGAAGATGATCTCGCGCGAGGATCCGGCTGCGAGTTCGAAAGGAATCTGGATCGCCGCGCAAGGGTCCATCGCCGCGCCGACCTTGCCGGACAGCCGGGCCCGCGCCAGTGCGGCCGGATTGCGCAGCGTGCCGTTGCGGCCGATGAATTCGGTGCGATCGCCGCTGATGGTCCGCGTCACGTCGTCCACGTCGAAGAAGGCGACCTGCCCGGCGAATTCGGGGTTGTGGACGTTGCGTGCGAGCAGCGCGCCGCTGTTGGGATCGATGTCGGTGACCACGTGCATGCCGGATTTCGGCCGCAGATCGCCTAACACCCATTCCACGTAGCCGGTCGCCGAGAGTCGGCGCGGCCGTCCAGAGGCGTTGCGCACCTTCAGGACCGCGAACTTGACCGGCAGGTCCGCGGACACGAAGACCGTCAACTCGGTGGCGATACCGTCCTCGCTGTGCTCGAAGACGCTGTAGCCGAAGCCGTGCCGGGTCATATAAGAGCCGGTGCCGCGGCAGGGCAGCGCGGACGGCGACCAGTAATGGCCGCTTTCTTCGTCGCGCAGGTAAAAGGCTTCGCCGCTGGCGTCGCCGACGGCGTCGTTGTTCCAAGGGGTGAGGCGGAACTCGTGGGCATTCTGGTGCCAGGTATAGGCCGAGCCGCTGTCGGAGAGCACGCAACCGAACTGCGGATTGGCCAGTACGTTCACCCAGGGCGCGGGCGTCGCCTGTTCGCGCGTCGTCGTGATCACGTATTCGCGCCCGTCGGGCGTGAAGCCGCCCAGCCCGTTGGACAGGATCAGCTCGCGCGGCGGCGCCTCGTTCGGCTGCGCCGGTACGGCGCCGCGGGGTTCGGCACTGCGCGCGCGGGTGGCGGCAAAGCGCGGGATGGCCGGTTCGCCCGCGGGACGGCGCTTGACCTGCTCCGCCAGGCTGCCCTGGCTATCGGTAAAAACGGCGCGCGCGACCGATTGCAGGAGGATACGGTCTTCGTTGGAAATCTGGTCGGCCGAGCGCACGAAGATGCCGCCCGGCCGGTCGATCACGTTGGCTTCCTGGCCAGCGGCGATCAGGCCCATGATCTGGTCGTGCAGCAGCTGGCGGTAGCCGCCGCGATCCTCGTTCCAGATCACCAGGTCCACCGCCAGTCCTTTCAGGCGCCAGTAGGCGTGCGCCTGCACCAGCTGGCGCACCAGCTCGATGTTCGCCGGGTCCCTCAGCTGCACCAGCACGATCGGCAGGTCCCCCGAGATGGCGTAGCCCCACAGGCCGGATTGCCCGCGCCGGTTCTGCGCGATGACGCTCGCATCCGCACGCAGGAAGGCGTTGGCGTAGATGATCGAACTGGCGAGGCGCCCGTACAGCTGCGCGTCGGCCTCGGTGACGTTGATCTGCCGCAGCGCCACCTGGCTGTGCGTCCAGGCCATCTCGAACGCGCGGTCGGCGAGGCGCCGGTCCTGGTATCGCTCGGCCAGCTGCAGGCAGGCAGCGCGGCTCTCGCCGATGCCGATGACGAGATCGAGCGTCGCCGTCTGCATCGGGTCGAGGGTGACGCGCTGGCGGATCGCCACGATGGGATCCAGCACCGAGCCCTGGCTGCCGGACAGGGCAGCGGTATCGCGCAGCGCCTGCGGGTCGCTGGCGCTGCCGCCGCGGCCGATGAAGCGCGCCCGGTCGGTCTCGTACGAAACCTCGGCGTTCTCCACGCCATGCACCGCCATCAGGTGCAGCATCCACGGCGTCTGCTCGTCACGCGAGCGCGGCCGGCGCGTGCACAGGATGGCCTGCCGCGCCGGCACGATCTCGGTCTGCACGAACAGGTTGCTGAACGCCGGATGCTCGGCGTCCGCGGCAGCGGCGGCGAGTACAACCTCCGCGTAGCTGGTCACCTCGACCGTCCGTCGCGTGCGGGAGCGATTGGTGATGCGCACGCGGCGCAACTCGATGTCGTCTTCCGGCGAGACCACGATCTCCGTATGCGTATCGAAATCCGCATCGTGGCGGCGGAACTCCACCCGCTGCTCGGTGAAGATCGCCTCGTAGGTCTCCGTACGTTTCAACGCCGGCTGGAAGGCGGACGACCAGACCTTGCCGCTCGGCAGGTCGCGCAGGTAGCAGAAGATGCCCCAGGGGTCGCAGGTGGCGTCCTCGCGCCAGCGGGTGACGGCGATGTCCTTCCAGCGGCTGTAGCCGCCGCCCGCGTTCGTGATCATCACGTTGTAGCGCCCGTTGGACAGCAGCTGCACGCCCGGTATCCGCGTATCGGGCGTGCCGAAGCTGCGCATCGGCATCTCGAGTGTTTCCGCCGCGGCCCGGGTATCCACGCGCTCCGGGCTGTTGGCATACAGCGCGTTGGCTTTCGGTATGCGTTCCTGCAGGAGCAGCAGCGTCGCCTGGAACAGCGGGTCAGAGGCGAAGCGCCGCTGCATCGGCCGGTCGAGCAGCAGGTGAGACAGCGACAGCAGGCTCATGCCCTGGTGGTGGGCCATGAAGGAGCGCACCACGGCGCTGGTTTCCGGACGGCGCAGGCGCGACGGGGTGTAGTCGACCGCCTCGTAAAAGCCGAACTTGCCGAGGAGGCCCTCGGTGGCGAGCCGTTGCAGATTCTCGCAGGCCGCCTCGGGATCGACCATCAGCGCGAGAGCCGTTGCATAGGGCGCGATCACCAGGTCTTCGCTCAGGCCGCGTTTCAGCCCGAGCCCCGGCGCGCCGAACGCGCGGTACTGGTAGTTGAGTGCCGCATCGACGGTGTTGTAGCCGGACTCGGACATGCCCCAGGGCACGCCGCGCTGGGCGCCGTATTCGATCTGCCGCCGCACCGCGGCGCGGCAGCTTTCCTCCAGCAGCGTGCGGTCGTATGCCGGCATCACGATCAGTGGCATCAGGTACTCGAACATCGAGCCGCTCCAGGACAGCAGCGTCGGCCCGCTGCCGGTGTTGACCAGCAGGCGCCCCAGCGCGAACCAGCTCTGCTGCGGCAGCTGGCCCTGCGCGATGGCGACGAACACCGCCAGGCGGGCCTCCGACGCGAGCAGGTCGTAGTAGCTGGCGTCGCGCCTCCGCTCGCCCACGTTGTAGCCGATCGACAGCAGGTGCCGCACCTCGTCGTACAGGAAGCCGTACTCCATGCGCGCCATCTCGCCGGCCTGCAGGGAGAGCAGCATGATTTCCTCCATACGCGCGCGCGCGGACGGAACGCCTCGCGCTGCCAGCTCGCGCAGCGTCGGAATCGCGTTCAGGTCCGGAAGCGTACCCGCCGGCGCGAGAAGAGCCAGTTCATCGGCGAGATCCCGGCATTGCCGGTCGAGGTTCGGGGCCTGCCCGGCATTTGCGGCGAGCCGCTGCAGGATTGCGCGGGCGGCCGGGAGCGTGGCCGGCCGGTCCGTCAGAGCCGCTTCGAGATCGTTCTCGAATTGGGCCAAGGCGCTGCGGGCGCTTGCCGGTGCGGCATCACGGAAGGTTCTCAACGTGTCATCGAGCCCGTCGAGCCATCGCGCCGCGAGGATCGGCTGGTCCGCTAGTGCGGCGAGGCCCGGCCGCAGCGCGAGAAGATGGCCCGCGAGGTTGCCGCTGTCGACGGTGGAGACATAGACCGGCAGCAGCGGCAGCAGGGTCTGCGTGTCGTACCAGTTGTAGAAGTGACCGCGGTGCCGTTCCAGCTTTTGCATGGTGGCGAACGCATTGCGCGTTCGTTCGATGAGCTGCCCTGCGGACAGGTAGCCGAAGTCGTAGGCGGACAGGTTCGCCAGCAGCGCGAGCCCCATATTGGTCGGCGAGGTGCGGCGCGCGAGCGCCGTCGCGGGGCTTTCTTGGTAGTTGTCCGGCGGCAGCCAATGGTCGTCCGGGCTGACGAAGGTTTCGAAAAAAGCCCAGGTCTTCCGGGAAACCAGGCGCAGAAACGCGGTCTGCTCGGGCGAGAGCCTTGCCTGCGGACGCGCGAGCGGGCTGCTGAGCCACCATGCGAGCAGCGGGGAGGCCAGCCACAGCAGCAGCATCGGCGCGGCCGCAAGCAGCGCTGCGGGCCGTGAATGCAGCAGATAGAGGGCCGTGGCAACGGACAGGAACGGTGCAATCCACATCAAGCGCAGGGAATCCGCAAGGTTCGCGCCGCTGCCGGCATCGAGTTGATCCGATGGCGTCCACTCGAGCCGCCGCCGGCGCGTGACCAGCATCCGGATCGCGGTGCGCAGGATCGCGTCCATGCTGACGCAGGCCTCGAACGGCAGGCAGGCGAGCGCGAACCCCGCCTGCGCGAGGCGCCGTCCGGCCGCATGCAGGGTCCCGGAGAGATGCTGGCGCAGCACCGCGTCGTCCGGTTTGCGAAGCAACTCGACGATCGAGGCGCTCGCAGCGGGAACCAGCATGATTGCCAGCACCGCCGCGGACCAGAGCCAAGCCGGCGACAGGAAGGTCCATCCGAGCAGCAGCAGCGCCGTCAGCGCGGGGGAGACCAAGCTGCGGCGCAGGTTGTCGAAAATCTTCCATTGGGACAGACCAGAGAGCGGATTGTCTTCCGGGCCGCCGCCGTTTGCGGGAACGCGCCGCAGCAGCCAGCCGGCCAGCTGCCAGTCGCCGCGCATCCAGCGGTGCCGCCGGCTGACGTCGGCACTGTAGCGCGCCGGATATTCCTCGTAGAGCTGCACGTCGCTGGCGAGCCCGGAGCGCGCGTAGCAGCCTTCCAGCAGATCGTGGCTGAGGATGCTGTTGTCGGGAAAGCGGCCCTTCAACGCCTGCTCGAACGCATCGACGTCGTAGATACCTTTGCCGATGAACGAGCCTTCGCCGAACAGATCCTGGTAGATGTCGGAGACCGTGCGCGTGTAAGGATCGATGCCGGCTTCCTCGCCGTAGAGCTGGGCATAGCGCGAGCGGTTCGCGTCCGTCAGGCTCACCGCCATGCGCGGCTGCAGGATGCCGTAGCCTTCCGTCACGCGCCGGCGGGCGGCGTCGTAACGGGCGCGATTCAGCGGATGCGCCATCGTGCCGACCAGCTGCCGCGCCGACTCGCGCGGCAGTTGCGTGTCGGTATCCAGCGTGATCACGTACTTGACGCCGGTCAGCGCGCCGACATTGCCGACGATGCGCGAGAACGGGTCGCCTCCGGCACCGCGCAGCAGCGCGTTCAGGTCGCCCAGCTTGCCGCGCTTGCGCTCCCGGCCCATCCAGACGCGCTCGCGGGGATTCCAGCGGCGCGGCCGATGGAACAGGAAAAACGCACCGTCGTTCGCCGGGTTTTCGATGCCGCGGTATTTTTCATTCAGCTCCGCGATGCGCTGTCCGGCGAGGTGCAGCAACGGCTCGTCCTGCGGCAGCGTTTCCCCGGCCGCATCCGCGAAATCCGTGAGCAGGCCGAATTGCAGGCGCGGGTCCCGGTTGGCGAGGAAGCGGACCTCGAGCGTTTCGACGAGGTCTTCGACGTTCTGCTTGCTGTGGACGAGCGCCGGGATCACCACCAGCGTCTGCGACCCCGGTGCGATGCCTTTGGAAAAATCCATGCGCGGCAGCACCTGCGGCGTAACCAGCAGGGATGCGAGCCAGTTCACCAGCGCCACGGCGAGTTGGCTGCCCCCCAGCGATGCCGGAAAGGCGCACAGCACGAGAGGCCAGTCCTGCGCGCCGCCTGCATGCGCCTGCGCGAGCAGGGCCCCGGTGAACACCGCCGTAACCAGCGCGATCGGCCCGAAATAGATCAAGCGGCCTCGGATATGGATTGGCGGATTCCGAATCAAGACCTTTGCTTCCAGTTGCGGCAACCCCTTGTCGATGAGGTAGAAACCGACGTGCGCCGCACGCTCGTTGCCGTCGTTTCGCGCTGCGGCCTCATGCGCGAGCTGCACGCAGTTGCGCGCCACCTCTTCCTCGGCAAGGCCGCTGAGCCCGGCGATCTTCTCGATCACGTGGCGGTAGCGGTCGCGCGTGGCGAAGTCCATGCACCCGTACACGCCTCCGGGGTCCTCGCGCAGCGTGCGCTCGGCGACGCTCATCGACTCGACGAAGGCATGCCAGTCGGTCGCGGCCAGCAGGCGCAGGCTGCCGATGCTGTTGCTGATGGAGACCTGGTCGGCGGCCTGCTGCTGGTTTTCCGACTGCACCAGCTGGGCGATCGACAGGCCGAGTTCGGACAGGCGCTGCTCGATCCAGTTGAGCGGCATCGCCAGGGCCGCGCTCTGCCCCTGCAGCCGCCGCGCGAGTTCCGCCACAAAGGAGCTGCTCATGGGCGGGTCGGAACGGGCCATGTCCGCGACCACGAGGATCAGGCTCTTCGGGTCGTTCTGCACGGTTTCCGTCATCTGGTCCGCCCAGAAATCGGCCAGGTCCCGGCCCATCCGGTGGGCGATGATGCGAGTCCCGGCGCGGCGCAGATTCTCGATCAGCGCCAGGCGCAGCATGATCGGCACCGCCCAAAGTTCGCCCAGGGTCAGCGTGGAGACCGCCTGGTAGGCGGCGATGAAGCGGCCGAAGCTCTCCGGGTCCACCTGTCCGTCGCCGTGCGAGATGGTCTCCAGCGCAATGTCGTAGACCCGCGGCAGCCCGGCTGACGGTCCGCTGGCGAGGCGCGGCAGCTCGCGGCTGTAATCCCTGGGCAGGTGCCTTCGCGCAGTGCGGATCTGCTCTTCGATCAGGTGGAAGTTATCGAGCAGCCATTCGCCGGCCGGCGTGCCCGGGCGGTTGTCCCTGATCGCCGCCGTCAGCAGGGCGCAGGCCTTGAGCAGCACGCCCTCGTTTTCCACGAGGCGAGCGAGCAGCAGGTCGCGCGAACGCTTGGCCCCCAGCGCGTGCGACGCCGCCAGCGACTCGCCGTGCTGTTCCATCTGGTCGGCGCTGAACAGCTCCGAGCGCAGCGGCGGTTCTTCGACCGCGTAGTCAGCCATCCAGCCGCTGCGCCGGAACAGCGACAAGATCTGGAACATGCCTTGAGAAGCGATATTGCCGCTGATTTTCAGTTGTCCGACTTGCCGTGGCATGTGCAACAGAAGAGGCCCCGTACGGGACCGCCGTCGCAGGGCCTCAGTGCATCAGGCGTTCCTCAGGGAGGACCGGCTCATCAGGGGGTGACAAGCCTGAACACCCAAGTCAATTGTTTACCGCGCGAGTCCGCCAGTCTGTGCGGTGGCGTACACAGCACGATGCCGGGTGTCAGCGGCCCAGCAAAAGCTGCGCGATGATGCCGGTGGCGATCGCCACTAGGACGTAGTCGCTGCCTGTTTGCACCCAATGATAACCGCGGGGAGGGGCACTGAGCTGGTGGCCGCGCCAGTCGTCAACAACGTAGTTCCTGTGACGGTATTCGTCCGGAAGGCGCTCGCCCCTGTGGAAGGTATGGTTCGGGCCTGCGCCGCGCTCGTCCCGCTGCTGGTTGCGGCCGCGGTCGTTTCGATCGCCGTCTCTCTGGGCGAAGGCAAGGCTCGCGGTGGACAGGGAAATCGCCAGGATGGCGGAAATGGCTGCTTTGCTTTTCATATTTGTCTCCAAGTGAGTACGGAGGGATTGTCGGGCAGCGCTTGCGGGTGTTCTGTGCGCTGGCGAACGGAACCACGCGCGGCGGCGTCATAAATTGGCCTCCCCTCTCATCGCTTCAGGAGCACATCGCCATGAATCCATTCAAGCGCTTTTCCGCTCTCGCCCTTGCCGCCATCCTGTTGTCGGTCACGGGCTGCATGTCCACGCCGACGCAGGAAGGCACGGGCGAGTACGTGACCGACAGCTGGATCACGACGAAAGTGAAGGCGGTACTGGTCGAAGATCCGCTGGTGAAGGCGACCGAAGTCAACGTCGAGACCTTCAAGGGAGTGGTGCAGCTGAGCGGATTCGTGAGTTCCAGCGCCGCGATGCACCAGGCAGTCCGTCTCGCGAGCGACGTCAAGGGCGTGACGTCGGTCAAGAACGACATGCGCGTCAAGTAATCTTCTCCACGATCAACTTCAAGGACGAGCAAATGAACTGGGACCGCATCGAAGGCAACTGGAAGCAATTCAAGGGCAACGTCAAGGAACAGTGGGGCAAGCTTACCGACGACCAGCTGGACGTGATCGCGGGGAAGCGCGACCACCTCGCCGGCAAGATCCAGGAAACGTACGGCATCTCCAGGGATGAAACGGAAAAGCAGCTGGCCGACTGGCAGAAGAACATGAAAGACCGCAGCAAATGAACCAGGCCGGCGCCGGCGTGCTTGCCATCGCGGCCGGCCTCGCCTTCGGCGCCGGCGCCATGGCCCAAGGCATGTCGAAGGACCAGTACCGCTCTGGCGAAGACCGTATTGCCGCCGAGTACAAGGCCGCCAAGGCGGGCTGCGGGTCCTTCTCCGGCAACGCGAACGACATATGCCATGCCCAGGCGAGCGGCAGGGAGTCCGTCGCGACGACGGAGCTGGAAGCAAGGTACAAGCCCTCGGAGGACGCCAGCTACAAGGTGCGCGTCGTGAGGGCGGAGGCGGACTACGGCGTGGCCAGGCAGAAATGCGACGACAGCGCCGGCAACGTCAAGGACGTCTGCGTGCAGGAAGCCAAGGCGGCCCTGGTCGCCGCCAGGGCGGACGCAAAGGCGCAGATGAAGACGGCCGATGCGCGCAGGGATGCGGCCTCGGACAAGCGTGATGCCGATTTCGCCGTGGCGAAAGAGAAGTGCGACGCCTTCGCCGGAGATGCGAAAAACAACTGCATGATCGAAGCGAAGGCCCGTTTCGGCAAGACCTGATCAGGCCTTCATCCCTTCCAGCAGGGAGGACAGGTCTTCGGCGTGCTCTTCCTCGCTGGCGAGTATTTTCATCAGCACGCGCAGCAAGGCCGTAAGCCTACTGATCTGCCAGCGTGAGTTCCGCTCCGTTGTGCAGGAGCTTCTTGCCGGCGGGCAGGTTCAGGTAGGGCCCGGAATCCTCGGCCGCAATTCCGTACGCGAAACTCATCGGCCCCCGGCTGGAGCTGCCGGTGCCGTAGCCGCGCAGTGCGCTCAAACGCCGGAAGTGGAATGTCGCGGTCGCCCCGTCGCTGCACTGTACCTGCCCCGAGCCGCCCAGCTCCGCGCTGGAAGTGAACTGTCCGGTGCAGGTCAGGCTGGGGCTTTTCTGCGAGTGGATCGTCAGCGTTCCCGCCCCGCCGAGGTGACCCTCGGCCTCGCCCAGGAACAGGTCGCCTGCCAGTATCGCAATCACGGCGCCGGTCGCCGAAAACAGCCCCGCAGCCGCAGCGGCAGTCGATCCGACCAGCCCGATGCACGAGGCAAGAACCGCAAACAGGATTTTTCGCATCCGCGGAGTATGACCCTGTCCCCGGGGCGGGCCGTGCGCTAACGCGCTTAACCTGAAATCGGCCGCCGGGCCCGCCGGACCGATCCGCGGCACACGTCGGCGTGCGCCGCGATCTGGATCGAATCGCTCAGGCCGCGCGTCTCGTGCAAATACACATAGTCGGAGAGATAGGCGGAGGAGGGTGCTTTCACCGAGTCGCTCAGCGCGGCTGAAACCCAGCCGAGAACGGCGATTGCCGGCAATGACAGCAGCCCGCAGATTCGGAGCGCCTTCACTTGAGCCGCATGCCGTCCCGTACGGACTTCACGCCGCTGACGCCGCGTGCGACGTCCAGCGCCCTGAGGATGCTTGCCTGGGAGCTCACGAAGCCGCTCAGCTGGACGACGCCTTTGAAGGTTTCGACGTTGATCTCGGCGGATTTCAGGCTGGGCTCGTCGAGTATCGCCGCTTTCACCTTGGTCGTGATGACGGTGTCGTCGACGTATTCCCCGGTGCCTTCGTGCGTGGGCGTCGGAGCGCATCCCTGGACGGCCATCAACGAAGCAGCCAGCAGAAAAGCGGAAGCACGGATAAATCTTTTCATGGCTGAATCTTCCCATTTTGGAGTTAAGACTCAATTTATGCATCTCCGCCGCCGACGTCTGTGCGCTCGCACACGCTCGCCCGGCGCCTTATATATGTTCGGTGACGAACATATAAGGCCTGCGAACGTGATAGGGTAGGTGTTCGCGATCATGCTTTTGGGGTCAGCCTATTCCCACGCCGCATTCCTCGAAGCAAAACCACCTCATCGCCGCGCTGTCGCCGGCGGAGTTCGATCGCATCTCTTCCCACCTGGAACTCGCGCCGATGAAGCTCGGCGAG
>DATBQR010000033.1:0-5718 GCA_036560705.1 Burkholderiales bacterium | reverse complement strand
GTGCGATTTTCGAGAAGGGAAACTTGCTACTATAGCCCCTTCCCCCTGGCCCGCTCCACCCTTTCATGCGGGCTGAACGGGAGGGACGGCCAACCCGCGCAGTCAACCCGGCCGGCGGTCAGGCGTTGTATATTCGTACAGTACTCGACCAAGGGGATCATGATGGCATCCGTAAACAAGGTAATCATCGTCGGCAATCTCGGGCGGGACCCGGAAACGCGCTACCTGCCTTCCGGCGAGGCGGTCACCAATATCAGCGTCGCCACCACGGAAACGTGGAAGGACAAGGCGAGCGGCGAGAAGAAGGAAGCCACCGAGTGGCACCGCGTTAGCTTCTTCGGCAAGCTGGCCGAGATCGCCGGCGAATACCTGAAGAAGGGTTCGCAGGTCTACGTCGAAGGGCAGCTGCGCACGCGCAAGTACCAGGACAAGGAGACCGGCAAGGACCGCTACAGCACGGAGATCCGCGCCGATCGCATGCAGATGCTCGGATCGCGGGCCGGTGCGGGAGCGCCGAGCGATGATGCGGGCGGCGAAGCGGCGCCCAGGGGCGCGAGTGCGGCCAAGCCGGCCGCGGCCAAGAAGCCGGCCGGCAAATTCGACGACATGGAAGACGACATTCCATTCTGAGAGACCAGGGTTGGCGGTATAATCCATGCCAATTCAGGAACTTGAGACGCAAGGGCTTCAAATCCGACGATCATGCCGATCTATGAGTACAAGTGTTCGGCCTGCGGCCACCAGGAGGACCATCTCCAGAAGTTGAGCGAGCGGCCGCTGACCAAATGCCCGGCCTGCGGCAAGAAGAAGTACGCCAAGCAGCTGACGGCGGCGGGTTTTCAGCTGAAGGGCTCGGGCTGGTACGCGTCCGACTTCAAAGGCGGCGGCAAGAAAGCGGAAACGGAAAAGCCGGAGGCGAAAACCGAAGCCAAGGCTGAAACGAAGACCGCGACGAAGACCGAGACGAAATCCGAAACAAAGAGCGAAACGAAAACCGAAGCCAAGCCGGAAAAGAAGACGCCGGCCAGCACCACGAATTGACTCTTAGAGGCCCCGCACAAGGGCCCGGCGGTTTGCCGGGCTTTTTTGTTTCCAGCACATGAAAAAATATCTCATCGCCGGATTGCTGATCTGGATCCCGCTGGTCATCACGATCTGGGTACTCAAGCTGATCGTGGATTCGCTCGACCAGACGCTGCTGCTGCTGCCCTCGGAGCTGCGCACCGAATCCGCATTCGGCGTGCACATCCCGGGACTGGGCGTGGTGATCACGCTGGTGATCGTTTTCCTCACCGGCGTGTTCGCCACCAACCTGCTCGGCGCCCGGCTGCTGCAGTGGGGCGACGACCTGGTGCAGCGGATTCCGGTGGTGCGCTCGATTTACTCGAGCGTGAAGCAGATTTCCGACACGCTGTTTTCCTCCAGCGGCCAGGCGTTCCGCAAGGCGCTGCTGGTGCAGTGGCCGCGCGACGGCATGTGGACCATCGCCTTCCTGACCGGCCGGCCCGGCGGCGACCTGGCCAACCACCTGCCCGGCGACTACATCAGCGTCTACGTGCCTACGACGCCGAACCCCACCGGCGGCTATTTCGTGGTGGTGGCGCGCAAGGACGCGATCGAGCTCGACATGAGCGTGGACGACGCGCTGAAGTACGTCATCTCGATGGGCGTCGCGCCGCCGACCGGCGGGCCAATGGGAAAATGAACGCCATATGAGCATGAGAAGCCACGGATGAGCATGAGGAGCCACTACTGCGGCGAATTGAACGCCGCGCTGATCGGCAAGACGGTGACGATCGCCGGCTGGGCGCACCGCCGCCGCGACCACGGCGGCGTGATCTTCATCGACCTGCGCGACCGCGAGGGCCTCGCGCAGGTGGTGTGCGACCCGGACCGCGCCGAGGCGTTCAAGCGGGCCGAGAGCGTGCGCAACGAATTCGTCATGCGCGTCACCGGCCTGGTGCGCGCGCGGCCGGCGGGAACCGTCAATGCGAACCTGAAATCGGGCGAGGTCGAGGTGCTCGCGCACGAAGTCGAGATCCTCAACCCTTCGCTGACGCCGCCCTTCCAGCTGGACGACGAAAACATTTCGGAAACGGTGCGCCTGGAGCACCGCATCCTCGACCTGCGGCGCGACGTGATGCAGAAGAACCTGCGCATGCGGCATGCCACGGCAAAGGCGGCGCGCGGCTTCCTCGACGGCCACGGCTTCATCGACATCGAGACGCCGGTGCTCTACAAGTCGACGCCGGAAGGCGCGCGCGAGTTCCTCGTGCCTTCGCGCATCAACGACGGCCAGTTCTACGCGCTGCCGCAGAGCCCGCAGCTGTTCAAGCAGATGCTGATGATCGCGGGCTTCGACCGCTACTACCAGATCGTCAAGTGCTTTCGCGACGAGGACCTGCGCGCCGACCGCCAGCCCGAGTTCACGCAGATCGACATCGAGACTTCGTTCCTCGGCGAAGAGGACATCCGCAAGCTGATGGAAGCGCTCGCGCGGCACCTGTTCAAGGAAGTGCTCGGCGTGTCGCTGCCCGAGCCCTTCCAGGTGATGACCTACGAAGACGCCATGCGCGACTACGGCGTCGACAAGCCCGACCTGCGCGTGCCGCTCAAGCTGACCGAAATGACCGACCTCGTGAAGGACATTGAATTCAAGGTCTTCTCCGGACCGGCGAACGCTCCCGGGGGACGAGTGGCGGCATTGTGCGTGCCGGGTGGCGCGACGATTTCGCGCAAGGAGATCGACGACTACACGGAATACCTGCGCGGGCTGGGCGCCAAGGGCCTCGCCTGGATCAAGGTGAACGAAATCGCCAAGGGCGCCGAGGGCCTGCAATCGCCCATCGTCAAGTTTTTTCCCCTGCCTGTATTGAATGAGCTGCTTGCCAGAACAAAGGCAAAAGATGGAGATCTTATTTTCTTCGGCGCCGACAAGGCCGAAGCCTGCAACGCGCACCTGGGCGCGCTGCGCCAGAAGGTCGGCCATGACCGCGGGCTGGCCGAGAAAGGCTGGCGCCCGCTGTGGGTGGTGGATTTCCCGATGTTCGAGTACGACGAGGAATCGAAGGAGTGGAAGGCGCGCCATCATCCGTTCACCAGCCCCAAGGACGGCCACGAGGCGTTCATCGAAACCGACCCGGCGAAGGCCTATGCGAAGGCCTACGACATGGTGCTGAACGGCTGGGAAGTCGCCGGCGGTTCTGTTCGAATCCACCGCGAAGAGATTCAGCAAAAAGTCTTTAATTCCTTAAAAATAACAAAAGAAGAACAGCAAGCGAAGTTCGGCTTCCTCTTGCAGGCACTGCAGTACGGCGCGCCGCCGCACGGCGGTATCGCGTTCGGCTTTGACCGGCTGGTGACGCTGATGGCCGGCGCCGAGGCGATCCGCGACGTGATCGCCTTCCCGAAGACGCAGCGCGGGCAGGACCTCGTCACCGGCGCGCCTTCGCCGGTCACCGAGCGCCAGCTGCGCGAACTGCACATCCGCCTGCGGAACACCACGCCGCAGTGAGGTTTGCCGCCGGGCGGGGTGGTACGCTGTACCACAGCGACGACCATTGCCGCAGCTTCAAGAGAATCCTCGAATAGTTGAGCGCGTGAGCAAACTCCTGCAGCGCCTGAGCGATGCCTCCAAATCCGGCGTCTACCGCGCCTCGCGCAGCGACGAGATCTTCGACGCGACCGGCGGCAGCGCGTTGAAGGTCGTGCGCATCGGCTTCGCGGGAGCGGTGGGCAAGGAGGCGCTGATGCAGCGCCTGGCGCAGGCGCTGGAATTCCCACAGTGGTTCGGCGGCAACTGGGACGCGCTGGAGGATTGCCTGACCGACCTTTCCTGGTCCAAGGCCGGCGGCCACGTGCTGCTGATCGAGGGCGCGGAAGGACTGCCGGGCAACGAGCGCGGCGCACTCGTGGACATCCTTGCCTCGGCGGCATCTTCCTGGGCGCAGCGCGGCCGTTCCTTTTTTGCCGTTTTCCTGAATGGCGCGCCGACGCTGCCCGAGCTCTACAGAAACCGAAAGTGACCCCAAAGCTGCCGGTGTCGGTGCTCGTGGTGGTGCACACCGTTGCGCTGGAGGTGCTGCTGCTCGAACGCGCCGCCCGCCCCGGCTACTGGCAGTCGGTGACCGGTTCGCTCGACCGCGCGGACGAGCCGCCGGCCGAGGCGGCGCGCCGTGAGCTGCATGAAGAAACCGGCATCGACGCGCGGCCGCAGGATCTTGAGCGCTGGAACCTCGCCTATACCTTCGAAATCTTTGCGCAGTGGCGGCATCGCTTCGCGCCCGGGACGACGCATAACACCGAGCACGTGTTCAGCCTGGCGCTGCCGGGGCGCGTTCCGGTCGTGCTGGCGCCGGCGGAGCACACCGCCAGCCAGTGGCTGCCGTGGCAGGAGGCGGCAGCCCGATGTTTCTCGTGGTCCAACCGGGACGCGATCGGAATCATCGGGGCATGCGCGCGCTGATCCTGCGGACCGCGATCTGCCTGCTGGGGCTTCTGCCGGCGGGCGGTGCGCGCGCGGACGAGGTTTCGGTCGAGGCCACGCGGCGCGGCGACGCGCTGGAAGTGGTCTGCAAGGCGATGCTGGACGCGCCACTGGACCTGATCTGGCAGACCCTGACGGATTACGGCCGGCTCGCGGAGTTCATCCCCGGCATGCGCAGCAGCCGGGTCGTCGGGCAGCGCGGCGCCACGTTCATCGTCGAGCAGTCGGGCGTGGCCACGTTCCTGTTCGTCTCCACGCCGATCGAGGTGACGCTCGCCTCCACGGAGCATCCGCCGTATGCGATCGAAGTGAGCATGATCAAGGGCAACCTGAAGCGGCTGGATGGCGCCTACCGCATCGAGCCGCAGGGCGGCCGCCGCATGCTGCTCACCTGGACCGGTATTGTCGAGGCGCAGTCGATGGTGCCGCTGCTGGGGGAGATGGTCATGCGCTCAAACATCGAGGACCAGTTCCGCGGCATGGTGCGCGAGATCGAACGGCGCGACGCGCTGCGCCCCGAGCGGGAGGCGGGAAAATGATGCGCGCCATCGCCGCAGCGGCGGTCGTCCCCGCGGTTCTTCTCCTATCCGGCTGCGCGACGGTGGACGCGCCGTTTCGCGCCCATCTCGAATCGGCGTCGCCGCAGGTGCGCGAATGCGCCGAGTGGTACCGCAGGCTGGACGGGCGCGTCGCGGCGGCCGGCACGCCCGACGCGCAGGATGCGCGCGTCCCCGGGTTCCCGTACCTGCGCGTCAGCCGCCTGCTGGCGGCGCTGCGCCCGGCGGCGTCGAACGAATATGCGCTGCAGGCGCTCGCCGACCGCATGCTCGAGCTCGACCTGGAGGCGCGGCGCTACGAGATCATGAATCTGCCCCCGGAGCAGATCCCGGAATTACGCGACGCGAACGACCCCGGCCCGGTGGTAACTACGGGCCTGCGCTTCGCGCTCCAGCGCACGCAGGCGTGCGGCAGGCTGCTGCGCGAGATCGACCTGGCGAAACCGGAATCGCGCGCCGCCCTGCTGCGCGGCGCCGAGGTCGCCGATGACTACCGGCTGCCGCAAAGGATCGTCGGCTTCTACTGGTTCACGCGGTTCGCGTTCGCCGCGGCCGCGCGGCGCGAGGAAGAGGAGACGCTGGCCGCGTTCCGGCGCGCGCCGGTGTTGCCGGAGGGCGCGAGCCTGGTGCGCTACGCGCCCGAGCCCGAGGGACCGCTGCCGCGCCCGCAGGCGG
>DATBQR010000032.1:0-3713 GCA_036560705.1 Burkholderiales bacterium | reverse complement strand
TAGGTCGTCCAGCCGAGCGCCAGCTCCGAGAGATCGCCGGTACCCACCACCAGCCCGCCGTGGTGGTTGGCGAGGCTGAACAGGTGGCTGGTGCGCTCGCCGGCCTGCACGTTCTCGAAGGCGATGTCGTATTGCTTGCGGCCCCTGGCGTAGGGATGGCCCACGTCCTTGAACATCTGCATGCACGAAGGCCGGATGTCGATTTCCTCCGCACTGGCGCCCACGGCGCGCATCAGCTGCCAGGCGCTGGAGCGGGTGCGCGTGCTGGTGGCGAAACCGGGCATGGTGTAGGCGAGGATGCTCCTGCGCGGCAGCCCGAGCTCGTCCATCGCGCGCGCGCAGACGAGCAGCGCCTGGGTCGAGTCCAGCCCGCCCGAAACGCCGATGATGAGCTTTTTGGTACCCGTTGCGCGCAGGCGCGTGGCGAGGCCGGCCACCTGGATGCGGTAGACCTCCTCGCAGCGCGCGTCGCGCGTCGCCGGGTCGCCGGGGACGTAAGGAAATTTTTCGATTTTTCTTTCGAGGGGAATTTTTCCGCCAGGAAGCGAAATTGAAAAATCTAGGATCCTGAAGCGTGCGATTTCCGCCGCATGGCGGCGCATGGATTCGCCGAACGAGTTCTGGCGCATGCGGTCGGCCTCCAGCCGCTCGAGGTCCAGGTCGGCGAAGGTCAGCTGCGCTCCGGTCGAGAAGCGCTGCGACTCGGCCAGCAGGCTGCCGTTCTCGTGGGCCATGGCGTGGCCGTCCCAGGCGAGGTCGGTGGTGGATTCGCCCACGCCCGCGGCGCTGTACAGGTAGGCGGCGATGCAGCGCGCCGACTGGTTGGCGGCGAGATCCCTGCGGTACTGGTGCTTGCCGATGACGACATTCGAGGCCGAGAGGTTGGCGATCACCGTCGCCCCGGCGAGCGCGGCATAAGACGAGGGCGGCGCCGGCACCCACAGGTCCTCGCAGATCTCGGCGAACAGCCTGAGTCTTTGCTCCTCCTTCAGTCTGAAAATCAACGGCCCGAACGGCGCGGCCTGGCCTGCGAAAAAGACATCCTTCACCCCGCCCCCGCCCGGCGTGAACTGGCGCAGCTCGTAGAACTCTCGGTAGTTAGGCAGGTAGGTCTTGGGCACCAGGCCGAGCAGCCGTCCCTGGCAGATGAGGGCGGCGCAGTTGTAGAGCAGCCCGTCGACCGCCACCGGCAGCCCGACGAAGGCGGCCAGCGGCAGGCTCTTGCTCTGCGACAGCAGCCAGGCGAGCGCTTCCTCGGCAGCGCGCAGCAGCGCTTGCTGGTGGAACAGGTCCTCGCAGCTGTAGGCCGACAGCCCGAGCTCCGGAAACACGGCGACGACCGCCTTCTGCTTCGCCGCCGTGCGCATCAGGGCAAAGGTCGCTTCGGCGTTGGCCATCGGATCGCCGATGCACACTACAGGCGTCGCCAGTGCGACGCGCGCGAAGCCGTGCCGGTAGAGGTTGAAAAAGCCGTCAGTAGAGGCCATGGGAAGCCATTTTACGCCATACAGACTATGGTGTATAAAGCCATATGTTCGAAGAGCGCGTGGTGCTGGCCGATGGGGTGGTGTTCGAGGTGATTTTCCGCTCGCCGTCGGATTACCGCCTGGCCTGCCTGAAGGGCGGCCGCCTGCTCGTCGAATACAGCAGCGCCGTCGCCTATGAATTCAAGTCGGTGGAAAAACTCAGGTACGACTTCGAGCGCGATGCCGAAGACGCTCTACGTCAGGGTTAGCAGCGGGGCAAACCCGGGCGACGACGCCCTCGACCGCTTCGAGGCGGCCTGGCACCTCGCCTCGGGCCGCGCCGCGCCGGCGCCGCTGGCAGTGCTGTCCTTCGCCGACCTGCCGCTGCTGATGAAGAACCTCACGCCGGCGCGCTGGGACCTCCTGAAGCGATTGAAGGTCGCCGGGCCGGCGACGATTTTTGCGCTGGCGAAGTTGCTCGAGCGCGACTACAAGAATGTCCACACGGACGTTTCGCGCCTGCTCGAATTGAATCTCCTGGAAAAAGCGCAGGACGGGAAAGTGAGCGTGTCCTGGCAGGCGGTGCGGGCCGAACTGAGGCTCAGCGCCTGAAGGCGCTCCTTACAGCCAGCCGGATTTCCGGAAGCGGTACCAGAGGTAGAGGTCCAGGCCGAGCATCAGCGCGAGCGCCATGACGTAGCCGTATTGCCACTTGAGCTCGGGCATGTTCTCGAAATTCATGCCGTAGACGCTGGCGATGTACGTTGGCACGGCCAGCAGCGCGCCCCAGGCCGCCAGGCGCTTGGTGACCTCGGTCTCGCTGATGGTGATCATCGCCAGGTTGACCTGCAGCGCGGTGTTCACCGTGTCGCGAAGAGAGTCGAGCGACTGGTTCAGCCGCACCAGGTGGTCGTAGACGTCGCGGAAATACTCCCCCAGGCCCTGGCAGACCATCGGCACGCGGCCGCCGTAGAGCTTGCCCACCGCGTCCATCAGCGGGGCGGTGGCGTGCTTGAGCGTGGTGACCTTCTGCTTGACGTAGTAGAGCGCCTCGATGTTGGCGCGCGCCGAGGTATTGGCGAAAATGCGGTCCTCGATCGTCTCCAGCTCGGTCTCGATGGCATCGAGCGCCGGAAAGTAGCGGTCCACCACCGCGTCCATCAGCGCGTAGAGCACGTACCCCGAGCCGTGGCGCAGCAGTTCCGGCTCGCGCTCGCAGCGCGCCCGCACGCCGAGAAAACCCTGGTCGGTGCGGTTCCTGACGGAGAGCACGTAGTTCGGGCCCGTGAACACATCCACCTCGCCGACGTGCAGCTCCTCGCCCTTGACTTCCACCACGTGCAGCACGGAGAAGATCTCGCTGCCGTATTCCTCGATCTTGGGCCGCTGGTGGCCGTGGCGCGCGTCCTCGACCGAGAGCTCGTGCAGGCCGAACTGCGTGCTCATCTCCTCCAGTTCGGGGTCCGTCGTGTCGCGCAGCGCCACCCAGACGAAGCAGCCCGGCTTCGACAGGTAGTTGCGCACCTCGCTCTGCGCGATGTCGGCGAGTTTCTTGCCTTCCTGGTAGACGACGCAGTTGACGAGCATGGCCAATGATACCGTGGATAAAATACCGGTTTTTGACGGAAATCCCATGCCCGCTTCGCCCGCATTGCCCGCACTGAGCCAACGCGCGCAGTCCCTTGGCACCGAGAACGCCTTCGTGGTGCTGGCCGAAGTCACCGCGCTCGCCCGCCAGGGCAAGGACATCATCAGCTTCTGCATCGGCCAGCCCGATTTTCCGGCGCCGGTGCACGTCCAGGAGGCCGCGATCCGGGCGATCCGCGAGGGCAAGCACGGCTACACGCCGTCGGCCGGCATCGACCCGCTGCGCGAGGCGGCGGCGAAGTACATGGCCGGCATGCGCGGCGGCCTGCCGATCCGGCCCGAGGACGTGGTGATCGGCGCCGGCGCCAAGCCCTTCATCGCCTACGCCATCCTCTCGACCACCGACCACGGCGCGGGCGACGAGGTGATCTACCCGAACCCGGGCTTCCCGATCTACGAGTCGCAGATCGTCGCCTGCGGTGCGAAGCCGGTGCCGGTGCAGCTGAAGGAGGAGCGCGACTTCGCCTTCGATCCGGCGGAGCTGGAAAAGCTGATCACGCCGAAGACCAAACTGCTGATCCTGAACAGCCCGCACAACCCGAC
The DNA here is from genome assembly GCA_036560705.1 of Burkholderiales bacterium. Lineage (GTDB taxonomy): Bacteria > Pseudomonadota > Gammaproteobacteria > Burkholderiales > SG8-39 > RBG-16-66-20. The sequence goes on along the minus strand of DATBQR010000032.1, from coordinate 57 downwards.
CGGCGGGATTTTGAATCGTGCGTCGCTCGAACAGATCGCCAAAATCCTGCGCAAGCA
>DATBQR010000031.1:0-7659 GCA_036560705.1 Burkholderiales bacterium | reverse complement strand
ACCGGAAAACTGCAGCGCAACGTTATGAGCGGTTTCCGGGTCCAGCGCGAAGAGGAGGGGCCGCGCCAGCGCATACAGCATCTTTATTCGAGGTCCTCGGGCGCGAGGCGCCGCCACTCGCCGCCGATGAAGCCCTCGATCGGCAGGAAACGCGACTTGTACGCCATCTTCGGGCTTTCCTTGATCCAGTAGCCGAGGTACAGGTAGGGCAGCCCGAGCGCGCGGCAGGATTCGATCTGCCACACCACGTTGTAGGTGCCGAAGCTCGCGCTGCGGCGGTCGGGCTCGAAGAAGGTATAGACCGAGGACAGGCCGTCGGGCAGGTAGTCGACGATCGACACCATCACCAGCTGCCCGCTGTCGCGGAATTCCACCAGGCGCGTGTCCACCCGGCTTTGCAGCAGGAAGTGCGAGTATTGGTCGCGGCTGTCGTTGTCCATGCCGCCGCCCGAGTGGCGGCGCGACTGGTAGCGCAGGTACAGCGCGTAGTGCTCGAGGCGGAACTTGAGCGGCTGCGCCTGGGAAGTCAGTTCCGCGTGCTGGTTCCAGGCGCGCCGCTGCGAGCGGCCGGCGACGAATTCATGCACCGGGATGCGCACCGGCACGCAGGCGCGGCAGCTGTCGCAATGCGGCCGATAGGTGAAGATGCCGCTGCGCCGGAAGCCGGCCTTGACCAGTTCGCCATACAGCTCGGTGTTGATGAGATGGCTCGGCGTCGCCACCTGCGAGCGCGCCATGCGCTCGGGCAGGTAGCTGCACGGATACGGCGCAGTCACGTAGAACTGCAGTACCGCGTGCGGAAGGTCGTTAAGCCGGGACATGCGCGCCTAGTCTACCAATGCTGCGACACGACGTAAAAACTCCCGCCGCGGAATCTCCCTTGCGCCCAGGGAGGCCAGAAGCGGGGTGCGCTGCTGGCAGTCGATGAGCGGCATGTTCCGCCGGCGCAGATCCTCCACCAGGGCCACCAGAGCCACCTTGGACGCGTCGGTTCTGGTCGAGAACATGGATTCGCCGTAGAACATCCGGCCGATCGCGACCCCGTAGAGCCCGCCGGCCAGCTCGCCGTCCTGCCAGGTCTCGAAGGAGTGCGCGTGCCCGGCGCGGTGCAGCGCGACATAGGCGGCCCGCATTTCCCTGCCCAGCCAGGTGCCGGCCTCGCCTTTTCTCGGTTCCGAGCAGGCTTTTATGACTCTCGGAAAGGCGGAATCGATCCGGATTTCAAAACCCTTGTTGCGGATGTTCTTGGCCAGCGAGCGCGAGACCTTCAGTTCGTCGCAGAACAGCACCATGCGCGGGTCGGGCGACCACCAGAGGATCGGCTCGTCGCCGGAATACCAGGGAAAGATGCCCTGGCGGTAGGCCGCCAGCAGCCGCGCCGGCGTCAGGTCGGCGCCGGCGCACAGCAGCCCGCTGGGATCCTTGAGCGCGGTCTCGACGGGCGGAAAGGGATCGTCCCTTTCCAGCCACTTCAGCACTTGACGGAAGCGCGGTGCTGCATCGCTACAAATTGTAGCCCTTCTCGTTGTGCTCCACGGTGTCGAGGCCTTCCGATTCCTGGTCGGCGGTGACGCGCATGCCGGTCATGGCGTTGCTCAGCTTGAGCAGCATCCAGGTGACGATGCCCGACCAGGCGCCGACGGCGAGTATGCCCACCAGCTGCACCTTGACCTGCGCGCCCATGGTCACGCCCTCGGCGTAGCCGACGCCGCCGAACACCGGCGCCGCCAGCACGCCGGTGAGCAGGGTCCCGAGCACGCCGCCGACGCCGTGCACCGGTGTCACGTCCAGCGAATCGTCTATCTTGAGCGAACGCTTCATCCAGCTGGTGGCGGCGAAGCAGACGACGCCGGCGATCGCGCCGATGGCGATCGCCCCCATCGGCCCGACGAAGCCGGAGGCCGGGGTGATGGTGCCGAGGCCCGCGACCATGCCGGTGACGATGCCGAGCACGGAGGGCTTCCCGTAACGCAATGTCTCGCAATACAGCCACGCCAGCGCACCTGAAGCGGCGCCGATGTGCGTCACCAGCATCGCCATGCCGGCCGAGCCGTTCGCGGCGAGCGCACTGCCGGCGTTGAAGCCGAACCAGCCCACCCACAGCATGCAGGCGCCGGTCACCGTCATCGTCATGTTGTGCGGCGGCATCGCGGTGTCCGGAAAGCCCCGCCGGCGACCGAGCACCAGCGCGCAGACCAGCGCGGCCATCCCGGCGTTCAGGTGCACCACGGTGCCGCCGGCGAAATCCATGATTCCCATTTCCTGCAGCCAGCCGCCGCCCCACACCCAGTGGGCGATCGGGCAATAGACGAGGAGCAGCCAGAGCAGGCTGAACAGCAGCATGCCCGAGAAGCGCACGCGCTCCGCGTAGGCGCCGATCACCAGCGCGGGCGTGATGATGGCGAAAGTCATCTGGAACATGGCGAATACGGTTTCGGGGATGGTTCCCTTGAGCGTGCCGACGCCGATACCCGAGAGGAAGCTCTTGCCGAATCCGCCGTACCAGGCGTTCAGCGTCTCGCCGTCGCCGAAAGCGATGCTGTAGCCGACGATCACCCAGGCGAGCGTCACCATGCAGGCGATGGCGAAGCATTGCATCACGACGGAAAGCACGTTCTTCGCACGCACCAGGCCGGCGTAGAACAGCGCCAGCCCCGGCAACGTCATGAACAGCACCAGCGCCGAAGCGGTGATCATCCAGGCCGTATTGGCCGGGTCGAGCTTCGCAGGTTCAGCCGCCCCGACAAGGGGCGCGTACGTCAATAATGGTGCAAAAAGCAGTCGAATGAAAAGCATCGGCCCCCTCCCAGGTTGGTGCGAAAAACGCACGAGTGCGTTCCTTCACGCACTGAACGGGAGCATACCCGAGTTACTTTAGGTCTTCAGCGTGGAAGGCGAATGCGCCTCGCGACCGGTCGGCAAACCAATGTTTCAGCGTCAATCCAACCGTGCGGAAGGCGATGTCCTTCCACGGGATGCGCGCTTCCTCGAACAGCGCCACTTCGAGGCTTTCTTCGCCGGCCCTGAAATCCAGGTCCAGCAGGCGCGCCCGGAAGAACACGTGCACCTGGTTCACGTAGGGCACCGACACCATGCTGAATGCGGAGAGGAGTTCGATGCGCGCGCCGGCTTCCTCCAGCGTCTCGCGCGCCGCCGCCTCGCCCGCGCTCTCGCCGTTCTCCATGAAGCCGGCCGGCAGCGTCCAGTAGCCGTAGCGCGGCTCGATCGCGCGCCGGCAAAGCAGCATCCGGCCTTCCCATTCAGGGAGCGAGCCGACCACCAGCTTTGGATTTTCGTAGTGGATGCTGCCGCAGGCGTCGCACACGGCGCGCGGCAGCGAGTCCCCCGGGGGCACCCGCCGGGCGACGGCGCCGCCGCAGTTAGGGCAGAACTTCATCGAGCGACTTTACGATGCGGTCGGGCTGGAACCCCATGCGATCCACCGGCGCGCCGGCGCGGTTGATCCAGTACACCTCGAAACCGAAGGATTTCGCGCCCAGCGCATCCCAGCCGTTCGACGACACGAAGCCGATTTGCTCTTTCGGCGCGCTCAGCCTGTCCACCGCCAGCTGGTAGACCTGCGGCGCGGGCTTGTAGATTTTTACCTCGTCCACGCTGAGGACCGCATCGAAGACCGCCTCCATGCCGCGGTTCTTCAGCAGCGGCCCGATCATGTCCGGCGAGCCGTTGGTGAGGATCGCCAGCTTGCGGCCCTTGAACCGCTGCAGCGCCGCCGGCACGTCTGGATACGGCGCGAGATTGAGGTATTCGTCCATGAGGGCCGCTTTTTCCCTCTCCCCGAGCGCCAATTTCAGGGACGCGCATGAATATTCCAGGGACTCGGCGGTTACCTGCGAGAAGGGCGCATAGCGCTTCATCAGGCTGCGCTGCCAGCTGTACTCGAGCTGCCTGGCGCGCCAGAGTTGCGACAGCTGGGCACCCTTGCCGGGCCAGAACGCCTCGCAGCGCGCGAGTACCGAATGCACGTCGAACAGGGTTCCGTAGGCGTCGAAGACGAGGGCGCTGGGCATGCGTAAGCGTCAGTAAACGAAGGGGAATTCGGATTCGATGCTAAACTGGGGCAGGGCAATGCGCAAAGTCAAGGTCAGCGAGTGGTTCTGGCGTTTTCTGGCGGCTGTGATGCTGTTCGCGGTCGGTTGGGTACTGTGGATCTTCTACCAGCTTAACGCACCCTCGATCATCACCAATGCCGCGTTCGAGGCCGCCGCGCAAGCCAAGGCGAAGCAAAGCGCGCAGGGCGTGATCGCCCCCGCCGGCGGCACGGTCCCCGTTCCGCCCGCGGCACCGGCGGAGCCTGCGACGCCCCCGGCACCCAGGGAAGCGCCAATCAATCCCGACAAGCTGAAGTTCTCGGATTCGCTGTCCGCCCCCGAAAAGAAGTGAACAACCGCTACGAGGAACTGTACCGCAGCTGGCGCTGGGAAGTGCCGGCGCGCTACAACATCGCCCTGGCCTGCTGCGGGCGCTGGGCGGCGGACCGCTCGCGTTTCGCGCTGTACTGGGAGGACGAGTCGGGCGAGACCGCCAAGTACACGTTCTGGGATATCCAGCGCGAAGCGAACCGGTTGTCGAACGCGCTCGCCGGGCTGGGCGTGAAGCGCGGCGACCGGGTCGCCCTGATCCTGCCGCAGCGGCCCGAGATGGCGATCGCCTACATGGCCATTTTCCAGATGGGCGCGGTCGCGCTGCCGCTGTCGCACCTGTTCGGCCCGGACGCCCTTGAATACCGCATGGCCTTCGCCGGCGCGAGCGCGGTGTTCGTCGAACCCACGACCATCGCGAATCTCTGGGCGGTGAAGGACAAGCTGCCGGAGTTGAAGCATGTCATCGGGGTGGGCGGGGCGAGGGAGGCCGGGGTTCATTCCTTTGAGTCCCTGCTTGAGAAAGCGAAAAGCGAGTTCGAGCAGATAAATACGGCGGCAAACGATCCCGCGCTCATCATCTACACGAGCGGCACCACCGGCCCGCCCAAGGGCGCGCTGCAGGGCCATCGCCTGCTCATCGGCAACCTGCCCGGGTTCACCTATTCGCACGACTTCTTTCCGCAGCCCGGCGACATGTTCTGGTCTCCCGCGGACTGGGCCTGGGCCGGCGGGCTGTTCGACGCGCTGCTGCCCAGCTGGAACTTCGGCATCCCGATCCTCGGCTACCGCGGGCGCTTCGACGCGGAGAAGGCGTACTACCTGCTCGAGAAATACGGCATCCGGAACTCGTTCCTGTTTCCCACGGCCCTCAAGCTGATGATGAAGGCGGTGCCGGAACCGAAAAACAGGTACAAGCTGAACCTGCGTTCCATCATGAGCGCGGGCGAATCGGTCGGCGTCACCGTGATCGAATGGGCGCGCGAACAGCTGGGCGTGACGATCAACGAGATGTTCGGCCAGACCGAGATCAACTACGTGGTCGGCAACTGCCAGGCCGCCTGGCCGGTGAAGCCCGGCTCGATCGGCCGGCCCTACCCGGGCCACGAAGTCGCGGTCATCAATGAGAAGGGCATCGAAGTTCCCCGCGGGGAGTTGGGAGAGGTCGCGGTAAAGAAAAACGACGATCCGGTTTTCTTCCTCGAGTACTGGAAGAATCCCGGCGCGACCAGGGAAAAATTCATCGGCGACTGGGGCTGCACCGGCGACCAGGGGCGCATGGATGAAGACGGCTACCTCTGGTACCAGGGGCGTTCGGACGACGTCATCAAATCCTCCGGCTACCGTATCGGCCCGGCGGAAATCGAGTCCTGCCTCGTCAAGCATCCCGCGGTCGCCAACGCGGCGGTGATCGGCAAGCCGGACGAGGCGCGCGGCCAGATCGTCAAGGCGTTCGTCGTCCTGCAGCCGGGCCACGCGGCATCGAAGACACTCGTCGACGAGATCCAGGGCCACGTGCGCGGACTCCTGGCGCCCTACGAGTACCCGCGCGAGATCGAGTTCATCGACGCGCTGCCGATGACCACCACCGGCAAGGTGCAGAGGAAGGAACTGCGCAAGCGCGAGCAGGTGAAGCAGGAGCAGTGAAGCGCCTGCTGCTTGTCGGCGGCGGCCACGCGCACCTGCCGGTCCTGCGGGCGCTCGCCGATTTCGTATCGAAGAACCTCGACGTCAAGCTGGTGACGCCGGGCCCGCTGCATACCTACTCAGGCATGGTTCCCGGCGCCGTCGCAGGCCACTACGCGGTGCCGCAAGCGCAGGTCGACCTGGCGCGCCTTGCCGGGCGGGCCGGGGTGGAACTGGTATTGAATTCCGTTTTGTCCTTCGATCCGGCCGAAAAAATCATCGACCTGGGAAACGGCGATCGCATTCCCTACGACCTGCTTTCGCTCAACCTGGGGTCTTTACCCAATTACCTCGGGGTCCCGGGCGCGGTGGAATACGCTATCGCCGCCAGGCCGTTCGAACGGTTTCTCGGTCGATGGAACGCGCTGCTGGAGGAATCGAAAGCGCCGCGCATCGCCATCGCAGGCGCCGGCGCGGGCGGCGTGGAACTGGCAATGGCGATGAAGCACCGGCTGCGGGAAGCCGAGGTGGTCCTTTTCTCGGGGGAGAATTCCTTTTCGTCTGGCGTGACCGGGCGCGTTTCCCGTTCGCTGGAGCGGCTTTCGATCGGCTTCCGGCCCGCTACCCCGGTGACGGCGGTCGAATCCGGACCGATCGTCGTCTCCCGTTCGGGACGGGAGCCATTCCATGCGCTGTTCTGGGCCGCGGGCGCCGCCGCGCCGCCCTTGCTGAGGCAATCCGGCCTCGACTGCGATGCGCACGGATATGCGCGGGTGGACGACACGCTGCGCAGCGTGTCGCATCCGACGGTTTTTGCTTCCGGCGACACGGCGTCGCTGGAGGGCGCCGGTGTGGCGAAATCCGGCGTCTACGCCGTGCGGCAGGGCGCCGTGCTGGCGGAGAACCTGAAGCTGGCGCTGCTCGGAAAGGATTTGCGGCGCTACGTGCCGCAGAAGGAATCGCTATCCCTGATCAGCTGCGGCGGGAAATACGCCATCGCCAGCCGCGGCCGCTGGTCCGCGGAAGGTTCCTGGGTCTGGTGGTGGAAAAACTGGCTGGACCGGCGCTGGGTCGCGCGTTTCCAGTAGACGTCGTTCCCGCGAGGGCGGGAACCCAGGTTCTATTTCGGTTTCGATGCCACCAGAATTTTGCCTTCGGCTTCCACGGCGACCTCGCCGCGCTGATTGCTCGCCACCGCGCTCATCTCGATGATGCCGCCCTTGTGCTTGGGCTTGTCGGTTTTCCCGGTGACCGTCCAGTTGGTGGTGATGGTGTCGCCGGCGCGCACCGGCGCCTTGAAGCGGCAGGCGTGCTCCAGGTATGCGATCGCCGTGCCGCCGAAATACATCCCGACCGGCGAGGAAATCAGCGCGCTGGTGAACGGGCCGTGCAGCACGCGCCCGCCGAACAGCGATTTCTTCGAAAATTCTTCGTCGACGTGCAGCGGATTGAAATCGCCGAACATCCCCGCGCCGAGGACGATGTGCGTCTCGGTGACCGTGAGGCTGCTGCCGAAGCGCTCGCCGACTTTCACCTCGTCGTACCATTTGCCGTGAAAAACCATCTAAACTCCAAAGAACAAAATTTCTCGCGTGATTGGCGCCCCAGACACGAATCGAACGTGCGACCTGCCCCTTAGGAGGGGGCTGCT
>DATBQR010000030.1:0-23866 GCA_036560705.1 Burkholderiales bacterium | reverse complement strand
GTCGATGCCGCCGCCGGGCGCCGCTTGCGCAGCATGCATGGTTTTGCGGAGCCGCAGGGCGTTCAGTACGTCGCAGAGTCCGACCGCCTTTTCATCGCTAGCAGCCGTGGCGCCCGGATCGACATCCGCGACGGAAAATCGCTGGCGCGCATCTCGACGGTCGAAGGTCTCGGCGACGCGGACAATATCCGCTACGATGCCGCCGCGCGCCGCGTGTATGTCGGACACAGTGAAGGGGCGATCCGCGTTCTCGATGCCCAAACCGGCGCCAGCATGGGCGATATTGCCCTCGCGGGCCATCCGGAATCGTTCCAGCTGGAGGTCAATGGCCCCCGGATATTCGTAAACGTTCCTTCGGCGCGCCACGTCGCGGTGGTGGACCGCGCGAAGGGCGCCGTGGTGGCGACATGGGAAGTCGCGGAGGCGAGGGCGAACTTTCCGATGGCGCTGGACGAGGCGGGCAGGCGGCTCTTCGTCGGCACGCGGCTTCCGGCGCTGCTGCTCGTCTACGATATCGACACGGGCAAGGTCGTCGCCCGGTTGGAAATAGGCGGGGACACGGACGATCTTTTTTTCGATGCGGCGCGCAAGCGCCTCTACGTGATTTGCGGCGAGGGGCGTATCGATATCATCAGGCAGCAGGATCGCGACCATTACTCGCTGGAGTCCACGGTGAGCACGGCCCCGCGCGCCCGCACCGGCCTGTTCGTGCCGGAAAACCAGCGGCTGTACGTTGCGGCGCCGGCAACCGGTACCGCGCCCGCCAGGGTTCTTGCTTATCGTATTCGCTGATTCCGGCGGCTCAGACCCAGACCTGCAGCACGTAGTCGTAGGCGGCCTGTGCGTTGGTCATGTCGACGCGCTGCAGCTTGATGACGTAGCCTTTTTTTGTTTTTTTCAGGTGATGGGTGTACTGCCCGGCGAAATGCCGCACGTCGTCGCGCCGCAACTCCATCATGTGGAAGCGTGAGGTGACTTCCACGTCGCCATTTTTATCCGTCTTCTTGATGGAAACATTCGAAACGACGTGGTTGGTCTCCCACAGCGGCCGCTGCGACCAGGCGTCCGGGTGCAGCACGCGCAGCATGCGCACGGTCATCAGGTTCTTGTCCTCGGCGAAGATCGCCGGCTGGCCGTCCCAGGTCTTGTAGCTCGCGTCCGGCGGCATCCAGTAGATGCCGTCGGGAGTGAAGAGATCGATCCAGCCCTGCCACTGCTTGGCGTCGAGAAATTCGGCCTGTCTATAGAGAAATTGCTCGACGTCGTGCTGGAGTTCGAGCTTCTTCACCGCGCTGCCCCCATGTACTTGGCCCAGGCTTTCATCTGGTTGCGCATCGGCGCTTCCGAGGTGCCCATGTGCGGCGCGGACGACACGACGCCCTTCTTCTCGATGTCGCGGCCGTGGTGGCGGCCGAAGCTGACCCAGTCGCCGCCGTCCGACGCCAGGCCGGTGTGGCACTTCCAGAAATTCTCCAGGTCGTCCGCGTTGATCAGCGTCGCCGGCGAGTTCACCAGGTTGTAGTAGGCGAGCGAGCGCCGGTAGATCGCCTCGGGCGCCCCCTTCAGGCGGAAGTGCCAGATCTCGGTGAGCGTGCGGTCGACGCCGAGCGGGCGCACCGCGCGCAGCTGCTGCAGCGGCGACTGCACCGACAGGCCCGGGTAGACGAGCACGTGGTGGATGTTGACGCCGACGATCTCCTCGAAGCGCTTCCTGCCGTAGGCCTTGATCATGATCTTGTCGTAGGCGAGGGTGTCCGGGTCCTGCGGCCGCAGGCCCATGTAGCCGGTGAGGATGCAGTGGCCGTACGGGTAGTTGATGGTCTGGAAGTCGTCCCATTTGTCGATCGTCACCGTCGCGAAGGCCGACAGCATGTGGTAGGAGAGCGCCTCGCCGGCCTTGGCCTTCTTGGCGAGGATTTTCTCCACCTCGTGCGCGGCGCGGCCGGTGGACTGGTGCGTGACCGAGGGGTGCAGCGCGTCGATCTGGTTTTCCATGAACAGCTTCCAGTTTGAATGCTGGATGACGCGGAAGCAGTTCGGCACCACCTCGACTTCGCCCTCAGGCGCGCGGTCGCACATGTCGTCGAAGGCGACGATGGATTCGCCGAGGAATTCCTTCAGCGTCGGCCCGTCGGCGGCGAGGCTGGCGAAGACGAAGCCGCGGTAGCTTTCCACCCGAGCGGCTTTTTTTACGCTGCAGTCGGGGTTGTCCTTGCCGTAGCGCGTGCCCTCGTAGCCCGACTGCATCATCGGGATGTTCTTCAGCTTGCCGTCGAGCTGGAAGGTCCAGGCGTGATACGAACAGCGGAACTGCTCGCCGGTGTTGCCCTTGCGGTCGCCGCACAGCATGTTGCCGCGGTGCGGGCAGCGGTTGTAGAGGACGTTCACTTTTCCGTTCTTGCCGCGCACCATGATCATCGGCTGGCGGCCGATCTGCACCGTGTAGTAGTCGCCCGCCCTGGGCACCTGCGATTCGTGGCCGCAGTAGATCCACACCGTCTCGTGGATGCGCTCCATCTCGCGCTCGAAGATCTCGGCGTCGGTGTAGACCTCCTTGCGGACGCGGTCGGGTTCGACGTACCTGGCGAGGTCGGGTGCGCGTTCTTTCAGCATGAAGCCTCCTTTTTCACTGCGCTATCTTAAAGCAGCTTGGCGGCGCGTTCCTTGAACTGTTTCGCGGCGAGGAACAGGCCGCCGTCGGCGCCGTCGATGAAGTGCAGGTGCTTGCCGGAATAGTTGAAGACCAGGCAGGTCATGTGCGCGCGGTCGGTGACGTGCACGCCGTAGACCAGTTCCCTGCGCGCATAGCGCTGCGCCAGCCAGGCCTCCAGCGCCTCGCGCTGTGCGGGCTTGCCGGAGAGGATCTGGCGGTAGACGTCGTTGAACTTGCGCACGTCGGAATTCTTCATCAGGGTGTCCTTGTAGCGGCTCCAGTCGGTGAACTCGGTCTTCAGGCCGAATTTCATCAGGAACCAGCCCAGCACCACGAGCCAGCGCGTGCGCATCAGGTAGAGCCACCTGCCAAACGGGCCGCGGCCGGCGGCGCGCACGCCGACTTCGTTGCCGAGCTGGCGCGCGCTGAGCGTGGGCACCAGCGTGATGATGGGCGGGGTGAGCGGATGGCTCGCCTCGTCGCTGCCGTAGATCTCGTGCACCTTGGCGAACACCTCGCGATAAAGCGCCGCGGCCGCGCCGGAGTCCGCCGGATTTTCCGGCACAAGGGCGCGCACCATCACGCTGACGGTTTCGCCGTGCCGGCTGGGGATGTCCTGCCAGCGGCATTCCAGCCCCTCCAGGCTGCCTTTGGCCGCCACGCTGCCGGGCTTCACCTCGCACAACGGCGCGGTAGCCGCGTCCTTCATGTACTTGTCGGCGAAGGCCATGCCGCCGCCGGCGAACACCGCCTGGATGTAGTTCTCCGACACGCGCACGCGCGCAACCAGGATGTCGAAGCCCGCCCTGCGGATCGTCGCCACCGGGATGGTGGCGACGCGCAGCTCGAGATTGAAGGAGCTGCGCGCCATCTCCTGCGTCTTCACCAGCGCTCCCTTGGCGTCCTCGAGCAGCCGCGGCGGCACGCAGAAGGCGCTGCCGTCACCCTCGAAGATGAACGGGATCTCCAGCGTGCCGGCGGCGTTCAGCATCGCCGTGACGGCGGACGCGCCGACCGTGTTCACGTGCTTGTAGTTGCCGGCCTGCACCGCCAGCGTGGAATTGCGCACGTCGCAGGTGGCGACGTGCCAGTCCGCCGGCAGCGGCGAATAGTTGCCAGGCTCGGTGACGGCGTCGAAATTGGCGAGCACCGGCAGGCCGGCGTAGAAGGCCGCGCTGGACGCGGAATCGTTCACGCGAAACCTTCGCCGGGCAGCGCGCGGCCTGGGCTAAGATGACTGGTCCAATTCACGCGACGGGTCTTTGCTCCTGCCATGGCGGAAGAATCCGGCCGCACGCTGGTCTGCAGCGTGCTCTTCATCGACATCGTAGCCTACTCGAAGAAGGCGGTCGCCGAGCAGTACGAGATCAAGCGCCGCTTCAACGGCATGGTGGCCGGCGCGCTGGAGCTGCTCAAGCGCCGCGACCGCGTGATCATGGACACCGGCGACGGCGCGGCGATCGTGTTCCTCGGCGACCCCGAGGACGCGCTGGTGGTGGGCGTGGTGATGCGCGAGCACATGGCGAAGCTGCCGATGCGCATGGGCATCAACCTGGGCCCGGTGAAGCTGATCACGGATCTCAACGACCAGGTCAACGTGATCGGCGACGGCATCAACGTCGCGCAGCGGATCATGAGCTTCGCCGAGGAAAGCCAGCTGCTGGTCTCGGCCAGCTACCACGACGTGGTGTCGCGCCAGTCGGCCGAGTACGCCAACCTGTTCGTGCGCGAGGGGCGCCGCCAGGACAAGCACGAGCGCGGCTACGACGTCTACTCGGTGTCCGAGGAGCTGCACATGCGCGCCGCCGAATCGCTCACCGGCGACGAGCCGCCCGAGCTGGTGGTGAGCGGCATCTACCGGGCGCCGGAGGAGGCGCAGGAAGCCGCGGCGGCCGCGTCGCCCGCTTACGAGCCGGCCAAGCTGATCGACGCCGGGCAGAACATGATGATCTCGGGCTCCAGCCGCGCCAGTGTGAAGGAGGCGCTCGACCGGCTGCTGGCCGAGGGCGCCACCGTGATCTCGCCGATCACGGTGGTGGGCAGCAAGTGGATCGCCGCCTGCACCTATCCCGGGGCGCCCAGCGGCATCAAGGTCGACGAGTTCGGCCTGACGCGCATCATCAGCGGCCGCAACCACCTCGCGGTTGCCGACAAGGTCGCGGAAATCGTCGCCCTGGGCGGCAAGCTGCGCGGCGACATCGAGCAGATCGACGGGGTGTGGACCGCCGTCTGCGACATCTGAACGGCTACAACGAGTCGAAATACTCCGCCATCTTCCGCCGCATCTTTTCGTCCGGCAGCGCGCCGAAACCCGCCGCGACGTTGTCGGCGATGTGCTCGGGCTTGCCGGTGCCGGGAATGGCGCAGGTCACCGCGGGGTGGCCGACGATCCACTTGAGGAAATACTGCGCCCAGCTGGCCGCGCCGATCTCTGCCGCCCAGGGCGGCAGCGGCTTGCCGCGCACGCGCTGGAACATCGCGCTGCCGGCGAAGGGCCGGTTGGCGATCACGGCGACGTTGCTTTCCCTGCAGAGCGGCAGCAGGCGCTGCTCAGATTCGCGCTCGGCCAGGGAATAGTTGATCTGCAGGAAATCGTATTTCTCCCGCTTCAGGCACTTTTCCACCTCGGCATAGGCGGAAGACGTGTAATGCGTGATGCCCGTGTAGCGCACCCGGCCCTTCGCCTTCATGTCGTTGATCGTTTTCGTGTGGACTTCCACGTCCAGCAGGTTGTGGACCTGCATCAGGTCCATGGTCTCGACGCGAAGCCGCTTGAACGACCTTTCCATCTCGCGGATGCCGTCCTCGCGGCCGCGCGTCCACACCTTGGTGGCGACGAAGAGCTTCCCGCGCAGGCCGAGCTCGGCGACGAGGTCGCCCGCCACGGACTCGGCGCTGCCGTACATCGGCGAGGAGTCGATCATTTTCCCGCCGGCGCGCGAAAACGCGGCGAGCACTTCGCGCAGGGGCGTGCGCGCCGCGGCATCGTTCCCTGCATCGAACACCTGCCAGGTGCCGAGGCCGATGGCGGGGAGTTCTTCGCCGCTGGAAGGAATTTTTCGAGCCATGATTTTTCCCGGTTGCCCGCGCGCGGAACCGAGCGCCATTGCCGCCCCGCATCCGCCGAGCAGGCGCAACAGCCCGCGCCGCGCTTCGTCCATGCCGTATTCTAGTAAAGTCCGGCAGGGAGGAACGGGCACCCGATGAGACTGCGGACGGACGCGATACGGCCCGGCGAGGGCAGGGCGCTGTGCTGGTCGTTCGCCTATTTCTTCTGCCTGCTCGCCGGCTACTACGTGCTGCGGCCGCTGCGCGATGAAATGGGCGTGGCAGGCGGCGTGCGCAACCTGCAGTGGCTGTTCACCGCCACCTTCCTCGTCATGCTCGCCGCGGTGCCGCTGTACGGCGCACTGGTGGCGCGGCTGCCGCGCCGGCGCTTCATCCCGGCGGTCTACCATTTCTTCGCCGCCAACATCGCCCTGTTCTGGCTGCTGCTGACCCTGGATGTCGAGCGGCTCGTCGTCGCCCGGGTGTTCTTCGTCTGGATCAGCGTCTTCAACCTGTTCGCCGTGTCGGTGTTCTGGTCGTTCATGGCGGACCTGTTTTCCTCCGAGCAGGGCAAGCGCCTGTTCGCCTTCATCGCCGCCGGCGGCAGCGCGGGCGCGCTCGCCGGCCCGGCGCTCACCGTCTGGCTGGCGGTGCCGCTCGGCCCGGCGAACCTGCTGCTGGTGGCGGCGCTGTTCCTCGAGGGCGCGGTGCTGTGCGTGCGGCGGCTGGAACAGGTTGCGCCGAAAGCCGAAACCGAAATCCGCGAAAAAGCGGAACCGGCCGCGCTCGGCGGCGGCGGCTTCGACGGCGTGGCGATGCTGCTGCGCTCGCCTTACCTCGCCGGCATCGCGCTGTGGGTGACGCTGCTGTCGGTGGCCGCGACCTTCCTCTATTTCCAGCAGGCGAACATCGTCGCCGCGGCCTCCGACGATCCGGCGGTGCGTACCCGTATCTTCGCCGGCGTCGACCTCGCCGTCGGCCTGCTGACGATCATCGTGCAGTTCTTCGCTACCAGCAGGCTGATCGCACGCTTCGGCGTCGGCGCCGCGCTCGCCTTCCTGCCGCTGGTTTTCGCGGCCGGCTTCGCGGCGCTCGCCGCGGCGCCGATGCTGGCCGTGGTGATCGGCTTCCAGGCGTTGCAGCGGACCGCCAACTTCGCCATCTCCAATCCCGCGCGCGAGGTGCTGTTCACCGTGCTCGCGCGCAGCGAAAAGTACAAGGCGAAGAACGTGATCGACATCGTGGTGGTGCGCGGCGCGGACGCGGCAGGAGGCTGGCTGTTCGCCGCGCTGCGCTCCCTGGGAATGGAATTGCGAGGGCTCTCGCTCCTGGCGATCCCGCTCGTGGCGGTATGCCTCGCGCTGGCCCTCGCGCTCGGGCGCGCGCAGGAGCGGCGCGCCCGTGGGCCGGTCAACTGAGCGGCTAGCTGATCCCGAGGACCTTGCGCAGTTCGCTCGCGGTGAGCGCCTTGCCGAATACCGGCGTGCCGACGTCGAATTCCCTGGCGCGGGCGAGGCCGCCGACCACCACCGGCTCGAAGCCCGCGTCCTGCACCAGGCCGATGGCGACCTTGAGCGCGCCCTGGTCGTCGGCCGCGAGCGGGATCGCCAGCTTGTCGCCGGCGCGGTGCGCCTCGCTGCGCATGGAGTTCCAGCCGACGCAGTTGAAGGCGCGCACCAGGCGGACGCCGGGAAGCAGCTCGGCCGAGGCGGCGCCGGTACCCTTCGCGCGCATTTCCACCGCCATGGCGCCGTCGCGGTTCTCGATCGGGTTGCTGGTGTCGAGCACCACCTTGCCTTTCAGTTCCGCGGCGTTGTCGCGGCCGATCAGCGGCAGCGCGGCGTAGGGCACCGAGATCAGCACCGCCTCGCCGAACGCCGCGGCTTCCTTCGGCATGCCGGCGCGCGCGCGCGGCCCGAGCTTGAGATTCGCCAGCAGCGCATTGACCTCGTCGAGGGTGCGCGCGGAAAACATCACCTCGTGCCCGGCCTTGACCCAGAGCTCGCCGATGGTGCCGCCGACGCGGCCGGAGCCGATCACGCCGATTTTCATGCGCCCCTGGCCGGACGCCGGGCGCAATCCCGACAGCAGCGCGATGCCGGCGGCGGCGAGAAGGGCGCGTCTTTTGCGATTCATGGTGTCGTCCCGCGTTATAGTAGCCAGGGCAACATCATATCTTCCGGGGAGGCGTCATGGGCGGCTGGATCGCACTCGCAATCGTCGTCGGGCTCGTCGTCTGGGCGGTCTCGATTTACAACGGGCTGGTGGCGCTGCGCAACCGCTACAAGAATTCCTTCGCGCAGATCGACGTGCAGCTGAAGCGCCGCTACGACCTGATCCCCAACCTGGTGGAGGCGGCCAAGGGCTACATCACGCACGAACGCGAGACGCTCGCGGCGGTGATCGCGGCGCGCGGCGCGGCGATGGGCGCGGCGCAGAAGGCGGCGTCCGCGCCCGGCGACGCGGCGGCGATGCAGGGCCTCGCACAGGCCGAGGGGCAGCTCGGCGGCGCGATGGGGCGGATGATGGCGGTGTTCGAGGCTTACCCGGACCTGAAGGCGAACCAGAACATCCTGCAGGTGCAGGAGGAACTCACCAGCACCGAGAACAAGATCGCCTTCGCGCGCCAAGCCTACAACGACTCGGTGATGGAATACAACACCGGCTCCGAGACCTTTCCCGCGGCCCTGTTCGCGGGCATGTTCGGCTTCACGGCGGCCACGCTGCTCGAGTCCACCGAATCCGCCGAAGAGCGCAAGGTGCCGAAAGTCTCGTTCAAGTAATCCGTAATTGGCGACGTTTTTCGAAAACCAGCACCTCGCGAGGCGCAACACCAGGCTGCTGGTGCTGCTGTTCTTGCTCGCGGTAGCGGGCGTGATCGTGTCGGTGGACCTGGTGCTGGCCGGGCTCTATGCCTGGAACCTCGACCTGCCGCGCGAACTGCGCCAGCTCGGCCCGGCGGCGCGCCTGCACCTGGTGCCGAACTCGGTCTATGCCGTCGGCGCGATCGGCACGGCGGCGGTGATCCTGGCGGTGAGCGCCTGGCACACGGTGCAGCTGAGCGGCGGCGGAGCGGCGGTCGCCGACCTGGTGGGCGCGCGCCGCGTTCCGCCGGATACCCGGGATCCGCTCGAGCGGCGCCTGGTGAACGTGGTCGAGGAAATGGCGATCGCCTCTGGCGTGCGCGTGCCGGCGGTCTACGTGATGGACGGCGAGGCGGGCATCAACGCCTTCGCCGCCGGCTACGACGTCTCCAACTCGGTGGTCACGGTGACGCGCGGCACGCTCGAGACGCTCAACCGCGACGAGCTGCAGGGCGTGATCGGCCACGAGTTCAGCCACATGCTGAACGGCGACATGCGCCTGAACATCCGCATGATCGGCGTGCTGGCGGGCATCGTCTTCATCGGCTCGGTCGGCAATTTCCTGCTGCGCAGCCTGCGCGGCGGCGGGGAAAAGAAGGGCGCCGCGGCGCTCCTCGCCGCCGGCCTCGCGCTGCTGGCGATCGGCTACATCGGCCTGTTCTTCTCGCGGCTGATCAAGGCGGCGGTGTCGCGCCAGCGCGAATTCCTGGCGGATGCCTCCAGCGTGCAGTTCACGCGCAACCCGGACGGCATCGCCGGCGCGCTCGACCAGATGCAGGGCTCGCCGGCGGGCGCGCTGATCGCCAACCAGCGCGCAGAGGACCTGTCGCACATGTTCTTCGGCCAGGGCATCGCGGTCGCCTTCGGCGGGCTGTTCGACACGCATCCGCCGGTGGAGGAGCGCATCGAGCGGGTGAACGCGCGCTTCGAGCGGGCCAGCTACCGGAAGAGCAGGGCCAGTCCGGCCGCGGATGCGCCTGCGGATGCGGATGCTTTCCCGAAGGGCGTTTCCCGCAAAGATGCGGCGATCGCCACCCTCGCCGCGGCCTCCGCAGGCCTCGCCGGCCGCCGCGGCGGCGACCTCGGCGCCGAGTGGGGGCGCTCGGCGCACGCCAGCGCGCAGCTGGTCGGCTCCCTGGACGGCGCCAGGGTGGACTACGCCGCGCGCCTGGTGGAGGCGCTGCCGCCGGAGCTGCGCGTGCAGCTGCGCAATCCCGAGGGCGCCTGCGCGGCGCTGGTGGCGCTGCTGCTCGCG
This sequence comes from Burkholderiales bacterium, assembly GCA_036560705.1. GTDB lineage: Bacteria > Pseudomonadota > Gammaproteobacteria > Burkholderiales > SG8-39 > RBG-16-66-20. The sequence goes on along the minus strand of DATBQR010000030.1, from coordinate 14,046 downwards.
CCCAAGGACGAGGTGATGGAGGCGCAGCTCGCGGCGCTGGCGCAGAAGGGCCTGGCGGCGCTCGCGCAGCAGGCGCGCGCGCTGGTCCCCCTGACGCGCCGCCTGAGCACGGCGTTCCACATGTCGGTGATCGACCTCGCGCTGCCGGCGATCAAGTCCGCGCCGCAGGACGCGAAAGACCGGCTGGTCGCCGCGCTGGAGACCGTGATCAACGCCGACCGGCGCGTGTCGCTGCACGAATTCGCGGTGCTGACGCTGGTGCGCAGCCAGGTCGCGCCGCTGCGCAGGCCGGGCGCCTACGGCAGCAGGCGGATCGCCGAGCTGCAGCCCGAAATCGCGGTGGTGCTCTCGCTGATTGCCTATGCCGGCGTGCGGGAGGATGCCGCCGAGCACCGCGCCGAGGCGCTCGCCGCGGCGATGCGCGCGGGGGCGAAGGAAATGGGGCTGCCGGAGGCGCCCGCCGCGGGCGCGCTGCGGCTGGAAGTCGCCGCGGCGGCGCTGCAAGCGCTGAAGGACCTCGCGCCGATGCAGAAGGCGATCCTGGTGAAGGGCCTGTTCGCCGCGGTCAGTGCCGACGGCACCATCCGCGTGGTGGAAGCCGAGCTGATGCGTCTGGTGGGCGCGGTGCTGGATTGCCCGCTGCCGCCGCTGCTCGAGTCGGTCGACCCGGCTACACTCGCGGAGTGACTCAAACGCCGCTTGAAGCAGCGCTCCACGCGGCGCTGACGGGGAACATGCGTGGCGAAGTGCGGTTCGACGCCGGCGCGCGCGCCGCCTACGCCTCGGACGCCTCCAACTACCGGCAGGTGCCCATCGGCGTGGTGCTGCCGCGCACGGTCGAGGACATCGTCGCCGCAGTCGCCGCCTGCCGCGAGCACGGGGTGCCCATTCTCGCGCGCGGCGGCGGCACCTCGCTGTGCGGCCAGACGGTCAACGTCGCGGTGGTGATCGATTCCTCGAAGTACCTCGACCGCGTGCTGGAGCTGGACGCCGCCTCGCGCACCGCGCGCGTCGAGCCGGGCGTCGTCTGCGACGCGCTGCGCGCCTCGGCGGAGCGCTACGGCCTCACTTTCGCGCCCGACCCGGCGACGCATTCGCGCTGCACCCTGGGCGGCATGATCGGCAACAATTCCTGCGGCCCGCACTCGGTGATGGCCGGCAAGACGGTGGAGAACATCGAGGCGCTGGAAGTGCTGACCTACGACGGCGCGCGCTTCTGGTGCGGGCCGACCTCGGAGCCGGAACTCGACGCCATCGTGCGGCGCGGCGGCCGCCAGGGCGAGATCTACGGCAAGCTGCGCAGCCTGCGCGACCGCTACGCCGACCTCATCCGCGGCCGCTTCCCGAAAATCAAGCGCCGCGTCTCCGGCTACAACCTCGACCAGCTGCTGCCGGAGAACGGCTTCAACGTGGCGCGCGCGCTGGTGGGCTCGGAAGGCACCTGCGCGATCACGCTGCAGGCCCTGGCGCGGCTGGTGCGCAGCCCGCGCGAGCGCGTGCTGCTGGTGATCGGCTTCGAGGACATCTACAAGGCGGGCGACGCGGTGCCGCAGGTGCTGGCCGCCGGACCGATTGCCTGCGAGGGCCTCGACACCGGCATCATCGGCGGCCTGCGCGAGCGCGGCCTCAAGCTCGAAGACATCGCCATGCTGCCGCCGGGCAACGCCTGGCTGATGGTGGAATTCGGCGCCGACAGGCGCGAGGAGGCCGTCGACCGGGCGGACGCGCTCAAGGCGGTGCTGGGCGGCACCGTCATCGTCGACCGCTCGCTGATGAACCGCATCTGGACCATCCGCGAAACCGGAGCCTCCGCCACCGCGCACAACCTCAAGGCGAGCGCGGGCGCGGCGGACCCGGTGGTCGGCTGGGAGGACGCGGCGGTGGACCCGCTGCGCCTGGGCGACTACCTGCGCGAATTCCAGAAGCTGGTGGACCGCTACGGCTACCGCACCTCGCTGTACGGGCATTTCGGCGACGGCTGCATCCACGCGCGCATCAATTTCGAGTTGCGCACCACCAAGGGTCTCGCGCACTGGCGCGCATTCCTGCGCGAAGCCTCGCTGCTGGTCATCGCCTACGGCGGTTCTCTGTCGGGCGAGCACGGCGACGGCCAGGGGCGCGCCGAATTCCTGCCGCTGATGTACGGCCCCGAGCTGATGGCGGCATTCCGCGAATTCAAGCGCGCCTGGGACCCGCTCGGGCGCATGAACCCCGGCAAGCTGGTCGACGCGCTGGGCGAGGTCTACCGCGTCGACCAGAACCTGCGCCAGGGGCCCGAGTACAAGCCGGTGACGCTCGCCACGCGCCTCACCTTCGCGAGCGACATCGGCGACGGCTTCACGCGCGCGAGCGAACGCTGCATCGGCATGGGCAAGTGCCGCTCGTCGGAGGGCGCCACCATGTGCCCGAGCTACCGCGCCACGCGCGAAGAGCGCTATTCCACGCGCGGGCGCGCGCGCATGCTGGCGGAGATGCTGCGCGGCGAAGTGATCACCGACGGCTGGCAGAGCGAGGACGTGAAGGAGGCGCTGGAGTGGTGCCTCGCCTGCAAGGGCTGCCGCAGCGACTGCCCGACGCACACCGACATGGCGAGCTACAAGGCCGAGTTCCTCTCGCACTACTACGAGAGCCATCCGCTGCCGATGCGCGCGCACTCGATGGGCCGCATCGGCGAATGGGCGCCGTTCGCCGCGAAAATCCCCACCCTGGTGAATGTCCTGACGCGCTCGCCGCTGTTCTCGAATTGGGCGAAGAAACTCGGCGGCACGGCGCCGCAACGCGCGCTGCCGCCCTTCGCCCCGCGCAGCTTCCGCGCCGAGTTCGACGCCATCCAGCGCGGCCGGCGCGATCCCTCGCGCGCAAGCGGCATGCGCCGCGGCGATCCCGTGCTGCTCTTTCCCGACACCTTCAGCAACCACTTCCGCCCGCAGAGCGCCCTCTCCGCCGTGCGCGTGCTGGAGGCTTCCGGCGCCCGCGTCTCGCTGCCGCGCGAGCAGCTGTGCTGCGGCCGGCCGTACTACGACTTCGGCATGCTCGACAAGGCGAAGGCGTCGCTGGAGAAAATCGTCGCCTCGCTCGCCCGCGAAATCGAGTCCGGCACGCCCATCGTCGTTCTCGAACCGGGCTGCCTCTCCGTTTTCAGGGACGAGCTGGCCAAGCTGCTGCCGGGAAATGCCTGCGCGGCGAAACTCTCCAAACAGGCCGTGTCGCTCGGCGAAGCCCTCGAAGCGCGCCGCTGGAAACCGAAAGCCGTCGGCGGCCGGGCCCTGCTGCACGGCCACTGCCACCAGAAAGCCCTCGGCGGCACCCGTGCCGACGTCAAGCTGCTGGAAGCCGCCGGCATCGAGACCGACGCCCCCGACATGGGCTGCTGCGGCATGGCCGGCTCCTTCGGCTTCCGACCGGAGACCTACGAAGCTTCAGTGAAGATCGCGAATATGTCGCTGCTGCCGAAGGTGAAGGGCACGACGGCGGAAACGCTCATCGTGGCGAACGGGTTTTCGTGCCGGGAGCAGATCGAAGGATTGGGAAACCGGGAAACGCTGCATCTCGCCGATGTGCTGGCGCTAAGCCTGCGCTGACTGCCGGCGCGCGATGCGCGCCTTCGATTGCTCCACGGCGTCGAACGAAAAATTCTCGGCGTGCTGCATGACGATCGCCTCGAAAGCGAATTTTTCGAGCCCGAGTTCCACGAGGGTCGCGTAAATCGAGTCGTCGTCCGGCCGGCCCACGGCCTTGTCGACGGCGGTGAACGGTCCGAGCTTCCTGAAGTTTTGCCAGGTCTTCGACGCGCTCACGCGCTTGCCCTTTCGTGCCGAGAGAACCTCTTCGTAGGCGTAGATCGCCTCGACGCACTGCCGCTCGGCCGCGGTTTTCGGTCCGTACGCGTCGGTGCGCAGCGCGACGATGCGCTGGCGGGCCTCTTTTACGAGGTCGCCGCGTCCCCGGGCGCGCGCGTTCTCGATGAGCGCTTCGCATTCTGCCGGGGTTTTCAGCTTCTCAATCCGGGGATCCATATAGATAGAATCGTGCCATGCGCGCCATTGTAGCTGCCGCAATGCTCGTCTTTTCGGCCACTGCCTTCGCGCAGACGCCGGAAGAGCGACTGTTCGAGGCGATCGAGGTGGGCAAGCCGCTGGTCGCCGAGGGAATCGTCGCGGGCGGGAAGGTGGATGTGGACGCGCGCAACGCGGAGCAGGAGACGCCGCTGCACAAGGCGATCGAGAAGGGGATGAAGGAGCTGGCGGAGATGCTGGTGAAGGCGGGGGCGAGGGTGGATGCGCGCGACGCGAACAGCGATACGCCGCTGCACCAGGCGGCGCTGCACGAGGACCCGTATTTCGTCGAGCTGCTGCTGCGGGCGAAGGCGGACCCGAAGGCGCGCAACGACGATGGCGAGTCGGTGCTGCAGTGGGCGGCGATGACGGGCAATCCGCAGGTGGCGCGCGTGTTGCTCGAATACGGCGCGGACCCGATGGCGACGGACCTCAAGGGCAACACGATGCTGCATGCCGCGGCGGACAGCGGGTCGCTGGGGATGGTGGAGGCGTTCCTCTCGCTGGGGGTGGACCCGCGCCGGAGGAACCGCGCGGGGCAGCGGCCCATCGACGTCGCGCGCGAGCGCGGCCAGGCGGAGGTCGTCAGGCTGCTCGAGAGGTTCGAGAAGGAGTGACGAAATGCTCACTCCGCCATTGACTATTGGGGCGCACTGGCCTTAAGTTAGTTGCAGGGAGGTGGAAAAATGACTGCATGGATACTCAATTCGATGAGCCTGTTCGTCACGACGGTCGGCGCTCTGCTGATTTTCCTGTATCTGTCGCAGGCTCCGCGCCTGGCCGCCGAGGGCATCCCGGCCGAGGTGAGGAAGGCCTGCGAAAAGCACCGCCGCCTGCTGATGATCGGCACCGGGCTGCTCGCCGGCTGGCTGCTGATCCAGGATCTCGCGGTCATCCTGCTGTAGGCAGTTCGAAGACTTTCGCCAGCCGCTCGTAGGAGTCGAGCCGCGTGGCGTAGTCGCCGGTAATCGTCAGCACCATCAGCTCGTCGGCGGAAAATTTCGCCGCGAGGTCCAGCAGCTTTTCCCTGCAGGTCTCCGCGGAGCCGATGACGGCGCGCGGCCGCTGGCTGCGGATGTACTGCAGTTCCTCCTTTGAAAAGCTGCGCTTCTCGGCCTCGGCCAGCGTCGGCACCGGCAGGTCCTGGTTGAGCGCCATGTGCAGGCGCCTGAGGTCCACCACGCGAGCCAGGCGCTCGGCCTCGTCGTCCGTGGCGGCGCAGATGACGAAGCAGCAGATCGAGGTGCGCGGCTGCGCTTCGCGCGGCGCGGGACCGTCAGTCTCCCGGGCACGGGCCTGGAAACGTTCCTTGTAGGCGCGCATGACGATGTCGCCGCCCTGCGCGTTGATGAAATGCGCGAACGAAAAGCGCACGCCCAGTTGCGCCGCCAGCAGGCCGCTGTAGTCCGAGGAGCCGAGCAGCCACAGTTCCGGCGCGGTTTTCGTTTCCGGCTGGACGCGCACCTTGCAGTTGGGATGGTCGCCGGGCAGGGTGTTGTCCAGGTAGCCGATCAGCTCCCAGACCTGCTGCGGGAACTGTTCGGCGTCCGGAAAACGGCCGCCGCCCACCGCGCGCGCGGTGCGCTGGTCGCCGCCCGGCGCGCGGCCGATGCCGAGGTCGATGCGGCCCGGGTAGAGGGCTTCCAGCATGCGAAAAATTTCCGCAACCTTGAAGGCACTGTAGTAGGGCAGCAGCACGCCGCCGGTGCCCACGCGGATGCGTTTCGTTTCCGCGCCCAGGCGCGCCAGCAGGATTTCCGGGCAGGGATCGGCGAGCGCGGCGATGGCGTGGTGCTCGGCGAGCCAGTAGCGGTGGAAACCCAGTTGGTCGGCGCGCCGCGCGAGCCTGAGCGTCTCCTCGAGCGCTTGCGCCGCGCTGTGCCCGGAGATGATCGGCGACTGGTCGAGCACCGACAGTTTCACGTGGCTCACTGGCTCACGCTGCGGCGCCCGTGCCCAGGCCGAGCTTGGTGTGCGCGAAGGCCCAGTTGCGCAGCACGGCGACGAAGGCCACCACCACCAGCGACAGCGCGCCCAGCGCGTAGAAGCCCGTGACGAGGCCGTAGCGGTCGGCGAGGAAACCCATGATGAGCGGCGTGCTGAGGTGCGACAGGCCCCAGCCCACGCCGCCCAGCGCCATCGCCGAGCCGCGCATCTCCGGCGGCACCACCTCGCCCATGGTGACCTGGAAATAGATGGTCATGAGGCCCGAGCCTACGCCCAGGGCGAACATGAAGGCGCCCACTGCCGCCCAGTGGCTCACCAGCGGCTGCAGACCCACCCCGATGGCGACGAAGGCGCCGGCGATCACCGGCCAGGGGCTGCCCGGGCCGGTGTGCACGAAGCGCGCCACCAGCAACCCCGAGGCGATGCCGCCCACCGCGCGCAGCGCGAGCAGCATTCCCGAGGACTCCTCGCCGAAGCCGAGGTACTGCAGCAACAGGGGGTAGAACGACATGGAGAGCGAAAAGGGCAGCGCCGAGAGGTAGGCGCACATGACGCCGTAGAACAGCACCGGCATGCGGATCAGCAGCTTGTAGTTGCCGAACAGGCCGTGTGCGGGAGCCTCTCTCTGCGGCCCCTGCGGCGTGCCCAGGCCGAGCAGCAGCGCCGCGACCGCCAGCGCCGACAGCGTGCCGAAGGCGAGGTTGAATCCGCCCAGCGCGAGCACGAAGCCGCAGGAGCCGTTGCCGAGGATCTGGCCGAGGTTGCTGACGGCGTTCAGGCGGCCGGCCTGCACGCCGCGCGCGCCCGGCAGCTCGGCGGCGATCGACCAGTTGGCGGGCCAGAAGGTGGCGCGCGCCAGCACCAGGATCATCTGGGCGCAGAACAGCGAGGTGAAATCCCAGGCGAAAGGCATCGCCGCGGCGCCCGCCGCGAGCAGCACCGAGGAGGCGAGCATGATGCGCTTGCCGCCGACCCGGTCGACGTAGGCGCCCCCCAGCAGGTTGATGGCGAGCTGTGCGACCGACGGCAGCGAGAAGAGGATCCCCAGTTCGGCCCCCGACAGGCCCTTGGCATGGGCGTACAGCGGCACCGCCAGCCAGGTCATGCCCAGGCCGAAGTTCCAGGTAAAGGACGCCAGGAAGTAGGGGAGGTGTTTTGCCATGCGGAGCGGGGCGGTCATTATCGGCCCCGGGGCGTAAGCTAAGGGCGGTCTGTTTCGACCTAGACGCATGAAAACCTTCCTGTTTGCGATATTGGCCCTGGCTGTCGGTACGGCTGACGCCGGGCAATGCACGGCCAAATCCCCGGAAAAGACCATCGCCCTGGTCGAGCTCTATACCTCGGAGGGCTGCGACAGCTGCCCGCCGGCCGACCGCTGGCTGTCGTCCCTGGGACCACGGGGCTTCGCCCCGGACAAGGTGGTGCCCATTGCCCTGCACGTGGATTACTGGGACTACATCGGCTGGAAGGACCCCTACGCGCGCGCCGCGCATTCGGCCCGTCAGCGCAAGATGGCGCAGATGGCGCGCGCGGCGATGATCTACACCCCCCAGGTGCTGTTGCAGGGGCAGGATTTCCGCGCCTGGAACGACGGGGGAGACCCCGGCGGCGCGTTCTCGCAGGCGGTGGCGAAAATCAACGCCCGCCCGGCGCGGGCGCGGATCGCCCTCGCGCTGGATACCGGGAAGCCGGGCGGTTTCGAGGTGCAGGCGGCCGCCGAGCTGCTGGACGCGGCCGGGCAGGGCGACGCCGCGCTCTACCTCGGTGCCTATGAAAACAAGCTCGTTTCAGAGGTAAAGGCGGGGGAAAACCGCGGCAAGACGCTGCCGCACGACTACGTGGTGCTGCAGTGGGTGGGACCCTTCGAATTCAAGGGCGGCAAGCTCGCCGAGCGCCGCCTGCTGCCCCTGCTGCCCAAGGCGGTCCCGGGGAACTCCGGAGTGGCTGCTTTCGTGCAAAACCGCGCCAATTCCGAGGTCCTCCAGGCCCTCATGCTGCCCGCCTGTCCGGGCTAGATCGGGTATATTTCTGCCCGGCGGCGCCTGCTGGAGGGTTGGCGCCCAGCCCAGGGAGAGGCGATGCACGCGACGCAGATTCGCCAGAAAGACGGGATTTTCTACTTCGTCGGCTACAGGGCGAAGGACCTGCTTGCGAAAGTGCGCTTCATCAGCCGCTTCTACGGCGAGGGCGAGGAAATCGCCGCCGCGCGCATCTCGCAGGACGACGACGTCGCCCAGTTCATCTCCAAGATCGAGCGCAACGACGCCGCTTTCCAGCGCGCGCTGTCGCGCTCCAAGGTGCGCCAGCTCACCAATTTCTACGAGACCGCGGTGTCGCAGCCGGCGATCCCGGGCACGGTGCTGCTGTACACCAGCGAGAAGCTGAATTTCCGCGCCGACGGCGACGCATCGGGGCACGGCCACCTGTCCGACCCGAACACCAAGTTCCTCATCATCGACGGCCAGCACCGCCTCGCCGCGCTGCATTTCTACATGCAGGAGCGGCCGCAGGACGCCGCCACCATCAGCGTCCCCTGCATCGTGTTCGACGGCCGCAGCGAGGACTTCGCCGCCGAGATGTTCGTCATCATCAATTCGACGCCGACGCGCATCAACAAGAGCCACCTGATCGACCTCTACGAGCAGGTGTCCTGGGCGGCGCCGGACCGCAAGTTCGCCGCGCGCCTGGTGGAAAAGCTCTACAGCGAAGGCGACAGCCCGCTGCGCTACCGCATCAACCGCCTGGGCGGCCGCAGCCAGCGCGACAAGTGGGTGCTGCAGGCGGAACTCTTCAACGAACTGCACCGCTGGGTGCGCGGCAAGTGGCGTTCGATCCAGCTCGCCGGCGGCAGTTCCAAGGAAGTGCCGCGCTACTACGGCATGGTGCGCGACTTCTTCAAGGCGGCGAAGAACTCCTTCGGCGAATCGGTGTGGGGCAGGGAAGGCTACATGGTCACGCGGCCCGTCACCATCAAGGCGATGATCCGCGTGTGCGCCGACCTCACGCGCGCCGACGAAGGCCCGGAGGCCGGGCGCCTGGCGCGCTGGGAAGAGCGCCTCAAGCCCTGGAGCGAGTTCGGCAAGCAATTCCGCGACGACGGCTTCTACGAACGCTTTCCCGCCAAGGGCGAGGTGGAGCGCGTCGCCCGGGTGCACAAGGACCTGGCCCGCGCGGCCGGCATCGAGGTCGGCAAGAAGTCCTGATCGCCCGGGCCGGACGCCGCCCGGTCACCGCTCCATCGATTTTTCCTTGGCGGGCAGAAGCCAGACCACGAGCAGCGGAACGACCGGAATGCACAGTTCGAACACGACCCATCCGGTGACGGACCGTCCCTTGCGCTTGGCGATCACGCCCGTCGGTATCGCAGCGACCAGGCTCGCGACCGTGAGGTAGGCCGCCCATCTGAGCAGCGACTCGACGGTTGCCGGGTCGTAGCCGAGCTGGCTCAGTAGCGCGGAAAGTTGCGGGTCGAGCATGGCGCCCCCTCTTTCGTTCAGGCGGCTTTGTAGGTATCCAGTTTCACGCGTTCGCGCTCCAGTGCAGCGGCCACCGGCGCCGCGCCCATGACGCGCTCCACGTAGGCGAGGTACCCCGGCAGCGACTTCGGGTCGATGCCCGCGTAGCCGCCCCAGCGCAGCAGGGTGAAGGCGTAGGCGTCGTGCGGGGTGATGCGCTCGCCGTGCCAGTAGGGTTTTGCCGCGGAGGCCCAGCCCTGGATCCTTTCCAGCTGCTTGCGGAACTGCGCCTGCGCGATCTTCTTCACCTCCGCCCGGGAGCCTTCGCTTTCCGCGAAATCGGCCGTCCGGAACACGCGCGTGAAGGTCGGGTGCACGGTGTTGTTCATCCACGCGAGCTGCGACAGCGCCTGCGCGCGCGTGCCGGGCTCGGCGGGCAGCAGGCCCGCCTTGGGGAAACTGCGGTCGAGAAAATCGATGATGGCGACGATCTGCGTGAGCGGCTTGCCGTCCACCACCAGCACGGGCACCTGGCCGTTCGCATTCATCGCCAGGTAGGCGGGCGTCTGGTGCTCGCCCTTGTGCAGCTTGACGAGCTTCGGTTCGAAGGCCTGGCCGGCGGCCGCCTTGATGACTTCCAGCGAAACGTGCGGCACGAACGAGCAGGCGCCGGGGGCGAAATAGAGCTCCAGGTTCATGGTTTTTTGTCCTCTTGAACGGTATTTTCTTCCATCATTCGTTGAATTTCTGAAGAAGTAAAACCGAATTCCGAAAGAATAGCGCGGCTGTGCGCCCCCGGCGCCGGCACGGCGTCCATGCGCGGTTCGAAGCCGTCCAGGTTGAACGGCGGCTTGATGGCCTCGATCGGCCCGGCCGGCGTGTCCACCTGGCACCAGCGGTCGCGCGCTTCCAGTTGCGGGTGGTCCCAGAACTCCCGCATCGAATTCAGTTTTGCATTGGCGATGTCCGCCTTGTCCAGTCTTTCCAGAATTTGTACTGCTTTCAGCTTCAGAAAGATTTTTTCTATTTCGGCATGCATGGCATCGCGATTCTCCGCTCTCGCAGGGCCGCTGGAGAATCTCGAGTCGGTTTTCAAGGCGGAATTCAAAAGAACCACGTCGCAAAAGCGCTCGAACTCCCGCTCGTTCTGGATCGACAGGAACACCGTGCCGCCGTCGCCGGCGTTGAACGGGCCGTAGGGCACGATGGTGGCGTGGTGCGCGCCGGTGCGCGGCGGCGCCTCGCCGCCGTAGGCGGTGAAATAGGCCGGGAAGTTCATCCACTCGCCGAGCGATTCGAACATGGTGATGTCCAGCGTCGCGCCCGCGCCCTGCGCCTGGCGCCGGTACAGCGCGGCGAGGATGGAGGAGAGCGCGTACATGCCCGCCGCGATATCGGCCACCGAGATGCCGGCCTTGGCGGGCTGCCCGGGCGTGCCGGTCACCGACAGCAGGCCCGCTTCGCATTGCACCAGCAGGTCGTAGGCTTTCTTGTCGGCATAGGGGCCGCCGGGGCCGTAGCCGGAAATGCCGCACCAGATCAGGCGCGGATGCTTCGCGCGCAGTTCCGCCGCGCCCAGGCCGAGCCGCTCGGCCGCGCCCGGCGCGAGGTTCTGCACGAAGACGTCCGCCTTCTGCAGCAGCTTTTGCAGGACCGGCTTCGCCGCCGGATGCTTTACGTCCAGGCAGAGGCTTTCCTTGGACCGGTTCACCCAGACGAAATGCGAACTCTGTCCGAGCACCGTGCGGTCGTAGCCGCGCGCGGCGTCGCCGCCGCCCGGGCGCTCGATCTTGATCACGCGCGCGCCCAGTTCGGCGAGCTGGCGCGTGCAGAACGGCCCCGCGATCACCTGCTCGAGGGCGACGACGGTGATGCCTTCAAGAGGCCGCTTCACGTGAAGCTGATCTCCAGGCCGCGCGCCGCGAAGCCGTGCAGGTCCGTGCTCCAGGTTTCGCCCGCCCGCACCGGGTGCGCGTCGGTGAGGGTGCCGGTGCTGATGATTTCGCCGGCCTGGAGCGGCGGCGATTCCGCCTGCTGCGCGAGGATCTCCACCAGGAACGCCAGCGAAAGCAGCGGGCTGTCGAGGACGTTGGCGCCGGTGCCCTGGTCGACGACTACGTCGCCTTTGCGCAGCGCTATCTTCAGGAACGGCAGCGCGGCGGCGAGGCCGGAGATGCGGTGGATGTCGACCGGCGTACCGACGATCAGCCGGCCGTGCAGCGCGTTGTCCGCGATGCAGTCTGCCAAGGCCATCTTCCACTCCGGGTGGTGGCACTGGACGATTTCGACCGAATGCGCGACCCACTCGACGGCCTCGAGCAGCGCGGCCGGGTTCTTCGTGCGCGGGGGAGCGGATTTCAGCTTGAAGCAGATTTCCGGCTCGATGCGCGGCTGCTCGAGCCCCGCCAGCGATACGGCGGCGCGGTTGTTTTGCGCGAATACCAGCGTGCGGTCGTAGACCGCGCCCCACATCGGCCCGTCCACGCCGTAGCGTTCCCAGATGCCGCGGTTGGTGAAGCCGTTCTTGCGTCCCCGCAGCGTCCAGCCCTGCGCCAGGCGATGGGCGTGCAGTTGGCGCGCCGCGGCATAGGCGGTTTCGGCCGTAAGCCCCGGATAACGCGCGCTGAATGGGCTGACCAGCCGCGGCTGCCGGTGCAGGTCGATCAGCTCGTTTGCGAGTTTGGTTGCGTCCATGGGCAAGTGATTCTAAATTAGGCCCGTGGAACAGGACCTCATTTGGGCGATCCTCGGTTTGGCGCTGGTCATCGTGGAACTGATGTCCGGCACCTTCTACCTGCTGGTGCTGGGCGTCGCCGCGTTCGGCGCGGCGCTCGCCGCCTGGCTGGGCCAGCCGTTCCCGGTGCAGGCGGTGGTCGCGGCCGTGATCGCGGCGCTCGGCTGCTACGGGGTCCATGTCTGGCACGCGAAGAATTCGACGCGGCAGATGCCGCAGGTGGACGCCGGCCAGCCGGCGAGTTTCGAGAACTGGGTGGACGTGGGCGCGCGGCGCGCGCGCGTGCGCTACCGCGGTACCTCGTGGGACGCGCTGGTTGAAGGGGAGGCGGGCGTCGATGCCGGCGCGCCGCTGTACGTGGTTTCGACCCATGGCAACACGCTCACAGTCACCAGCCGCCGCTCCGCATAGCCCGCGCAGCGCGGGCGCCAATGCGCCGGCGCCGGCAAACGAACAAACGAGGGGAACGTCCATGCTGACCAAACTGATCATCGCCATTGTCCTCACCGCGGTCACGGCGTCCGTGCCGGAAACCCGGGGCTACGCCGTGTGGGTGTTCTTCATCGCGGTGGTGGCGGCCTTCGTCATCGAGGGCGTGCGCATCGTGCCCCAGCAATCCGCCTACGTGGTCGAGCGGCTGGGACGCTTCCACTCGATTCTCGAACCGGGCCTCAACCTGATCATCCCGTTCCTCGACCGCGTCGCCTACACGCATTCGCTGAAGGAAGTGCCGCTCGACGTGCCGGAGCAGGTCTGCATCACCAAGGACAATACCCAGCTTGCGGTGGACGGCATCCTCTACTACCAGGTGACCGATCCGCGCCTCGCCTCCTACGGCTCGGCCAACTACGTCGCCGCCATCAGCCAGCTCGCGCAGACGACCCTCAGGAGCGTGATCGGCAAGATGGAGCTCGACAAGAGCTTCGAGTCGCGCGAGGACATCAACCGCCACATCGTCGCGGAACTCGACGAGGCGGGGCGCAACTGGGGCATCAAGGTGCTGCGCTACGAGATCAAGAGCATCACGCCGCCGGAATCGATCCTGCGCGCGATGCAGGCGCAGATCACTGCGGAGCGGGAAAAGCGCGCGCTGATCGCCAAGTCCGAGGGCGAGCGCCAGCAGCAGATCAACATCGCCGACGGCAAGCGCCAGGCGGCGATCCTCGAGTCCGAGGGCGAGAAGCAGGGCGCGATCAACCGCGCGCAGGGCGAAGGCACGGCGATCCGCGTCATCGCGGAGGCCAACGCCGCCGGCGTGCGCGCGGTGGCCGAGGCGATCACCGACAAGGGCGGCATGGAGGCGGCCAACCTCAAGGTCGCGCAGCAGTACATCGACGCCTTCGGCCTGCTGGCGAAGACCTCGAACACGCTGATCATCCCCTCGAACGCCTCCGACATCGCCTCCTTCGTCACCACCGCGATGACGGTGCTCGACAAGACCAAGCAGGCGCAAGTCGCCGCGAAAGGAAGCTGACATGAGCGTGACCTCGGTAAACCACTTCACCATCCTCACCGACGACCTGCCGGCGACGCTGGCGTTCTACGAGGAGCACCTGAACCTCAAGCCCGGCGCGCGGCCGCCGTTTACCTTTCCGGGCGCCTGGCTCTACGCCGACGGCGGCAGAGGTCCGGACCCGATCCTGCACATCGTCGCGGGCATCAAGAAGGAGAGGCTGGTGAAGGGCGTGCTCGACCACATGGCCTACAGCGGCAAGGGCCTCGCCGGGGCGGTGGCGAAACTGAAGAAGCACAATGTCGCCTACGAACTTCGGCGCCTGCCGGACTACGGCACCTGGCAGCTGTTCTTCTTCGATCCGAACAACGCCAAGATCGAAATCGACTTCGACAAGTCCGA
>DATBQR010000029.1:0-26770 GCA_036560705.1 Burkholderiales bacterium | reverse complement strand
ATTTATGAGCATTGTACTGGTCCGCTGTTCACTAAAACTTTAGACGGCAAGCGAAGTCAAATCCCGCAGCGCTGCGTTGAACACCGCTGCCTGTTCGTACTGCACCCAGTGTCCGGCGTCCTCGATGATTTTCAGCTGCGCATCCGGATAAGCGCCGCGTAGGATGGCGTGGATTTCGTCGAATTTGCCGCGCGCGGTGATGTCGAGCCGGCCCCAGATGCCGTGAATCGGCAGGCGCAGCGATTCGAGCTGCTGCTTTAGCGGTTCCGCACGGGATGACTTGGCGCTGTTGACGCGCGCGCGCACGAGGTCGCGGGTGTAGAGCTGCATGGCGAGCGGGTCGATGCGATCCGGCGTGGAGAGCATCAATGCGCCGAGGTTGTGGCGATGCGCGGCTTCGCGTTCGGCGGGATCTTTCAGGCTGAGCCAGGGTTTGAGGATTTTCGCTTCGCCTTTGCGCAGGCCGAGGCCACCTGCGCCGACGAGCACGAGTCTTCTCACCTGTTGCGGCCGCAGGCCGGCGAGGAAGGCGGCGACGATGCCGCCGTACGAGAACCCCGCGAGGTCGAACGCGGCGCCGGGCAGCAGCTCATCCACGTCGCGCGCGAGCACGGCTGCGACTGCGGTGTGATCGCGCGGCGCGGGCGGCGTGGCGGATTCGCCCAGGCCGGGCAGGTCCGGGATCCATAGTTGCCGGTCGGCGGATAGGGCATCGATGTTGCGGATCCAGTGCGCCCAGCTACCGGCGCCGCCATGCAGCAGGATGAGAGGGGAGCCTGAGTCGCTCCCCCAGCGGCGCCAGACGGTGCTGGCGGCGGTAACGCTGCGCAGCGCGCGCGCCTCGACTTGCGCGAGCGTTAGTGCCGGTGTCACGTCAGTTGGCGAAGCGGTAGGGCCCGCCTTTTTCCAGGGCTTTCTTCCAGGCCGGCCGCGCATGCAAGCGCTTTATCCACGCGTCGAGATTCGAAAACGGCGCGCGCTTGCCGTACACCTCGGCGATTTCCGCCACGAAACTCATCTGGATATCGGCGCCGGTGAACGTGTCGCCCATCAGGAAGCTGCGGCCCTTGAGGTGGCGGTCCAGGTAGCCGAGGTGATTGGCGGTTTCGCTCTCGATGCGCGGATGCAGCGGCGCGCCCGCTTCGCCGAGCCGCGAGACGTAGAGGTGGAGCAGCAGCGGCAGCATCGCCGAACCTTCCGCGTAATGCATCCACATCATGTAGTCGTCGTAGGCGGGCGTCGCGGGGTCCGGCTGCAGGCGGCCGCCGGCGTGGCGGCGGATGACGTAGTCGATGATCGCGGCGGATTCGTAGACCGTCTTCCCGCCGTCGGTGATGACCGGCGACTTGCCGACCGGGTGGATCGCCTTGAGTTCGGGCGGCGCGAGCCGCGTCTCCATGCGCTGGTATCGCTTGATTTCGTAGGGCAGGCCGAGCTCTTCCATCAGCCACAGGATGCGCTGCGAGCGCGAATCGTTCAGGTGATGGACGGTGATCACGCGGCGGCCTTGTCGATGACGCGGACCAGCGCGATGGTCACGTTGTCCCTCGCCTTCTTCTCCAGCGCGGCGCGCAGCAGCGCCTCCGCCGAAGCCTTCAGGTCGGCGCCGACGAGCGACTTGATCTGCTCCTCGGGAAGCGTTTCGTACAGCCCGTCGCAGCACAGCAGGTAGGTGTTGCCGGGCACGCAGGGCTCGACGTGCAGGTGCGGTTCGATGTCCGTGAACGTCGGGCGCCCGCCGAAGCACTGGAGCAGCATGCCGGAGCGGGCGGCCCCCGAGCCGAAGCGCCAGGCCTCGCCCATCGAATCGTCGACGCTCAGCTGCACCATGCCCTTGTCGTCGATGCGGTAGGCGCGGCTGTCGCCGACGTTGAAGATCGCCAGGCTTGCGTCGTGCACCGCGAGGCCGACCACCGTGGATCCCATGCCGGCCAGCTCGGGATGCTCCCCGACATGGGAGTAGAGCTCGGCGTTCACCGCGCGCACCGACGCGGCGACCTTGTCGGGCCCGAACGCGGGCAGGCGGCGCGCGAGACTTTTTGCGACCAGCAGGCTCGCCCGCTCGCCGTCGTTGTGGCCGCCCATGCCGTCGGCGACGACGGCGGCGAAGGGCAGGTCGAGCTCGTGATCGAAGGTCCGCGCCGACTCCATGGTCTCCTGCGAGGTCCAGTAGCCGATGGCGATGCAGTCCTCGTTGTTCTCGCGCACGGTGCCCTTGTGCGTGATGCCGGCGGCCAGGATTTTCAGGGTCATCGCCGCATCTCCCGATTCTGTTCCCGCCCGCGTTCCCACTCCCGCTCCTGCAGCGCGCGCCACATCAGCTTGCCGGAGGCGGTGCGGGGCAGGGCGTCCATGAATTCGATGAGGCGGGGCGCCTTGTAGGTTGCCATTTGTGTTTTCGACCAGGAAAGAATCTGCTCGCCGGTGACGCCCGGAAAATCCTTCTTGAGAACGACGACAACCTTAACAGCTTCTCCCTTGCGCTCGTCCGGCGAGGCAATGATGCAGCATTCCTTGATCGCCGGGTGCCTGTACATCGCCGCTTCCACCTCGGCCGGCCAGACCTTCATGCCGGCGGCGTTGATCATCCGCTTGAGGCGGTCCGAGATGTAGAAGTAGCCGTCCTCGTCGGTGCGGCCGAGGTCGCCGGTGCGGAAGAACTTTTTGCCGCCTACGTCGCACCAGGATGCCGCGAAGGCTTTCTCGTTCTTCCAGTAGCCGGTGAGCAGCTGCGGGCCGCGCACGACGATTTCCCCCTGTTTCCCGCTTTCCAGTTCCTCGAAATTCTCCGGATCGACGATCAGTGCCTCCGTGTCGAAGGCGGGAATGCCGAGGCACTGCTTCTTGGGGTTCTGCGGCGGGTTGATGTGCGTCTGCGAGATGGTCTCGGTCATGCCGTAGCCCTCGATGTAGCGCACGCCGCACAGGTCGTAGAGCTTCTGCGCGATCGCCTCGGGCATCGCCGCGCCGCCGCCGAAGATCCACTTGAGCGAACTGACGTCGTGCTCCAGCGCCTTCGGGTGCGACAGCAGGTCCACCACCATGGTCGGCACGTTGTCCCAGTGGGTGCACTTGTGGCGCTCGACCAGCTCGGCGGCCGCCAGCGGGTCCCAGCGCCGCTGGATCACCATGGTTCCGCCCGCGTAGACCGCCGACAGGAAGCTGTGGACCAGCCCGGTGACGTGGAAGAACGGCGCGGTCGCCAGGGCCACCGTGTGTTCGTCGATGTGCTTCCACGCGCAGGCGCCCGCCACGTTATGCAGGATCGTCGCGTGCGTGTGCATGCAGCCCTTCGGCCTTCCGGTGCTGCCGGAGGTGTAAGGCATCATGCAGAGATCTTCCGGTTTTGAGACGGAGGGTCTGGGTTGTGTTTTTGTCTTTATTTCTTCTGGTATTAAAAGATGGTCGATAGGTAAACCCGAAAACCGTGAAGCCAAATCCTTTTCGGTGATCGCCACCCTGGCATCACTGTCCTCGAGGTAGTGGCGCAGTTCCTCCGCCAGGTTCATCGGGCTGACGGGCACCACCACGGCGTCGGCGAGCAGGATGGCGAAGCAGGCGATGACGAAATCGTGCCCGTTCTGCATGTCGAGCAGCACCCGGTCGCCGCGCTTCACCCCGCAGGCGGCCTGCAGGTAGCCCGCCAGGTTTTCGACGCGGGTCCGAAGGTCCTTGTAGGAAAGGCTTTTTCCTTCAAAGATCGCGGCAGGCTTGTCGGGGTGCCTTGAAGATGAATTCAAAAACGCTTGCTGCAGCGTAATATGCGGCGCGCGCAGCGAGCGCGGCATGTCGGCGGGCCAGTGCGCGAAGTGGCGTGACATGTAGCGGGGCTCCATGGGCGCGAAGTATAGTAGGTGAAAGGAGCAGCCATGATGGAACATACGTTTCTCCTCAAGGAAGGCCTGTGGCGTTCGGAGGGGGAATTCCTCGACGGCGCGGGCAAGCTCACCGCGGTCGAGGGCGAGGCCCATATCCGGCACTACCCGGACAAGTGGATCTACGAAGGCACGCTGCGCACCGCCACGCGCCCTCCCGTGGAACACAGTACGGTCTACGAAATCCAGCCGATGGCGCCGGGCAACTTCGCCACGCCGTGGACCTCGAAGAGCGCCTCCTTCGGCACGCTGCACGGCCGCTTCATCGTGGTCGGTGATGCGATCCTCTCGGCCTACGAATCCGCCACCGGCCGCTACCGCGGCCAGGACACGATCATCCAGCGCGACGAAAAACGCTACAGCGCGCGCGGCGGGATGTTCGACGGAGGAAAAATTCTCTCGGCCTGGCGCTTCGAGTTGAAGCTGACCTAGGAACATCCTGATTCAGCAACGCACGGTGTCGCCCCCGCGAAGGCGGGGGCCCATTCCGCCGCGTCGGTTTATCCGCCCGTCTTTAAATCGGCGACTTCCCAGTAGTCGGAATTGCTTTGCGACCCGCGCGGGCGTAACGTCCTGATCCAATGGGGGGATGGGCCAGCTCAAAACGGTATGCCGATAGACAAAGCCAAATGCAAGTCCTATTGGGCTGAGTTCGTTGCTTCACTGCCAGGCGACGACCCAAGAATCAAGGCAAAACCCGATGCGTTTGGATTTGGCGGCGAAGGCGAGATCGCGGATGAACTGGCAGCCCTCGTACTTGCCGGCAAGAAGCGGGCTACAGCCAGTCTGCCAGTGGAGTACACCTCGCTTGGTGAAACGCTCCCGAAGACCGGAGACTTAAGCATCGTCCTAGATGGAAGAGGAACCCCAGTTGCCATCATCGAGCGCACCTCCGTAGAGGTGGTGCCGTTCCATGCTGTCAGTGCTGAGTTCGCAGCCACCGAAGGTGAAGGAGATGGCAGCCTCAAGAACTGGCAGGAAGCTCACACCTGGTACTTCGGCCAAGTCTGCGAGAGGCTGGGCGGTAAGCTGGAGGCCAACACGCCCGTCTTGTGCCAGTGCTTCAAGAGGGTTTGGCCCCATGCAACCAGAGATGCGGCTGCGGTCTAACCCTTCCATCGAGAGGACGCTACCCGGCAAGCCGGGAAGCGCCTCTCATGTCAAACGTTGAACGCCTGGGGACATCATGACTGTCAAGCGTATGGACAATGTCGGCATCGTGGTGGAAGACATCGATGCCGCCGTTGCGTTCTTCACCGAGCTTGGCCTCGAGCTCGAGGGGCGCGCCCCAATCGAAGGAGACTGGGCAGGTGCCGTCACTGGATTGCGCAACATGCGCGTCGAGATCGCCATGATGCGTACGCCGGACGGTCACAGCCGCCTCGAGGTGTCCCGATTCCTCGCGCCGCCCGTGGTCGCCGATCACCGCAGCGCCCCGGTGAACGCTCTCGGCTACCTGCGCGTCATGTTCACCGTGGAGGACATCGACGATACGCTCGCCAGGCTTGGCAAACGCGGCGCGAAGCTCGTCGGCGAAGTGGTCCAGTACGAAGACGCGTATCGGCTCTGCTACATCCGGGGCGCCGAAGGAATTCTCATCGGGCTCGCCCAAGAGCTCGGGCAGTAGACTTCCCGATGAGCAGATGTCCTGGGTCCCCGCCTTCGCGGGGACGACAATGCTCGCGAGGACGACGAGGCTAGCGAAGAGGCAGTTCGAACCAGAACACCGCGCCCGCGCCCTCGGCGGGTTCGAAGCCGGTGCGGCCGTTCATCTGCTCGGCGAGGGCCTTGCAGATCGCCAGTCCCAGCCCGGTGCCGTTGCGCCGCTTGCCGTCGGCGGCCTGGCCCTGGGCGAATTGCTGGAACAGCTGCGGCTGGAAATCGGCGGGCACGCCGGGGCCACGGTCGCGCACGCTGACGCGCGCGCTGCTTTCTCCGCTCACCACTGAGATGTCCACCGCGTCGCCGCGCGCGGAGTGCTTGAGTGCGTTGGCGACGAGGTTGGTCACCAGCTGGGTGATGCGCTCGGGATCCGCCGGGACGAAAACCTGCTCGGCGGGCGCCGTCACGCGCAGTTCCACGCCCGCTTCGCGCGCCAGGCTTGCGCTGCCGGCCACGGCTTCGCGTACCTGCGCGTCCAGGTCGATGTGTTCCTGGTTGCCCAGCAGCCGGTGCCCGGCGCGCAGCCGCTGGTAGTCGAGGACGTCATTCACCATGCGCACCAGTCGTTCGCAGTTCGCGCGCGCCGCGCCGGCGGTCTGGGCGAGGTCCGCGCTGCCGCCGTGCGTGCCCGAGGCGGCGATGTGGTCGAGCGCGGCGCGCACCGCCTGCAGTGGCGTGCGCACTTCGTGGGTGACGGTGCGGATGAAGTCCTCGCGCATCTTCTCCAGGCGCTTGCGCTCCGTGACATCCTCGATCATCAGGTAGCAGCCCGCGTAGCCGCGCTCCATGCGGGGCACCACCTGCACCAGCAGTTGCGCCTCGGGCCGGTCGGGGCGGACCGCCGTGCGCTCATAGGTCGCCGGCTGGCCGTTGCGCACGCGGCCGCGGTGCTCCGCGAAGCGCTCATAGTCGGCCTGGTCGACCGCCTGGGCGAGCGGCCGCCCGACGAGGCTTTCGGGGCTGCAGCCCGCATGCTCGGCGTACCGCCGGTTGCAGTAGCGGATGCGGTCGTCCGCGTCCAGCTCGACGATCATCGCCGGCACGCTGTCGGAAACGAGACGCAGCTGCAGTTCGCGCGCGGCCAGCATTTCCTCGGCGCGCCGCCGCGCGGTGATGTCGGCGTTGGTGCCGGTGACGCGCAGCGGGCGGCCCGCCGCGTCGCGCTCGGTCACCTTGCCGCGGCTCTGGATCCAGCGGTAGCCGCCGCCCGCGACGCGGATGCGGTGCTCGATGTCGTAGGCCGGCGTGCGGCCGCGCCTCACGGCGTCGAGCACGGACGCCAGCCGCGGCAGGTCGTCCGGATGCACCTTGGCCGCCAGCTCGCGCCGCTGCACGACGACTTCGCCGCGCGGCTCGCCGAGCATCTCCGGCCAGGCTTCGCTCAGCTTGATGCGGTCGCTGGCGAGCTCCCAGACCCAGGCCGCGAGGTCCGAGCCCGCCAGCGCAGGGCGCAGCCAGCTATCGCCGTTCGAGTCCTGAGACATCGACGTGAAGGAACATCAGGAATCGATGTTTAACAGCGGAATCGGCTGCGCGGACTCGAAGGCGCGCGCGGCGCGCAGCACCAGCGCATCCGCGTAGCGCGGGCCGACGATGTGCAGTCCGACGGGTAGTCCCTTCTTCGTCAGGCCGCAGGGGATGGTGGCGGCGGGCTGCTGGGTGAGGTTGAACGGATAGCTGAACGGCGTCCAGTCGGTCCAGCGCTTCTCTTTCATGATGCCGGCCATCTCCTTGCCGGCTTCGAACGCCGCCAGCGGCAGCGTCGGCGTGACCAGCAGGTCCCAGCTTTCGTGGAAGCGGTTCATCAGCAGGCCCAGCGCGCCGCGCTTCTGCACCGCGGCCATGTAGTCGGCGTTGGAGAACTTCTCGCCCAGCTTCGCGGTGTCGAGCAGCCCCTGGTCCATGAGCCTGCGTTTCGCGGCCGGCGTGTTGCGCACGATCATCGCTGCGCCCGGAAACCAGTGCGCCGCGAACAGCGGCCCGCAGTCGTCGAAGCCGGGGTCCCGTGCCTCGACGGCGGCGCCCAGGTCCTGGAATTTTTTCACCGCGTTTTTCACGATGGCGGCAACTTCCCTGTCTACCTTCGCATACCCCAGGTCCGCCGAGTAAGCGATGCGCAGTCCTTTCACCCCGTCGTCCAGTCCGACGCGGTAGTCGCGCGCGTCGTAGGGCAGCGCATGCCAGTCGCGCAGGTCGGGCTGCGAGATCACGTTCATCATCAGCGCCGCGTCGGCGACGCTGCGCGTCATCGGCCCGAGGTGCGCGACGGTGCCCATGGGCGAGAGCGGCCAGGCCGGCACGCGGCCGAACGAGGGCTTGAGGCCGAACAGGCCGGTAAAGCTGCAGGGAATGCGGATCGAGCCGCCGCCGTCAGTGCCGACGGTGAGCGGGCCCATGCCCGAGGCGACTGCTGCGGCGCCGCCGCCCGAGGAGCCGCCCGGCGTCATCTTCGGATTCCAGGGGTTGCGCGTGATGCCGGTGAGCGGGCCGTCGGTGACGCCTTTCCAGCCGAACTCCGGCGTGGTGGTCTTGCCGAGCAGCACCGCGCCGTGCTCGCGCAGGCGCGCCACCACCGGCGCATCGTCGTTCCAAGGCCCTTTGGGATCGACGGTCCTCGAACCGCGCAGGGTCGGCCAGCCGCGCGTCAGGAGCAGGTCCTTGATGGACACCGGCACGCCGTCGAGCTGGCCCATGGGCGAGTTCCTGAGCCAGCGTTGTTCGGACTGTTTTGCCTTTTCCATCGCCTGCTTTTTATCCACCAGGCAAAACGCGTTCAGGATCGGATTGAGCCGTTCAATGCGCGCAAGCACTGCGCGCGTCGCCTCGACGGGCGAAACCGCCTTCTTCCGGTAGAGCGCGAGCAGGTCGGTGGCGGAGAGGGCGCAGAGGTCGGTTTTCATAGGGGCAATCCAAGTCCTTGTCGGGTTCCGAATATCCAGCTGCCGCCGAGCGCTTCCGGCAGCGACACGGCGTACAGCTCGTCGCGGATTTTGCGCAGCGCGAGGCCGAGCCGCTTGCAGCGCGCAAGCAGGATCGCCGGGTCGCGGCATTCCAGGGCGCAACCCGCGAGCGCGGGGGCTGCCGGCGCATCGCCGAGCAGCGCGCGCCAGCTTTCCCGCTTGCCGATCAGCACGTGGCCGCGCGCCGCCGCCAGGTGCACGTAGGCCCCCGCGGGGCGCGGCAGCAACGCGCTGAAATGCGCCCAGCGCGCGGCCGCTGCGGCCGGATCGTCCGCCACCACGAACAGGCAGGCGAGTTTCACGGCGTTGTTGGCGTGGCCCAGGTGCTGCGGCCGCCAGAGGGCTTCCGGGGTGCGGTGCTGGACGAACTGGACGCGGCCTTCCGGCATTTTCCCGGGCGCGGCGCGCACGACGTGGAATTTCGCGGTCTGTTTCTCGGCGGTTTCGCGTTGAAGATCCACGATGGGCGAGGGGGCGAATCCGTGGTCCGCCAATCTGCGGTGCTCGCCTTCGGCATCCGGCGTGCCGAAGCAGCACAGGTGCAGGCCGCGATAGCGCTGCATCGTGGCGCGCAGGCGCTGGGCATTCGGGGTATGCGCGGTGGGGGCGAGGAATTCCAGGTAGCCGTGCTCGAGCATCACGCAGACGTTCGAGGTTCCCGCCGGGCCGTCCTGCGTCTGTTGCGCCGATTCCGGTGTCACTGCGAAACCGAGCGCCGCCAGCACGCGCGCGGCGGCGCCGAGTTCCGGCACGAAGTGCGCGACGTGATCGAGGATCAATCCGCCCGGCGGCGGGACCTGCGCGGCTGCGGCGCCCATCCTTTTACTCCCCCATCGGCTAATATTACCGCCGTGATCGGCGCGCTGATGATCCTTTTGTCCGGTATCAAGGCTGTTCCAGAGTTCCACTGAAAAAACTCCTCAAGACCCTGCGCCTGTCGCCGCTCGGCGATGCGGCGGTGTACGCCGAATTCGGCGATAGCGGGGCCGCCGCGAGCGGCGGCGTCGACCTGGAACTGAACCGCTCGTTGCAGGCGCTTGCCGCGGCGATCCGGGTCCGCGCCATCCCCTGGATCCGCGACGTGGTGCCCGCCCTCAGCGGTATTGCGCTGCATTTCGATCCTTTCCATGCCGAATTGCCCGACGCGGTGCTGGATGTCTGCGAGGCGCTGCTGAAGGATTGCTTCAAGGCGGCCGCAAAGTACGAAGACTCGGGCCGCCTGGTGGAGGTGCCGGTCTGCTATGAGGCGGAATTCGGTCTGGATCTGCTCGAGGTATCGGACAAGACGTCGATTTCAGTGAGTGAAATCGCCAGGCGTCACGTCAAGACTGAGCACTTCGTCCTGATGGTCGGCTTCTCGCCGGGGCAGCCCTACATCGGCGGCCTCGATCCGAAGCTCTCGGTACCGCGGCGCGCGGCGCCGCGCACGCGCATGCCGATGGGGGCGGTGGCGATCGCCAATGCGCAGACCGCCGTCTATCCCTACGAGACGCCGGGCGGCTGGAGCATCATCGGGCGCACGCCGCTCGCGGTGTTCGATCCGGCGCGCGAACCGGCGAACCTGTTCGCGCCGGGAGACCGGGTGCGCTTCATCGCCATTTCCAGGAACGAGTTCGAAAGCCATAAATGAGCCTGCGCATCGTCCGGCCGGGCTTGCTGACGACGGTGCAGGACCGCGGCCGTTTCGGCCTGCAGCACCTGGGCATCGTTCCCTGCGGCCCGATGGACCCGGTGGCGTTCGAACTGGCCAACGGCCTGGCGGGGAATTTCGCCGGCGAGGCGGCGCTGGAAATCACCGTGATCGGCCCGGAGATCGCCTTCGAGGCCGATGCGCTGGTCGCCCTGTGCGGCGCCGCGTTCGAGGCGAAGGCGGCCGGCCGGCCGCTGCCGATGGACCGCCCGGTTTTCCTCGCGAAGGGGTCCGTGCTGAACACGGGGCGCGCGGTACGCGGCAGCCGCGCCTACCTGGCGGTGGCGGGCGGCATCGGCACGCCGCTGGTGCTCGGCAGCCGCAGCACCTACCTGCCGGCGAAGTTCGGCGGACTGGAAGGGCGCGCCCTGCGGGCCGGGGATGTGCTGCCTCTTTTTCCGGAATCGGCGGAGCTGGCTTTCAGGCGATACAAAAAACTGCTGAACGGCGCGCGCAGCGTGCACTGGTCGGCGCCGGCGCAAACCTCGCCCGAGCGCGAGCCGATCGTGATCCACGCCATGGAAGGCCGGCACCACGCTCATTTCGACGCCGCGGCGCGGCGCGCGTTCTTCGAGGCCACCTGGAAAGTGTCGCCGGATTCCAACCGCATGGGATTCCGCCTGGCGGGTCCGGTGCTGGCGCGCACGCAGGCGGCCGAGATACTATCGGAGCCCGCCTGCCTGGGAACGGTGCAGGTGCCTGCGAACGGCTTGCCGATCGCGCTGATGGCCGATCACCAGACCACCGGCGGCTATCCGAAAATCGCCGAGATCGCCGCCGCGGACGTGCCGCGGCTGGCGCAGCTGGCGCCCGGCGGCACGGTGCAGTTCGCGCGCTGCACGCTGGAGCAGGCGGGCGAACTGCGCGGCGCGCTGCGGCTGCGGCTCGACGCCGCGCTGCGCTCGCTGGCCTGGAAGCATGGACAATGAGAATGCCATGAAGAAAATCGACCTCAACTGCGACATGGGCGAGAGCTACGGCGCCTGGAAGATGGGCGCGGACGCCGGCGTGATGCCCTTCATCACCTCGGCGAACATCGCCTGCGGCTTCCACGCCGGCGATCCCGCGACCATCCGCAAGACTGTGCGCCTCGCAGTGGATGCGGGCGTCGCGGTCGGCGCGCATCCCTCGCTGCCCGATCTCATGGGTTTCGGCCGGCGCGCGATGCGCATCTCCCCGCAGGACATGTACGACCTCGTCATCTATCAGGCGGGGGCGGTGGAGGCGTTCGCGCGTGCCGCGGGCGCCAAACTGCACCACGTGAAATGCCACGGCGCTCTCTACAACATGGCGGCCACGGACGAAGGATTGTCGGAAGCCATGGGGAAGGCGGTACGCGATCTGGGTGGCGACGTGAAGTTGTACGCCCTTTCAAATTCTTTGATGATGAAAGTCGCAAAAAAACAAAATGTCCCCGTCTTCGGTGAAGTCTTCGCCGACCGCGGCTACGCGGACGACGGCACGCTCGCGCCGCGCGACCAGCCCGGCGGCATGATCGAGGACCCGGCGGCCTCGGTGAAGCAGGTGCTGGCGATGATCGAGGAAGGATATGTGACCAGCCTGGCCGGCAAGCGCGTGCCGGTGGCGGCTGATACCCTGTGCCTGCACGGCGACCAGCCCGGCGCCGTGACCTTCGCGCAGGCCCTCAGGAAAGTATTCACGGAAAAGGGAATCACCGTTGCCGCTCCCTAAGCTGTTCGAACCCATCCCACTGGGCGGCATCACGCTGCCCAACCGCGTCGTCGTCGCGCCGATGTGCCAGTACTCCGCCGACGACGGCTCCATGACCGACTGGCACCACGTGCACCTCGGCACCTACGCCTGCTCGGGCGCCGGCCTGTTCGTGGTCGAGAAGACCAACGTGGCGCGCGAAGGGCGCATCACGCACGGCTGCACCGGCCTCTACAGCGACCACAACGAGGCGGCGATGGCGCGCGCGGTGCAGGTCTACCGCGGCATCACGAAGAACCCCATCGGCATCCAGATCGGGCACGCCGGCCGCAAGGCTTCCTCGCAGCTGCCCTGGCTGGGCGGCAAGGCGCTCGGGCCGGGCGAATCGCCCTGGCCGACGGTCGCGCCTTCCGCGATCGCCTTCGGCGAGGGCTGGCACGCGCCGCACGAGCTGTCCCGGGAGGAAATCCGCGGGCTGGTCGACGCGTTCGTCGCGGCGGCGCTGCGCGCGAAGCGCATCGGCTTCGACCTGGTCGAGCTGCATTCGGCGCACGGCTACCTGATCCACCAGTTCCTGTCGCCGCTCTCCAACAGGCGCACCGACGAGTACGGCAAGGACCGCATGAAATTCCCGCTCGAGGTCGCGCGCGCCGTGCGCGAGGCATGGCCGAAGGAGCGGGCGCTCGGCATCCGCATCAACGCCACCGACTGGATAGACGGCGGCTGGAAGCCGGAGGACGCGGTGGTCTATGCGAAGGAACTCAAGCGCATCGGCCTCGATTTCATCTGCGTTTCCAGCGGCGCGACCGTGCCGCACGCGAAAATCCCGGTGGCGCCCGGCTTCCAGGTCGGCTTCGCGGAGAAGGTGAAGAAAGAGGCCGGCATCAAGACGCGCGCCGTGGGCATGATCGCCGACGCGGACCAGGCCGAGGAGATTCTCGCCTCCGGCCGGGCCGACATGGTGGCGATGGCGCGCGCGCTGCTGGACAATCCCCGCTGGGTCTGGCACGCCGCCGAGCATTTCGGCGTCAAGCTGGACTACCCGCCGCAGTACGCGCGCGTGCACGCGAGCCTGTGGCCGGGCGCGAAGCTCGCGCGGCCCGAGGACGCAAGCAAAGCAGGAGTGCCGGCGTGACGTTCTTCGAACCCGAAAGCCGCGACAAGACGCTGTTTCCCTGGGACCCGTTCAAGGGCGTGGTGGTGCCGCGGCCGATCGGCTGGATCTCGTCGATGAGCAAGGCGGGGCAGGTGAATCTCGCGCCCTACAGTTTCTTCAACGGCGTGCAGAGCGTGCCGCGCATCGTCAGCTTCTGCAGCGAGAGCGAGAAGGACGCGGCCGCTTTCGCCATCGAGTCGGGCGAATTCGCCTGGAGCATGGCCACCTGGGCGCTGCGCGACAAGATGAACGCTACCTCCGAGGGACTGCCGCGCGGCCGCAGCGAGTTCGAGTTTGCGGGCCTCGCCACCGCACCCTGCAAGCTGATCCGCGCGCCGCGCGTCGCGGACTCCCCCGCGGCGATGGAGTGCAAGGTGACGCAGGTGGTGCGCGTCCTGGACGCGACGCGTCGCGAGACGGGCGGCGTGGTGGTCTACGGGCAGGTCGTCGGCATGCACGTCGACGAACGCTACGTGAAGAACGGGCGTTTCGACCTCGCGGCCGTGCAGCCGATCGCGCGCTGCGGCTACGACGAGTACACGGTGGTGGAGCGGGTGTTTTCGATGAAGCGCCCGGAAAGCGGCGGCAATTCCTACGGCGGCACGCCGGCCGCCGCCAAGAACCCGGCTTAGGCGCCGGGATCCACATAATCCGGGCTAGGCGCCCGGATCCACATTAATGTGATTGTCCAGCCCCCGGACGCCGACCACGCCGGCGGCCGTTGTCGCCACGCGCCTGCGCGCGGCGGTGCTGTCCACCGTGCCCCAGAGGTTGATTTTGCCGTCCGTCGCGGTGACCTCGACGCCGTACGCCCCGCCTTCCTCGGTCCCCAGCGCCTTCTTTACTTTTTCAGCCAGCGCCCGGTCGGGGTCGGCGCGTTCCGCGATGACCTGCTGCGCCACCACCGGGTCGAGAACCCCCTCGGAACTGGTCGTCGAATCGCAGGCCGCGAGGAGGAACGGGGCGAGCGACAGGGCGGCGAATGCCGCGGCGCGGATGGTGGATGTACGGTTCATGAAATCTCCGAATGCCCTGAGCAAGTTACGCAAAGCAGGTTGGACTGGATGCAGGACTATAAGTTGCGGGCGTTTCGCACGGATTTCAAGCGTGTTTCCGCATGTTTCAAGGACCCCAAATCCATCACGCGAACAGTGTTTCCACCGCGGCCCGGTCGAAGCGGTATTCGTGGTTGCACATTTCGTTCTTGATCACCACCTCGCCGCGCTCGGCGAGGATGGATTCGACCTCGTCCCGCCCCAGGCCGCGCAGCACGCGCTCGACGTTCCGCACGTCGAACGGGCAGTGGTACTCGACCGGGTCGATGGGGAAGACGCGCAGCAGTTCCTCGGGGAACAGCCTGACCAGCAGGTCGTAGGGCTGCGCGTCGACGGTTTCCCGGAGCTGCAGCGTGGCGGCGAGGTGGGTGACGCGGTTCCAGCCGTCCGCGTCCCTGGCATCCGCGCCGGGCAGCTTCTCCAGCAGCAGCCCGCACACGGCCGCATTTTCCTGGTCCGTGCCCGCATGCAGGCGCAGGAACGAGGTCAGCTGCTCGGATTGCGCGAGGTAGTGCTCGAAGATCTCGCCCAGCGATTCGCCTTCCAGCGGCACGAAGCTCTGGTAGATCTGGCCGCTGCCGGCATCCTCGAGCGTGACCGCGAGCTTCCCCTCGCCGAGCAGCTCGGCGGCGCGGGCCGCTGCGCCGGGCTCCGGCGCGTACTGCGCCATGCCGCGGATTTTCATCCCCGGCGCGCAGTCGGCGACCAGCAGCTTCACCGCGCCGGCACCCTGCACCTGCAGCGTGATGCGCCCGGAGGTCTTCTGCCCGGCGCCGAGGATGGCGGTCAGCGCCGTCGAATGGCCGAGCAGCTCGGCGACGCGCGGCGGATAGCCGCGGCCCTCGGTCATGCGGCGCCAGGCGCCGGTGAGACAGACCAGTCTTCCCCGGATATCGAGATGCTCGAACAGGAACCGCTGGACGTAATCGGTAGTCACCGCGCGCCCGGACTATTCGATCGCAGCGCCGGAGGCCTTGATCAGCGCGTCCCATTTCGGCAGGTCGGCGCGCACGTTGGCGGCGAATTCCTCGGGGGTGTTGCCGACCGGCGTCTGCCCCTGCGCGATCATCCGTTCCCGCACCTCCGGCAGGTTGATGACCGCCTTCAGCTCGCGCTGCAGGCGGTCGATGATGGGGCGCGGCGTTCCCGCCGGCGCATAGGCGCCCACCCAGATCGCGAGATCCACGTTCGGCACGCCCTGTTCGCCGAAGGTGGCGAGCTCGGGCATCGAGGCGGAGCGCTGCGGCCCGGTCATGGCGATCGCCTTGAGCGCGCCGCTGGCGATCCTCGGCTTGGCGCTGGTCGGGCTGGCGAAGGTCGTGTCCAGCCCGCCGTTCTGCACGTCGGTGATCGCTGGAACGTCGCCCTTGTAGGGCACGTGCTCCATGTTCAAACCGAGTTCGCGCTTGAGGATCTGCCCCGCCAGGTGGCCCCAGGAAGCGATGCCCCAGGAGCCGTAGGTGATGCGGTCCTTCGTGCGGGCCCAGGCGATGAAGCCCTTCAGGTCGTTGTACGGCGCCTTGCCGGAGGCGGCGAACAGCACCGTGCCGTAGGACAGCTGCGTGATCGGCGCCAGGTCCTTGTCCGGATCGTAGGGCAGCTTGGTGAACAGGATGCGGTTGTTCACCGTGGTGGACATCGTGGTGATCATGAAGGTGTAGCCGTCGGGCGCGGCGCGCACCAGCTGCTGCGTGCCGCTGATGGTGTTGGCGCCGGCGATGGCCTCCACGATGATGTTCTGCCCGAGCCGCCTGCCCAGCGGTTCGGCGATGGTGCGCGAGTAGATGTCGATCGCACCGCCGGGGTTGAAGGGCGTGATCAGGCGCACCGGCTTGTTCGGATAGTCGGAGGGGGATTGCGCCGCGCCGGATTGGGCATGGGCGGCGCAACACAGCGCGAGGGCGGCGAGCAAGGCGGCGATACGAGGCACAAGTCCTCCTTTTTTCGTGGCGGTTAGATTAGCATTGGCGCGACAATTGCGTTTTTACAGGGGGTCTTTCATGAAAAAAATTCTCCTCGCGATCCTGCTGATCGTCCCGTTCGCCGCGCATGCGGCGCCGATGAGCAACGACGACGTGATCAAGATGGTGAAGGGCGGGCTGGGCGACGCGACCGTGATCCAGGCGGTGCAGGCCTCCGACGGCGGCTTCGACGCCAGTCCCGACGGCCTGGTCAGGCTCAAGCAGGGCGGCGTCAGCGACGCGGTGATCCAGCAGATCCTGGGACGCCGGAACGCCGCCGCGGTACCCCCGCCGCCGCCGGTGTGCGGCAACTGCGGAACGGTTCTTTCCATGCGCGAAGTCGACAAGCCCGGCCAGGGCGGCGCGACGGGCGCCGTCGCCGGAGCAGTGGTCGGCGGCCTGCTGGGCAACATGATCGGCGGGCACGCCCACCGGACCTCCGGCACCGTGGTGGGCGCAGCCGGCGGCGCGGTCGCGGGCTACGAGATCCAGAAGCACGCCAGCGCCGGCAAGACCTTCGAAATCGCCGTGCGCATGGACGACGGCAAGATGCACACGGTCAAGATGGACCAGGCGCCCGCCTGGAAGTCGGGTGATCGCGTACGGCTCGTGAGCGGCGCGCTGACGCCGCTCTAGTCAGAGTCCCCGTAGTTACAACCCCATATAGGCCTGCCTCACGCGGTCGTCGTGCAGCAGGTCGCTGCCGCGGCCGCTCATCACGACGCTGCCGTTCTCCAGCACGTAGGCGTGGCTGGAGATCTTCAGCGACACCGCGACGTTCTGCTCGACCAGCAGCACCGTCATGCCCTTTTCGTTCAGCGCGCGGATGGTGCGCAGCACTTCCTGCACCACCAGCGGCGCGAGGCCGAGCGAGGGTTCGTCGAACATGATGAGTTCCGGGTTGCCCATCAGGCAGCGGCCGATGGCGAGCATCTGCTGCTCGCCGCCCGACAGCGTGCCGGCGAGCTGGCCCTTGCGCTCGGCCAGGCGCGGGAACATGGCGTAGACCTCGGCAAGCGCCCGTTTCGCCCCGGTGCGCGCGCGCGGCAGCAGGCCGCCCATCTCCAGGTTCTCCTGCACGCTGAGCGTGGGGAAGACCTGGCGGCCCTCGGCGACCTGGCCGATGCCGAGGTTGCAGACGACGTGCGATTCCCGGTTTTGAATTTCCTTGTCATGAAAAATTATTTTCCCGGAACGAGGCTTTTCGATGCCGGCAATCGTCCGGATCAGCGACGACTTGCCCGCGCCGTTGGCGCCGACGATGGCGACGATCTCGCCGCGCGGCACCTCCAGCGAGACGCGATCCAGCGCCTGCGCATCGCCGTAGAAAAGATCGAGGTTCTGCACGGAGAGCATCAGACCTCGGTTTCCTCGCCGAGATAGCATTCCAGCACCGCCGGGTCGCGCACCACGTCGGCCGGCGCGCCGCCGGCGATGATCTCGCCGTGATGCAGCACCACGACTTTCTGCGCCAGCGCCATCACCGCGCGCATCACGTGTTCGATGAGCAGGATGGTGAGGCCGTCGCGGCGGTTGAGGTCGCGGAACACTTCCACCATCAGGTCGCATTCGGTGGGGCGCAGGCCCGCCATCACCTCGTCGAGCAGCAGCAGCTTCGGGCGCGTCGCCAGCGCGCGCGCCACCTCCAGCCGCTTGCGGTCGGGCAGCGTAAGCGTGGAGGCAGGGAAGTCTCTTTTTTCTTCAAGCTTCAGTTTTTTCAAAACGGAAAGGGAAAAACTCCTGGCGGAAGAAACATTCTTTTCCCTGTGCAACGCCCCGACGATCACGTTGTCCAGCACCGACAGGCCGGCGAAGGGCTTGACGATCTGGAAGGTGCGGCCGATGCCGGCGGCGCAGACCTGGTCGGGCCGAAATCCGTGTATTTTTTTATTTTCAAAGGTGATATTTCCAGAATCCGGGGCAAATGCACCCGCGATCATGTTGAAACAGGTGGTCTTGCCGGCGCCGTTTGGGCCGATGAGCGCGACGACGGAGCCGGCGGGCACCTCGAAGGACGCCTGCGAGACGGCCTTCAGGCCGCGGAACGACTTGGAGATTTCTTCGACGGCCAGCACGCTATTTCCCCAATCCCAGCTTGCGCGCCAGCGGCGGCCAGATGCCGTTCGGCAGGAACATGATCACCAGCAGCATGACGATGCCGTAGAACACCTGCTTGATGCCGGGGATCTCCCAGCCGAGCGCGCCGAGGATTTCGGTGATGCCGTCGGCGACGACCGTCAGCGCCGCGGCGCCGATGATCGGCCCGAACAGGGTGCCGATGCCGCCGATGATCGGCCCGAGGATGATCTCGATCGAGCGGCTGATGTGGAAGATCTGCTCGGGGAACAGGTTGTTGTAGTAGAACGCGAAGAACACGCCCGACACCGCGGTCATGGCGGAACTGATCACCACCGCCAGCATTTTCCAGCGGAAAGTGTTGATGCCGAGCGCCTGGGCGGCTTCCTCGTTCTCGCGAATCGCCTGCCAGTAATAGCCGGCTTTTGATTTCAACAAGTAATTGCAAAAAACGAGAGCGGAAACGCTCAAGAACAATATCGCGTAGTAGTACATCGCCGGCGGTCCGCGAAAGTTCGCCAGGTCGATCTGGTCGCGCTGCGCCACCTTGAGGAACAGGCCGCCCGAGCCGCCGGTCCATTGCAGGTGGTCGAAGCCGATCCGCGTGAATTCGCAGAAGGCGATGGTCAGGAGGGCGAAGTACACCCCGGAGATGCCGAAGCGGAAGGCGAGGAAGCCGATCGCCGCGCCCAGCGCGACGCACAGCGCGATCGACACCCAGATGCCCGCCCAGGGGCCGACGCCGTAGCGGGTGAAGATCGCCGCCGCTGCATAGGCGCCGACGCCGACGTAGAGCGAGTGCCCGAGCGACAGCTGGCCGGCGAAGCCCATCATTACGTTCCAGGCCTGGCCGGTGTAGGCCAGGTAGAGGATCAGCGTGGCGACCGACAGGATGTAGGGATTGACGATCTGCGGCAGGGCGAGCAGGAAGACGCCAAGCACGGCGAGCGTCAGCGCCGCCCGCTGCGTCAAGGCTTTTTCCCCATCAGGCCCTGGGGACGGAACAGCAGCACCAGGATCAGCAGCGCGAAACCGAACATGCTTTTCGCGGAAGGCTGGATGAGCAGGCCGGCGAGCGCCTCCGACAGGCCGATCAGCACGCCGCCCAGCAGCGCGCCGGTCAGCGAACCCAGGCCGCCGACGATGACGATGATGAAGGCCAGCAGCGTGTAGCCCGGTCCAATGCTGGGAGTCACGTCGAGGAACAGGATCATCATGCAGCCGGCAACGGCGACGCAGGCCGAGCCCAGGCCGAAGGTGAGCGCGTAGAGGTGCTTCACGTCCAGGCCGACGACGCGCGCGCCGAGGTGGTTGTCGGCGCAGGCGCGGATCGCCTTCCCGGTCAGGGTGAACTTGAAGAAGGAAAACAGCGCGGCGCTCGTCGCCAGCGCCATCGCCGCGGCGTAGACGCGCGGCTTGTCGAGCAGGATTTTGCCGATCTCCCAGGAATCGAGCTGGTAGCTGATCTGCACGTTGCGCGCGTCCGGCCCGAACGCCATCAGCATGCCGTTCACCATGATGGTGGCGACGGCCACCATCAGGATGAACTGCGAATGCTCCGGACGGGTGATGAACGGGTTGATCAGCCCCGCCTGCATCAGGTAGCCGAAGGCGAAGAAGGCCGCCGCAATCGGGATTGCGGCGAGGAACGGATCGATTCCCCAGGCGGAGAACATCGCCACCGCGGCGTACATGGCGACGGTCATCATCTCGCCGTGGGCGAAATTGACCACGCGCACCACGCCGAAGATCACCGACAGGCCCAGCGCCATCAGGCCGTACACCATGCCGGTGAGCACGCCGGCGATGGTGACGTTGATTACCAGGTCAAGCGGCACGCGGTCAGGCGGGCTTCTGCGCTCCTGCCTACGCCTTCTTGTAGTCCGGCGCGGGGAACACCGCTTTCGCCTCGGCCGCTTCCACCGGCAATATCACGCGCGGTTCGCCGTTCAGGTTCTGCGTGCAGGCCGAGAGGTTGCCTTCCACCTGGCCCTTGGCGTTGAACTTGAGCGGGCCGCCGAGGACGGTACGATCGACGATGTTGGTCTGGCGGATGGCGTCGGCGAGCGCCTTCGGATCGGTGCTCTTCGCGCGCTTGAACGCATCCGCGGCGATCAGGATCGATTCGTAGGTGTAGACCACGTTGGTGCCGTGGAACACGAACTTTTCCTTCGGATTCTGCTTTTCGAACGCCGCCTTCACCACCTTGGTCATGTGGGTCTTCGGGTTGTACCAGGGCGCGTTCGAGATGCAGTAGTTTGCGATCGGACCGAGCGCCTTGGAGAACTGCTCCTCGTACATGCCCGGCGATCCCGGGCTCACCACGCCCATCGGGAACCAGCGCTGCTTGACCATCTCGCGGCGCAGGATGATGGCGTCGTTCAGGCGGCACACCAGCAGGAGGAAGTCGGCGTTGGCGGCTTTCGCCTTCGACACTTCCACCGTCAGGTCCTTGGCGGCGGGGTCGTAGGAAATCGTGTCGACGATCTTGAACGGCAGGTTGGTCAGGTGCGGCAGCGTGGCGCTGATGCCCCTGAACATCGCCTGGCCGAAGGTGTCGTTGACGTGCATGAACACCGCGGTGCGCGGCGCGACGTTGGTGGCGCGGAACAGGTCGCCGATGAGGGACAGGCCGTTGCGGGTCAGGTCGATGGCGGTCGGGAAATTGCGGAACACGAACTTGTAGCCCTGCTCGGTGATCGGCGGGGCGGCGGCGATGTTGATGACGAACGGCACGCCGCGCTGCTCGGCGACCTGGGCGATCGCGCTCGCGGCGCCGGAATCGAAGGGGCCGACCAGCACGTTCGCGCCTTCCTGGATGAGCCTCTCGGCCCTCGTGCGCGCGGTGTCGACGTTGGTCTCGGTGTCGGCGTTCATCAGCTCGATGTCGACGCCGAGCAGCTGCTTGATCACGCCGGGCGCGAGGTCCGCGCCCTTCTGGCAGGACTGGCCGATGAGGCCCTGGAACCCCGAGCGCGGCAGCAGCACGCCGACCTTGAGTTTCTGCGATTGCGCCAGGACGTTGAGCGGGGAAAACGCGCTGGCGGCGCCGGCGGCCGCGGTAGTGGCTACGACGGCCTTGTTGAAGTCGCGACGATTCATGAGTCCTCCTCCTGGAAGTTGCGGGTTGTTATATAGCATTACAATCGACGGGTCAACGATGAAACCGTCTCTCAAAACACGTGGAGCCCGCCCCGGCAGCATAGCG
Source organism: Burkholderiales bacterium (assembly GCA_036560705.1). Lineage (GTDB taxonomy): Bacteria > Pseudomonadota > Gammaproteobacteria > Burkholderiales > SG8-39 > RBG-16-66-20. The sequence continues at coordinate 5,456 of DATBQR010000029.1, read as the reverse complement.
CGTGTCGAAGGCCTGAGCTACGGTGATCTCGGCGAGCATTTCGGGTATTTGCTGCGACGCGCGCAACTGGCCGGCTTCGATGCCTTCCACCGGGCGACCGAGCGCTTGGACATCACGCCGGCGCGCTATACCGCGCTCACGATCGTCGGCGCCAACCCGGGACTGACGCAGTCGGCCCTCGGCGCGGCGCTTGGCACCGCGCGCTCGGGCGCGATGATGGTGGTCGACTGGATGGAGCAGCGCGGCCTGGTGGAGCGGCGACACCGGCAGGACGACGCGCGTTCCTGGGGGCTGTACCTCACCGGCCGGGGCGAAACGAATTTGCGGAACCTGAATCGGCGGGTGCGCGCCAACGACGCCGCGTTCGCGTCGCGGCTCGCGCCGCGCGAACGCGCCGCGCTCAGAAAATTACTCGATAAGCTGTGCGGATAATTGCGGGGTGCCCGCGGGGCTCAGGAGCCGCTGAACCAGTTGTAGCCTTGGTCCTCCCAGTAGCCGCCCGGGTTGTCGTTGGTGACGAACATCGCCACGATGTGCTTCGGGTTCTTGAAGCCCAGCTTGGTCGGCACGCGCAGCTTCCACGGGAAGCCGTACTTCACCGGCAGGACCTGGTCGGCGTACCTGAACGCCATGATGGTCTGCGGGTGCAGGGCGGTGGCCATGTCCACGCTGCCGTAGTACTTGTCGGCGCATTTGAAGCCGACGTAGCGCGCCGTCGTGTCGGCCCCGACGCGCCGCAGGAAATCCGAAAAACGCGGGCCGCTCCATTTGCCGATCGCGCTCCAGCCCTCCACGCAGATGTGGCGCGTCACCTGCGATACCTGGGGCAGGGCGTAGAGCTCGGGCAGGCTCCAGGCCTTCTTTTCCCTCACCATGCCGCCGACTTCCAGCTTGTAGTCGCCGGCGTCGACCAGTGGCGCCTCGTCCTCGCCGTAGAAGGCGTTGAACGGGAAGGGCCGCGTGATCCGGTTCTCCGCAAATTCCGGCGCGAGGCGCTGCGCGCTGAAGATTTTCGCCTGCACGCCGTCGTTCCAGCGCGACATCGCGGTCAGCACCTTCTGCACCGAGTCGTCGTCGGTCAGGGCGCAGCCGGAGAGCAGCGACAGCGCGCCCAGCGACAGGCCCTGCCGGAGGAACAGGCGCCGTTCGAGGCTCGCCAGTAAAGGGCCTTGATGATTCTCGAGCTTGCTATCCATTTTTCAGCCGTCCCGTAATCATCGTCAGGAATGTCTTCGGCACCAGGATCACCATCAGCACGTGCACCAGCACGAACAGCACGAGCCCGCTCATGCAGAAGAAATGCAGCAGCCGCGCGCCTTCGTAGTCGCCGATCAGGGAACCGAGCGCGTAGAACTGCACCGGCTTCCAGATCACCAGGCCGGTCAGGATCAGGCCGGTGGCGAGCAGGATAGCCCCGACATAGGCCGCCTTCTGCGCCGCGTTGTAGACCGACAGGTCTTCGTGTGACAGCCGCCCGCGCAGGGCGTTCAGGACATCGTGCAGCATCGCGCGCGGGGAGATCGGGAACATCCTGCGCAACAGGTGACCCGAGAAAACGCCGTATGCAAGATAAATCATGCCGTTGATCGCCAGCACCCACATCGCGGCGAAATGCCACTGCAGCGCGCCCGCCAGCCAGCCGCCCAGGGTGAAACCGTCGGGGAAGGTGAAGCCGAACAGCGGCGAGGCGTTATAGATCTTCCAGCCGGACATCACCATCACAAGGATGGCGAGGGCGTTGACCCAGTGAGTGATGCGCACCAGCAGCGGGTGGACCTTTTTCATACACGTTTGGTCGGCATGGGTACCGATACCTTACATTGCCTTTGACAGATGCGATAATCGCATCTTTCCAGCCGCAAAGAGCAAACACAGCAATGACTTACGTCGTCACCGAAGCCTGCATCAAGTGCAAGCACATGGATTGCATCGAAGTCTGCCCCGTGGACTGCTTCTACGAGGGCGAGAACATGCTGGTGATCCATCCGGACGAGTGCATCGATTGCGGGGTGTGCGAGCCCGAGTGCCCGCCCAAGGCGATCGTGCCCGACTCGGATGCCCAGGCCGAGAAATGGCTGAAGATGAACACGGAGTTTTCGGTCAAGTGGCCCAACATCACGCGCAAGGGCACGCCTCCTGCCGACGCTTCCGCCTGGGACGAAGTGCCGGACAAATACGCCAAGTACTTCACCCCGAACCCTGGCAAGGGGGAGTAGCAAGGTGGAGTTGACCCCCGAGGAGCAGTCCATCCTCGGCGGCGGGCGCGGCGAGGCGGCCAGGCGCGCGCTCGAATACCAGATCGAAGTCGGCAAATTCTGGGGCGCGAAGCGCTTCGTGCCGGTCACCAACGTCCACATGATGGGCGACATCGAGGTGATGGGCGATGGAGGCCTGGAATTTCTCAGGAATGAAGTAAAACAATCCGCGCGTTGCGCCGTTCCCACGACGACCAACGCCCGTTGCATCGACTTCGCGCACTGCGAGCGCATGGGGCAGGATGCGGGCGAGGCCGCGAAGGAAAAGGAAATCATCGCCACACTGCGGCGCATGGACGTCGTCACCACCGACACCTGCATCAACTACCAGACCGTCTACCAGCCGCACCTCGGCGAGCACGTCGCCTGGGGCGACACCGGCACCGTCATCTACGCCAACTCCGTGTTCGGCGCGCGCTCCAACTTCGAAGCCGGCCCCGCCGCGCTGGCTGCCGCGTTGACCGGACGAACTCCCGAATATGGTTTTCATTTGGCGGAAAACAGAATCGGAAGTTTTTCAGTGGAGCTGAAAGCGGAACTGGGGGACCTCGCGGACTGGGGCGCGGTCGGCAAGCTGGTCGGCGAAGCGCACCAGAACTACTACGCGGTGCCGGTATTCCACGGCTACCGTCGCGTGCCTACCGCCGATGAACTCAAGCACGTGGGCGCCGCGCTGGCGAGCTACGGCTCGATGGGCATGTTCCATTTCGTCGGCGTCACGCCGGAGGCGCCGAGCGTCGAGGTCGCGATGGGAGGGGTTTCGTCTTTTGAAAGAATTGAAATAACGGACGAAAAGATTCAGAAAACCCTCGATGAATTCAAGCTTGGCGACGGAGACGCAAGGCTGGTTGTCTTCTCAGGTCCGCAGCAATCCTTGTTTGAAATGAAGTATCTGGCTTCTCTGTTCAAAGATAGAAAAGTAAAAGCCGGATCCACCTGCATCGTCACCACCAATTCGGCGATCCTGCGGCAGTCGCGCGACCTCGGCTATGCAAGGACACTGGAAGACGCCGGCGTGACGATTCTCGAGGGCGTCTGTTTCTACATCCTGCAGAACCTCTCGTCCATGCGCGAGAAAAACCGCTGGACCAACATGGTGTCGAATTCCGCCAAGATCGTGAACATCATCGGCGCGCACCGCTTCAACACGATCCTGCGGCGCACCGCGGATTGCGTCGAGATCGCCTGTTCCGGGGTTTTGCGGTGAATTCCATGTCCGTGACGCGTGCATACGGCACAGCGGTCGAGGGAGAAGCGGTCGTATCGGAGGAGGGCTTCTCACCGCGCTACGACCTGGACCGCTGGACCGGCGTGATCACCAAGCCCGGCCACAAGCTCGAGGGCACCAGTATCGTCGACAAAATCTGCTTCTTTCCGACCGCCAAGGGCGGCATCGCCGCGGGCTGGGCGTTCTACGACATCAAGTGGAAGAAAATCGCGCCGAAAGCCTTCATCTTCGGCGTCACCAACCCGGTGATGGTGCAGGGCGCCGTGTTCGCGGGCATTCCGATCACGGAAGGCTGGTCGCCGCATCCGCGCGAGGCCGTAAGGACCGGCGACTGGGTGCGCGTCGATCCGGCGCGCAGGTTGATCGAAGTGCTCAAGCGCAAATCCTGATGACCGCGAAGGACGACCTCGGCCTGCGCCAGGCCCTCGCCTTGCTGGAGCAGATCGCCGCCGACTGGCGGCTGCTGGACGGGTTGCCCGAGGAGGAACGGCGGCGCCTTCACGAGGCTGTCGCGCGGATCTACAACCCCGACCCGGTCGCGCGGCGCCGCCGGATGAAGGCTGAGGAGCGCGCGAGGAAGGCGGCCTGGAACCGGCGCGAAGACGCGGTGCTGGAGAGGACCGGCATCCGGGAGCTGCGCCGCAAGCCGGTGTTCATGACGCCGAACGTATTTGCGCCGAAGGAAATCGCCCCGGAGCGCCGCGAGTCGCTGGAGGCGAAGCACTGCTATGTCTGCAAGCAGAAATATTCCGAGATCCACCATTTCTACGACCAGCTGTGCCCGCCGTGCGCGGCGCTGAACTTCCGCAAGCGCACCGAGCTGGCCGACCTGCGCGGCCGCGTGGCGCTGCTGACCGGCGGGCGCGTGAAAATCGGCTACCAGGCCGGCCTGAAGCTGCTGCGCGCGGGCGCGCGGCTCATCGTCACCACGCGCTTTCCCCGCGACTCTGCGGCGCGCTACGCGCGCGAGCCGGATTTTGCCGACTGGGGCGGCCGCCTGGAGATATTCGGCCTCGACCTGCGCCACACGCCCAGCGTCGAAGCGTTCTGCCGCCGGCTGCTGCAGATGCACGACCGGCTGGATTTCATCGTCAACAACGCCTGCCAGACCGTGCGCCGGCCGCCGGACTTCTACCGGCACATGATGGAAGGGGAAAAGGCCGCGCTTGCAGGTTCACATGCGGGTTCGCAAGTAAAGCTTATTTCCGAAATTCCGAGCGCGCCCGAGCTTTCCCAGGTGCCGCTGCTGCCAGAGGAGTTCCAGGTGCAGAAGCATCTGTTTCCTGAGGGCCGTCTCGACCAGGACCTCCAGCAGGTGGACTTGCGCGGGCGCAACTCCTGGCGGCTGCTGCTGGACGAGGTGTCGGCGGTGGAAATGCTGGAAGTGCAGCTGGTCAACGCCGTCGCGCCGTTCATCATCAACGCGCGCCTGAAGCCGCTCATGCTGCGCGCGCCAGGGCGCGACAAGCACATCGTCAATGTCTCCGCGGTCGAAGGCCAGTTCTACCGGAACTTCAAGACCACCCGCCATCCGCACACCAACATGGCGAAGGCGGCGCTGAACATGATGACGCGCACCTCCGCCGCTGACTATCACGCCGACGGCATCCACATGAACAGCGTCGATACCGGGTGGGTGACCGACGAGGACCCTGTCGAGATCGCCGCGCGCAAGACCGCCGAGCACCGCTTCCATCCGCCGCTGGACATCGTCGACGGTGCCGCGCGCATCGTCGATCCCGTCATCGCCGGCATCAACACCGGCGAGCACGTCTGGGGGAAATTCCTGAAGGACTATCAGCCGACGGATTGGTAGCCGGCGACTGACGCCAGCGGGCAAAAAAATCCCGCACCGCTCTGCGCGGCGCGGGATCGTCTGAACTTCTTTTAGCTTAGCTGCAGGCCTTCGGCTTGACCGAAACGTCGAGGTCTGACGAGCAGGTCCACGTGCCCGAGCTCGAATTGAAAGCCAG
>DATBQR010000028.1:0-8466 GCA_036560705.1 Burkholderiales bacterium | reverse complement strand
CCGGCCAGGAGAAGGTGCCGACCGAGCCCGCCGTGCGCACGATGCCGGGCGTGGTCTGCACCGCGAGGCCGAGGCCGAAGCCCATGTCGGCGCGCGTGGGATCGGCGTTGCCGATCAGGTTGACGACGCCGGGGGCGAGCTGGTTGGAGAGCATGTAGTCGACGGTCTTGCGGCCGAGCACGCGCTGGCCGCCGAGCTGCCCGCCGTTGAGCAGCATCTGCGCGAAGCGCAGGTAGTCCCCCGCGGTGGAGGCGGCGCAGCCGCCGCCGCACTCGAACTTGAGCGGCTTGGAGAGATCGAGCACGAACTGCGGCTTGCCGGTGTCCGGGTCGTTGGCGAAGCCCCTGGCGTAGCGCTTCGTTTTTTCCGCCGGCACGGAGAAGCCCGTGTCGGCCATGCCGAGCGGCTGCCAGAGCTGCGCCTCCAGGTACCGGCCGAGGGATTGTCCGGAGATTTTCTCGATCACCGCGCCCATGATGTCGAGGCCGAAGCCGTAGTCCCAGGTGCTGCCCGGCTGGTGCAGCAGCGGCAGGCCGGCCAGCTTGTCCATGACTTCCTGGCTGGTCATGCCGCCCACCGACGACGATCCGCCGGGGTAGAGCTTGTGCACGGCCGTCGTGCCGCGCCCGCCGTAGATGATGCCGGAGGTGTGGCGGAACAGGTCCATGATCGTCGGCTGGCGCAGGGCCGGCACGGTGTCGAAACCGTCGCCGCCGGACTTCAAGACCGCGACCTGCTGCTTGCCGAACTGCGGCAGGTAGGCCGAGACCGGGTCGTCGATCTGCAGGAGGCCGTGCTCGTAGAGTTCGAGCGCGCCCACCGCGACCATCGGCTTGGTCATCGAGGCGATGCTGAAGATGGCGTCGGTGGTCATCTTGGTGCCGGCGTCCTTGTCGAGGTAGCCGAAGGCCTGGAAGTAGACCAGCTTGCCGCGCCGCGCCACGGCGATCACGGCGCCGGGCAGGCGGCCCTTGTCGATGTCGGCGCGCAGCACTTCGCCGATGCGCGCGAGGCGCTCGGCGGACATGCCGACCGATTGCGGCTTCGCGGTGGGCAGGGGATCCGCGGCGAACGCGGCAGCCAGGACGAAAGGGGCGGCGAGCAGGAAGGCGAGGCGTAAACGCATTGTTTCTCTCGGCATGGTTTCTCCCGGAACGATGGCGGCGCATTGAGTATGCGTGAGAACATTCGGTAAATCAAAGCAAGGAGCGAAACATGCCGCAAGCGCCGCGCCGCGCCCTGATCGTCATCGACGCGCAGAACGAATACTTCACCGGCAAGCTGCTGATCGAGTACCCGGACCCGAGGAAATCCCTGGCCAACATCGGCCGCGCCATGGACGCCGCCGCCGCGGCCGGCGTGCCGGTGGTGGTGGTGCAGCAGTTCGCGCCGCCGGGCGCGCCGATCTTCGCGCGCGACACGCCGATGTACGAGCTGCACGAGTCGGTGGCGCGCAGGAAGCGCGACCACCTGATCGAGAAGAAGCTGCCCAGCTGCTACGCCGGCACGGATCTCGCCGACTGGCTGGCGCAGCATTCCATCGACACGCTGAGCGTCGTCGGCTACATGACGCACAACTGCGTCGCCTCGACGGTGCTCCACGCGCTGCACTCGGGCCTCGCGGTGGAGGTGCTGTCGGACGCGACGGGTTCCTTGCCCTACGCCAACCGCGCGGGGCGCACCAGCGCGGAGGAAACGCACCGCGTGTGCATGGTGGTGTTCCAGTCGCGCTTCGCGGCGGTGATGGACACCGACGCGTGGATCGCGGCGCTGCAGGGCGGCCCGGTCCACCGCGACAATATCTTCGCTTCGCACCAGCAAGCGGTGCGGCCGGGCGCATAGGCGGGCCGCAGGCCCGGTATCATCACGCGGTGGATTCAACGGAGAAGGCGATGAGCGTCGCGCGCGGCTGGCAGTTCTTCATGCATCCGGGCCCCACCAACATCCCGCTGCGGGTGCTGCAGGCGATGGCGCGCCCGGCGATCGATTTCACCGGGCCGGAGTTCGTCGCGCTGCGCGACCGCTGCCTGGAGCGGCTGAAGGGAGTGCTGAAGACGAAGCAGGGGTTCGTCATCACCTACGCCGCCTCGGGCCACGGCGCGTGGGACGCGAGCATCGCCAATCTCTTTTCGCCGGGCGACAAGGTGCTGGTGTGCCAGGCGGGCTACTTTTCCGAGAACTGGGCGACCACGGCGCGCCAGTACGGCCTCGACGTCGAGACGGTCGTCGCGCCCGACCGTCGCGCGACCGATCCGAACGCGGTGGCCGAGCGGCTCGCCGCCGATAAAACGCATGCGATCAAGGCGGTGATGATCGTGCAGAACGAGACGGCGACCGGCATCCGCCATCCGGTGGCGGAGGTGCGCGCGGCGATGAACCGCGCGAAGCATCCGGCGCTGTTCCTCGTGGATACCATCTCCTCGCTCGCCTCGTACGACTTCCGCATGGACGAGTGGGGCGTGGACCTGGTGGTCGGCGGCTCGCAGAAGGGCCTCATGCTGCCGCCGGGAATGTCGTTTACCGCAATTAACGCCCGTGCCTGGCAGGTCTCCCTTACCGCCCGCAACCCGCGCCGCTACTGGGACTGGCGCACGATGGTGGAAGAGGGCCGGCAGCTGCGCTTCTGCGGCACGGCGCCGATCCCGTTCTTCTACGGGCTGGAAGCGTCGCTCGACATGATCGAGGAAGAGGGGCTGGAGAACGTGTTCGCGCGCCACCGCCGCCTCGCGCAGGCGACGCGCGCCTGCGTGCGCCGGTGGTCGCAAGCCGGAGGGCCGGAGATTTATTCGCTGGATGCCGAGGCCGCGTCCGATTCCCTGACGGCGGTGCTGGTGCCGGCCGGACACGACGCGGACCGCGTGCGCGCGATCGCGGCGGAAAAATACGGCGTCGGCCTCGGCCGCGGCCTGGCCGCGCTGCAGGGACGCGTGTTCCGCATCGGCCACATGGGCGACCTGAACGAGCCGATGCTGCTCGGCGCGCTCGGCGCGCTCGAGCTCGCGCTGGCGGAAGCCGGCATGCCGCACGCGCGCGGCGGGGTGGAGGCGGCGATGGACGCGCTGCGCGCGCCGGCCCGGGCCGCCGCCAGGGCGGCCTAGAGATGTCCGCCGCGTCCACCTCGGTTTCGACCACGGTGCTGAAATCGGTGCCGATGTTCGGCAGTTTTCCCGAGGACCAGCTGCGCGCGCTCGCCGCGATGGTGATGCGGCGCAACGCGCCGCGCGGCTCGGCGATCATGCACGCCGGCGACCCGACCGATTCCCTCTACATCGTGGTTTCCGGGCGCCTCAAGGTGATGATGGGCGAGGCCGACGGCAAGGAAGTGATCCTCGGCATCCTCGGCCCGGGGGAATTCTTCGGCGAGATGGGGCTGGTGGACGACAGCCCGCGCTCGGCCACCGTGGTCGCCATCGAGCCCTGCGAGCTGCTGTCGATCAGCAAGCGCGTCTTCAAGAAATGCCTGGTCGAGAACGTCGAGGTGGCGCTGGCGGTGCTGCGCGTGGTGGTGCGCCGCCTGCGCGAGGCGGACCGCAAGATCGGCAGCCTGGCGATGCTCGACGTCTACGGCCGCGTGGCGCGCCTGCTGCTCGACATGTCGGAGGACGTGAACGGCCAGAAGGTGGTGACCAAGCGCCTCACCAAGCAGGACATCGCGAGGATGGTCGGCGCCTCGCGCGAGATGGTGAGCAAGGTCATGAAGGACCTGGAGATGAGCGGCTACTTCGAAGTGCGGGGATCCACCATCGTGCTGCGCGACACGATGCCTCCGCACTGATCCGCGGGCGGGACTTGCCGTGCCGGCTTTGACGCCTGATCCGGACGCCACCGTCAAGATCGACGCCGACGAGTTCGCGCGCCTGGAAGGGGAGGCGCTGGCGAAGAGGCAGTCCGAACAGGACCAGCGGGCCGAGCGCGAGGTCGTGGAACGGGCGTGGCGCGAGGAGGAGGAGTACGCCCGCTCGGTGGCGGAGCTGAAGAAGAACATGGCCCGGCGCCGGCGCATCCCGGCGATCGCGGCGGCGCTCCTGCTCGTCGCCGGCCTCGTCGCGGCGCTGCTCTACGGCCAGCAGGCGGCGCAGGAGCGCGCGGCGAGGGCCGAGGCCTTGCGCATCGCGGCCGAATCGCTGGCGCGCCAGGAGGAGGAAGCCCGCGCGAAGCCGGCCCCCGCCGCGGCCGCGCCCGCGGAAGATCCCGCGGAAAAAGCGCGCGCCGAGGCCGAGGCGCAGAAGGCGGCGGCGGACAAGGCGAAGGCGCTCGCGCTGAAGATCGAGGCGGAAGCCCGGCGCATGGCGGAGCTCGCGGCGAAGAAGCAGGCCGAGGCGATGGCGCGCGCCGAGGAGCGGGCGAGGGTGCAGGCGGCGGCGAGCGTGAAGGAAGCGCCGCGCGCGGTGCTGCGGCCGGGCACCGTGTTCCAGGACTGCGCCGACTGCCCGCGCATGGTGGTGATCCCGGCGGGCGAATTCACCATGGGCTCGCCCGCCTCGGAAGCCGGGCGCGGCCTCGACGAGGGACCGCAGCACGCGGTGGCGATCGCGCAGCCGTTCGCGCTCGGCCGCAGCGAGGTGACGGTCGCCGAATTCAGGCGCTTCGCCGACGAGTCGGGCTACAAGACCGAAGCCGAGCGCGATCCGCGCGCGCAAGGCTGTTCCGGGTTCGTCTACGCCGATCCGGCGGCCGGAAACGCCGAACCGCCGGCGGTCACCAGCTGGCGCAGTCCGGGCCTGGCGCAGGCGGAGACGCACCCGGTGCTGTGCGTGAGCTGGAACGATGCGCGCGCCTACGCGCAATGGCTGTCGAAGAAGACCGGCCGGCGCTACCGGCTGCCGACCGAGGCGGAATGGGAGTACGCCGCGCGCGCCGGCAGCGTCGCCGCGCGCTTCTGGGGCGACGACCCCGCGCAGGCCTGCCGCTTCGCCAACGTGGCCGACCAGAGCCGCTTCCAGACCTGGGGATTCGGCCAGAAGCACGAATGCACCGACGGCCATTACTTCACGGCGCCGGCGGGCGGCTACGCGCCCAACCGCTTCGGGCTCTACGACATGCTCGGCAACGCCTGGGAGTGGACCGAGGACTGCTGGAACGCGAGCTACGCGGGCGCGCCCGCGGACGGCTCCGCCTGGCTCGCCGGCGATTGCGCGCAGCGCGTCAGCCGCGGCGGCTCCTGGAGCACGGTGCCGCGCTTCGCCCGTTCCGCGGCGCGCAGCAAGAACGCCGCCGACAGCCGGGACAACCTCACCGGGTTCCGTCTCGCGAGGACCGTCGAATAGCCGGGCCTCAGGCGGGCTTGCGCAGCAAGGCGGTCAGGTCGTCGAAGGGAACCGGCCGGCTGAACAGGTAGCCCTGCATTTCGTCGCAACGCAGCAGGCGCAGTATCTTTGCCTGGCCTTCCGTCTCCACGCCCTCGGCGATCACCTTCAGCCTGAGCGAGTGCGCCAGCGAAATGATGGTCTGCACCAGCGTCATCGCCTTCGCGTCGTCCAGCATGGTGATGATGAACGAGCGGTCGATCTTGAGCGCCTGCAGCGGCAGCTTGGCGAGGTAGCCGAGCGACGAGTAGCCGGTGCCGAAGTCGTCGATCGCCAGGCTCAGGCCGAGCGCCTGCACCGCCTTCAGCTTCTCGATGTTGCCCTGGATGTCCTCCATGATGAGGCTCTCGGTGATTTCCAGGTCGATGCCCGCCGGCACGGCGCCGTGCTTGAGCGCCTCTTCGACGGTGGCGACGAAGTCGCGCCGCCGCAGCTGGATCGCCGACACGTTCACCGCCAGCCGCGGCGCCTGCACGCCCATCGACAGCCAGCGCGCGTGGTCCGCCACCGCCTGCGACAGCGCCCAGGCGCCCGCCTGCAGGATCAGCCCGGTTTCCTCCATGAGTGGGATGAACTGCCCGGGCGGCACCAGGCCGAGCTCGGGGCTCTGCCAGCGGATCAGCGCCTCGGCGCCGGCGATGCGCCCGTTGGCGAGGTCCACCTTGGGCTGGTAGTGCAGCACGAACTCGTTTTTCTCGAGGGCGAGGCGCAGGCTGTTTTCCAGCGTGAGCTTCTCGCCGGTCCTCTTGGTCATCTCGGTGGCGTGGAACACGTGCCGCTCGCCGGTCTCCTGGGCTTTCCGCAGCGCGGCCTCGGCGCTGCTGAGCAGCGTCTCGGCGTCGGCGCCGTCGTTGGGAAACAGCGCCACGCCCGCCTTGGCCGACACCCGCACCGCGGATCCTCCCAGCGGGAAGGCGTCGTTGAAGCAGTCCTGCCAGATGCGCTCGATGCGGCGCGTCACCTCGGAGCGGCCGCGGATCCCCTGCAGCACCACCGCGAAATTGTCGGCGCCGATGCGGGCGGCCTCGCCGCGGTCGGCGCCCAGCCGCAGGCGTTCGGCGAGCTGCTTGAGGAGTTCGTCGCCCGCCTGGCGGCCGAGCGATTCGTTCACCGTGCGGAGGCGCTCGACGTCCGCCAGCACGAGCGCCACCTTGTCGCCGGCGAGCCGCGCCGTCTGCACGCACTGGTTCAGGCGTTCGAGAAACAGGCTGCGGTTGGCGAGGCCGGTCAGCTCGTCGTAGTAGGCGAGGTAGTTGACGCGGTCGCTCTTTTCGATGTGCTCGAGGGCGAAGGAAATGTCGCCCGCCAGCTCCAGCAGCAGCTTCATCTCCTCCTCGTTGAAAAAGCCGATTTCCGAGGCGTACAGGGACAGCACCCCGGTGACCTCGCCGGACACGAACAGCGGCAGCACCGCGAGCGCGTGGAAGCCGCGCTTGCCCGCTTCCTTGTTGATGAGGATGCGCGGGTCGGTCGCCATGTCCGCGGCCACCATCGGCCGGCGCTCGCGGACCGCGGTCCACGGCAGGCTGTACTTGCCGGGCTCCACTTCGTCGGACTCCACCGGGATCATGCGGATGTAGGCCTCGTCCGTGCCCTGCCAGGCGACCGGCTCGATGCGCTTGGCGCCCGGGCCGACGGTGCCCAGCCAGGCCATGCGGAAGCCGCCGGCCTCGACGGCGATGCGGCAGGCCTCCTGGAACAGCTCCTGGCGGTCGCGGATGCGCACGATGGCCGCGTTGATGCCGCTCAGCACCGCGTAGACCCGGTTGAGGCGGTGGATTTTCTCCTCCGCCTCCTTGCGCTCGCTGATGTCGCGCGCGGTGCCGACGATGATCCAGCCGTTCTCGGTGCGCAAGGCGCGCCGGCGCGTCTCGATGGGAATCCGCGCGCCGTCCCTGCGGCGGTACTCGCCCTCCACCTTGCTCGCCCGGCTGCTGTTGTCGGCGATGATCTCGTCGTAGTCGCGCTCGAGCGTCGCCCGGTCCGCGCTGAACAGCTCCATCGGCGTCATGCCGAGGATCTCCTCGCGCGTGTAGCCGACCAGCTCGCACATCGTCCGGTTGACGTCGACGTAGCGCATGCTGGCGCGGTCGATGAGGAGGATGGCGTCGCCGGAAATGTCCATCGCCGCGCGAAAGCGCCGCAGGTTCTCGTCGCGCTTCACCTGCTCGGTGATGTCGCGCGCCATGCCGAGGTGGTGGATCAGGCCGCCGGTTTCCTTCTCGATCAGCCGCCCGGTGAGCGACACCCAGAAGGTGCCGCCGTCGCGCCGGCGCCACTGGGTGACGAAATCCTCCACCATCGAGTGCTGCGTCACCAGGTCGCGGAAGCGCCGGCGCGCGGCCTTTTCCACGTAGACCTCGCGCGCCACGCTGCGGATGTCCTTGCCCATTTCCTCCGGCGAATCGTGGCCCAGCATGCGGGCGAGCCTGGCGTTGGAGGAGATCACGCGCCCGTCCGCGCCGACCAGGAAAATCCCCTCCACGGCGTTGTCGAAGATGGTCCGGTACAGCAGTTCTGCCTTGCGCGCCGCCTCCTCGGTGCGCCTCTGGTCGGTGATGTCCTGCAGGGTGTTGAACCAGCGGCCCGGCTGCGGCCCCGCGGCCGCCGCCAGCGGCTCGATGGACTGGCGGATGAAGGCCCATTCGCCGTCTCCGCGCCGCATGCGGTACTCGATGTCCACCCGCGTCCCGCTGCGTCCCGCCGCGATGCTGATGGCGCGCAGGGAGTCGCGGTCCTCCGGATGCACCAGGCCCAGCCACTCGCGGGTGCTCCCGGGCATGGCGGCCTCGTCCAGCCCGACCAGGCCCGGCAGCGTTTCCGACCAGCTCTCGAATGCGCCGTCGGGGCCCGAGATCACGTGGCCCAGCCTGGCCATCCGCTGGGCGCGGGACAGGCCGGCCCGCGCCTCCCGTTCCGCGGCCTGCCGATCGGCGTCGTGCAGCGCGCGCTCGGCGGCCGGCGGCAGCCGCGCCAGGTTCGTCTTCATCACGTAGTCGATGGCGCCGTCCTTGAGCGCGCGGATGGCGCTTTCCTCGCCGATGGTTCCGGAAACGAAGATGAACGGCGTGCCGGGACTGAGCTCCTGCGCGACGCGCAAGGCGGTCAGGCCGCTTAAGTGCGGCATCGAATAATCCGACAGGATGAGGTGCGGACGGAA
>DATBQR010000027.1:0-34885 GCA_036560705.1 Burkholderiales bacterium | reverse complement strand
GCAGGTGTGGGTTTACGCGGACGAGATCTACTCGCGGCTCTGCTACGGGGAGGCGTTTTTCTCCATCGCGCAGCTGCCCGGCATGTACGAGCGCACCATCATTTCCGACGGCGCCTCGAAAACCTGGGCGATGACCGGCTGGCGCATCGGCTTCGCCGCCAACCCGGTGCTCGCGCCTGTCATGACGCGCTGGATCACCAATACCGACTCCTGCGCCTCGCAGATCTCGCAATGGGCCGCGGTGGAGGCGATCAACGGGCCGCAGGACGACGCCGAGATGATGAAGAAGAGTTTTCTTGAACGAAGGGATTTTATTTTCGATTTGCTCAATAAGACCCCGGGAGTCGCGTGCAAGCTTCCGGGGGGCGCGTTCTACGCCTGGCCGAACGTCACCGAGGCCTGCCGCATGATCGGCGCGGCCGATTCAGAGGGATTCAGGAAGCGCCTGCTGAACGAGGCGGGCGTCGCGGTGCTCGCCGACATCCACTTCGGCGCCCGCGTGCCGGGCGAAGGCCAGCACGTGCGCTTTTCCTACGCCGCCTCGAAGGAAATGATCGAGAAGGGCGTCGCGCGCATGGCCGAGTTCATCCGGAAGAACACGAAGAAGGCTGCATGAGCTCAGGGGGGAGCGGGGGGGGCGTTCCCCCCGCACCGGCTATCTGGCGGCCCAGCGTCACGGTCGCGGCCGTCATCGAGCGCGACGGAAAATTCCTGTTCGTCGAGGAAATGCAGGACGGCAGGCGCGTGCTCAACCAGCCCGCGGGGCACCTGGATCCGGATGAGACGCTGGCCGCCGCCTGCGCGCGCGAGGTGATGGAGGAAACCGCGCACCGCTTCGAACCAAAGAGTCTGGTGGGGATTTACCGCTGGTACTACCAGCCCGCGGACGTCACCTTTTTGCGTTTTTGTTTTTCGGGGACGGTCCTGGGGGTCGAGAACAGGCCCCTCGACAAGGAAATTCTCTCCCTGCACTGGCTCTCGCCGGAAGAGCTCAAGGCCAAGACCTCGATGCACCGCTCGCCGCTCGTCCAGCAGTGCGTGGACGACTATCTCGCCGGCAAAGATTTTCCCGTCGAAGTGCTGTCCAAGACTTATGGCTGAGCGAATCGTCGTCGGCATGTCGGGGGGAGTGGACTCCTCCGTCGCCGCGCTGCTGCTGAAGCGCGCGGGCTACGACGTCGTCGGCCTGTTCATGAAGAACTGGGAGGACGACGACGACGACGAATACTGCTCCACGCGCGAGGACCTGGTCGACGCGGCGGCGGTGGCGGACGTGATCGGCGTCGAGCTGGAGGCGGTGAATTTCTCGGCCGAGTACAAGGACCGCGTGTTCGCCGAGTTCCTGCGCGAATACCAGGCCGGCCGCACGCCCAACCCCGACGTGCTGTGCAACGCGGAGATCAAGTTCAAGGCCTTCCTCGACCACGCCATCGAGCTGGGCGCGACGCGCATCGCCACCGGCCACTATGCGAGGGTTTTCGAGAAGCACGGGTTGTATGAGCTTCATCGCGGTACGGACCCCGCGAAAGACCAGAGCTATTTCCTGCACCGGCTGACGCAGGCGCAGCTTGCCAAAGTCGTTTTCCCGATAGGCGACCGGCTCAAGACCGAGGTGCGCCGCATCGCCGCCGAGGCGCGCCTGCCCAACCACGCCAAGAAGGATTCGACCGGCATCTGCTTCATCGGCGAGCGGCCGTTCCGCGAATTCCTCAACCGCTACCTGCCGCGCGAGCCGGGGCCGATGATGACACCCGAGGGCGTGCGGGTCGGCACCCACATCGGCCTCGCGTTTTACACCATCGGCCAGCGCAAGGGGATCGGCATCGGCGGCATGGCAGGTAGAAATGCGGGGGGCGCCGGCGACGCCTGGTACGTCGCGCAGAAGGATCCCGCATCCAATGCGCTCGTCGTGGTGCAGGGTCATGACCATGCCCTGCTTATGCGGAATTCTCTCAAGGCACAGGATGCAAGCTGGGTTTCGGGCGATGCGCCCGCGGAAGGTGCGTCGCACTCCGCCAAGACGCGCTACCGGCAGGCCGACTCCGCGTGCATCGTCACCCGTTCCGACGACGAGGAAATCGCCATGGAATTCGCCCAGCCGCAGTGGGCGGTGACGCCCGGCCAGTCGGTGGTGCTTTACGACGGCGTCGTCTGTCTCGGTGGCGCCGTCATCAGCTAGAAAAATCGGGGTCAGAGCCCGATTTCAGTTCCCGCGCTATCTGAAATCGGGATCTGACCCCGATTTTTCCAATAGCGCTTATTTTGGAGCGGTGTCGGCGAAAGCCGCGCGTTCCATCAGCTTGTCGTAGTGGCGCGCGAGGTTTTCGTACTTGCCGCGCCATTCGACGCCGGCGGGCTTGCGGAATTCCACCCAGCCCAGGCAGCAGCCGACCGCGATGTCGGCGAGCGTATACCGGTCGCCGTGGCACCAGGGCTTGTCGCCCAGTTCCGCGGCGATCGTCGCCAGGCTGCGCTCGAGCTTGCCGGCCTGCTTGTCCGTCCAGGCCTTGCCCTGCTCCTTCTTCGGCCGCAGCGACTCGTAGCGGATCAGCAGCCCGGCGTCCAGCGCGCCGTCGGCGAGCGCTTCCCAGCGGCGCACCGCGACGCGCTCGCGGTTCTCCTCGGGGATCAGCCGCGACAGCGGCGACACCGCGTCGAGGAATTCAACGATGACGCGCGAATCGAACAGCGCGGTGCCGTCGTCGAGCACCAGCGTGGGCACCTTGCCCAGCGGATTGTGGGCGTTCACCGGGTTGTCCGGCGGATTGACGTCGGCGACCTCGAAGTCGCAGTCGATCTTCTTTTCCGCGAGGACGATGCGCACCTTGCGGGTGTAGGGGCTGGGGCCCGAGCCGAGCAGTTTCATAGAGGGCGCGGATTATATCCCCTTAATATGGGACGCAACACGGCTGCGCAGCGGCGGGAGAACAAGTTTTTCGAACCAGGGATTATTCTTCAGCCAGAGCCTGTTGCGCGGGCTCGGATGGGGCAGGGGAAAGAACTCCGGGAGATATTCCCGCCAGGCGTGAACGGTGCCGGCGAGCGTTTTCTTGCGCCGCTTCCCCAGGTAATAGGCTTGGGCGTATTGCCCGATCAGCAGGGTGAGGCGGATGCCGGGCAGGGCGGCGCGAAAGCGCGGCTGCCAGAGCGGCGCGCACTCCGGCCGCGGCGGCAGGTCGCCGTTGGGACCGGTGCCGGGATAGCACAGTCCGGCGGGAACGATGGCGACGGTCGAGCGGTCGTAGAACGCGGCCCGGTCCATCCCCAGCCAGGCGCGCAGGTTGTCGCCGGAGGGATCATTCCAGGGAATCCCGGTTTCGTGCACCCGGCGTCCCGGCGCCTGGCCGACGATCAGCAGGCGCGCCTTCACGCCGGCGAGGAATACCGGCCGCGGGCCGAGGGGAAGATGCCGTTCGCAGAGGGTGCAGGCCTTCGCCTCCCGCGCCACCCGGGACAGCGACATGCGGGAAGAGCGGCGGGAAGGGAGAGGGGAAGGAGAAATCCTCACCCCTTTATAATAGGGCCTATGGCTTCTCCGCTCACCGCGCTGTCGCCGCTCGACGGCCGGTACGCCAGGTCCGCGGATCCCCTCAGGCTTTATTTCAGCGAGCACGCGCTCATCCGCTACCGCGTGCGCGTCGAACTGGCCTGGCTCGCGGCCCTTGCCGCCGAACCGGCGATCGCGGAATTGCGGCCGTTCTCCAGGGCGACCCTGGCCGGCCTGAACGCGCTGGTGGCGAATTTTTCCGAAAACGATTCGAAAAAAATAAAAGACATCGAGGCGGAGACCAACCACGACGTCAAGGCGATCGAATACTGGCTGAAGGCGAAGCTCGGCAGGAACCGCGAGGTGCAGGGCGCCCTCGAATTCATCCACTTCGCCGCCACCTCCGAGGACATCAACAACCTCTCCTACGCGCTGATGCTGGCGGAATCGCGCGAGCGCGTGATGCTGCCGAAGCTGGACCAGCTGATCGCCATCCTGCGCGACGGCGCGCGCCGGCACGCGGCCCTGGCGATGCTGTCGCGCACGCACGGGCAGCCCGCTTCGCCGACGACGCTCGGCAAGGAGCTCGCCAACGTCGTGCACCGCCTGCGGCGTGCCCGCGCGCGGATCGCCTCGGTGCCGCTGCTGGGCAAGATGAACGGCGCGGTCGGCAACTACCATGCCCATACCGTCGCCTACCCGAAATTCGACTGGGAGAAGTTTTGCGCCCGCTTCGTGGGCGGGCTGGGCCTGGAATTCAATCCCTACACCACGCAGATCGAGCCGCACGACTCTTTTGCCGAGCTGTTCGACGCCTACGCCGGCGCCAATACCATCCTGCTGGATCTCGACCGGGATCTATGGGGCTACATCTCGCTCGGCTACTTCCGCCAGAAGACAAAAAAGGGCGAAGTCGGCTCCTCGACCATGCCGCACAAGGTCAACCCGATCGATTTCGAAAACTCGGAAGGCAACATCGGCGTCGCCAACGCACTGCTGCGGCACCTCGCGGACAAGCTGCCGGTGTCGCGCTGGCAGCGCGATCTTTCCGATTCCACTGCGCTGCGCAACGCGGGCGGCGCGCTCGGACACACGCTGCTCGCCTACGGCGCCTGCCTGCGCGGGCTGGCCAAGCTCGAGGCCGACCCGCGGCGCATCGCCGGGGACCTGGACGCCAACTGGGAAGTGCTCACCGAGGCGGTACAGCAGGTGATGCGGCGGCACGGCGTCGCCGGCGCTTACGAGAAATTGAAGGCGCTTGCGCGCGGCAAGAAACTCGATCGCAAGCAGCTCGCCGCATTCATCCGCGGCCTGCCGATTCCCGCGGAAGCAAAGAAACGGCTACTTGCGCTGACCCCCGCTACCTACACCGGACTCGCTGCCCGGCTCGCCAAGCGCATCTGAGCCGCGGATGATCTACGCCGCGACGATTTTCCTGTCTTCGTTCCTGCTGTTCCTGGTGCAGCCGCTGATCGCGCGCCAGATCCTGCCCTGGTTCGGCGGCACCGCCGCGGTGTGGACCACCTGCATGCTGTTCTTCCAGACGCTGCTGCTCGCCGGCTACGCCTATGCGCACATGACGACCGCGAAGTTGCGGCCGCGTACCCAGTCCCTGCTGCACATCCTGCTGCTGGGCGCCGCGCTGCTGACGCTGCCGATCGCGCCCTCGGAGGCCTGGAAGCCGCTCGGCACCGAGGAACCGATCACGCGGATCCTGCTGGTACTCACGTCGACGGTAGGGTTGCCGTACCTGCTGCTTGCGTCGACCAGCCCGCTGCTGCAGGCCTGGTTCGCGCGCGCTCGTCCCGGCGTGGATCCATATCGCCTCTTCGCAGTGTCGAACCTCGCCTCGCTGCTGGCGCTGGTCGGCTATCCGCTGCTGGTTGAACCGTTCTTCGGCAACCGCGAGCAGGTCGTCTGGTGGTCCGGCCTTTTTGCGGTATTTGCCGCGCTTTGCGCGGCGCTGGCCTGGTCCGTTTCCAAAAAAGATCAAAAAGGGAAAATAAACGAAGAGGAAGACATTTCTCCCCCGGGCCGCGGCGACTATCTGCTCTGGCTCGCGCTCTCGGCGACCGGCTCGGTGATGCTGCTGGCGGTGACCAATCACGTGACGCAGAACGTGGCCTCGATCCCGCTGCTGTGGCTGGCGCCGCTCACGCTGTACCTGCTTACCTTCATCCTGGCTTTCGAGGGGCGCAACCTCTACCGCGTGAAGATTTTCTGGCCGGCGGTGCTGCTCTGGCTGGCCGGCATGTGCTGGCTGCTGGTGGATACCAGCTACCAGTTCGACCTGTGGAAGCAGGTCGGCATGTACCTCTCCGGCCTGTTCGTCGCCTGCATGTTCTGCCATGGCGAGCTGTACCGCGCGCGCCCGGCCGCGCGCCACCTGACGGTCTTCTACCTGACCGTCTCGGCCGGCGGCGCCCTCGGCGGGCTGCTGGTCGCGGTGATCGCGCCGCTCGCCTTCAATGCTTTCTACGAGCTCGGCATCGGGCTGGTGGCGCTGGCGCTGCTCGCCGCGGTGCGCTTCTGGCCGGTGAACCGGGTCGCGCGCTGGGCGAGCCTGGCGGTGCTGCTCGGGGCGGCGGGCAGCGCGGCCTACGACGGTTCGCGCTTCCAGCACGACGTGCTGGTCTCGGCGCGCAACTTCTACGGCGTGATCCGGGTGAAGGAGTACGGCAGGCCCGGCAGCGACTATCACTTCCGCAGGCTGGTGCACGGCGTCATCATGCACGGCGAGCAGGACATGACCGATGCCGGGCGGCGCAAGCCGACGACCTACTACCAGCCGAGTTCGGGCGTGGGCGCGGCGATGGCCGCGCGGCAGGCGCGCGGCCCGGTGCGGGTCGGCGTGATCGGCCTGGGCGCCGGCACGCTGGCCGCCTACGGCCGCAAGGGCGACGCGTTCCGCTTCTACGACATCAATCCGAGGGTGATCTCGGTCGCCCGCGCGCAGTTCACGTTTCTCTCCGACAGCGAGGCGAAGGTCGACATCGCGCTCGGCGACGCGCGCCTGACCCTCGAGCGCGAGCCGCCGCAGGGCTTCGACCTGCTCGCGGTGGATGCGTTTTCCAGCGACGCGATCCCGGTCCACCTGATCACGCGGGAGGCGCTGGCGGTGTACCTGCGCCACATGAAGCCGGACGGCATCGTCGCCTTCCACGTCTCCAACCGCTACCTGAACCTGGTGCCGGTGGTGGCGCGCATCGCCAGGGAGGACGGCGCCCACGCGGTGCTGGTCTCGGACAGCGGCAAGGACGACGATAACGACGACCATACCACCACCGATTGGGTGCTGGTATCGCGCGATCCGAAGGCGCTGGCCGCTGCCGAGATCGAGAAGGCTTCGCCGGAGGCGGCGGAGGAGCGCCCCAAGTGGCGCACCTGGACGGACGACTACTCCAACCTGGTGCAGATCCTGAAGTAGTTAAACAACCGCTCCCTCATGTTCATCCTTGCCGCGCTCCTTCTTGGGCGCACGGACGAACTGGCTGCGGTCGACGCCCAGCCACATGACCAGCGGGCTGGCCACCAGCACCGAGGAGTAGATCCCGAAGCAGATGCCGATGGTGAGCGCGAGCGCGAAGTAGTGCAGCGCCGGCCCGCCGAACAGCAGCATGGTGGTGACCATCGCCTGGGTGCAGCCGTGGGTGATGATGGTGCGCGAGATCACGCCGGTGATCGCGCTGTCGATCACCTCCGGCACGCTCGCCTTGCGCATCTTGCGGAAGTTTTCCCGCACCCGGTCGAACACCACCACCGATTCGTTCACCGAGTAGCCGAGCACCGCCAGCACCGCGGCCAGCACCGGCAGCGAGAACTCCCACTGGAAGAGGGCGAAGCAGCCGAGGATGATCACCACGTCGTGCAGGTTGGCGATGATCGCCGACAGGCCGAAGCGCCACTCGAAGCGGAGCCACAGGTAGAGCACGATGCCGATCGCGGTCACGATCAGCGCGAGCGCGCCGTATTCAGCCAGTTCCTCGCCGACCTGCGGACCGACGAATTCGACGCGGCGCACCTCGGCGGTGGCGTCCTGCGCCTTGAGCAGCGCGGCGACCTTCTGCGACACCTCGGAAGTCGACTGGCCCTTGTCGACCGGCATGCGGATCAGCACGTCGCGCGAGGAGCCGAAGTTCTGCGCTTCGACCTTGAAGCCGGCCTTCTCGAGCGCCTCGCGGATCGCCTCGACGTTGGCGGTGTCCTTGTAGTTCACCTCCACCAGCGTGCCGCCGGTGAATTCGACCGAGAAATTCAGGCCCTTGTGGGCGAGGAAGAAGCAGGCCGCGAAAAAGGTGATGAGCGAGACGATGTTGAAGACGAGCGCATGCCGCATGAACGGAATGACGCGCCGGATCTTGAAGAACTCCATGGCTCAGCCCGCTTCCGTCACGTTCATTTCCACCCGGTATCGCCGATGGCGAGGCGCCCGACCTTGCGCCGGTGGCCGTAGACGAGGTTGACGATGGCGCGCGACACCACCACCGAGGAGAAGATCGAGGTCATGATGCCGAGGCAGTGCACCACCGCGAAGCCGCGCACCGGACCCGAGCCGAAGATGAGCAGCGCGAGGCCGGCGATCAGCGTGGTGACGTTGGAGTCGAGGATGGTGCCCCAGGCGCGTTCGTAGCCGGCGGCGATCGCCGCCTGCGGCGACTGGCCGGCGCGGATCTCCTCGCGGATGCGCTCGTTGATCAGCACGTTGGCGTCGATCGCCATGCCGAGCGTCAGCGCGATCGCCGCGATGCCGGGCAGGGTCAGGGTCGCCTGCAGCAGCGACAGCAGCGCCACCAGGAACAGCAGGTTGATCCCCAGTGCGACCGAGGAGAACACGCCGAACAGGACGTAGTATGCGCTCATGAAGAGCACGATGGCGGTGAAACCCCAGCGGGTGGCATTGAAGCCCTTGTCGATGTTTTCCTTGCCGAGCGACGGGCCGACGGTGCGCTCCTCGATGATCTCCATCGGCGCCGCCAGCGAACCGGCGCGGATCAGCAGCGACAGGTCGCTGGTTTCGGTGGGCGTAAAGCTGCCGGTGATCTGGAAGCGGGCGCCGAATTCCCCCTGGATGGTCGCCACCGAGATCGCCTCGCCCTTGCCTTTCTCGACGAGGATGATCGCCATCAGGTGCTTCAGGTTCTCGCGCGTCGCCTGGCGCATGATGCGGCCGGCGGCGTCGTTCAGTTCCACCGCGACCGCCGGCCGGTGGTCGTTGTCGAAAGTCGCCTGCGCGCCGGCGAACTGGTCGCCGGTGACCAGTACCTGCTTTTTCACCGGAACCGAGCTCACGCTGCCGTCGCGCTTGCGCTCGGGGAAGACGTCGACGTTGAAGGTGCTGCCCGAGCGCATGGCTTCCTCGTCCACCAGGCGGACTTCGAGCGTCGCGGTGCGGCCGAGGATTTCCTTCGCGCGCGTGGTGTCCTGCACGCCCGGCAGCTGCACCACGATGCGGTCGGCGCCCTGCTGCTGGATCACCGGCTCGGCGACGCCGAGCTGGTTGACGCGCCGGTTCAGGGTGACGATGTTCTGTTTGATCGCCAGGTCCTGTTCCTTCTTGAGCGCGTCCGGCTTGAGGCTCGCCACCAGCAGCTGGTCCTGGCCGTCGTCGCGCCGGTCGAGCGTCAGGATGGGCAGGATGTCGGCTATGACCGCGGCGGCCTTGTCGCGCGTCGCCGCGTCGCGAAAGCGGATGCGCAGCGCCTGGCCTTCACGCGTGATGCCGGCGTGGCGAAGGTTCTTGTCGCGCAGCTGGGAGCGGATGTCGCCGGCGAAAGACTCCAGCCTCTTGACGATCGCCGCCTGCATGTCCACCTGCAGCAGGAAGTGGACGCCGCCGCGCAGGTCGAGGCCGAGGTACATCGGCAGCGCGTGCACCGCGGTGAGCCAGTTGGGCGAGGAGGAAAGCAGGTTCAGCGCCACCAGGTAGGAGGCGTCCTGCGGATCCGGGTTGAGGGCCTTCTCGATGACGTCCTTCGCCTTGAGCTGGGCGTCGGCGTCGGCAAAGCGCAGCCGCACCCCGTGCAGGTCAAGCAGCGTGCCGGTGGCGGGGACCTGCGCGGCCTTGAGCGCCGTCTCGATGCGCGCGAGCAGCTCGTCGTCCACCTTCACGGTGGTCTTGCCGCTCGAGACCTGGACGGCAGGCGACTCGCCGAAGAAGTTCGGCAGGGTGTAGAGGAAGGCGAGCGCGATCGTGAGGCCGATCAGCGCGTACTTCCAGGCCGGGTACCTGTTCACTTACCGGATGTTCTTGATCGTGCCCTTCGGCAGGAGGAGCTGTACCGCGGGCCGTTGCACCGTTATTTTCGTTTCGGCGGCGATTTCGAGCGTCGCGTACTGGTCGTTCAGCTCGACGATCTTGCCCACCAGGCCGCCGGCGGCGACGACCTCGTCGCCCTTCTGCAGCGCGTCGATCATCGCCTTTACTTCCTTCGCGCGCTTCATCTGCGGCCGGATCATCAGGAAATACAGCAGCGCGAACATCAGCACGATAGGCAGGAAGCCCATCAGGCCCGAATCGCCGCCGCCAGTCAGGCTTTGCGCAAAAGCAGACGAAATCAGCACGAAAACTCCTCCGATGGAAAGCCCGGCGCAAAGCCGGAAAAGCTTGTAATTATAGCAGCTTGCGCTGCTCCAGCAGCCTTGCGGCAGTGTCGGCGAGGCGTTCGACCTCAATCGCCCCGCGCAGTTCCTGCATGAGCCCGAGGTAGTAGTGCAGGTTGTGAATGGTATTCAGGCGTGCGCCGAGGATTTCGTTCGCCCTCTGCAGGTGATGGAGGTAGGCGCGCGAGAAATTGCGGCAGGCGTAGCAGGCGCAGGTTTCATCGAGGGGCCGCGGGTCGTCGCGCCACTTCGCGTTGCGGATCTTGACGTCGCCCGAGCGCGTGTAGAGCCAGCCGTTTCTCGCGTTGCGGGTCGGCAGCACGCAGTCGAACATGTCCACGCCCGCGAGTACCGCCTCGATGAGGTCTTCCGGCGTTCCCATGCCCATCAGGTAGCGGGGTTTGTCCGCCGGCATCCCGGGAAGCACATGGCCCATGATCCGGGAACGATCCGCCGCCGGTTCGCCGACCGCGAGGCCGCCTATGGCATAGCCGTCGAAACCGATATCGAGAAGGCTTTTGAGAGAAGCGTCCCTCAGGGATTCAAAAGTGCTTCCCTGGACAATTCCAAACAGGGCGTTGGCGTTGCCTTCATGCGCGCGTTTCGAGCGTTCCGCCCAGCGCATGCTCAGTTCCATGGACTGGCGCGCCTGCGCCTCGGTGGCGGGGTAGGGCGTGCACTCGTCGAACACCATGACCACGTCCGAATTGAGCGCGCGCTGGATACGCATCGATTCCTCGGGCGTCAGCAGCAGCTTGTCGCCATTGATGGGAGACGCGAAGCGCGCGCCTTCCTCATTTATTTTCGTTTCGAGGCTAAAAACTTGAAAGCCCCCGGAGTCCGTCAGGATCGGGCCCTTCCAGCCCATGAAGCCGTGCAGCCCGCCGTGCTTCTCGATCACCTCGGTACCCGGCCGCAGCCACAGGTGGAAGGTGTTGCCCAGCACGATCTGCGCACCCAGGCCGGTGAGTTCGTCCGGCGACATGGCCTTGACGGTGCCGTAGGTGCCCACCGGCATGAAGGCAGGGGTTTCCACAGCGCCGTGCGCGAGTTCCAGGCGGCCGCGCCGCGCCGCGCCGTCGCGGTGAGTGACGCTGAATTTCATCCCACCCATTTCACGCGGCTCTTTCGATCAGCATGGCGTCGCCGTAGGAGAAAAACCGGTAGCGCTCGGCGATCGCGTGCGCGTAGGCGCGCTGGATGTTGTCCATGCCGGCGAACGCGGCCACCAGCATGAGCAGGCTCGATTTCGGCAGGTGGAAATTGGTGAGCAGGCGCTCCACCACCCGGAACTTGAACCCCGGGTAGACGAAAAGGTCCGATTCGCCTTCCTGTTTTCCATTCAAGGCATGCGTCTCGAGCGCACGCAGCGAGGTAGTGCCGACGGCGAGGACCCTGCGTCCCGCGATCGCGGCCGAGGTTTCGGGCGGCACCTCGTAGCGCTCGCGGTGCATGCGGTGGTCCTCGATGTCCTCGGTGCGGATCGGCTGGAAGGTGCCGGCGCCGACGTGCAGCGTGACGGCCGCGGTCCCGGCGCCCTTGTCGCGGATTTTCTGCAGCATCGCCTGATCGAAGTGCAGGCCCGCGGTCGGCGCCGCCACGGCGCCCGGGCGGCGCGCGTAGACCGTCTGGTAGCGTTCGGCGTCCTCCGGGCCCGCATCATGCGTGATATAGGGCGGCAACGGCACGCTGCCGCAGCGCTCGAGCACGGTCGCGACCGGCTCCGAGAACCGCACGCGGTAGAGATCCTCCTCGCGGCCGACGATGGTCGCCGCCACGCCGTCGCCGACCACCAGCCGGGCGCCCGGCTTCGGGGAATGCGAGGTGCGCATCAGGCCGAGCGCCTCGTGCTCGCCGAGGACGCGCTCGATGAACAGCTCGATCCGGCCGCCGCTCGACTTGGCGCCGAACAGCCGCGCCTTGATCACGCGCGTGTCGTTCAGCACCACGAGGTCGCGCGCATCCAGCAGATCCGGCAGGTCGGCGAAGGCGAGGTCCCTGAGCGCGCCGCTTTTGCCGTCCAGGTGCAGCAGGCGGCTCGCGGTGCGTTCTCTTGCCGGGTGCTGCGCGATGAGCTCCGTGGGAAGTTCATAGTCGAATTCCGCGAGTCGCATCGTGCCGCATTATAGAATCCCAACCCTTGCCGGAATGGCGGAATTGGTAGACGCAGCGGACTCAAAATCCGCCGCCGTTAAAAGCGTGTGGGTTCGAGTCCCACTTCCGGCACCAAGGCGCGCGGGCGGCACGTCGAAGTACAGCGAAAACGTTTGTAAAAGGGCGGGCCTATTCGCTGGACATCCCCTATGGCCCGGCGTACGCTCGATGCACATTCAGGAGCGGAGGCTCGATGGCCAAGGCGCAGATTCACCTGCTGCCCGCGGCACGCAACACGGTCATGGTGGTGGACGACCAGTCCACCGGCCGCGCCATTCTCGAGCAGGTGGTGCGCAGCCTCGACGAGCGGGTGGTGGTCGAGGGCTTCGCGCGGCCCGTGGATGCCGTGGTGTGGGCGGCACGCCACGTCGCCGACCTGGTGCTGGTCGATTTCATGATGCCGGACATGGACGGCATCGAACTGGTCGGCCGGCTGCGTTCGCTGCCGGGCTACGAGCACGTGCCGATCGTCATGGTCACCAGCCAGGACGACAAGAAGGTGCGCTATGCCGCGCTGGACGCCGGGATAACCGATTTCCTGACCAAGCCGGTGGATGCGCGGGAATGCCTGGCGCGCTGCCGCAACCTGCTGACGCTGCGCCGCCAGCAGCTGGCGCTGGAAGACCGGCGGCGCCTGCTCGAGGGCATGGTCGACGAGGCGACGCGCGAGATCCGCGAACGCGAGAAGGAAACGCTGCTGCGCCTGGCGCGCGCCGGCGAGTTCCGCGACGAGGAAACCGGCTACCACCTGATCCGCATGGCGCGCTACTCGCGCCTGATTGCCAACGCGATCGGCCTCGAGCGCGACGAGGCCGAGACCATCGAACTCGCGGCGCCGCTGCACGACATCGGCAAGATCGGCATCCCGGACGGCATCCTGCTCAAGCCGGCGCGGCTGGACGAGCTGGAGTGGGGCACGATGCAGCGCCATCCGGTGATCGGCCACGAAATCCTCAAGGGCAGCGCCTCGAAGTACGTGCGCATGGGCGCGCTGATCGCGCTCGGCCACCACGAGCGCTATGACGGCAAAGGCTACCCGAGCGGCCTGGACGGCGACCATATCCCCCTGTGTGCCCGCGTTGTTGCCGTCGCCGACGTCTATGACGCGCTTACCTCGATGCGTCCCTACAAGAAGGCCTGGAAACCCGCCGACGCGCTCGAGTACGTACGCGCGCAGCGCGGCAAGCATTTCGATCCGCACCTGGTGGACGCGTTCCTCGGCATGAGCGAGCGGATCCTCGAGGTGCAGCGCGACCTGCAGGATCCGGCGGCGGAGCACGGGAGCGCATGATGCAGGCCCTGCGTAACTTGATTGCGGCGACGCGCGCGCGCCTCGCCGCGCGCCCCGACACGGAGCACGAACAGGCGATCGTGCGGCTGGCGGTCGGCTGCGTGCTTTTTTTCTACTTGCTCCCAGGGGCGCTCTCGCGTGCGGACTCTGTTATGCACCCCGACGTGCTGTACGTGGGCGCGATGTTCACGTTCCTTGCATTCGGCGCCGGGATTCTGGTGAGCATCCTGGCGTATCCCGGTGTTTCCCCGTTCCGGCGCCTGCTTGGCGTCTTTGTCGACATCGGGGCGGTGACTTTTTTCATGGTGCAGTCCGAGGATCGCGGCCTTCCTCTGTTCCTCGTTTATGTATGGGTCACGCTTGCAAACGGATTCCGTTTCGGACCGTTGTATCTGGTGGTCTCCCTGGTCGCGAGTCTCGTCGGATTCGGTGCGGTGCTCGCCACGAGCGGGTTCTGGGATGAGCATCTCGGCGCGGGTGCCGGCCTCGCAGTGCTCTTCGTGGCGCTCAGCCTGTACGTGCTGTCGCTCGTGCGGCGGATGTTCGACGCGGTGGCGCGGGCCGAGGCCGCGAACCAGGCCAAGCGCCGCTTCGTCTCGGTGGTGAGCCACGAGTTGCGCACGCCGTTGAACGCGATCATCGGCATGTCGGACCTGCTGCGCGACACCCAGCTTTCGCGCGAGCAGGCGGACATGCTGCAGACGCTGCGCAGTTCTTCGCGCGTGATGCTCGGGCTGGTGGAAGAAGTGCTCGATTTTTCCAAGATCGAGGCCGGCAAGCTCGCCCTCGAGCGCACCGATTTCGACCTGCATGCCCTCGTCAACAGCACCTGCCGGATCCTCTCCTCGCAGGCGGCGGTGAAGGGCGTCGAGTTCGTGGTCTCGATCATGCCCGAGGTGCCCCCAGCGGTGCGTGGCGATGCGCACCATCTGCGCCAGGTACTGATCAACCTTGCCGGCAATGCGGTCAAGTTCACCGAGCACGGCACGGTCACGGTCCACGTCAGCAGCCAGGGCGAGAGCGAGACCGGGGTGCGCGTGAAATTCTCGGTGCGCGATACCGGCATCGGCATCCCGCCCGAGGCGCAGCACCGCATCTTCGAGAGCTTCACGCAGGCGGACCAGACCACCACGCGCCGCTTCGGCGGCACGGGCCTGGGCACCACCATCGCCAAGCAGCTGGTCGAGTTGATGGGCGGCAAGATCGGCCTGGAGAGCGCGGTCGGGCTGGGCAGCACGTTCTGGTTCGAAGCCGAGATGGAGAAGCAGCCCGAGCGCGCGGGCGCGGTTTCTGGAGAACTGGCCGGCGCACGCGTATTGCTGGTCGGTTTTCCGCAGTCGCAGCGAGAAGCGCTCGAACAGTCGCTCTCCGGCTGGGGCGCCACTGCCGTGGCCGTCGGCAGCGTGGACGAGGGGGTGACGCGGCTGATCGCGGAGATCAGCCTGGCGCGGCCGTACCACAGCGCGCTGCTGTATTCGGAGGGCAAGGACCTGCAGCTCGCCCAGCGCTTCCGCCGTTCCGCCCCCGATCCGGCGCCGCCGCTCGTACTGGCGATGCAGCGCACGGCCGAAGTGCCGCGGTTCGCCGCGCTGTCGGCCGGCTTCGGCGCCGTGCTTGAGATGCCGTTCGACAAGCGGCAGCTGTTCAACGTGCTGCACTCGGTTACCGCAGGCGAGGAAGCGCGCGACGGCGTGGTGCGCCTGCAGGACTACGCGCGGCGCAGCGGGGCGGCCAAGGGCCTGCAGGTGCTGGTGGCGGACGACAATCCCACGAACCGCGAGGTGCTGGGGCGGATTCTCGAGCGCGGCGGCCATGTCGCGACCCTGGTTTCGGACGGCGAGCGTGCCCTGGATGCCCTCGAGAACTCGCGCTTCGACATCGCGCTGATCGACCGCAACATGCCCCGGCTGAGCGGCCTCGAGACCGTGCAGGCGATCCGGCTGACGACCCGGACGCGCGAGCGCCTGCCGGTGATCGTTCTATCGGCCGACGTCACCCCGGAAGCCAAGCGCGAATGCTTGGAGGCCGGCGCGGACGCTTTCCTCGCCAAGCCGATCGAGGCAGCCCGTCTGCTGGAGGAACTGCAGGTGCTGTGCAGCGGCAAGCCCCAGGAAGCCCCGGAACCTGCCGCCGGCGGCCCAAGGCTGCTGCATGCCGAGAGGCAGGGCCCGATCCCGATCGTCAATACCGATACGCTCGCCGATCTGGAAGAGCTGGGCTCGTCGCCCGCCTTCATGGACAAGCTCATCGGCGTGTTCGTCGCGGACAACGTCACCCTGATGGCGAAGATGGAGGCCGCGCTGGCGGCGCGCAACGTCGGCGAATTCCGCAGCCATCTGCACGCGATGAAAGGCTCGGCCGCGAGCATGGGCGCCGAGCGGCTGACGGGCTATTGCAAGGAGGTCGGGCGTTATTCGGACTCCGAGATAAAACTGCAGGTCCCGGCGCTGCTGAAAACCCTGCGCGAAGAGCTCGCGGCGACCCGCGAGGCGTTCGAACGCTACCTCGAGGAACGGAAGAAATCGACGGGGTGATGGCGCGCCTGCGGTGAAACGCGCGCTACATTTGATCGGCATGCTGCGCTCGCGACGGTAGAATCGTGGTTTTCGTCGCGAAAGGAAAGCATGTCGTTTTTCATCACGCTGGTCGAGAATTCCGATGCGAGCCGCCGGGCGATCGAGACCTCGCCCAAGGTGGACTCGATGATGCACGATGGGCTAACGCTCGCCGAGTACCGCGCATTCCTGCACGACCTCTACCACATTGTCTGGCATTTCTGTCCGATCATGGCCGCTGCCGCGGCACGCTGCGACGACCGCTTCAGGGATATTCGCTACGATCTTTACGAGCGAATCGAGGAAGAGAAAGGCCATGAGGCCTGGGTTCTTGAGGACGTCAAGGCAGTGGGGGGCGACGTCCTTCATGTGCGCGAGGCCCAGCCGAGTCCGTCGGCACAGGCGATGATCGCCTTCAACTACTACGCCGCGGAGCGCGTGCACCCCTGTTCCGTGCTCGGCATGCTTTACGTGCTCGAGGTGATGTCCTCGGTATACGGCGGCCGGGTCGCCGACTCGATCGCCAAGGCGATCGGCCGCGACGTCGCGGCAGGAGGCTTCAGGTTCCTGTCATCGCACGCGACGATGGATGCGGATCACATGGCGAAGCTGAACCTGCTGCTCAAGACCATCGCCGAACCGGCCGCACAGGCCGCAGTGATCGATTCGACGCGCGTAAATTTCCACCAGTTCGGCCAGTTGTTCTCAGACGGGGGCTTTGCCTCTCACTTCAGCTGAGGCGCGCCGGCACTGCGATCGCGCAGCGTTGCCGCAGGGTTTCGAGCGGCTCTTCCCAGATTTCCTCCCATTTGACGGCGAGCAGGCTGCGCGCTCGCCGCCCCATGGCGTAGCCCTCGCAGAACACCTCGACGAATTTTTCAACGTCGCCGAATCGTGCGCGCAGGATGCTCTTCAGCATCGCGCCTACGCCGATCAGCACCGACTGCCCGTTGGTGACCTGCGCGAAATAGAACGCCTGCAGGCCGACTTCACCGAACTCGCCGGTGTCGAAACCCGTCAGGATGTGCCAGATGTCGTGGGTCTGCCGGAGCCGGAGCCGGAGATAGTGAAGCTTGTGGCGCGGCGTGACCTTGTCGTAGAAGTCCGGGCGCAGGCCCAGTTGCGTCATGTGGCGCGCATAGGCGCCTCCCAGGGTATCCGCGGGCAGCCGGAGCAAGTCGGCGAGATCGTAGTGCTCGGGGTGGTAGCGTTCCTGCCACATGCTTTCCAGCGCCGCGTTTCCAGCAAACGGATCGCGGATCTCGCCGCGCTTGCGCGCAACTTCGGCGATGTTGTCCTGGCTGTTGCCGATCATGAAAACGAAACGGACATCATCCGGCTTCCTCGCCAGGCGATAGACCGCATATAGCGAGGCGAGAGTGTCTTTGCGGTGGGAGTAGGGTTCCGGCTTCGCGCCCGCATCCGACCGCACGCCGCTCATCGCATCCGGGAGCGTCATTTGAATTTCGGCCATGGTGGATCTCCTTGGGTATCTGGCTTTTTTGAATCGGCGAGCTAGCCCGCCGCCGCGACCGCGGCAGCGCCGACGTCAGTGATGACGCCGCGCTCCATGCGCTCCATCTGCGCCCGCACCACGCGCCCCATCATCCGCAGGTCGCGGTCCTCGAGCCGCAGCGCGCAGTCAACCCAGGTCTTGGCGACGGCGTCCAGCCCCTCCCGGGTCACCGGCAGCACCTGCTCGCGTACCTGCATCACCGCCTGAAAGCCGCTGCGCCGGCGGGAATTCTTGGCGATCCACGCCTTGACCGTGGCCTCGCCCTCGCCGTCCTTGGCGAGCACGTCGACGATTCCCATTTCGT
Source organism: Burkholderiales bacterium (assembly GCA_036560705.1). Classification (GTDB taxonomy): domain Bacteria; phylum Pseudomonadota; class Gammaproteobacteria; order Burkholderiales; family SG8-39; genus RBG-16-66-20. The sequence continues at coordinate 16,978 of DATBQR010000027.1, read as the reverse complement.
GCAGCTTGGCGGCGGGCAGGATTTTTCCCGAAAGGATCATCGACTCCACCTCGCGCGGCGGGATGCGGCGCGCGAGCAGGTTGTATGCGCCCATGCCGGGGAACAGGTTGAAGAGGATCTCCGGCAGGCCCATCACCGCCGATTCCTCGGCGACGACCAGGTCCGAGGACAGCGCGCACTCGAGCCCGCCGCCGAGCGCGTCCCCCTGGACGAGCGAGATCGTGGTCAGCGTCGGGCAGGAGTAGTTGCGGATGCGCGGATACAGGTTGTCGATGCAAAGCTTGGCGTAGTGCGCGAGCGCGTCCTGGTCGCGCGACTTGATGAGCAGCAGGAACAGCGCCAGGTCGCCGCCGAGGTTGAACACCTTCGGCGCGCGCGAGCCGACCACGTAGTAGTGGGCCTTCTGCATCTGGCCGGCGATCTCGACGAAGCCTCCGTTCGCCGCCAGCGCGTCGTCGTGAGCGCGGATGTCCTTGAGCATGCCCAGGTTGAAGCAGGGCGTGCCGCGCGGACTGAAATATCCCCAGATGGTGCCGGTCGCCGGATCGAACTCGGTCTGGTACTGGGACCTGGCCTTGCCGTAAGTTGCGCGCAGGCCGGTGACGTCGCACATGTTGCTCATGATGATTCCCCCGATAAAAATCCCCCCATGCGGGGGGAGTGGTTGCCTCTGCGCAGGGCCCCTGCCCGGCGCTTGCTGCGGGCAATTAAACGCCGGTTGCGTCCCCCTTGCAAACCAAGCTGTTGCGTTTTCGGGACTGGTGTGATCCCGCGCGCCCCGCAGCCAGACAAATTGATTAACCCCGGGTTCTAGCCGAAACGGCGTACATGGGTTAAAGTTTTCGGGTCGTCACTGCAGGGTATTCGGAGGGGTATTCATGTACGCAATCGTCTACAAGTCCGACGGCTTCCCGATCTGCCAGCAGGTCGCGGGCGTGAGCCCCGACCCGGTCGTGACTTGGAATACCGAGGCCGCGGCCAAGGCCTTCATATCTTCCAAGGGCGGGGACGCCGATTTCCAGCCGGTACAGCTCACCGACGAGATGATGGACAAGATCGCGCAGGCGATGGGTTGCCCGGTCGAGTCGATGATGTTCGAGCCTTATCCGAGTTAAACCCGGCGAGCCCGGCCCGGTTGCCTAACCGAGGCTGAAGAACTCCCGGCGGCTTTTCATGCCGCGCATGCGCGAGAGCAGCAGCTCCAGGTCGGCGTCGCGCGCGACGAAATTGAGGTTCTCCGAATTCACGATCAGCACCGGCGCCGCGCCGTAGTTGTAGAAGAAGCGCGCGTAGCCTTCCGCCAGCAGCGCCAGGTAATCCTCGCCGATGCCGCGCTCGTACTCCGAGGCGCGCCGCTTTACGCGTTCGTAAAGCGTCGCCGGCTGGGCCTGCAGATAGACCACCAGGTCGGGCGCCGGCGCCTGCGGCCGGATGGCGTCGTAGATCTTCTGGTAGAGCGCCATTTCGTCGCTCGACAGCGTGATGCGCGCGAACAGCGGATCCTTGTCGAGCAGGAAGTCCGTCACCGTGGGCCGGCCAAACATGTCGGGCTGCGCCAGCGCCTCCAGCTGGCGCGCCCGCTGGAACAGGAAGAACAGTTGCGTCGGCAGCGCGAAGCGCGCCATGTCCTGGTAGAAGCGCGCGAGGAACGGGTTCTCGCCGGGCTGCTCGAGCAGCAGCTCGGCGCCCAGCCGCTCGGCGAGCCGGCGCGCCAGGCTGGTCTTGCCGGCGCCGATCGGCCCTTCGACCGCGATGTGGCGGAATTTTTCCGGCACGCTATCCGCTGCGGAAGACGAAATACACCGCGCCAAGGATGCAGAGCGAAGCCCACAGGTAGTCGAGCTTGAGCGGCTGCTTCATGTACAGGAGCGCGAACGGCACGAACACCGTGAGCGTGATCGCTTCCTGCATGATTTTCAGCTGCGGCAGCGACAGCTCGGTGTAGCCGATGCGGTTGCCGGGGACCTGCAGCAGGTATTCGAACAGGGCGATGCCCCAGCTGGCCAGCGCAGCGATCCACCAGGGTTTCGCGGACAGCTCCTTCAGGTGCGCGTACCAGGCGAAAGTCATGAATACGTTCGAGGCGAACAGGAGGCCCGCCGACGTGGCGATCACCGAAAATTTCATTTCAGCCGATCCTTTCAACAGCTTGCCCGCGGCAGGCGGCGAGGAGTTCGCTCGCGGCGCCGTGCCCCGGTATGGCGATATCCGGCGCGATCTCGGTCAGCGGTTCCAGCACGAAGGCGCGCTCGTGCATGCGCGGGTGGGGCAGGGTGAGCCTTGGCGTGACCTGAACGCTGTCGCCGTAAAGCAGCAGGTCCAGGTCAAGCGTCCTCGGTGCGCCGGCAAAGGGCCGCTCCCGGCCATGCCGGTTCTCGATTTCCTGGAGGCGGTCGAGCAGGGCCTCGGGCGGGAGCCCGGTGTCGAGCCGCACCACGGCGTTCAGAAAATCCGGCTGTTCCAGATAGCCCAACGGGCTGCTTTTGTAGACGCCAGAGGCCAGGACAAGGTTCGTGTCGGGCAATTTTTTCAGTTCCGCGACCGCTGCCTCAATCTGTTGGCGCGGCTCGCCGATGTTCGCGCCCAGCCCGACGTACGCCACGGTCATGCGGGCGGCGGCGCGTCCCCGGCGGCTTTCTTCCCGCGCCGCCGCCGGCGCTTCTTGCGCGGCCCGGAATCCGGCAGCAGCATCGCCCGGCGCGTTTCCTCGTCCGCAGTCTGGAAGGCGCGCCACCAGGACTCGATTTCGGCGGGCACCTCGCCGCTTTGCGCGCGCAGCGCGAGGAAGTCGTAGGCCATGCGGAAGCGCTCGGCCTCGAGCAGCCGGTAGGGCCGTTGCCCGGAGCGCTCCTCGAAGCGGGGCTGCATCGCCCACACTTCGCGCATCGTCGCCGTCAGGCGGCGGGTGATGGCGAGCTTGCCGCTTTGCGCATCGAGGACTTCGTCCATCGCCCGCTCGAGCGCCGGGAAGCGGCGCTCGCCGCGCTTCTCGTGCAGCTTCCAGGCCGACAGCACCTCGTGCCAGAGGAGCGCGGCGAACAGGAACGCCGGCGACACCGGGCGATCGGTGCGCACGCGCTCGTCGGTCTGCGCCAGCGCCAGGGTGACGAAGCGCTCGCCCAGCGGCTGGTCGAGGATGACGTCGAGCAGGGGCAGCAGGCCCTTGTGCAGCCCCTCGTTGCGCAGCTGGCGCAGGCAGGCGCTGGCATGGCCCGAGAGCAGGAGTTTCAACATTTCCTCGAACAGGCGCGGCGGCGGCACGTGCTCGAGCAGCGGGGCGAGGCGCTTGATCGGCGCGCGCGTCGTGCCATCGATGGACAGGCCGAGCTTCGCACCGAGGCGCACTGCGCGCAGCATGCGCACCGGGTCCTCGCGGAAGCGCGTCTCGGGATCGCCGATGATGCGCAGGGTGCGTTTTTTCAAATCGGCGAGGCCGCCGTGGAAGTCGATCACCTCGCCGCTCTTGCAGTCGTAGTAGAGCGCGTTGACCGTGAAGTCGCGCCGGCGCGCATCCTCCTCCATGGTGCCGAAGACGTTGTCGCGCAGTACGCGGCCGTGCTCGTCCTTTTCGGCGGTCTGGCTGTCCGCTGCGCGGAAGGTGGATACCTCGATGGTCTCGGGCCCCATCATCACGTGCACCAGGCGGAAACGCCGGCCGATCAGCAGGGCTCGGCGGAACAGCGGTTTGATCTGCTCGGGCCGCGCGCCGGTGGCGACGTCGAAATCCTTGGGGGTGATGCCGAGCAGGATGTCCCTCACCGCGCCGCCCACCACGTAGGCTGCATAGCCGCGCTCCGCGAGCACGTCGCAGACCTTTAGCGCGCTGCTGCTGATCATGTTGCGCGTCACGTTGTGGCGCGCCTGCTGAACGCGCTGCGGCCCCCTCGATTCGAGGCCGAATACGCGGCGGATGAAGCGTTTGATCATTGCCGGCGGGGATTATCTCAGGGAAACCGGAGGGAAACTGCGGGCCAGCCCCGCGCCCGGGCCACGGCGGCAAGCTTGGGGTCCGGATCGACCGCCACCGGGTGCGTGACCAGCTCCAGCAGCGGCAGGTCGTTCTGGGAGTCGCTGTAGAAGCTGCTCTGGCCGAAGTCCCGCAGCCCGCGTCCCAGGCCGGCGAGCCAGGCTTCGACGCGCGCGATCTTCCCCTCGCGGAAGCACGGGATGCCGGCGACGCGGCCGGTAAATCGCCCGGCGATGCGTTCCGGCTCGGTCGCCACCAGGTGCGGCACGCCGAATTCGCGCGCGATCGGGCCGGTGACGAAGCTGTTGGTGGCGGTGACCACCGCGCAGAGGTCGCCGGCATCCAGGTGCTGGCGCACCAGCGCCTTCGCAGGCGCGCCCATCGCCGGGCGGATACGCGCCGCCATGAACTCGGCGTGCCAGCGATCGAGGTCCGCGGGCGCGTGCTCGGCGAGAGGACGCAGCGCGAAGCCGAGGAATTCGTGGATGTCGAGCGTGCCGGCCTTGTATTGTTCGTAGAAAGCGGCGTTCTGCGCCTCGTACTCGGCGCGCGCGAGCACGCCGCGGTCCACCAGGAACTGGCCCCACTCGTAATCGCTGTCGCAGGCGAGCAGGGTGTTGTCGAGATCGAACAGGGCCAGATTCATTCTTTGAGTGCTTCGCGAAGCAGCGGCAGCGTAATCGGACGTTTCAATTCCAGCGAAGCCTGGTCCAGGCGGTCGAGGATCGCTGTCAGCGAATGCAGGTCCCGGCGCATGCGCGTCAACAGGTAGGCTACGACCTCATCCGGCAGCTGCATGCTGCGGCGCTCGGCTTCGCCGCGCAGGAATACGGCGCGCTCCTCGTCGGTCAGCGGCTTCACCTGGTAGACGAGGCCCCACGCTAGGCGGGACTTGAGATCTTCGCGCAGCGGCAGCTGGGCGGGCGGCGCGTTGCCGGCGGCCAACACCCTGCCACCGGACTGTCTTGCTTCATTGATCGCATTGAAAAGCACTATCTGGGCGGTTTCGTCGAGCGTTTCCACGTTGTCCGCCACCGTCGGGCCGGCGCAGGCCAGCAATAGATGACTCTTGCCGGATCCCGTACTGCCCCACAGGTACAGGATGATTTCCGGGAACTTCCCCGCCTGGAATTCGCGCAGGCGCGCAAGCAGCTCGGCGTTCGCGCCGGGAACGAAATTGTCCAGCGTGGGCCGCGGCGGCGGGGAGATCCCCAACGCGAGCTGCTTCATCAAGCGAGCGTCCTGCTCATGCAAGTTGCCGCATCACTTCGGCCCGCCGTAAAGCGGGCCGGCGAGGTAGGCCTTCTGCAGGCGGCGCAACGTGACCAGCAGTACCGCGCTCGCCGGCAGCGCAAGCAGCACCCCGAAGAAGCCGAATATCTGGCCGAAGGCGAGCAGCGCAAATATTACCGCCACCGGATGCAGGCCGATGCGCTTGCCTACCAGCAGCGGGGTCACCATCGAACCCTCGAGCGTCTGCCCGATGCCGAAGGCAAGCCACACCCAGGCGACGCCAGCCAGGCTGTTGAACTGCATTGCGGCGGCTATGGTGCCGAGCAGGATGCCGGTGAATGCGCCGACATACGGGATGATCACCAGCAATCCGGTGATGATCCCGATCGGCAGAGCGAATTCGAGCCCCGCCACCCAGAGCGCCGTGGAGTAATACACGCTCATCAACAGCATGACGGTCAGCTGTCCGCGCAGGAATTCGGCGAGCACGGCGTCGATCTCGGCGAGGATGCTTCCGGCGCGCTGGTGCAGGTGGCGGGGAATCATGGCGTCCACGCGCGCGACCAGCGAATTCCAGTCGCGCAACAGGAAGAACAGCACCACCGGCACCAGCAGCAGGTTGATGAGGAAGGCGATCAGCGCGAGGCCGCCGATCCTGAGCGAGCCGAGCAGGCTCGCCACCAGGTCCTGGTTGTTGGCGAGGACGCTGCCCGCCAGCCGCTTGAAGGTCTCGACGTCGAGCTGGAATTCGACGGCGTAGCGTTCCTTCAGCCAGGGCGCAACCTGCTGGTTGATCCAGGCGAGGAATGCCGGCAGCTGCTCGGCCATCAACCGCAGCTCCTTGATGAACAGCGGCACGATCACGAGCATGAGCGCGACCACCAGGGCGAGCACGACCAGCAGCACCAGCACTACCGCGACGATGCGCGGCAGGTAGCGTCCGGTCAGCCGGCCCACCAGCGGATTGAGGACGTAGGCGAGGATCGCACCGGCCAGGAACGGCGCGAGGATGGGCGACAGCGCGTAGACCAGGCCGCCGACCACCAGGGCGATCGCCAGCCAGGCCCACAGACGCGGATCGGCGAGAAGCGGAGCCTTCATTTCACGTAAAATTGCTGGAAAGACATCATTTTACCCGCCATGTCGGAATCCCTCTCTTACCGTGATGCGGGCGTCGACATCGACGCCGGCGACGCGCTGGTCGAAGCGATCAAGCCGTTCGCCAAGCGCACCATGCGCCCGGAAGTGCTTGCGGGCCTGGGCGGCTTCGGCGCGCTGTGCGCGATCCCGCAGAAATACAAGGAGCCGATCCTGGTGTCCGGCACCGACGGCGTCGGCACCAAGCTCAAGCTCGCCTTCATGCTCGGCCGGCACGGCACCGTCGGCATCGACCTCGTCGCGATGAGCGTGAACGACATCCTCGTGCAAGGCGCCGAGCCGCTGTTCTTCCTCGACTACTTCGCCTGCGGCAAGCTGGACAAGGCCGTCGCCACCAACGTCATCCGCGGCATCGCCAAGGGCTGCGAGGAGGCCGGCTGCGCGCTGATCGGCGGCGAGACCGCCGAAATGCCGGGCATGTACCCGGAGGGCGAATACGATCTGGCGGGTTTCTGCGTCGGCGTGGTGGAAAAGGAACGCATCATCGACGGCAAGTCCATCGTTCCGGGCGACGTGCTGCTGGGGCTGGCCTCGAGCGGCGCGCATTCGAACGGCTATTCCCTGATCCGCCGCATCCTCGGAGAAGACAAGCCCAACTCCGACCTCGCCGACAGCCTGATGGAGCCGACACGGATCTACGTCAAGCCGGTCCTGAAGCTCATGGTCGCGGTGAAGGTGAAAGGCCTTGCCCACATCACCGGCGGCGGCCTGGTCGGCAACGTGCCCCGCATGCTGCCGCAGGGCATGCGTGCAGTGCTGCGGAAAAAAATGTGGCCGCGCCCGGAACTCTTCAACTTGCTGCAGAAGAACGGCAACGTCGCCGAGGACGAAATGCACCGCGTGTTCAACTGCGGCATCGGCATGGTGATCGCGGTCGCGCGCGAGCACGTCGCCGCCGCGGCCATGCTGCTCAAGCGCGAAGGCGAACTGGCCTACGAAATCGGCTTCGTCGAGGCCGGCAACACGAGCGAGCCCGAGGCCGTCGTTCTCTAGATTATTCGGGCTGCAGCCCGATGTCCTTCACCAGCTTTGCCCAGCGGTCGCGTTCCGCGCGCAGGAATTCGTTCAGCGATTGGGGCGTGCCGGCGCCTTCGTTGACCAGGCCGAAGTCGAACAGGCGCTGCGCCACTTCGGGATCGGCGAGCACCCGTTCCATGTCGCGGTTTACGCGCCGGATGATGCCGGCCGGGGTGCCGGCCGGCGCGAGAAGCGCAAACCAGCCGACATACTCGAAACCCGGATACGTTTCAGCCAGGGTGGGGACATCTTCGAGGCCGCGCACCCGTTTGCCGGCGCTGACCGCCAGCGCGCGCAGCTCTCCGCGTTTCAGGTAGGGCAGCAGCGCGGCGGAACTCACCAGCACCACCTGCGTGCGTCCCGCGATGGTGTCCTGGATCGCCGGCGAAACGCCGCTGTAGGGCACCTGTAGCAGGCGAATGCCGGCGGTCTGGTTGAGCATCTGGCTCATCAGGCCGCTGAACGTCTTGGCGCCTTCGTTTGCGGCCGCAAGCTTGCCGGGTTGCGCCTTGTCCAGCGCCACGAGTTCGGCGAGAGTCCTCGCGGGAACCGAGGTATTCACCGCCACGACCATCGGCGATTTGGCGACCATCGCCACCGGCGCGAAATCGCGCTCGGGGTCGTAGGGCAGCGCCTTGAACGTGAATGGATTGGAGACGATTGCCGCGGTCGTGGCGTAGAAGAAGTTGTAGCCGTCGGCCGGGGAGTGTGCCGCGGCCTGCGCGCCGGGAACGTTCTGCCCGCCGGGCCGGTTCTCGATCACGATCGGCTGGTTCCACAGTCGGGACAGCCGATCGCCAATGACACGAGCGACAATGTCGGGCGACGTCCCGGAGGCCTGCGAAAGAATGAACTTCACCGGCCGCGCCGGCCATTCCTGTGCAACCACGGGCCCGGTAAAAAGAACCAGGAATAAAAGCAGCAATCGCAGTTTCATGCGGCAACCTCCCCAAGCGCGGGCCGGACGCGGCTCGCGAACAGCTCCACCGAGCGCATCGATGCTTCCAGCGTCAGGTCGCCGAAAGCGAAGCGCAGCAGGAAATAGTTGAGCCCCGCGTCGGACGCCTGCGAAGCGATCATCTCGCGCACCGTGTCCGGCGACCCGACGATCGCCTGGCCGTTTTTCAGCACTTCGTCAAAATCTTCGACGTAGGTGGTGAAGGGCGGAGTGGCACCGCGCAGGCGCCAGAGGAAAATGAAGCTCTCGAACCAGCGCGCGTAGGCGCGCCGCGCGAGTTCCATCGCCTCCCGGTCGGTGTCCGCGATGACCACGTGGCGGGCCATGCCGATGAAGGGAATCATCGCCGGGTCATTGTTCTTCTGCGCCCACGCTTCTCGGTAGCGGTCGGTAATTACGCGCACCGCTTTCGGCGCTGCATTGCTGACGACGTTGAAGCGGTTATCGGCGGCGAACTCCGCGCTCTCCGGATTGGACAGGCCGTACCAGATCGGCGGATGCGGGCGCTGCAGCGGTTCGAGATGAAACGGTACGCTCTCGAAGCTGTAGTACTCCCCCTTGAATGTCAGCGTGCGCTCCCGCATCGCCTTCAGGATCACCTGGTAGGCCTCTACGTACATGGCCTGCGATTTTGCCGGATCGAAGCCGAAATAGCCGATTTCCAGCGGCGACACGCCGCGTCCGACGCCGAGTTCGAAACGGCCGCCGCTCAACTGGTCGAGCATGCAGATTTCGTCCGCGAGCCGCAGCGGGTGGTAGAGCGCGAGCGTGTAGACCAGCGGGCCGAAACGCAGGCGCTTCGTGCGCTGCGCCACCGACGCGAGAAACACGGAAGGCGAGGGCGACATGCCGAGCGGCGTCGCATGATGCTCGGCGACATGCAGCGCGTGGATGCCGATGCGGTCGTATGCTTCCGCCAGCAGCAGGCGGTCTTCGTAGAACTGCGCGAGCGGCGCGCCGCTCGCGTCCAAGTGATCGAAAACGCCGAACTTCAGGACTCCGCCTAGCGGCCCGGGTTGCGGCCCATCGACCTCCGGCCCCTGGACTTCGGCGAATGGCGCTGCTCCTGCGGCCGGGAGTTCTGCTGTTGCGGCCGGCCGCCCCGCTGCTGCTGCGGCCGCTGGTTCGCGGCGCGCGACAGCGAACCGATCCTGCGGATTTCGACGGTGAGCGCCTCGGTGGTGGCGGCGCGCACGGGGCTGGCGCCGTGCAGCTGCACGGTTTCCTGCTCTTTTTGCAGGGCTTCCTGCAGGCGGCGCAACGCATAGCTGCGCGACGTCTCCAGGCCGGACTCCCTCTCGATTTCCTTGCGGTGCATCTCGACGCTGGCGATGAGGTCGGTGACCTCATCCATTGGCGATTCTTCGATCATTCTCCGGAGCTCAGGTGTGGCAGCGCGTTCGCTGCGAAATGGCTGGTACGTGCCGTACGTACCGGTACGTACCGGTACGTACCGAACAATACTACGTTTACGGCGTTTTTGGTGCCCGCCGGCGCTACTGCGCCGAGCCGCGCTGGGCCAGCATGATGCCGGCAAGCGGCTTGACGGGAGGGGCCGCGGGCTCCATGGGCCCGCGGATGTCAGCAAAGGCGCTCAGCGCAGCGCGTTGCGCCGCTCGATCGCGTCGTCCAGCTTCGCCCGGGCGATGTCGACGCCGTTTTTCAGCGCCTGCTGCCGTTGCCAGTACTCGGGCCGGAAGCGGTGGCCCTGGCGCTCGCCTTCGATCGGCTCGGTTCCCTGCTCGCGGCGCGCCTCGGCGGCGCGCAGTTCCGTGTGCGCAACGACGATGTCCGCGACGGCGCGGTCGAGGGCGGCAGCGCGCAGGTTCGCCTGATCGAGGAGTTTCTTGTCCGAGGCGCTCAGCGCCGCGGCCGGCGCGGGAGTGGCGGGCGGCGGGGTCTCGACCAGGCGCGCCGCACCGCCGCCCGCGGCAGGGTCGTCGGTGTAGACGACGCGTCCGGCGGAATCGGTGTACTTGTAAACCCCTTGCGCGCGCGCCGCAGGCGCGACGAGCGCGGCGAATACGGCCACCGCGGCGGCGATCGCCAGCGGGCGCAGAACGGGCAAGGTCAGAGGCGCGCGCACATGGTCTCCTTCAAGCGGTTCGACAGGCATCCGGGCCGGGAGTTCGCGCTGGACGGGGTGGTAAAATTTTTGGGTGACTGCTCCGCGCTTCGTCCACCTCCGGATGCACAGCGAGTACTCGGTGTCGGACGGCATCGTCCGCATCGAGCAGGCGGTGGCGAACGCGAAGGCGGACGGCATGCCGGCGCTGGCGCTCACCGACGCGGGCAACGTGTTCGGCATGGTGAAGTTCTACACCGCGGCGCGCGCCGAGGGCGTCAAGCCCATCGTCGGCGTCGACTGCTGGATACAGAACGACGGCGATCGCGACAAACCCTTCCGCGCGCTGCTGCTGTGCACGTCACGTGCCGGCTACCTGCTGCTGTCCACGCTGCTCTCGCGCGCCTGGCTGAAGAACCAGCACCGCGGCCGCGCCGAAATTGCCATGGGCTGGTTCAGGGAAGCGGCCACCGACGGCCTGATCGCGCTGTCGGGATTTGCCGGCGGCGACGTCGGCCACGCGCTCGCCTCGGGCAACGCTGCGGCGGCCGAAAAACTCGCCGCCGCCTGGGCGAAGCTTTTTCCGGGGCGCTACTACCTTGAAGTGCAGCGCGCCGGGGCCGGCCACGCCGAGCAGCTGGTCGGGGCGACGCTTGCGCTCGCGGTGAAACTGCGGCTGCCGGTGGTGGCGACGCACCCGGTGCAATTCATTTCGTCCGACGACTTCAAGGCGCACGAGGCGCGCGTCTGCATTTCGCAGGGCTATGTGCTCGGCGACCAGCGCCGGCCGAAGCTGTTCACGCCGGACCAGTACTTCAAGTCGCAGGAGGAAATGGTGAAGCTGTTCGCGGACGTGCCGCAGGCGCTCGAGAATGCGGTGGAGATCGCGCGCCGCTGCAACCTCGAGATCGAGCTGGGCAAGAGCCGCCTTCCCGCGTTTCCCACGCCCAAGGGAGTTTCCCTCGATGCGTTTCTAGACAGGGAGGCCGCAAAGGGACTGGCCCGAAGAATCGAAAAGCTGAAGCTCAAGGACGAGGAAACCGGCCGCTACCGCGAGCGCCTGGCGTTCGAGATCAAGACCATCGCGCAGATGGGCTACGCGGGCTACTTCCTCATCGTCGCCGATTTCATCAGCTGGGCGCGCTCCAACGGCGTGCCGGTCGGACCGGGACGCGGCTCGGGCGCCGGCTCGCTGGTAGCCTATGCGCTCGGCATCACCGACCTGGACCCCCTCAAGTACGACCTGCTGTTCGAGCGCTTCCTCAACCCCGAGCGCGTGTCGATGCCCGACTTCGATATCGACTTCTGCCAGGACGGCCGCGACCGGGTGATCGACTACGTGCGCAAGAAGTACGGCGAGGATTCCGTCTCCCAGATCGCGACTTTCGGCACCATGGCGGCGCGCGCCGTGCTGCGCGACACCGGCCGGGTGCTCGACCTGGGCTACAACTTCTGCGACCAGATCGCCAAGCTGGTCCCAGTGCAGCCGGGCAAGAACATCACGCTGCAGGATGCGCGCGAAATGGAGCCGCTGCTCGCGCAGCGCGAGAAGAAGGAGGAAGAGGTCCGCGACCTGCTGGAACTCGCGGAAAAGCTCGAGGGTCTGACGCGCAACGTCGGCATGCATGCGGGCGGCGTGCTGATCGCGCCAGGCAAGCTCACCGATTTCTGCCCGTTGTACGCCGCCGAGGGCGCCACGCACGTCATCTCGCAGCTCGACAAGGACGACGTCGAGGCGATCGGGCTGGTGAAATTCGATTTCCTCGGCCTGACCACGCTCACCGTGCTCGACTGGGCGGAACGCTACGTGCGGACCCTGGGCGAAAAGGATTTTTCCGTCGAAGCGCTGCCGCTGGACGACAAGGCGGCCTACGCCATGCTCGCCTCGGGCAACGCGACCGGGGTGTTCCAGTTTGAATCGCGCGGCATGCGCGACCTGCTCAAGCAGGCGCCGCCGACGCGCTTCGAGGACGTGATCGCGCTGGTGGCGCTGTACCGGCCCGGTCCGATGGAGCTGATCCCCGAATACATTCTCTGCAAGCAGGGCAAGAAGCGCATCGAGTACCTGGACCCGCGCGTCGAGCCGATCCTCGCGCCCACCTACGGGATCATGGTGTACCAGGAGCAGGTGATGCAGATCGCGCAGGTGATCGGCGGCTACTCGCTCGGCGCCGCGGACCTGCTGCGGCGCGCGATGGGCAAGAAGCTGCCCGAGGAGATGGCCAAGCAGCGCAGCATCTTCGTCGCCGGCGCCGAGAAGAACGGCGTGCAGCGCAACCGCGCGACGCAGCTGTTCGACCTGATGGAGAAATTCGCCGGCTACGGCTTCAACAAGTCGCACGCGGCGGCCTATGCGCTGCTCGCCTACCAGACGGCGTACATGAAGACGCACCACGCCGCCGCGTTCATGTCGGCCAACATGTCGGCGGTGATGGACGATACCGACAAGGTGCGCCAGTTCCGCGACGACGCGGTAGCCAACGGCCTGTCGGTCCTGCCGCCGGACATCAACGCCTCCGGCTACCGCTTCGTGCCGGTGGACGTGAAGACGGTGCGCTACGGCCTGGGCGCGGTGCGCGGCACCGGGCGCTCCGCGATCGAATCGATCGTCGAGGCGCGCAAGGCGGGGCCGTTCACCGACCTGTTCGATTTCTGCCGCCGCGTGGACAAGCGGCTGGTCAACCGGCGCTGCATCGAGGCGCTGGTGCGCGCCGGCGCCTTCGATGCCCTCAACGGCAACCGCGCCAGCCTGCTGGCTTCCGCCGGCCGGGCCATCGAGGCCGCCGAGCAGGCGGACCGGGATTCGTCGCAGAACAGCCTGTTCGGCGAGGCCGATCCCGCCCACACCGCCGGCCTGGTGCTCGTCGAATCGAAGGCCTGGGACCTCAAGCAGCGCCTCACGGAGGAGAAGGCGGCGCTCGGCTACTGCCTGTCGGGGCACCTGTTTTCGGTCTACGAGCGGGAACTCGCCGGTTTTCCGCGCACGCCGCTGGCCCGGCTTTCCGCCGCCGGCGAACGGGTCTGGATCGCCGGCGTGGTGTCCGCGGCGCGCGTGCAGATGACGCGGCGCGGCCGCATGATGATGGTGATGCTGGACGACGGCACGGCGCAGCTCGAACTCTCGGTGTTCAACGAGCTGTTCGAGAAGCATCGCGACAAGATCAAGGAGGACCGCCTGCTGGTGGTGCAGGGCAAGGTGCAGCGCGACGAGTTCATCAACGGGCTGCGCGTGAGCGCGGAGGACGTCCTCGATCTGGCGGCGATGCGGGCGCGCTTCTCGGCGCGGCTCAGGATCGCCATGAACGGCGGCACGGACAAGACGCGCGACCCCAAGCGCCTGATGGACCTGCTGGCGCCGTACCGCGCGGCCGGTGAAGTCGGCTGCCCGGTGCTGATCCACTACGAGAATGACGGGGCGAGTTGCGACGTCGCCCTGGGCGAGGCCTGGAGAGTGCGGCCCGACGATCTCCTGCTCGGGGAGCTGTCCTCGTGGCTGTCGCCCGAGGCGGTGCAGTTCCAGTATGGGAACGGGAGCGCCGCGCCCTAGCCGGGGACGCTAGGCCGTAGGCAGGCAATCGAATCCGTCGTACGGCCGTTCGAATTCGCCTTGGGCCGGTTGCGCATCGATATCGCTGACGCGCGCGGCGGGCGGCCCGCGCCTTGCCCAGGCCAGCACCGCGTCGACTGCTTCTGGCGCGCCCTGCAGGATCGCCTCGACGGCGCCGTCGCGGCGGTTCCTCACCCAGCCGGCGACCCCGTTCGCCAGCGCCTCGCGGCGCAGCGCGTCCCGGTAGCCGACGCCCTGCACGCGCCCGGCGATCCGCAGATGGAACGTCACGTTCACGGCCGGATTTTGCCCTTTTTGCCCGCGCTGAAGTTGCCCGGCCGCCGTGGTAAAGTCCGCGAAAGTATCGTAGAGGGAAATCATATGCGCGCCGCACTTTTCGTCATCGCCGGGCTCGCCCTGGTCGGGTTTGTCGTCGTGGCCTGGGTCCTGCCGGGCATGTCGGGTTCGGAGGCCAAGGAGGCGGCGCAGGCGCTGATCACGGGCGCGGACGCGCCGAAGCAGCAGGTTGCCGCGACGGCGGAGAAGGCGGGCAATCTCGCCGGCGCCGGACTCGACATCAAGGTTGCGGCCAGGAACGACGCGAAATTCGGCGAACTCAAGTGGATCGTCGAGTCGAACGGCGGGATCCGCGGCTGGAACGAGAAAAATGCCATCGAGATTTCGGTGATGCCGGTCCTCAAGGACGGCAAGGTGGCCTGGTCCTGCCGCGGCTATCCGAACGCATCCATGCCGGCAGACTGCGGCGGGCGCTGAAAAATGGGTTTCTGCAGGATTCTGGTCGCGGCGCTGGCCGCGTTTTCGCTGCTCTCCGGCTGTGCCGGGTCGGGCGGCGGCGCAGGGCCGGACAAGGTCGTCTACCACTTGAGCGAAGGCCTGGCGCAGGCGACCAACGGCCTGCGCAACATCAACAACCATCTCGAAGTCAATCCGGGCGCGAAGATCATCGTCGTTTCGCACGCGCTCGGCGTGGACTTCATGATGAAGGGCGCGAAAGACAAGAATGGCAACAAGTACGAAGACCTGGTCGAGCAGCTGGTGCAGCGCGGCGTGCAGTTCGACGTGTGCGAGATCACCCTGCGCAACCGGAAGCTGACCAAGGACCAGTTCATCTCGTACGCGACCTTCGTGCCCTCGGGCGTCGCCGAGATCACCCGGCTGCAGCAGCGGGAAGGGTTCGCTTACCTCAAGCCCTGAGCAGTTGTCCGGCGCGGCCGACCGCCGCGGGCAGGTCTTTCACCAGGTTTTCCTTTCCCAGTTTCTCGAGGAATCCGCTGCGGCGCATCAGCGACAGAGGCTGATCGTTGGCGGCGCACAGCAGCAGCGCGGCGCCGCGCTTGGCGAGGCTGCGCTGCAGCGCTTCCAGCGTGTCCAGGCAGGTGCTGTCGAGATTGATCACCATGTGCAGATCGAGGATCAGCGCGCGCGGCGGCGCTTCGCCAGTCCCGGTCTCGGTGAGCGCCTCCAGCTTGCCGACCGCGCCGAAGAACAGCGAACCGAAGATCCGGTAGGCCGCCGTGCCCTCCGGCAGCGGTACATCCGCCGCGACCCGCTCGATGGTGGTGAGCGTCGAAATCCGGTAGATGAAAAACAGCGCCGCCAGAACCAGACCGATCTGCACCGCCACCGTCAGGTCGACGATCACCGTGAGCAGGAAAGTGGCGAGCATGACCGTGCGGTACTGCACCGAGAACTGTCGGAGACGCCTGAACTCTTGCCATTCCCCCATGTTCCAGGCGACGAACAGGAGGATTGCCGCCAGCGACGCCAGCGGCACGTACGAAGCGAAAGGCGCGGCAATGAGCACGATGGCGAGCAGGGTGAGCGCGTGTATCGTGCCCGCGACCGGCGAGCGGGCGCCGCTTTGCACATTGGCGGTGGTGCGGGCGATGGTGCCCGTGGCCGGCATGCCGCCGAAAAACGGCGCGACGAAATTGGCGATGCCCTGCGCCATGAGTTCCTGGTTCGGGTCGTGGCGGTCGTCGATCATGCTGTCGGCGACGCGCGCGCAGAGCAGCGACTCGATCGCGCAGAGCAGGGCGATGGTGACCGCCGGCGCGACCAGGTTGCGCGCGTTGTCCCAGGAAAGGTCGGGCAGCGCGAACGCCGGCAGCCCGCCCGGGATGCCGCCGAAGCGCGAGCCGATGGTCTCCACCGGCAGCCCCAGCATCGCAGTGGCGATGGTGGCCAGCATCAGCGCCGCCAGCGTGGCCGGAAATCTTCCCGCGAGCCGCAGCAGATGGGGGGCGGGTGCACCCGGCCGCGGAGCGGGGCTGCTGGCCGAGGGCCAGACCACGATGATGGCAAGCGAGGCGAGCCCAAGCACGATGGCCGGCACGCTCAGGGTATCCATCGCGCCGCCGAGCGCGCGCGTCACGCCGAAGAAATCGGCGGGCATTTTCTCGATCTTCAGGCCGAGCAGATCCTTCAGCTGCGAGAGCGAGATGAGCACCGCGATGCCGTTGGTGAAGCCGATGACGATGGCCACGGGGATGAAGCGGATCAGCGAGCCGATGCGGGTGAGCCCCATCACGAACAGCAGCACGCCCGCCATCGCGGTGGAAACCAGCAGGTTGGCGAGCCCGTACCGCTGCACGATGCCGTAGACGATGACGATGAAGGCACCGGCGGGGCCGCCGATTTGCACGCGCGAGCCGCCGAGCGCCGAAATCAGGAAGCCGGCGATGATCGCCGTGAACAGGCCCGCCTCGGGTTTCAAGCCCGAGGCGATGGCGAACGCCATGGCGAGGGGCAGCGCGATCACGCCCACCGTGACGCCGGCGCCGATATCCGCTGCCAGCGCGTGCCTGTCGTAGCCTTTCAGATACTCCAATAACCGCGGACGAAACGGATGGAGCGCCATAGGACTCAAGCCGTCGCGGTTTTCTTGTTGGCTGCCGCCAACAGCCATGCCGGCAACTCGCGATCGCCGGCGTTGGCGATGACGTATTCACGGATCAGTTGCCTGACGACCTGGGAAGGGGTTTTGTCCTGCGCAGCGCAGATCTCCTCGAA
>DATBQR010000026.1:0-11537 GCA_036560705.1 Burkholderiales bacterium | reverse complement strand
GCGCGCGGCGGCGCGCTCGCGCTGTTCGCCACCTGCCTGTTCACCGGCCAGTCGGCGGGCGTGTGGCTGGGTTCGCACGCCATCGACGCCGTGGGGACGGTGCCGGTGTTCGTGGTGGCGGCGGTCGGGCTGCCGCTGCTGGCGTTCGAATTCCGCCGCCGGCTGGCTAGAATGAAGGCTGGAGGGACGACATGAAACCACGAGGGTTGCTCGCAGCATTGCTGCTGCTGGCGTCGCAGTTGATATTCGCCCAGGGCGGCTATCCGGCCAAGGTCGTGCACGTCATCGTGCCGTTCCCGGCCGGCGGTTCGAACGACGTGCTGTGCCGGATCCTCGGCGACAAGCTGTCGCAGAGGTGGGGCCAGCCGGTGGTGATCGAGAACCGCGCCGGTGCGGGCGGCAACATCGGCGCGGAAGCGGTGTTCAGGGCGGACGCCGACGGCTATGTGCTGCTGTGCAGCCCGCCCGGCCCGCTGTCCATCAACCACAACCTCTACAAGGCGCTTGGCTACGATCCGGCGAAATTCGTGCCGGTCACGGTGCTCGCCATCGTGCCCAACGTGGTCACGGCGAGGATGGACCTGCCCGCCAATTCGATCGCGGAGCTGATCGCGTACGCGAAGGCCAATCCCGGCAAGGTCACCTACGCGTCGCAGGGCAACGGCTCGACCTCCCACCTTTCGGCGTCGATGCTGCAGAGCATGGCGGGGCTGGACCTCGTGCACGTCCCCTACAAGGGCGAAGGCCCCGCGCTGGTGGATATCGTCGCCGGCCGCGTCGACATCTTCATCGGCAACCTTGCCGCGGCGCTCAAGTACCACCAGGCGAACCGGGCGAAGATCCTGGCCGTGGCCAGCGCGCGGCGCAGTCCGGTACTGCCCGACATCCCCACGGCCGGCGAAGCGGGGCTGCCCGGATTCATCACCAGCGCCTGGTTCGGGCTGGTGGCGCCGCCGGGCACGCCGTCCGCCGTGGTGGCGCGCATCAACGCGGACGCGGTCGAGGCGCTGAAGCTTCCCGACGTGAAAGCGCGCTTTCTCGAGCAGGGCGCCGAGCCGGTCGGCAACACGCCGGCGGAAATGGCCGCCTTCGTGAAGGAAGAGATGGCGCGCTGGCAGAAAGTCATCCAGACCGCTAACGTGACGCTGAGCAACTGATGGGCGCCTGGCCGGCGACGCTGACCCGGGTGCCGTACTGGGTCTACCAGGACCCGCAGGTGCTGGCGGACGAGCAGCAGCGCGTCTTCGAGGGCCCGGTGTGGAATTTCCTCTGCCTGGAGATGGAAATCCCCAATCCGGGCGACTGGCGCGCCACGCACGTGGGCGCGATGCCGGTGGTGGCGGCGCGCGACCTGGATGGCGACGTCCGCGCCTTCGAGAACCGCTGCGCGCACCGCGGCGCGCTGATCTGCATCGACGATTCCGGCAGCGTGCAGCGCGCCTTCCACTGCGTCTACCACGCCTGGCGCTACGACCTGAAGGGGAGCCTGATCGGCGTCGCCTTCAAGGACGGCGTCAACGGCAAGGGCGGCATGGACAAGTCCTTCCGCACCGAGGCGCACGGCCCGCGCAAGCTGCGCACCGCGGTGGTTTGCGGGCTGGTATTCGGCACGCTGTCCGCCGATGCGCCGCCCATCGAGGAATATCTCGGCGAAGAAATCCTCGGCCGCATCAAGCGAGTGCTGAAAAAGCCGCCGAGCATCCTCGGCAAGTTCACCCAGGCGCTGCCGAACAACTGGAAGCTGTACATCGAGAACGTCAAGGACACCTACCACGCCAGCCTGCTGCACACCTTCTTCGCCACTTTCCGCATCACGCGCCTCTCGCAGGGCGGCGGCGTGATCGTCACTGGCTCGGGCGCGCACCACGTCAGCGCCACCATCGCGCCCGACAATGCGGATAAGGACGCGGCATTCACGAAGGAAGCCGTGCCGACCAACAAGGAAGGCAGCTACCGGCTGGCCGACCCGACCTTGCTGGAGAGCATCGACGAGTTCGGCGACAACATTCAGCTGCAGATCCTGTCGGTGTTTCCGGGTTTCGTGCTGCAGCAGATCCACAACTGCCTGGCGGTGCGGCAGGTGCTGCCGAAAGGCGTGCAGGAGACCGAACTCAACTGGACCTACCTCGGCTTCGCTGACGACACGCCCCAGCTGCGCCGCATGCGCCTCAAGCAGTCCAACCTCGTCGGGCCGGCGGGCTACGTCTCGATGGAGGACGGCGCGGTCGGCGGCTTCGTGCAGCGCGGCACCGCCACGGCGGCGGACGAGGAATCCATAGTCGAGATGGGCGGCGAGCGCGCCGAGTCGCAGGACACGCGGGCCACCGAGGCCTCGGTGCGCGGCTTCTGGAAGGCCTGGCGCGCCTGCATGGGCGTATGAACGCGGGAATTGCGGACCGCCTCGCGGGCCTGGTGGCGCTGAATGCCGACTACGCGCGCTGCATCGACGACGACCGTCTGGAGGAGTGGCCCGACTTCTTCCTCGAGCGCTGCCTGTACAAGATCACCACCGCGGACAATCTTGCGAAGGGCTATGAGGCGGGCCTGATCTACGCCGATTCGCGGGCGATGCTGGAGGACCGCGTCTCCGCGCTGCGCCAGGCCAACATCTACGAGCGCCAGCGCTACCGCCACATCGTGGGCCTGCCGGTGGTACGCGCCGGCGCTGCGGTGGAGACGCCGTTCCTCGTCGTGCGCATCATGCGGGATGGAAAGATGGACGTGTTCGCGACGGGAAAATATCTGGATATGGTAAACGAAGAGAAAAATGAATTGAAATTCGAGGCGCGAGTCGTCGTCTGCGACAGCTCGCGCATCGACACGCTGCTGGCGATCCCGCTCTGATGAGAATCGCCATCGCCATCGGGGACCCGAACGGCATCGGGCCCGAGATTGCCGTCAAGGCTGCAAACAAGGCTTCGGTTGATACGGTTCTTGTGGGGGATTCTTTTGTAATAGAAAAATACGGAAAAACGAACATACACCCCGTTCACGCACTTCCTCCCGAAGCTTTCAATCCCGGAACCCTCGATCCCCGATCGGGCGCCGCCACGGTCGCCTATGCGCGTGAAGCGGTGCGCATGGCGCAGGCGGGTGAAGTCGACGCCGTCATCGGCTGTCCGCATTCCGAGACGGCGATCAACCGCGCAGGAATAAAGTTCTCCGGCTACCCCGGCCTTATCGCCGAACTGACGGCGACGCCCGAGGACCGCGTGTTCCTGATGCTGGTGGCGCAGGGGCTGCGCATCGCGCACGTGACTCTGCATGAGAGCGTGGCAGGCGCGCTGTCACTCATCACCGAGGACCGCGTGGTCGACGCCGGCATGGCCGCGGCAAGGGCGGCGCAGCGGCTCGGCATCGACAAGCCGCGCCTGGGCGTGTTCGGCATCAATCCGCATGCCGGCGAAGATGGCCTGTGGGGGAAAGAGGACGAGAACATCACCAAGCCCGCGGTCGCCGAACTGCGCAAGCGTGGCGTCGCCGTCGACGGACCGGCCGGAGGCGACGTGATGCTGTCGCAGCGCAAGCACGACGTGTATCTGGCGATGTTCCACGACCAGGGCCACATCCCGATGAAGCTGCTGAGCCCGCTGCGCTCCAGCGCGCTCACCATCGGCACGCCGATCCTGTTCTCCAGCGTCGGCCACGGCTGCGCCTACGATATCGCCGGCAAGGGCGTGGCCGACCCGGCCTCGGTCGAGGAAACCTTGTCTTTACTTGGAAAATCCATATGAACGGGGAAGACGACACCCTGCGCCTGCTGCAGGAAAGCATCCGCCGCTTTGTAGAGAAGGAAGTCGCGCCCAGGGCGCACGCCTGGGAGGAGCAGGGCTTCGTGCCGCGCGAAGTGCTGCGCGAGATGGGCAAACTCGGATTCCTCGGGCTGCGCTACGCGGAGGAATACGGCGGCGGAGCGCTGGATGCGCGCGCCACCGCGCTGCTCGCCGAGGAGCTTGGCCGTTCGACCTTCGGCGGCTTCGCCATTACGGTGCTGGTGCACACCGACATGGCTTCGCCGCACCTGGTGAACGCCGGGTCGCCCGAACAGATCGCGCGCTACCTGCCGGGCGTGATTTCCGGCGAGCTGATCACCGCGGTGGGCGTCACCGAGCCGGATGCCGGTTCCGACGTGAAGGCGATCCGCACCACGGCGCGGCGCGATGGCGCGGACTGGGTGCTCAACGGCAGCAAGATGTTCATCACCAACGGCGCGCTCGCCGACCTGGTCTTCATCGCCGCCAAGACCGATCCCGCCGCCGGGTCGAAAGGCATTTCGATGTTCATCGTCGAGAAGGGCATGAAAGGCTTCTCGGTCGGCCGCAAGCTCGACAAGATGGGCTGGCGCTCGTCCGATACCGCCGAGCTGGTGTTCGACGGCTGCCGCGTGCCCGCCGCCAATCTGCTGGGCGAAGAGAACCGCGGCTTCTATTCCATCATGAAGAACTTCCAGAACGAGCGGATCGCCATTGCCGCCATGACCATGGGCGAGGCGGCGCGCGCGATCGAGCTCACGCTTGAGTACGTGCGCACGCGCAAGGCCTTCGGCGCGCCGCTGTGGGACAAGCAGGCGATCCGCCAGCGGCTGTCGATGCTCGCCGCGAAAACGACGGCCGGCCGGCAGCTCGTGCTGCACGCCGCCGCGCTCGACGCCGAGGGGCGCGACTGCGTGAAGGAGGTCTCCATGGCGAAAGCCTATTGCGCGGAGACGCTGAATGAAGTCGTCTACGACTGCCTCCAGTTCCACGGCGGCTTCGGCTACATCAGGGAATCCGCCATCGAGCGCATGTACCGCGACGCGCGCGTGCAGACCATCGGCGGTGGCGCGACCGAGGTGATGCTGGAAGAAGTCGCCAAGCGCCTCTGAAAGGCGGAACTGCTACGCGCCGATGTAGGCGTCCGCCTCGATCTCGACGAGAAGTTCCGGAGCGATGAGGGCGCTCACCCCGATCATGCTGCTGGCGGGGCGGATGTCCTTGAAGAATTCGCCGTGCGCCCGCCCGACCTTCTCCCAGTCGGCGATGTTCACCACGTACACCCGTGTCCTCACCACGCTGGACATGGAAGCGCCGGCCTTGGCCAGCGCCGTCTCGATATTGCGCAGGCACTGCACCGCCTGGGCATAGGGATCCTTGCCGCCGACGATGCCGCCCTTGCCGTCCGTCGCCGTCGTTCCCGAGACATGGACGTAGGGACCGACCTTCACCGCTCTCGAATACCCGACGATCGGTTCCCACGGCGTCGCAGACGCATAGTTTTCTCTCGGCACGTTGATTCCTCTCAATCTAAGCTATCGGTAAGCGGCGCTACGGTGGCGAACAGCAATGACGTCAACCAACAGGTCTCGATCAGAAATGCGATATACCACTCGCCACTCGCCGACGCGGATTCGCCAGAGGTCAGTGGCGCCTTCGAGCTTCGCAACCCCGGATGGGCGAGGGTTCGTTACAAGCGCCTCGACCTGCCAGAGGATTCGCCGGGCGACTTGAGGATCGAGGTTCTGCAGTTCCTTGCGCGCCGATCGCGCGAAGACCACCGAATAATCAGCCACGCGCCTTGCGCTTGGCGCTGGCCCGGACAAGACGCTTTACGGTGGCGAGGGATTCACGGCGTTCTCCGCGACGGGTGTGCGCGAGATATGCGTCGTAGAGGTCTTCCCAAAGTCGCTTGTGCTTCTTCAGGTCGATCATGACCGCCTTTTGGCGGCCTTTTCTGTCTCGCAGAAACTCAATCCCAGGCATGTTCATCTGCTATTCCTCATTCGCGAAGCCAGAGTATAGCGCCATGTGGCTTGCGGGCTACCGCCCTGTAACCGGCGTCAGGCCTGCCTTCAGGATAGACGGTGCCGCCTCGGGCGACGCGAGGAAGCGGATCAGCGCGGCGGCAGCTTCTGGCTGTCGGGCCGTGCTTGCAATCGTTCCTGCGAACGAAAACCCCGGCTGCAGCTCCGCCGGAATCGTGCCGACGAAGGCGACGCCGAGCTTCGCGAACAGCGAGGTGGACAGATAAGTGCCGCTGCCGCTGTCCGAGTACGCGATCGATTTCGCCGCCAGCAATGCGCTGCGAAACGCCTCGACGCTGCCGATGTCCGGCTTCGCGACCCCGGCGCGTACCACCATGCCGATCAGCGAACGCGCGAGCTCTACCTTGCTGTCGGCACGCACAAGTCCCCGCCGGCCAAGCTCGTCGGCGGCGCCGCCATCCAGGATCACCACATCCGCAGCCTCGCCCCGCGCAAGCCGGGCGGGAATCGCCTCCGGAGAATCGCCCATCGACGGCCCGCGCGTCGTGAGCAGGCGGTGGCCGCTCGCGCGCTCGAAAGCCTGCGTCAGTTCGGAATACGCGTTGTAAAAACCTGCGGAGATCATCACGCGCACGTCGGCTGCCGACGCCGCGCCCGCGATCGACAAAGCAGCTACAACGGTGAGTCGGCACAACCATCGAGTGAGCGATCCAGATTTCATACTTTGATGTCTAACCTGTGAATTGTGCGGCACCGATGGGCGTGGATACCAGCGGAGGATTAGGGTTCATTTTCATGGACTGGACGTTCTCCTGCAATTTCCAAGTCGTTCTCGTTCAGAAGTGAGACGAAGGTGGAAAGGAGTTCTCGGAGTAGTTGCATTAGTGGCTCTGCGAATCTGTACCGCGATTCAAGATATGAGAGAGCCTCTCGACAAGAGATTGTGCTGGCCAAATTTCCGAACGGAAGTTTGATAAATGAATGAATTAGTTCATTTCGATTTTTTACAACCTTCTCGAGATAGCCTGCCAAACCCTCTGGATGTGTGACCTCCATTGACTTCTTTAGTCGCTCGACGAGCGGCCCGATTGTTTCGCGAGATCCTAGTAGGAGTTTCATTTCCGCAAACGGATCATCCGGGATCGGCCCGTTCGTGTACTTGATGTGCGGCAGCAATACCTTCAGTAAGACCTCAATCTGCTGGTAAAGATATACGCTGCGCCCGAAAGTGAACAACACGTCGCGAACAGCTTTTGCCTGGTCATCCCTCGGATGCGCTACGGGGACTGTATCGGCCATGATGAACCCTAAGGTGTATTGATTGACTTCATGGTTTACAAATCTGACATTTAACAAGGTTGCTCGATCGTCCGATTTTCAAGTAGTCGTCCCAGGCCGCTGCAGGTCGTAGACGGTGATCTGGGTACGGAAGCCGCGGATGGGGGTGAGTCTCTTCGCGGCGAAGGTGAATTCGGGCGAGTCGCCGGCGGCTTCGCGGATGGCGTGTGAGACGACGATGGACTGGCTGGCGATGCCGCACAGGCGCGCGGCGAGATTGACGTTGGTGCCGATCAGCGTGTAGTCGAGGTAGTCCTTGGAGCCGAGGTTGCCGATCACCGCCGGCCCGCGATGGATGCCGATGCCGAGTTGAATGTCGGCCAGGCCCTTTTGCGCGGTGTATTCCCGCGTGTGGTCGAGGATGTCGAGGGCGCAGCGGCAGCAATTCGCCGTCATGTCCTTGCCGTCGAACACCGCCATCACGCCGTCGCCGGAGAATTTGTCGACGTAGCCGTCGTGCCTGTTGACGAGTTCGACCTGGGCGGTGAGGTGGCCGCTCAGCATCTCGAACAGCGCCTCGGGTTCCAGCTCCTGGCTGCGCTCGGAGTAGCCGCGCGCGTCGGAGAACAGGATGCAGGCTTCCTGGCGGCGCGGCGCGGGCAGTTTGCCGTAGGTAGCATAGATGCGCGCGATCTCGCTGGTGCGCGGCGAGACGTAACGGCGCAGGGAAAGGCTCATGGATTCCACCTGCCTGAGATAGGCGCCTTTCTGCAGCAGGTTGGCGAGCCGCCGGCGCAGCACCATGGCGTGCAGCGGTTTCTGGATGAAGTCGTCGGCGCCCGCGTCGACCGCCCACTGCAGCACTTCGCGCTGGTCGAGCGCGGTGACGAAGACGATCGGCGCGCTGGGGTAGGCCGCCATGGCGCGCAGCGAGCGGCACAGCTCGATGCCGTTCACGTCCGGCAGCTTGATGTCGAGCAGGAAGGCGTCGACCGGATTCTCGGCAGCGCACTTGAGGGCCTGCTCGCCGGTTTCGGCCTCGAGGATCTTCATGCCGGCGCCGGCCAGGATATCGGCCGCGAGCATGCGGGCGACCGCGGTGTCGTCCACCACCAGTACTGTCTTGCCGTTCAGGATTTCGTCCATCGTTCCTCCGGCACGGGGAACGATAGTACGCCGGAAACTCAGAAACCGAGCCTGGCGGTCGCCCCGATGATGGCGCCGCGGCGCGGCGCGGGCTCGAAGAAGCGCCCGTTGGTATCGGCGACGATGATCGAGCCGATGTAGTTGGCGTTGAACAGGTTGTCCAGGCGCAGGTACTCGCTGAACTTCCAGTCGCCGTTCGCCTGCTCGAAGCCGCCGCGCAGATTGGCGATGGTGTAGCCGGGCGCGGAAGCCGAGTTCAGGTCGTCGACGAACAGCTGACTCGAGCGCCGCACTTCGAAGGCGCCGGCGAAGCCGGCCTGCGGGTAGCGCCAGGAGAGCTGGGCGTAGAACACGTTCTTCGGCACTGCCGGCAGGAAATTGCCCACCGCCACGGGACCGGTGCTGGTGAAGGCGTCGGTGAAGCGCGCGTCGAGGTAGGTGTAGGAGAAGTAGGCGCGCAGGTTGTAAGGCAGCGGGATGTCCCAGCCCAGCTCCAGCCCCTTGCGCTCGGTGTGCGAGGCGTTCTTGTAGACGGTGCGCCCGCCGGTCGCCGAGGCGACGACGATCTCGTTCGCGGTGCTGGCGTTGAACAGCGCGAGATTCACGCGGCTGTCGCCGAATACCACCGCCTTGGCGCCGATCTCGAACTGGTTGCTGGTGGCCGGCCTGAGGCCGAAATTGGGGCCGGTGCCGGTGAGGTTGTAGGCCATCTCCACCAGCGTCGGCGTCTCGAAGCCCCGGCCGGCGCTGGCGTAGAGGTTCAGCGCGTCCGTGGCCTTGTAGAGCAGGCTGGCGACCGGCGTGGTGGCCTGGAAGCGCAGGCGGCCGCTGTCGTCGCCGTTGCCCGGGACGATGAAATGATCGGCGAAATCCACCGAGATGCTGGTGCGCCGGACGCCCGCGGTCGCCATCCAGCGCTCGGCCGGCTGCCACTCGGCCTGCGCGTACGCGCCGGTGCTCGACACGGTGTCGCTTTCGTCGCGCCGCAAGGCGCCCTGTTCGCCGTTGTTGTTGACGTAGCCGCGCCGGCGCTGGTCCATGGAGTCGAGCTCCGCGCCCGCGGACAGCGTGAACGGCTGGCCGGCGAGCGTGGTCTGCCGCTGCCAGCGCAGGCCGGTGCCCGAGTAGAGGGTGCTCAGGTTGACCACGCCGCCGGAGGTGGTGATCGCGGCGCCGGAGAGCGCGAGGTACTGATTGACGTCGCGGTCGCCGCCGTAGAACGACAGCTTCAGCGTGTCGCCGTTGGACAGGCGCTTGTCCCAGGCGAGACCTCCCTGGGTCTGGGCGATGCTCTTGCGCGTGTTGAACTGCTGGGAGGAGGGGTCCGTGCCGCGCGGATTGGCGGCGACCTGCGCGGCCGTCAGGCCGAGCGGGTCCTGCGTATTCACCTGGTTGATCTCGTTTCCCACGATCGTCAGCCGGGAGCCGTCCTGCAGGTCGATCTTCAGGCGGCCGTTGGCCAGGTCGCGCGTCGCCGCGCTGTGGGCGCGGTAGCCGCCGGTGGAAAAGCGCGACAGGTCTGCGTTGTAGTTCAGGCTGCCGGCCTGCCCGGCGGCGCTCGTCGAAAAGCGCGAACTGCCGTAGCTGCCGAGCCAGAGTTCTGCGCCAGCCACCGGGCGCTGCGGGCCGTCCGCGGTGAAGATCTGGATCAATCCGCCGGAAGCGTTGCCGTAGAGCGCCGAGAACGGCCCGCGCAGCACCTCGATGCGGTCCGCCGAGTCCAGGCTGAACGATCCCGCCTGGCCGGAGCCGTCGGGCAGCGTCGCCGGAATGCCGTCCTGGATCAGCCGGACGCCGCGCACGCCGATGGTCGAGCGGGCGCCGAAGCCGCGCGAGGTGATCTGCAGGTCCTGCGCGTAATTCTGCCGGTTCGACACGACGATGCCCGGCACCGCGTTGAGCGACTCGGAAAGATTCACCTTCGGCTGGAACTGCTGCAGGTCGTCGGCCGATACCCGGTCGACCGAGGCGGGCACGTCGAAAATCTTCATCTCGCGGCGCGTCGCGCTGATCACCACGTCGTCGCCGTCGGCGAGCGCCTGGCACGCGGGCAGCGCCAGTGCGATTGCCGCAACGCGACAAATATCCCGCGCGAATTTCAAGATTCCCTCCCCAGGGCCTGCGATGTCCTAGCCTACTACACACCCTCCAGGATCGCGACCACCTGGCCCTCGGCCACCATGTCGCCTTCCGCCACCTGCAGTTCCAGCAGCTTCCCCGCGCGCGGCGCGACGACGGGAATCTCCATCTTCATGGACTCAAGGATAAAGATCACCTCGTCCGCGGCAAGCGTCGTCCCGGCCTTCGCCTCGATCTTCCACACCTTGCCCGCGACTTCAGCAACGACTTTCATGTTTAATATGCCTGTGCAAACGCTTGCCCAATCCTACATCGCCAGGCCGCTAGAGAGTGATCGCAGTCTGTCGTCCGAAAATTTGGGCTGACACTTTGTCAACCATTGAGTCAACCAATACACGTTAGACCACAGATGGCACATCCCCCGAAATCGAAGTTCGTGCAACTCTTTGAGCGCGACAAAGGTCGCTGCGTCTACTGTGGCATGGACCTTACGGCTGACTACGACCGGTTCATGATGGCTACTGAAGACCATCTCGTCCCAGCATCGAAAGGAGGAAAGGGACGCAATCTCGAAAATCTGATCCTCAGCTGTATGGTATGCAATCGCCTAAAGGCCAACTACGTCCCCGAGTCGGTCGACGCCATCAAGGAGCGGCGTAAATATATCGCTGCAGTTCGTGAGTACGTCCACAAACGTCGCAGCGAGAAGTTGAAGGAGTTCATGCAAGTGACGCATCCGGACCAAAATGACTATCGGTGACTATGGTCTAACTTTAGGTCGAACGGAAGGGCCGCCGGCGCCGTGCCATTTATGAGCATTGTACTGGTCCGCTGTTCACTAAAACTTTAGACGGCAAGCGAAGTCAAATCCCGCAGCGCTGCGTTGAACACCGCTGCCTGTTCGTACTGAACCCAGTGTCCTGCGTCTTCGATGATTTTCAGCTGCGTATCCGAATAGGCGCCGCGGAGGAGGGCGTGGATTTGGTCGAATTTTCCGCGAGCGGTGATGTCGAGCCGGCCCCAGATGCCGTGGATCGGCAGGTGCAGCGAATCGAGCTGCCGTTTTAGCGGTTCTGCGCGGGATGACTTGGCGCTGTTGACCCGCGCGCGCACGAGGTCGCGGGTGTAGAGCTGCATGGCGAGCGGATCGATGCGATCCGGCGTGGAGAGCATCAATGCGCCGAGGTTGTGGCGGTGCGCGGCTTCGCGTTCGGCGGGATCTTTCAGGCCGAGCCAGGGTTTGAGGATTTTCGCCTCGCCTTTGCGCAGGCCGAGGCCGCCGGCGCCGACGAGA
>DATBQR010000025.1:0-5869 GCA_036560705.1 Burkholderiales bacterium | reverse complement strand
CGTGATGGAAGTCGGCGCGGGCGTGACGTCGCTGCGCAAGGGCGATCATGTGATCCCGCTATATACGCCCGAATGCCGGCAATGCAAGTCCTGCCTGTCGCGCAAGACCAATCTCTGCACCGCGATCCGCGGCACGCAGGGGAAGGGGCTCATGCCGGATGGCACGAGCCGGTTTTCGCTGAACGGGAAGCCGATTCACCACTATATGGGCTGCTCCACCTTCGCCAACTACACGGTGCTGCCCGAAATTGCGCTGGCGAAAATCCGCGAGGACGCGCCTTTCGACAAGGTCTGCTACATCGGCTGCGGCGTCACCACCGGCATCGGCGCGGTGATCAACACTGCGAAAGTCGAACCCGGCGCGAGCGTGGTGGTATTCGGCCTGGGCGGCATCGGCCTCAACGTGGTGCAGGGCGCGCGCATGGCGGGGGCCAACATGATTGTGGGAGTCGACTTAAACGATAAAAGAGAAGCTTTGGGGCGGAAATTCGGCATGACGCACTTCGTGAATCCTTCCAAAGAAAAAGATTTAATAAATTCTCTAACTGAAATGACGGGTGGTGGAGCCGACTACAGCTTCGAGTGCATCGGCAACGTCGAGGTGATGCGCCAGGCGCTGGAATGCTGCCACCGCGGCTGGGGCGTGTCGGTGATCATCGGCGTGGCGGGCTCGGGCCAGGAGATCAAGACGCGACCCTTTCAGCTGGTGACCGGCCGCGTCTGGAAGGGCACCGCGTTCGGCGGCGCGAGGGGGCGCACCGACGTGCCGAAGATCGTCGATTGGTACATGGAGAAGAAGATCAACATCGACGACCTGATCACCCACGTGATGCCGCTGGAGCGCATCAACGAGGCCTTCGACCTGATGCACGCGGGAAAGTCGATCCGCTCCGTGGTGACTTTCTAGAAGAGGTTGCGCTCGGCGATCGCCAGCCGGCCGTCGCCGGGGCAATCCCGCAGGCGGAAGCCGGCGCGGCGCATGAATTTCAGCATCGCGGCGTTGCTGCGCAGGACCTCGCCCTCCAGGACCGCGAGGCCGGCGCGGCGCGCGGCGGCGATCAGGGTGCCGAGGATGCGCGCGCCGACGCCCTGGCGCTGCCATTCGTCCGCGACGGCGATGGCGAATTCGCCGCGGCCGCTGTCGCCGAGGGCGGCGTAGCGGCCTTCGCCGATGATGGCCGTGCCGTCGAGCGCGATCAACCCGACATGGCGCGCCTGATCAGGCTGCGTCAGCGCCCGCAGCGTGGCGGGCGCGAGTTCCTTCACTGGAAGCAGGAACCGGTGAAGGCGCGATTCCAGCGACAGCCCGCGCACGAACCTCTGGAACGCCTCCCCGTCCTGCGGGACGATGGGACGAAACGTAATCATGTAATCATGTAATCACGTGATCATGGCCTCAGCGGAACAGCCGGTCGATCTGCCGGCGTTCAAGGCCGATATCCCGCAGCTGGCGGTCGCTCAGCTCGTGCAGTTCCCGCCGTGCCTGTGCGCGGCGCAGGGACTTGGCAAAAGCCGAGATCCGCTCCGACGCGGCCCGCCACCCGGCCGAGACGAGTCCGGCGACTCCTTCGATGAAGGCGTAGCCGGCGTGGCCCTGCAACCGGCGTTCGATGATCGTGCTGCCGCTTTCCATGCTGTGCTCCTTGTTTGCCGATCCCTTGGGGGACATGGCGGCAGTCTGGGCGCGCGATGTATTCGGCGTATTTCCCGCGTATTTCCCACGTATGTCCCGCGCATATTCGTTTGGAAACATCCGGGTATCGGTCCGGTATGCAGTTACGCAATTGAAACAACCGCATTACCCGGCAGCTATCTGCTTGCAAGCCCGCAGCCTTAGCATTGCCGCCTGATATGAATGCCCCTTTTCCGCACGGTAATATCCCGGCCATGGCCGGACGCGAACGCGTGCTGATCGTCGATGACGACGCGGATATCCGCGAAACCACGGGCGAGTACCTGTCGGGCCACGGCTTCGAAGTCGCCGTCGCCGCGGACGGCGAGCAGATGCGCGCGGCGATCGCCGCCGGCCTGCCGGACGTGGTGGTGCTGGACCTCAACCTGCCGGGCGAGGACGGACTGACGCTGACGCGCTGGCTGCGGGCCCATCACGACGTCGCCATCGTCATGGTGACCGGGGCGGGCGAGGTGGTGGACCGCGTGGTCGGCCTGGAAGTCGGCGCCGACGACTATCTCGGCAAGCCCTTCGATCTCCGGGAGTTGCGCGCGCGGCTGAAGAGCGTGCTGCGCCGGACCGCAGGCCGTCCGGCGCAAGCGCCGGACGGTGGCGGCGCGGCCCTGCGCGTCAAGGTCGGCCGCTGCATGCTGGACCTGGCCACGCACCAGCTGACGGACGACAAGGGGACCGAAGTGCCGATCACCGGCATGGAATTCGACCTGCTGCGCGTGTTCTCCGAGAACGCCAACCGGGTCCTCAGCCGCGACCAGCTGCTCACGCTCACCCGCAACCGTGAGTGGGAACCGTACGACCGCTCCATC
This sequence comes from Burkholderiales bacterium, assembly GCA_036560705.1. Classification (GTDB taxonomy): domain Bacteria; phylum Pseudomonadota; class Gammaproteobacteria; order Burkholderiales; family SG8-39; genus RBG-16-66-20. Next base: position 3,373 of record DATBQR010000025.1, on the reverse strand, counting down.
GACATCCGCATCGCGCGCCTGCGCCGCAAGATCGAGACCGACCCTGCGAAGCCGGCGGCGATCAGGACCGTGCGCGGCGCCGGCTACATGTTCGTCTCGGCTTGACGTGGAAGACCAGCTGGGCTCGAGCGAAGCGCAGTACCGCGCCATGTTCGACGCGGCCGCCGATGCCCTGATCCTGCGCGACGCCGACTACCGCGTGGTCGACGTCAATCCCGCGTTTCTCGCGGCAACCAAGACCCGGCGCGAGGACCTGATCGGCGTCGACGGGCTCATCGTCATCACGCAGCAGCTGCGCGAGCGCCTGTTCGAGCTGCACAAGCGCGCCATCGCCGGCGAGCACATCCAGTTCGAGGCGCCGGCGACGGCCCCCGACGGCAGCCGGGCCGAAGTGGAGGTGCGCGGCGTGCCGCTGACGCACCAGGGCCGGCCGCACGTGCTCTACATCGGCCGCGACATCACCCAGCGCAAGGCCCAGGAAGACCGCCTGCGCGCCAACGAAGAGCAGTACCGCGCGATCTTCAACGCCATCGACGAGGCGCTGGTGCTGCGCGACGCGGAATTCAAGATCGTCGACGTCAACCGCGCCTACGAGGCGATGAGCGGCTACAGGCGCGAGGACGTGATCGGCGAGTACGGGCTGACCTTCAGCGCGCCGGAGAGGCGCGACGAGCGGGTCGCGCTGCACCGGCGCGCGCTGGCCGGCGAGCAGGTGCAGTTCGAGATCGAGGGCCGCAGCAAGGACGGGCGGCAGTTTGCCGTCGAGGTGCGCCTGGTGCCGATCCAGTATCGCGGCGAGCCGCACGTGCTGCAGATCGGCCAGGAAGTGACCGCGCGCCACGCCGCCGAATCGGAGCGCGCGCAGCTGGAAGCGCAGCTGCGCCAGGCGCAGAAGATGGAGGCGATCGGGCACCTCACCGGCGGCATCGCCCACGACTTCAACAATATCCTGCAGGGCATCCTCGGCAACCTGGCGCTCGCCGCCGAGCGCCAGGTGGACCTGGCGGACGCGCGCCTCGGCAAGTACCTGGAGCGCGCGCAGCACTCGGCGCAGCGCGCGCGCGAACTGATCGCGCAGATGCTCACCTTCAGCCGCGGCCAGCGCGGCGCGCGGCGCGCCGTGGCGCTGGCCGACCTGGTGCGCGACGCGAGCAAGCTGCTGCGCTCGACGCTGCCCTCGACCATCGACCTGCGCCTCAGCCTGGAGCACCCGCTGCCGGCGCTGGATCTCGATCCGGTGCAGGTCGAGCAGGTGGTCCTCAATCTGTGCATCAACGCGCGCGACGCCATGCGCGGCACCGGCGCGATCCGCATCGGCCTGCAGCCCGCCGCGCGCATCCAGGCCGTCTGCGCCTCCTGCCGGCAGAAGGTCGACGGCCGCTTCATCGAACTCTGGGTGCGCGACACGGGGCCGGGAATTCCGCCCAAGGTGCTGGACCGGATGTTCGAGCCTTTCTTCTCCACCAAGGAAACCGGCCGCGGCAGCGGCATGGGGCTGTCGCTCGCGCACGGCATCGTGCACGAGCACGGCGGGCACATTCTCGTGGACAGCATCCCGAACGAACGCACCAAGTTCCGCGTGCTGCTGCCGGCGCCCGACGCCGCCGCGCTGGAGGCTCCGCCGGAAGGCAGCGCGCCCGGCGCGCCGGTGCCTGCGCGTGCACGGCTCGCCGGCCGGGTGCTGGTGGTGGACGACGAGCAGGCCATCCGCGAATTCATGTTCGACCTGCTGGGGAGCTGGGGTCTGGAGGTGGAGACGCTCTCCGACGGGGTCGCGGCGCGCGATGCGATCGCCTCCGACCCGCAGCGCTACGACCTGGTGATCACCGACCAGACCATGCCGCAGCTCACCGGGCTGGCGCTGGCGAAGGTGATTTCGCGGCTGCGGCCCGGGCTGCCGGTCATCCTCTACACGGGCTATGCCGAGGACCTGTCGCCGCAGCAGCTGCAGGAGGCCGGCGTGCACAAGCTGGTGCGCAAGCCGATCGAGCCGGCGCAGTTCTTCCCGCTGCTGGCCGTTCACCTCGCGGCGAAGTGAAACAAACAGGCAACAAAAATCCGGCCCGCCGCAATCACCCGGTAACCGGCCGCGCCTAGCCTCTCCTCCAGCGCAGTCTTACTGGAGAAAATGCATGGACGGCTATCCCGTGAAAAGTTCGATCGGCATCCCGCGCGGCAGCATGCTGCGCATCGACGATGGCGCCGGCATCCTGGTCGACGTCTGGGCGGGCGAGATCTGGCTCACGCAGGAAGGCAGCGGCAAGGACCACATGCTGCGGGCGGGGCAACGGTTCCGCATCGACCGCAGCGGCGGCGCCATCGCGCACGCGTTCCGGCGCAGCGTGGTGAGCCTGGCCTCGCCGGCGCGCAACATCCAGGCGCGGCGCATCGCGCTGCTCCACCCGCGCGGCGCCCTCCCGGTGGTGCTGCACCAGCGCGCCGGTTCGCGCGCCCTGCGGTCGCTGCGCGGACTTGTGGCGGGCGCGTTCTCGCCGCATCCCGCCGTCGGCACGAACTAGGACGGGCCCGGGCGTGAGGGCACTTGTCCAGGGCATCGACGCCTTGCGCCTCGAGCGCGGCTTCGACAGCGCCAGCAAATTCATGCCGGACGGCCTGGCGCTGATCGCCGGTTTCGACTTCCTCGCGCAGGACGAGCGGCGCTTCATCAGCCAGGTGCAGGGCCGCAGCTACGCCCACATGCTCGGGCTGCTGCGTTTCACCGGCGCGGACCAGGAACGCCAGGCGCTGCTGCGCCGGATGGACGCGAAGATGGCTGCCAGCATGCCCGCGGGCTACTGCTTCGTGCCCGATCCCGCCGTGGTCGCCGGCATGATCCAGCGCCGCCCGGCCTGGGCGGTGCTGGCGCTGCACTGCCTGGTCGACCTGCTCGTCAAGGAGCACTACCGCCAGAGCATCGACCCGGATCCGGCGCTCGACTCGCTCTGGCAGGACGTGTTCCTGTTCCGCTGGAAGGAGGAATCTCCGCGCCTGGTGCTGGATGAACTGCAGTGGCGGGGCGCGAACACCCAGCTCGACGACGCGGGGCGCGATCGCGCGGTCGGCGAGCTGATCGGCATGATCGGCATGCTGGACGGCATCCTGCAGGCCCAGGCGAGGGCCGACGCGGGCTACTTTTCGCATGCCCGCGGCCGGACGCTGGCGGAGGGCGAGCAGGCCCGCGTGTGCGCCGGGTTGCTGCACGCCTACCGCTGGCAGTACATCCTGTGCGGCGTGCAGGTGCCGCACTTCAGCGCGCTGCTGGGCAGCATGCTGAACGCCGCCCAGTACGGCCGCGTCGCCGCGGCCCTTTCGCCGCTGTTCGACGGCTCGGCGATTCCGCAAATCGGGAGATAATCCGCCGGCGATGAGCCGG
>DATBQR010000024.1:0-4346 GCA_036560705.1 Burkholderiales bacterium | reverse complement strand
TACTTCGCCGCCACCACCATGATCTCGACCAGGCCGGCGGGATCGGCGAGCTTGGCCTCGACGCAGGCGCGCACCGGCATGTTCCTGGGGTCCGCCCACTTCTGCCAGACCTCGTTCATCGGCGCGCGGTTGCGGATGTCGGTGACCCAGATCGTCGCGGAGATCAGGTTCGACTTGCTGCTGCCCGCCTTGGCGAGCAGGCGGTCGATCTCGGCCAGCACTTCCTCGGTCTGGCCCTTGACGTCGTTCTTCAGGTTCCTGGCGACGATGCCGGCCAGGTAGACGGTATCGTTGTGCTCGACGGCGAGGCTGAGGATCGGGCCGGTTTCGTGGCGGATGATGCTGCTCATTTGCCCTCTCCTTTTTCCGCCAGCAGGCGCTCGATTTCCTTCACCAGCTTCGGATCGTCCGGCTCGACGCCGGTCTCGAAGGAGACCGCCCGGATCCCACGCCGGTCCACCAGGTACTTGTGGAAATTCCAGCCCGGGCGCGCGCCGGTGGCCTTCATGAGCTTCTCGTAGAACGGGTTCACCGGGCTTTTGGTCACGCTGGTCTTGGTGAACATCGGGAACGACACGCCGTAGTTGGCCTCGCAGAACTTGGCGATTTCCTTGTTCGAGCCGGGTTCCTGGCCGCCGAAGTCGTTCGAGGGGAAGCCGAGCACCACCAGCCCCCTGCCCTTGTATTTCTCGTAGAGCTTCTCCAGCCCCTCGTATTGCGGGGTGTAGCCGCACTGGCTGGCGGTATTCACCACCAGCAGCACCTTGCCCTTGTACTGGCAGATGGATTCGGGCTTGTCGTCCGACAGGGTCGGCAGGGAGGCGTCGAGAAGCGGGGGGCAGTCGGCGGCATGCACTTGAACGGCTCCAAGTAAAAGAAACAAGGCGATGGTCAGTCTCATTCCGCTTTCACGCCGGCGCTTTTCGCCACGGCGGTCCATTTTTCGAGGTCGGCCCGCAGTATCGCACCGAGCTGCTCCGGCGTGTTGCCGACGGGCTCGATCCCGAGTCCCGCCATGCGCTCGCGGATCTCCGGCGCCTGCAGCGCCTTCACCGCTTGGGCATGGATGGCGTCGAGGATCGGCTTGGGCGTGCCGGCCGGCGCGAACAGGCTGGTCCACAGCACGACGTCGTAGCTGCCCAGGCCGGCCTCGATCATCGTCGGCACCTCCGGCAGCACCGCCGCGCGCGTGCGCGAAGTGACGGCGAGCGCGCGCATGCGGCCGGCCTTGATCTGCGCCAGTGCGGGCGGCGCGTCCACGAAGGTGAGCTGCACCTCGTTCGCCACCACCGCGGTGACCGTCGCCGCGCTGCCCTTGTAGGGGATATGGCCGATGCGCACGTCCGCCTGCGAACTGAACAGCTCGGCGGCGAGCTGGAACGGCGTCGAGCCCGCGCCGTAGTTGAGCTGGCCGGGCGACTTCTTCGCCAGCGCGATCAGCTCCTTCACCGATTGCGCCGGCAGCGACGGATTCACCCCGAGCACGAGAGGAAACGAGCCGAGCATGGTGATCGGCGTGAAGTCGCGCAACGGATCGTAGGGCAACTTGTCATACAGCCCCGGGTTGAAGGTCATCGCGCCGCTGGCGCCGACCAGCAGCGTGTAGCCGTCGGGCGCGCTCTTTGCGACCAGTTCGGTGCCGATGATCGCGTTGGCGCCCGGCCGGTTGTCCACGATCACGCTCTCGCCCCAGGCTTCCTGCATGCGCGCTCCAACGAGACGAGCAAGAATGTCATTGGCGCCGCCGGGCGGAAAGCCGACGACCAGGTGGACGGGTTTTACGGGGTAATTTGTCTGCGCCTCTGCCGGAAGGGCAAAAGCGAAAGAAAACAGCAAGGCAAAAATCAATCGACCCATTTGCGCGCGTTGTAGAACATCTGCATCCAAGGCGAATCCTCCCCTGCGTTGTCGGGCGACCATGACATCTGCACCGTGCGGAACACCCGCTCCGGATGCGGCATGACCACCGTGAATCGGCCGTCGGGCGTCGTCAGGCCGGTGATGCCGGCCGGCGAGCCGTTCGGATTGAACGGGTGCTTTTCGGCGACTTTTCCGTAATGGTCGACGAACCTCAGCGCGACATGCGCCTTCTGAACATCAATATTATTCTCGAACCGGGCAAAACCTTCCCCGTGCGCCGTGGCGATCGGCATGCGGCTGCCGGCCATGCCGCGCAGCAGGATCGACGGACTGTCGGCCACCTCCACCATGGCGAAGCGCGCCTCGAACTGCGCCGAGCGGTTGCCGCCGAACACCGGCCAGTGCTGCGCGCCCGGGATGATTTCCTTGAGCGCCGCCATCATCTGGCAGCCGTTGCAGGAGCCGAGCGCGAAGCTGTCGCCGCGCGCGAAGAAGGCTTCGAATTCCCTGCGGGCGCGCGCATTGAACAGGATCGACTTCGCCCAGCCCTGCCCGCCGCCCAGCACGTCGCCATAGGAGAACCCGCCGCAGACCGCCAGGCCCTTGTACCCCTCCAGCGTGGCGCGCCCCGCGATGACATCCGACATGTGCACGTCCACCGCCTCGAAGCCGGCGCGCGTAAACGCGGCGGCCATTTCCACCTGGCTGTTGACGCCCTGCTCCCGCAGGATGGCGATGCGCGGTTTTTTTCCGGTTTTTACGCTGAAGTTCTTTGTCTCGAAAGTCAACTGAAAAGACAACCCCGGATCCTTTGCATCCAGGATCCCGTCGTATTCCTCCTGCGCGCACTCCGGGTTGTCGCGCAGCTGCTGCATGCGGAAGCTGGTCTCGGACCAGGCGCGCTGCAGGTCAACGCGTTTTTCCTTGAAAAGCGGCTTGGCGTTGCGCATGAAGGCGATCTCGTCCCGCGTATTGAGATGCCCGACGACGTGGCAGGCATTCCCGAGATCCAGGGAACGGAACACCTCCATCACCCGCGCCCGGTCCGCGGCGCGAATCTGCAGGACGGCGCCCAGCTCCTCGGCGAACATCGCCTGCAGCGCGCGTTCGCGCAGGCGTCCGGCCAGTTGTTCCCCGTCGGCGCGCTTGAAGCCGTCCACGTCGTCGGTTGCCTGGTCGAACATCAACGCATCCAGGTTCACCGTGACGCCGCAATGGCCGGCGAAGGCCATCTCGGCAACGGTGGCGAACAGGCCGCCGTCCGAGCGGTCGTGGTAGGCGAGAATCAGGTTTTGCGCATTCAGGTTTTGTATTGCCTGGAAAAACGACTTTAATTGCGAAGCAACTTCAAGATCGGGACATACATTTCCAAACCTGGAAAACACCTGCGCGAGGATCGAGCCGCCCAGGCGATTTTTCCCGTCGCCGAGATCCACCAGCAGCAGTTCCGTCTCGCCGGCATCGGTGCGCAGGCGCGGCGTCAGCGTCGCGCGCGCGTCCGTGACCGAAGCAAAGGCGGACACCACGAGCGACAGCGGCGCGACGACTTCCTTGTTGTCCCACGCCGTGCGCATGGACAGTGAATCCTTGCCGACGGGAATCGATATGCCCAGCGCCGGGCAGAGTTCCAGCGCCACGGCGCGCACCGTGTCGTAGAGTGCCGCGTCCTCCCCGGGCGAGCCCGCCGCGGCCATCCAGTTGGCGGACAGTTTCACGCGGTCGAGCGCGCCGACCCTTGCCGCCGCGAGATTGGTGAGCGCCTCGCCCACCGCCATCCTGCCGGAGGCCGGGCCGTCGATGAGCGCCAGCGGCGTGCGCTCGCCGATGGCGAACGCCTCGCCCGCGTAGCCTTCGTAGTCCAGCAGCGTGACCGCGCAATCGGCCACCGGTATCTGCCAGGGCCCGACGAACGGGTCGCGCGAGCACAGGCCGCCCACCGTGCGGTCGCCGATGGCGACGAGGAAAGTCTTGTCGGCCACCGCGGGATGGCGCAGCACGCGGTAGGCGGCCTCCTTCAATTCGATGCCGTCCAGGGAAAGCGCCGGCAGCGCGGCGGCGATGCGCTTCACGTCGCGCAGCATTTTCGGCGGCTTGCCGAGGACGATGGAAAGATCGATGTCTATTGGTTTGTTTTTGAGCAATAAATCTTCCACCACCAGCTTCCCGTCGGCACTGGCTGTTCCCAGGATCGCGAAAGGGCAGCGTTCACGTTCGCAGATTTCCGTGAACAACCCCAAACTCACCGGCGCGATCGCCAGCACGTAGCGCTCCTGCGCCTCGTTGCACCAGATTTCGCGCGGCGACATGCCGCTGTCTTCCGAGGGCGCGGCGCGCAGCTCGAGGCTCGCCCCGCGGCCCGCGCCGTGCACCAGCTCGGGCATGGCGTTCGACAATCCCCCCGCGCCCACGTCGTGGATCGACAGGACCGGATTGGCCGCGCCCAGCTGCCAGCAGCGGTCGATCACCTCCTGCGCGCGGCGCTGGAT
>DATBQR010000023.1:0-22509 GCA_036560705.1 Burkholderiales bacterium | reverse complement strand
ACAAATACACCTCCATGCCGGTGCAGTTTTCGCGCGGCTGCCCGTTCCAGTGTGACTTCTGCGACATCATCACCATCTACGGTCGCAAGCCGCGCGGCAAATCACCGGCCCAGCTGATCGCCGAACTGGACCGTTTGCGCGAACTCGGCTGGCACGGCGAAGTGTTCGTCGTGGACGACAATTTCATCGGCAACCGGAAGATCGCGCTGGAACTCGTCAAAGACCTCGCGGTCTGGGGCGACAGGCATGGACGGCCGTTTTCCTTTTACACCCAGGCGTCGGTCGATCTTGCAGACCGCCCCGAACTGATGGAAGCGATGGTGGCCGCGAACTTCATGTACGTGTTCCTGGGCATCGAGTCGCCCTCCGCCGAAGCCCTCAAGGGATCGAAAAAGTTCCAGAACCTGCGCAAGGACAGCCTGGACCAGGTGCGCATCATTCAGCAGAGCGGACTGTGGGTGCTCGCCGGGTTCATCGTCGGCTTCGATTCCGACGACCAGACGATCTTTGCAAGGCAACGCGAGTTCATCGAACGGGCCTCGATCGCGTGGGCCATGGCGGGAATGCTGCAGGCGCCGCCGACCACGCCGCTGTTCGACCGCATGAAGTCCGAAGGACGGCTCATCGAGGACAGCGATGCGGTCTCGAATTTCAGCGCGCCGAATTTCCGCACCGTCATGCCGCTGCCGACGCTGCTGCACGGGTTGAGCGGATTGCTGGAGGACTTGTACGAGCCGAGGGCCTTCTTCCAGCGCGCCCTGCGGTCGCTGGAGGCGTGGAAGACGAGGCCAGGCCAGAAGCCGCCCGAAACGTCGCTGGCCTACGACCTGCGGCTGCTGGCAGCGTCGATATGGACGCAGGGCGTGAAATCGGGCTACCGGCGAGCGTACTGGAGCTTTCTCGGCACGCTCGCCCGCCGCCACTGGACCAGCCCGGAAAAGCTTTGGATGGGGTCCATGGTGCTGCTATCGGCGCACCATTTCCTGATTTACGCGCGGCAGGTTGCCGACGAACTGGAACGCGAATGCGCCGCGGCGGGATCTTGACGGCGTAGTATCAGTTGTCGGCATCATCCCGCGCTCCGCCGCTGGACGCGACGTCTTCCTGCTTGATCCTGTCCACGTTGAACTTCGCCGCGCGGTCCCGCATCGTCTTCAGCACCTCCTCCAGCGGCGGCGGCTCGCCCTGGATCCAGCGCAGCGGGTTGATGCGCCCCACCACGAAGGCTTTCAGGTAAGGGCTGACGAAGCCCTTCGCCTTGAGCTTCGCCACCGCTTCGGCGACCTTGGAGTCCAGGTCCAGCAGTTGTTCGGCGTGCTTTTGGTGGGTTTTAAAGGCAACGGAAATAGAAGAAGAAGAAAACTCACTCAATCTCCGCACCACCGAGTTGTACGCTCCCCCGCTGAAGCGCGGCGTCTTCTCGTAGCACAGGCCCAGCGTCACGAACGAAGCCTCTTCCAGATAGAACGCGAATTGCTGTTCCTTTCTTGAATCGTCTTCCTCGAGCAATCCCCGGTAAATCCGGATCACCTCGAGCGATTTTTCCTTCAGGTTGTGCGCCTTCTCGGTGTTCAGCGCGAGGATCTGCCAGGCGAGCTCGCGCTTGGGCACCACCAGCGCGGTGAGCGATTTCGCGCCGAGCCGGCGCATCGCCGCCAGGCGGTGGCCGCCGTTCGGCGTCCAGAAACCCTTCTCGGGTGCGGTGATGGCGATGATCGGATCGAGGAAGAAGCCCGTCTTGTCGATGACGTCGGCCAGCCGCTTGTGGTGCATGTCGGAGACGTCGCGCTGGAACGGAGTCGGCTCGACGCTGCCCAGCGGCAGGACCGCCAGGAGCAAAGGATTCTTGCCGAGCGGATCGCGGTAGGCGGAGAGAACGACACCGCCTTCTTTTTCGATTCTTGTTCTGGTTTCTTTTTCGAATTCGACGTCGTTAACGAAACTTTCCTGCGGAGTCAGGCCGCGCGATCCCGCGGCGGCCTTGCGCGCGCGTTTCTTGGGCGCCGCCCGCTTGAGCGTGGGTTTGCGCTTTACAGCCATGACTCAGTTGCGCCCGAGTTCCACCAGCATGCGCGTCATGAGGTACAGGCGCGGCACGATGGAATCGATCTCGATGTACTCGTCGCGCGCGTGGTAGCCGAAGCCCGCCAGCCCGAAGCTCTCCAGCACGGTGGCCTTGCCGGAGCGGCTCGCGTAGCCCGCGTCGGTGGCGCCGCCGGTCATCGGCGTGAGCTCGAGCGGGCGGTTGTCGAGCTCGGCGTAGATCGCCTGCGCCTTCTGCCCGAGCGCCTTCGAGCGCTCGTCGCCGGCGAACGGCGGCCGGCCGACGACGATGGTGACGATGGTTTTCGTGTCCGGCACCAGCCTGTTCTCGGCGACCTTGGCCTGCAGCGCCGCGAGCAGCCGCTCGGCGCCGTCCTTGGCGAACAGCCGCACGTCCGCCGTCGCCACCGCCTTCTCCGGAATCTGGTTGCGGACGATGCCGGAATTCGCGTAAGTCCAGTTGAGCTGCGTGCCGGGCACCGACCTGGCGATGTCGCGCGTCTGCACGATCTGGTTGGCGAGCTCGACCAGCGCGTTGCGCCCGAGCTGCGGCGCGACGCCGGCGTGCGCCTGGCGGCCGGTCACTTCCATGGTCACCTGCGCCGTGCCGGCCGCGCCCAGCAGCAGGCCCTCCACCTTCGCCACGTCCTTCGCCGCCGTCGGCTCGCAGGACAGCACCACGTCGTGCTCGGCGGCGAGCGCGGCGATGGTGTCGCCCGAGCCGATGGAGCCGATTTCCTCGTCGGGATTGAACAGCACGGTGAGCAAGGCGTAGTCGTGCCAGCCGGCCGCCTTGAGGATGGCGAGCGATTGCAGGACCACCGCGATGCCGCCCTTGTCGTCGGCGATGCCCGGGCCGTAGATGCGGTTGCCTTCCACCCGGTAAGGCTGGCTGGAGAGGATGCCTTCCGGATAGACGGTGTCCATGTGCGCGATCAGCAGGATGCGCTTGTGCCCGCTGCCGGCCAGCGTCCCCGCCAGCATCGAGGCGCCCGGTCCGCGCGTCACCTTGATGCGCTCGGTCTGCATGCCCAATGCCTTGAGCTGGCCCTCGACGAAGTCGGCCATGCGCGCCAGGCCGGCGACGTTGGCGCTGCCCGATTCGATGCGCACCATCTCCTTGAGCACGCTGATGGTCTTGCCTTCGGCGGAGCGCGCCGCGTTCAGCAGCGCGGTATCGGGGCCCGCCAGCGCGAGCGAGGCGGAGCCCAGCATCAGGATTGTGAAGATCCATTTCAGAACCGGTATGCGCATGTGGAATCCCCTCTCTTCCGGCAATCGTACCGTTTATTCAGGACGCTTCTTCGCGGGCGGCTTCGATTTCGCTTGTTGCGCCGCTTTTTGCGCCGCGGCGCGCCGCTCGGCGGCTTTTCGCTCCGCCTCGCGCGCCGCCGAGGCTTTTTGGGCGGCTTCGCGCGCGGCCCGCGCCTTGGCCGCGGCAGGATCGGGCGCTTGGGCCCGCTTCGGCTCGCCGCGAGGCTCCGCCGCCTTTGTTGCCGGACGAACCGGTGCAGCCGCCGGCGGCCTGGCCTCAGGCCGTACCGGTGCGGGCGGCGCGACGTTGCGCGGCGCCGGCGCGGGAACGGCGGCGGGACTGCGCGCGCGCTCCGCCCGAACCGCCTGAATGCGGGTATCGCGCAGCCTCTGGATGGTCGGCGCGGTTTCGCGTGCGCGCTGCACGAAGCGCTGCTCGTTGCGCGCCGGCCTGAAGAAAGCCGGCACGGACGCGAGCAGACGCGGACGCGCGCCCGGCGCCGAGCCGTGGAACGCGGCGCGGTTGGGTGTCACCTCGACCGTGCCGCTGCCGCTGCGCATGAAGGTGCGGCCGTCGTTCACCTTGTCGTAGGTGCCGGGCTCGCCACGCGGATCTCCCAACAGCAGGTGCATCGGCTCGTGGTCGGTCCCGCGGATACCAAGCACCGCCGTCGGCGTCCTCACCTCGTAGCCCGCCTGGTTGAATTTGCCGATCCAACCGGTGACGGCGCGAAAGGATCCCTTGGCCAGCTCGATCAGGCTGCGGTCCTCGCTGCCGCCGTCGGCGACGTAGGCCGCGATGGTGAGCTTGGTGTTTTCGCGGACCGAGAGATACGCGCCGTCGGCCATGCGCAGCTGCACTTCGGCGCCGCCGAAAGTCGTCAGGGTGTCTCCTTCGTTGACGAACTCCCCCGCCCTCGCCGGGCGGAAGGAAGTGCCGGCCCGCGGATCGATGATCGTATCGCCTTCGACCAGTTCGATCGTGCCCGCCTGGCGCGGCGCGGCTGCCGACCGGTCCTGCGCCTGTGCGCTGCCGCACAAGACGGCGAAGAAAAAAACAAAACAAACCGCTAACCCGGCAAGGCTATTCCGGAGCGTCATTGCACCGCGTCGAGGTGCCCTTGCCCGATTTCACCGAAAAACATCGCCGCTGAGGATCGCTCGAGGCATCGCCGCTGGCTTGCGCGGGTGCGGGCGCCGGCGGCTCTTCGGCGGCCGGCGCGGCAGCCGGCTGCGCCGGGAATTTGAGCGCCGGCGTGACGTTCGCGCGGCCGGCGACCTCGCCCGCCGGGGTCAGCCCGAGCAGCTGGCATTCGCTGCCCGTGTAGGTGATCTTGCCGGCGGCGTCCTTGCACTTGTGCATGCCCTGCGCGGCGGCCTGCGCGCAGAACGCCGCCGCCGATGCCGCAAGACAGAGCTTCGCCAGAGGGTTCATGTCAGTCCCGGTCGGGCAGCGCGTAGCCGGCAAACAGGAAGATCCCGAGAGAGGCCAGCGCGCTCAGGCAGCCTACCGTAATTCCGAGCTTTTTTCCGTGCCAGAGGCCCTCGAACCAGCGGCCGAATTCGTCGAAGAGGACCGAGCCCTTGCCGCCGAACTGCTCCAGGCTGCGCAGGTAGCGTTTCGACGACGAGGGGGCCACCGGGTAGGCGGTGCCGTCGACGACGATATAGGTGACGCCCGCCTCGGGTTCGTCTTCGGCCGCCTGGTAGATCAGGAAGCCGGCCAGCAGGCCCGCCGCCAGGATGGCGAGACAGGCAAGGTAAAGCCGCCCTTTCAGTTCCGCGTTGCTCATGCCTCAATTATGCCAAGCATTTGATTTTATTGACCCGGCCCCCGCTTTCCTGTATAAAGGCGGGGCAGGATTTTCAAGCGGTGAAAAGGCTGGTCAGGTCGTAGCGTTCGCGCTGTGCTCAACCGTTAATTTTTCTCTTCCTTGATTTTCCGCAGGGCAAGCGCCCTTCTACCAATTGCATTCAAGGAAACGAACATGAGTACAGGTACCGTTAAGTGGTTCAACGACGCCAAGGGCTTCGGCTTCATTACGCCGGACGATGGCGGCAAAGACCTTTTCGTGCATTTCTCGGCGATCCAGGCCGGCGGCTTCAAGTCGCTCAAGGAGAACGACAAGGTCTCGTTCGACATCGGGCAAGGCGCGAAGGGCCCCAACGCCACCAACGTCAAGCCGATCTAGTCGGTCGTAGAGCCGGACAAAAGCCCGGATTCCCGGGCTTTTTTAATTTTCAGGGCCATCTTATGAGCATCCCCATCCTGGAACGCAAGCGCTACATGATCGGCAAGTACGAGATCATCGCGCAGCCGTTCGCCTATTCCTCGCACATGTTCCGCTACACCGTGTTCGTCGACGGCAAGCGCATCGGGGCGATGGCGAGCGTGCCGTCGGAGTCCGACTGCCTTTTCATGGAAAAGCCGCCGATCGTGCCGCCGCTGGTGCCCTACCAGGCGGTCTACCGGCCGGGCCGTCCCAAGAAAGGCGCGCCGCCCCGCGTCGCCACCGAGCCGCCCCAGCCGCCGCGCGAAGAGCTGCCGCACGGCATGGCGTTTCCCCAGGCGAACGACGACCGCTAGCCTTCCGGCGCCCCGCCTTTCTGGAATAATCCAGCCTGCCGGACGTTCCGGTGGAATGGGGGCAGCCATCAAGCAGATCGCGATTTTCGCCGCCGTGGTGATCGCCATTGCCGCCTGGGCGATGCGCGCGCCGCCCCGCGCGACCGATGCGCCTTCCACGCTCTCCACGCAGGCCCTCCGCGCCGACTACGCCAGGCAGGTGCGCGACAACGCGCCGCTGCGCGTGCAGCTGCAGAAAAAATATCCGGACGTCTACCGCGACCTGGCGAGCCAGACGCGCCGCGACCTGGGAGGCTGCGTCGTCACCGAGATGATGCCGGGCATCCTGCGGGCCAACTGCCAATGACGAAAAGATCGCGCGCCGCCGCGGCCGCGCTGCTGTTCGGGCCGCTGCCCGCGCTGTTGGCGGCGTGCGGCGGCATCAGCCTGAACCCGTTCTCCGAAAAGGAATCCACGGGACTCGACCGCCGGCCCGCCAACGCCACCGAATACGTCTGCCAGGGCGGCAAGCGCTTCTACGTGCGCAACCTGGAGGCGGGTGCGGTCTGGCTGATCGCGCCCGACCGCGAGATCCGCCTGGAAAAACTGGCGGGCGGCGAAACGCGCTACGGCGTCGGGCGCACGGTGCTCGAAATCAACGGGCCCGACGCCATGCTGGCCGACCCGCCGGCGCAGTTCGCCGGCTGCAGGCGCGCCGACGCAAAATCCTGAGCCGAGCCCGGCTCAGGCCATCAGGTCCATTACCTCGGCGACGAGGAACAACACGGTAAAGACGGCGACCAGCACGCGCCCGGTCAGGTAGACGCTTTTCTTGACGCCCGAATCGGAGAAGCAGCCGGCGGCCGCGGCGAGACAGAAGAACAGACCTCTCAGTGCTTTCACGGCGCGACTCCTCGCATGGGGAAGCGCCCATCATGCGCCGCGAAGCTTGCTGCAGGCTGTCGCCCTGCCGAAGCGATTCTTGTTGAACTTACGGGGCGGCGTCCGTTCTCAGGCCGCCGTCAGCAGCGCGAGCGCTCCGAGCGCCGCGAATATCGCCGCTGCAATCCGCCGCACGATGCCGACCGGCACCTTCCGCAGCAGCCGTTCGCCGAAAACCACCGCCGGCACGTCGGCGATCATCATGCCCAGGGTGGTGCCGGCAACCACCACCGCCAGCGAGCCGTACCGCGCCGCCAGCGCCACGGTCGCAATCTGCGTCTTGTCGCCGATTTCCACCAGGAAAAAGGCGACCAGCGTCGTGACGAACGCGCCGTAGCGTCCACGCGGCGCTGCGTCGCCGTCCATCTTGTCGGGGATCAGCGTCCAGGCCGCCATGGCGAGAAACGAGACGCCGAGGAGCCAGCGCAGCGTGTCGCGGCCGAGCGCGCGGGCGACTTCCACGCCCAGCCAGGCGGCCAGCGCGTGGTTGGCGAGCGTGGCGGCGAGGATGCCGGCCACCACCGGCAGCGTGCGCCGGTAGCGCACCGCCAGCAGCAGCGCGAGCAGCTGCGTCTTGTCGCCCATCTCCGCGAGGGCGACGACGCCGGTCGAAACAAGGAAGGATTCCAGCATACCGTTCATTCTGACGCATTAATAAAAAGACGGAACCGGGAATAAACCGGCGCCGGGCGCGGTCTTGCACCCTGTACCCACCAAAGGAGAGCGTGATGACGCAGCCGATCGATCGCAGGGAATTCCTCAAACTCGCCGGACTGGGCGGCGCGGTGTTCGCCTCCGGACTGGCCGGCTGCGCCGGCATGGCGGGCGGCAAGCAGGAGGAGTTCTACTTCGTGCAGCTCTCGGACACGCACTGGGGCTTCAAGGGCGCGGCGCTCAACCCCGACGCCGGCGGCACGCTGCAAAAGGCCGTGGCCGCGGTGAACGCGCTGCCCGAGCAGCCCGATTTCATCGTCTTCACGGGCGACTTGACGCACACCACCGACGATCCGAAGGAACGCCGCCGGCGGCTGGCGGAATTCAAGGAAATCGTTGCAAAGCTGAGGAACACCAATCTGCGCTTCATGCCGGGCGAACACGACGCCTCGCTGGACAGGGGCGCGGCGTGGAAGGAGTTCTTCGGGCCGAGCTATTACAGCTTCGACCACAAGGGCGTGCACTTCGCCGCCATCGACAACGTCTCCGACCCCGCGGCGCGCATCGGCGAAGAGCAGCTCGCCTGGCTGAAGGCCGACCTGGCGAAGCTGCCGAAGGAAACGCCGATCGTCGTGATGACGCACCGGCCGCTGTTCGACCTGATGCCGCAGTGGGACTGGGCGACGAAAGACGGCGCGCAGGCGATCGAGATCCTGATGGCCTACCCCAACGTGACGGTGTTCTACGGGCACATCCACCAGGAGAACCACCACATGACCGGGCACATCGCCCACCATTCGGCGAAATCGCTGATCTTCCCGCTCGTCGCGCCGGGTTCCAGACCGAAGCGCGAGGCGATTCCCTGGGATGCGGCGCAGCCGTACAGGGGACTGGGTTTCCGTTCGATTGAAACGGAAACGCCGATGAAAATCAGCGAATACCCGGTCGTGAAGGCTTGAATGACCGGACAAAAGCGCCGCCGGCTGCTGATTGCCGGCACCGCCCTTGCCTTCGGCGCGGGCGCGTTCGCGCAATCGGGCGACAAAGTGATCCGCATCGTGGCGAAGAAGTTCGAGTACACGCCGGGCGAGATCACGCTCGAGAAAGGCGTGCCGGTGCTGCTCGAGCTGACCACCGAAGACGTGGCGATGGGCTTCTACGCGCCCGACTTCAAGGTCGACGTGGAAATCGTGCCGGGCAAGGTCGTGCAGGTGCGCCTCGTGCCCGACAAGGCCGGCACGTTCGACTTTTCCTGCAACGTCTTCTGCGGCGACGGCCACGAGGACATGGGCGGCAAGATCCACGTAACATAGGCTCTTGACCGACCGCCGTGCAAAATTCGAGCAGCTCGTGCTGCCGCACCTGGATGCGGCGTACAACCTCGCGCGCTGGCTCACGCGCGACGACCACGACGCGCGCGACGTGGTGCAGGAGGCCGCGCTGCGCGCCTTCCGCTTCCTCGACGGGCTGCGCGGCGAGCCCCGGCCCTGGCTGCTCGCGCTGGTGCGCAATTCCTGCATGACCTGGCTGAAGGCCAACCGGCCCGCGGAACTCGGCGGCATCGACGGCCTGCCCGCCGAACTGCTGCCGGTCGAGGAGACCACGCCCGAGACCCTCGCGCTGCGCGCCGTGGACCGGCGCATGCTGAACGAGGCGCTCGCCGCGCTGCCGACCTTCTTCCGCGAAGCGCTGATCCTGCGCGAACTGGAGGATCTCTCCTACAAGGACATCGCGCGCATCACCGATACGCCGATCGGCACCGTGATGTCGCGCCTCGCGCGCGCGCGGCGCCTGCTTGGAGAGTCGCTGCGCGCCATCCAGAAAGCATCGGCGCCGCAGGTGCACGGATGACGAACGAGGAAGCATGACGAACGAAGAAGCCAGCGCGATGATGCACGCCTACGTGGACGGCGAGCTGGAGCCGTCGAAGTGCGTGGAGCTGGAAGCGCACCTGGCGGCGAACCCGGCGGCACGCGCCGCCTGCGAGCGGCTGCGCGGCATGGCCGCGGCGATCCGCGAGGAGGCCGACTACCACCTCGCGCCCGCGTCGCTCGCCG
Source organism: Burkholderiales bacterium (assembly GCA_036560705.1). Lineage (GTDB taxonomy): Bacteria > Pseudomonadota > Gammaproteobacteria > Burkholderiales > SG8-39 > RBG-16-66-20. The sequence continues at coordinate 12,993 of DATBQR010000023.1, read as the reverse complement.
CGGGCGTGCTCGGCGCCGTGCCGGATGCGCCCGCACGAACGATGAAGGCACCGATCTGGCGCCTGCTGCCCGGCACCGGCGTCGCCATGGCCGCCGCGGCGTTCCTCACCTGGACGATCGCCACCGGCTACCTCAAGCCCGGCGAGAGCGAGCGCATCACCCAGGACGTGCTCGGCAGCCACGTGCGCGCCACGCTCGGCCAGCACCTCATCGACGTCGCCTCCTCCGACCAGCACACGGTAAAGCCCTGGCTGAGCGCCCGCCTGAGCTATTCCCCGCCCGTGATCGACCTGTCGGCGCAGGGATTCGAACTGCTCGGCGCGCGTCTGGACTACGTCGGCGGCCAGCCGGCGGCGGTGCTGGTCTACCAGCGGCGCCGGCACGTCATCGACGCCTATGTGCGGCCGGCGCGCAATCCGGCGGCGGCGCTCGCGCTTACCCGCGACGGCTTCAACATCCAGAGCTTTGCCCACGACGGCATGGAGTTCTGGCTGATCTCGGACCTCAACCGCAACGAACTGGACGACCTGGTTCGCCTGCTGGAGCAGCATCCTTCCTGAGTTGGGATAGAGTTGCGGCTCGGTAAATTTTGAGGAAACCACGATGATCGATCTCTACGCGGCGGGTACTTCCAACGGCATGCGCGCACGCATCGCGCTCGAGGAATGCGGGCTGCCCTACCAGCTGCATTTCATCGACCTGGCCAAGGGCGAGCACAAGACGCCGCAGTTCCTCGCGCTCAATCCCAACGCCCAGATCCCGGTGATCGTCGATCACGAAGGACCGGGCGGCAAGCCGGTGACGCTGTCGCAGTCCACCGCCATCCTGCTCTACTGCGCCGAGAAGTCGGGCAAGTTCCTGCCGAAGGACCCGGCGGCGCGGCCGGCGGTGCTGCAGGCGCTGATGAACGCCTCGACCGACATCACGCCCCTGTTCGGCTCGATCAATGCCGTGGTGCGCGCCAAGGAACCGCACGAGCCGACCGCGCAGGCGTTCAAGACCCGGCTGCGGGAATTCTTCAGGGTCTGGGACGAGCAGTTCGGCAAGCGCAAATACGCCGGCGGCGATGAAGTATCGGTGGCCGACCTTTCGTTGCTCGCCGGCTACCTGCGCACCAAGGGGGCCCTGCCCGACCTGATCGCCGGCCTGCCGAACCTGGCGCGCTGGGCCGACGAAATGACCGCGCGCCCCGCCATTCAAAGAGCCGTGAAGTTCTGATGAAGTGGAAATTGGATGGCGTTCGCGTTGTCCACGGCGATGAACTGGACATCAATACGCCGCAAACACCTGGGATGAACCGCGCCGCGGCCATCACCCGCGCGCGCGCCGGCGCCGAGAAGCTCTGGGCCGGCACGGTGGTGATCCACCCGAAGGCGAAGACCGGCGCCCATCACCACGGCCCGGTGGAGAGCGTGATCTACGTGGTCAGCGGCAAGGCGCGCATGCGCTGGGGCGAGCAGCTCGAATTCGTCGCCGAGGCCGGCCCGGGCGACTTCATCTACGTGCCGCCCTTCGTGCCGCACCAGGAAATCAACGCCAGCGACGAGGAGCCGCTGTCCTGCGTGCTGGTGCGCAGCGGCCAGGAGCCGGTGGTGGTGAACCTGGACATCCCGGTCGTCGAAAAACCCGAGCACGTCCACTGGGTGGACAACATCCATCCCGCGCCCAAAAAACCCTAGCGCCGAAAACGCAGAACATCCGGCTGGCGCGGTTTATTCCTTCAGTTCCGTCAGTTATTTTTTACCTTCTTTGACCCGGGCGTTTCGCTATGCGGGCGGCGTTCGCCGCTATCATGTTCCGCGTAGCAGAGGGCAACAAGGGGTACTACTGGTGCCGGCGCTATCCGAGACGCAGGAAACCGCAGGCCTTCGCAGCATCGTCCGCGAGGTGACGCCGCTCAGCATGTGGGGCGGCGACAAGCTGGTCTACCAGTCGATCATCGTGCTGGCCGTCGCCGCGCTGCCGCTGGTGGCGCTGGCCAACTGGCTGGCGCACGGCACGCCCTGGGGTTCGCAACTCACCGTCGCGGGAGCGCTGTCCGCGGGGGCACTCGTCTGCTACGGCCTGTCGCGCCGCGGCCTGCAGGACACGGCGGCGGCGCTGCTGATCGGCGTGATCTGGTCCTCGGCGACGATCTTCGCCTTCGCCACCGAATTCGGCCTGCACTCCTCGGTGATCTACCTCTACCTGCCCTGCATGCTGTACACGGTGCTGTTCTTCGGCGTCACCGCCGCCACCTTCGAACTCGCGCTGACCGTCGGCTGCCTGCTGCTGATGTACTGGGCCGAGGAGCACGGCACCATCGGCGGCCTGCGCGCCTTCACCGCGCACAGCTCGAACCTGAACTTCCTCATCGGCGTCATCGTCACCTGCGTCGGCACGCTGATCGTCGGCGTGGTCTACCACCGCCGCGTCGCCCGCGAGGCCGGGCGCGTGGTCGCCGAGGCGGAGCAGCGCCGGCTGGCGATGGAACAGGCGCAGCTCGCACAGTCCCAGCTCGGCATCGCGCACGCGCAGCTGCAGGCCCTGAACGGCGACCTCGCGGTGCGCGGCCGGGCGCGCGAGGAGGAGATGGCGCGCCTCAGGCGCGACATCGACCTGTTCCACGACGTGGTGTCGAAGGACTTTCCCGCGTCGCTGAAGGCGTTGCGAACGGCGCTCGCCGCGCCGGGCGCCGACACCGGGACGCAATTGCAGCGCGAAATCGGCCGCATGGAGGCGGTGACCGGCGCCCTCGAGGAACTCGGCCGGCACAACCTGCCGCAGCTGAAACGCGCGCCGATCGACCTGTCGCTGGTGGCGCAGGAAGTGATCCGCAACCTGCGCGCCGAGCAGGACTGGGCGCGCGTGCGCTTCGACGTCGATCCCCATCTGCAGGCCGAGGGCGACCGGCACCTGGTCGCGGCGCTGCTGCGCCACCTCATCAGGCGCGCCGCCCGGGCCTGCCAGGCCGAACGCGAGCCGCGGGTGCATGTGGGCGGCGGTTCGCACGAGGGACAGGCGGTGTTCTTCGTCAGCGACAACGGCGCCGGCATGGACGCCGCCCAGCGCGAGAAGCTGTTCCGGCCGTTCCAGCGCAGCCAGGCGGAAGAACACACCGTGGACATCGGCATCGTCAGCGCGCGCCGCATCGTGGAGCGCCACGGCGGCGAACTGGCGCTCGAGTCCAGCCCGGACCGCGGCACCACCTTCCATTTCTCGCTGCCTCCGGCCTAGCGCAGCGGGCGGAAGAACTCCGCGATGTCGCGCGCCAGCGCCTCGGGCTGCTCGAGCGCGGCAAAGTGGCCGCCCTTCGGCATCACGCTCCAGCGCCGGATGTCGGTGTAGGTCTTTTCCGCCAGCGCGCGCGGCGGGCTGAGGATTTCGCGGGGAAATTCGGCGTAGCCCACCGGCACGCCGATGGTGCCGCCCTCCGGGATCGGCCAACCGCCGTGCAGGCGCGCATAGTACGGCCAGAACGACGAGCCGATCGCGCCGGTGAACCAGTACAGCGAAATATTGGCGAGCATCTCGTCGCGCGAGATGGCGCTCTCCAGATCGCCGCCGCAATCGCTCCAGCTGCGGAATTTCTCCACGATCCACGCCGCCAGGCCCGCCGGCGAGTCGGTCAGGCCGTAAGCCAGGGTCTGCGGCTTGGTGCCCTGGATCGCCTGGTAGCCGGCTTCTTCCTTGAGGAATGCGTTCAGCTGATCGAGAAATTTTTTGTCCTGCACCGTTTTCGGATCCCGGCGGACGACCAGCAGATTCAGATGGATCCCCGTCAACCGCTCCGGATAACGGTAGCCGAGCACCGAGCTGATGGACGCGCCCCAGTCGCCGCCCTGGCAGCCGAAGCGCCGGTAGCCGAGCACATCGGTCATCAGTTCCGCGAAGGCCTCGGCCATGTCCTCGGCGCCGAAGCGCTTCTGCCCCGGCTTGAAGGAAAGGCCGTAGCCCGGCAGCGAGGGCGCCACCACGGTGAAATGCTCCTGCAGCAGCGGGATGATCTTGAGGAATTCGAAGACCGAGCCCGGCCAGCCGTGCGACAGCAGCAGCGGCATCGGGTTCTTTCCCCTGCCCGGCGCGTGGATGAAATGCAGGTCGATGCCTTTGACCGGCGCCGTGAACTGGGGGAATGCGTTCAGCCTCGCCTCCGCGGCGCGCCAGTCGAAGCCTTGCCGCCAGTACTCGACCAGGTCTTTCAGGTACGCCAGGCTGGTTCCCGTGGACCACGTTTCAAACGGCGGCTCGTCGGGCCAGCGCGTGCGCGCGAGGCGCTCCCCGAGATCGGCGAGCGCGGCCTCGGGGATCTGCAGGCGGAAGGGTTGCGGCTTATTCACTTGACACCTAAAGTATCAATGCGTAGTCTCGCGGACTTTTTTGCGCAACGGGATATCCATCCATGGAATATACGATTACCGCCGACGGCGATCTACTGCGGGCGAGCGCCTGGGACCGCGACACGCCGCAGCCGCCGTCGCAGCTCTGCGCGGCGATCCTCGCCGAGGCCAATAGGCTCGGCCTCACCCGTATCCTGCTGGAACTCAAGCAGAAAGTGGCGCTGTCGGGCGTCAGCCAGTTCCACCTCATCGACAAGCTGCCCTCCCTGGGCGCGACGCCGCAGCACCGCATCGCGCTGGTGCACCACACCCCCGGGTTTTGCGAGGCGAACGACATGATCGACATCGTCGCCGGGAATCGCGGCCTGAACGTGAAGAATTTCCCCGACCTGGATTCCGCCCTCGCCTGGCTGGAGTAAAGTAGGAGGCATGAAAAGACGCCCCCTGCTCCTCCTGCCGCTCGCCCCGCTGTTCACCGCCCTGCTGTTCACCTTTACAGCCCTGCTGCCGTCGGCCCCGGCATTCGCCGACGACGACAAGGCGAAGAAATCCGACGCCGACAACACCTACGACCAGGACACGGTGCTGAAGGATGCCGAGGCGTTCTTCGGCAAGGGCGCCGAGGGCCTGGGCAAGGTCATCGAGAAGGCGTTCAAGGAACACGGCCGGCCCAACGGCTACATCAAGGGCGAGGAAGCCGCGGGCGCGATCACCATCGGGCTGCGCTACGGCGACGGCACGCTGGTATTGAAGAACGCCAGCAACCGCCACGTCTGGTGGACGGGGCCCTCGATCGGCTTCGACTTCGGCGGCAACGCCGCCAAGGTGTTCGTTCTCGTTTACCACCTGCCCAAGCCCGGCTCGATCTTCCAGCGCTTTCCCGCGGTGGACGGCAGCTTCTATTACGTCGGCGGCGCCGGCATCAACTACCAGCAGCGCGGCGACATCATCCTCGCGCCGATCCGGCTGGGCGTCGGCCTGCGCGCCGGCGCGAGCATCGGCTACGTGCATTACACACCGAAGAAAACCTACAATCCGTTTTGATGCAAGTCCTGGGAAGTTTCGTTTCGGGCCGCTGGACCGAGGGTAGCGGCGCGGCCCAGACGCTGCTCAATCCCGCCACCGAAGCGCCGCTCGCGACCGCCAGCAGCGAGGGCATCGACCTCGCCGCCGCGCTCGATTTCGCGCGGCGCAGCGGCGGACCCGCGCTGCGCGCGCTCAGCTTCGCCGAACGCGGCGCGCTGCTGCAGGGCATGGCCGATGCGCTGCAGGAGGCGCGCGACGAGCTGCTCGCCCTGAACATGGCGAACGGCGGCAACACGCGCTCGGACGCCAAGTTCGACGTCGACGGCGCCATCGCCACCCTGCTCGCCTACGCCGAACTGGGCGCCTCGCTCGGCGCGGGCCGCTTCCTCGTCGACGGCGAAGGCATCCAGCTCGGCCGCTCGCCGCGCTTTCACGGCCAGCACGTGGCGGTGCCGCGGCACGGCGTCGCGGTGCACGTCAACGCCTTCAATTTCCCGGCGTGGGGCTTTGCCGAAAAAGCCGCCGCGGCGCTGCTCGCCGGCATGCCGGTGCTCTCCAAGCCGGCGACCGCCACGGCAATGGCGGCGCACCGCGCGATGCAGGTGATTGCGGCGGCGAAAGTGCTGCCCGACGGCGCGCTGTCGATGCTGGTCGGCGGCCCGCGCGACCTGCCCGCGCTGCTCGGGGCGCAGGACGTGCTCGCCTTCACCGGATCGGGGGAAACCGGCGAGCGCATCCGCGCGCTGCCCAACGTCATCCGCCATTCGGTGCGGGTCAACGTCGAGGCCGACAGCCTGAACGCTGCCGTGCTCGGGCCCGATGTCCAGGCGCGCAGCGACATGTACGAACTCTTCATCAAGGACGTGATGCGCGACATCACCCAGAAGGCGGGCCAGAAATGCACGGCGATCCGCCGCGTCCTGGTGCCGCGCGAAATCCTCGCCGCCGTGAAGGAAGACCTGGCGGAGATGCTGGGCGCGGTGAAGGTCGGCGATCCGCTGGACGAGGAAACGCGCATGGGCCCCCTCGCCTCCGCAGCGCAGCTGAAGGATGTTTTGTCCGGCATGGAAAGCCTGGCTGCGGAAGGCGAAAGACTCGCAGGAAATCCGGGGAGGATTTCCGAGAAGGGGTTTTTCGTTTCGCCTGGACTCTTCGAAATTGAAAACGGGAAAGCCGTACACGAACACGAAGTCTTCGGTCCGGTCGCCTCGCTCCTGCCCTACTCCGACAACCCCGCGGAAATCGTCGCGCGCGGCAACGGCGGGCTGGTGTGTGCGCTGTACTCCGAAGACGCGGCGTGGCTGGAGCAGGCGGCGATGGGCGTGGCGCCCTGGCACGGGCGCATCTTCCTCGGTCATCCGAAAATCGAACTCTCGCCCGGCCCGGGCACGGTGCTGCCGCAGCTGGTGCACGGCGGCCCGGGGCGCGCCGGCGGCGGCGAGGAACTGGGCGGACGGCGGGCGCTGTCGTTCTACCTGCAGCGGGTTGCGCTGGAAGGTTCGCGGCCGGTGATAGCCGCGCTCACCAAGGGCAGCGCAGCCTGATCCGGTCTTCAATCGACTTCCTTGAATGAAGTACCGCCTCTACTACTGGCCCGAAATCCAGGGGCGCGGGGAATTCATTCGGCTCGCGCTGGAGGATGCCGGTGCGGACTATGTGGACGTGCTGCGCCATTCCGCGAGATCTTCTTTTTCAGCATTGAAGCAGCCCCCTTTCGCGATGCCTTACCTCGTCGCCGGCAGACAGGTCGTCTCCCAGACCGCGGCCATTCTCCATTTCCTCGGTCCCCGGCTGCACCTCGCGCCGAAGAACGAAGCGGACCGGCTCTGGGTGCACCAGCTGCAGCTGACGGTCACCGACTGGCTGGTCGAAGTCCACGACGTGCACCATCCGATCGGCAGCGGCCTCTACTATGAAGAACAAAAGCGCGAGGCCGGGCGCCGCGCCGCCGATTTCCTCGCCGAACGGCTGCCGAAATATCTCGATTACTTCGAGGGCGTTCTGCGGCGCAGTCCGGGCGGAAGCGCTGGATGCGCGGGATACGTGGGATACGTGGGATACGTGCTGGGCAAGACCGCCTGCTACGCCGACCTGTCGCTGTTCCAGATGGTCGCCGGCCTGCGTTACGCCTTCCCGCGCGCCCTGGCGCGGCTCGAGCCTCGCTATCCCCGCCTGGCGGCGCTCCATGCCCGGGTCGCCGCGCGCCCGCGCATCGCCGCTTACCTGGCCTCGGAACGCCGCATTGCGTTCAATCGGCAGGGCATTTTCCGCCACTATGGCGAACTCGATACCCCGGTGACGCTCCGAAATAAGCCAAAAAAAACATAGGCCTGCGCCCTGGTTCGGCGCTATAATAAGGGCCTGATGGGACGCGCCGCGCTGGACTGGACCAAAGACCGAATCCAAACACTGAGCAAGCCGGAAGTGAAGCAGTTGCGCGCCAACGCGGAGCGGCTGAGCGAGCCTGAAGTGGTGGCCTTGTGCGACGAGGTGCTCAGCGTCAAGGCCAAGACCAAGACCGCCGCGGCGCGCACCGCCAAGATTGCAAAAGCCAAGAAGGAAGTAAAGAGTGGCTGAGGAAATTCGCGGCGCGACACGCGAACATCCGGGCCGCCAGGAGCGCCGGCGCTTCATGCTCGGCAAATACGAAATCATCGCGCAACCGATTCCCGGCTCGGCGCACATGCTGCGCTACACCGTGTTCGTGGGCGGCCGGCGCATCGGCGCCACCGCCAGCATGCCGACGGAATCGGATTGCAGGTACCTCGAGCGGCCGCCGGTGGTTCCACCGCTCAAGCCTTTCCAGGTGTTCTACCGCCCCGGCCGCCCGAAAAAGGGCGCTACGCCGCCGCAGCCCGTGATCGACGTGCACCACGGCATGCCGCGGGACGACATCCCCGCCGGAATCTCGATCCCGCTCTCCAGCGGGTCCGAAGACGGCTGACGGATGAGGCCGGAAAACGCGAAAGCCCGGGCAACCGGGCTTTTTTTATACCGTAAGCCGGGAAGAGCGGCTGTCGGCCAGGCTCCTGCCGAGATCGGCCGCGAAGCCGATCGCCGCTTTCGCGGTCTCGAACGCGGGCGACAGGCCGGGGAATCCCTGGGTCCTCGCGAGTTCCTTGCCCTGGGGCATGCGCGTCATCGTCAGGCGCGGCTGCCACATGTTGTCCGGCAGGTGGAATGCACTGGCCTCGATCAGATACTGGCCGCGCTGCTCGCGGTGGACTGCCATGGTAAACCTCCCCGGATCGCGGCAATCACGGTAACACATCCATCTCTACCTCAAGGAAGCCCATGGACAAACGCAAAACTTGGCGTGATCAGGAGCAGGACCTGGTGCAGCGCTGGAACGCGGCCAACGAGCGCTTCCGCGCCGCGCATGCGGGCAATCTTGCCTCGGAGGTCGAGGCCGCGCGCGCCGAGCTCGAACTCCTCAGGCGGCAGGTCGCGCGCCTGAAGGGCGAATTCAACACGGGCAAGCGCTACTAGCTGTCCTGGCTTACCCGTCCGCGCAGCGCCTTGATGCGGCCGCGCCGGATTTTTCCCTCCAGGCGCCGCTTCTTCGACGCGCGCGTCGGCTTCGTCGGCCGGCGCGCCTTCGGCACCGTCGCGGCAAGGTCCACCAGTTCGTGCAGGCGCCGCAGCGCCTCTTCCCGGTTCATGTCCTGGCTGCGGTGCTGCTGGGATTTGATGACCACCACGCCGTCGCGCGTGATGCGATGGTCTTTCAGCGAGAGCAAGCGGGCCTTCACCGCGCCCGGCAGCGAGGACGCTGCGACATCGAAGCGCAGGTGCACCGCGCTCGACACTTTGTTGACGTTTTGCCCGCCCGCGCCGGCGGACCGGACAGCGGACAATTCGATCTCGCTGTCCGGGACGACCCACTTCACATCAGAATCTTACCCCGACGCCGCGGATCAGGTCGCTCGCCTTCTCCGCGATCATGATGGTCGGCGCATTGGTGTTGCCGCCGATCAGGTCCGGCATCACCGATGCATCGACGACGCGCAAGCCTTCGACGCCGCGCACGCGCAGCTGCGGATCCACCACCGCCATGCCGTCCACGCCCATCCGGCAGGTGCCGACCGGGTGGTAGATGGTGTCGGAGCGCGCGCGCAGCGTGGCGCGGATGTCGTCGTCGCTGCGCACGCCTGCGGTGAACATGTCGCTGCCGCGCACGGCGGCAAGCGCCGGCGCATCGAGGATCCGGCGCGACAGCTTGAAGGCGCGCAGCATGGCCTCGAGGTCCTCCGGCTCGGCGTAGAACGCCGGATCGATCGCCGGCGCGGCGAGCGGATCCGCGCTTGCCAGCGCCACGCTTCCGGCGCTCTGCGGCCGCAGCAGGCAGACGTGCAGGCTGTAGCCGTGGCCCAGGTGAAACGTGCGCGCATGGTTGTCCACCACGCCGACCACGAAATGCAGCTGCACGTCCGGCGCGGGCAGGCCGGGCTGCGTCTTGAGAAATCCTCCCGCCTCCGCGAAATTGGTGGTGATCATGCCGCGCCGCTCGCGGCGGTAGCGGCCGATTTCCTTCGCCAGGCGCAGCCCGCCGCCGAGGGAGGCGCCGAACAGGTCCAGGCTGCGCGACCTGAAGGCAAAAACGTAATCCACGTGATCGCGCAGGTTGCGCCCGACGCCCGGCAGGTGGTGCGCGACTCCGATGCCGTGCTTCCCCAGCTGTTCGCCGTCGCCGATGCCGGAGAGCATGAGCAACTGCGGCGACTGCAAAGCCCCCAGGGAGACGATGACCTCCGCTTTCGCCCGCACGGTCTGAATTTGCGAATTCAATGCAAATTCGACCCCTGCGGCACGGCGATTTTCCAGGACCACGCGCCTCGCTCTCGCCCCGGTGATCACCTTCAGGTTCGGCCGCCCCAGATGCGGCTGCAGGTAGGCGCGCGCCGCGCTCCAGCGTTCGCCGTTTTTCTGCGTCACCTGGTAGGCGCCCACGCCCTCCTGCTCCGCGCCGTTGAAGTCGTCGTTGCGCGGAAATCCCGCCTGCTGCGCGGCGTCGACGAAAATCCGCTGGAACGGGTTGCCGGTGCGCAGGCTGGAGACATGCAGCGGCCCGCCGCGGCCGTGATATTCGCCGTGCAGCGTTTCGTTGTCCTCCGCGCGCTTGAAGTAAGGCAGCACCTCGGCGTAGGACCAGCCCGCGTTGCCGAGCGCCGCCCAGCGGTCGTAGTCCGACCGGTGGCCGCGGATGTAGACCATGGCATTGATCGCGCTCGAACCGCCGAGCGCGCGGCCGCGCGGCTGGTAGCCGCGCCGGCCGCCCAGCCCGGGCTGCGGCACGGTTTCGAAGGCCCAGTTGTTCATCGGCGTCGGCACCATGAGCACCACCGCCGCCGGCGTATTCACCATCCAGGAGTCGCCGCTGCCGCCCGCTTCGAGCAGGCAGACGCGCACCGCGGGATCCTCCGACAGCCTGCCCGCGAGCACGCAGCCGGCGGAACCCCCGCCGGCGATCACGTAGTCAAATTCGCTCACGCCGCGCGGGCCGTCATCCAGGCTTTACTTCTTTTCCCGCCTGGCCGGCGCTTTCGAGGGCAGGTTCGCCAGGTAATGCGCCGCGTCGGCGAGATCCGCGTCGCTGAAGGCGGCGAGCTCCTCCGGCATGGTGGCGCTGCCGTAGCCGATGCGCCGGCCGCCCTTGTAGTCGCGCATCGCCTTCAGCAGGTAGTCTTCGCGCTGGTTGGCGAGCCGCGGCATCTGCTGCCGGCCGGAAAAGTCCGGGTTGTGGCAAACCCCGCAATTGTTTTTCTGCAACAACGCCCTCCCCCGTTCGAAGCGCGCCGCATCGACGCCTCCGGACGGCGGCTTCGGCGGCGGCAATTTCTCGAACACCGCCGCGAGGGACTGCAGATCGGCGTCGCCCAGGTTTTTCGCGAAGGCATCCATCGGCGTCGGCGTCTTGGTGCGCCGGCCGTCGCGGAACAGGAACAGCTGCGCGACGACGAAGAACGAAGGCTGCGCGCCGAGCGAGGGCGTCAGCGGGGTTTGAGAAGTACCGGTGCTTCCGTGGCAGCCGAAACAGACTTCGGCCTGCTTTCCCTGCGGAAAGGCGTCCGCAAGGAAAAACAGGCCGAACAGGAAAAGCAGCTTCCTCAAATTGCTTGCCGCGCTACTTGCCGTAGCTGACGCGATAGATCGCCCCGTTGTGGTCGTCCGATACGAGCAGCGAGCCGTCCTTCATCACCATCACGTCCACCGGCCGGCCGAGGTACTGGTTGTTTTCCACCAGCCCCGTGAGGAACGGCTCCATCTTCGCGTTGCCCTTGGCGTCGATGAAGATGGCCACCACGTCGGCGGCGTACTTCTCGGTCTTGTTCCAGGGGCCGTGGCGCGTCAGGAAGATGGCATTCTGGTACTTGGCCGGGAACATCTTGCCGGTGTAGAAGCGCATGCCGAGCGGCGCCGCGTGCGGGCCGATCAGCAGCGCGGGCTTGACGTAGCTCTTGCAGTCCTTGCCCCAGCCGAATTGCGGATCGACCATCATGCCGGAGTGGCAGTACGGATAGCCGAAATCCTGTCCCACTTTCGTCACGTGGTTGACTTCGTCGAGCGGCATGTCCTCCGTCAGCCAGTCGCGCTGGTTGTCGCCGAACCAGAGATCCTTGGTGCGCGGGTCCCAGTCGAAGCCGACCGAGTTGCGCATGCCCTTCAACACGGTTTCCACTCCCGAACCGTCCAGGTTCATGCGGATGATCCGCGTGTACTTGTCGCGATCGGGCTCGCAGATGTTGCAGGGCGCGCCGATCGGCACGTAGAGCTTGCCGTCGGGCCCGATCTTGATGAATTTCCAGCCGTGCGGCACGTCACCCGGCAGCTTGTCGTAGACCATCACGGGCTTGGGCGGGTTGTCGAGGCTGGCCTCGATGTTGTCGTAGCGCGTGATGTCCTTCGGCGTGGCCACGTACAGCGAACCCTTGTAGAACTCGATGCCGTTCGGCAGGAAAAGCTTCTCGGCGATCGTCTTGACCTCGCGCTTGCCGCCCTTGTCGGTGATCGCGTAGATCTTGCCGGCGACGAACAGCGAGGACACGAACACCGTGCCCTTGTCGCCCTGGCGCAGGCCGCGGGCGTCCAGCACCCCGCTCGCCCAGACTTCCACCTTGAAGCCGGGCGGCAGCTTGATCTTCGCCACCGGCAATTTGTCCGCCGCAGTCGCCACCGGGAAGGCGGGCACCGGGGCCATTTTCGCGGTGGCGTCGCCCTTCGGGCGGCCGACCGCCCAGAACGGCTCCTCTTCCTTCGCCGGCGCGGGCTTGGCTGGGGCGGGCGCGGGCTTGGCCGCGTCCTTCTGTTGCGCCGCAACGGGGGCGATATTCAATGCGAGACCGGCAATGGCAAGTGCAATGAGCGTGCGTTTCACGGTGACTTCCTCCCTAAAGGAAATACGGGGAAAGCTTAGTCCTGTCGGCGCGAACTATGCAATGGATATTCCGCAGCCGGGTATATTCGACGGTAATGCGCCGCACCATCCGCGACACGCTGCTCTCGGTCCGCGACCTCCTCGTCACCGCAGGGCCGTTCATGGCCCTCGTCGTGATTCTGCTGGCCGGAGCGTATTACCTCCTCAAACCCGCGCCGCCGAAGCACGTGGTGCTTGCCACCGGCTCCGACCAGGGTGCCTACGCGGCATTCG